>NZ_JAFIRI010000003.1:0-118007 GCF_018682295.1 Leucobacter sp. CX87 | reverse complement strand
TAGCGGGGTCGCCTTTGGGGTGTTTTACCGGGGGGGCCCCGTTTTCTCCCCCCCCCCTCGGCGGGGTAGCTGGAGGGGGCTTGGGGCTCGGGGCGAAGGGCCCGGGCTAGATCTGCTCGTCCGGGTCAAAATTCACGCGTCCCCGGCGCCAGTAGCCGGTGAACTCGGCGCGCTCTGCGGGGAGCGCGCCCGGGAGGCTGCGGCGTGCGGCCGCGAGCTCGCTCGCCTCGCCGACCGCCCAGAGCCAGTCGCGCTCGCCGAGCGGCACCGAGCGCACCGCCTCCTCGAGCTGACCCGGACCGTCGATCCGATACAGCCACTCGACGCTGGCCCGCGCAGCGAGGCGCGGGGACAGCGCGGACTCGTAGCCGTCCTCGTCGCCGATCACGATCACCGTGGCCCGGATCGCGGGGTCGAGTGCCGCGAGCATGCCCGAGAGCGCGGCGATGCCGGTCTCGTCGACCACGAGCAGCGCGCGCTCGACGTCCGCGGCGGCCGGCAGCGCCCGGCTCGTGCGCGGCAGCGCGACGACGGCCTCGGCGCCGAGCTCGGTGCTGTGCTCGGTGTGCCCGTGCAGCCAGGCCGTCGCGGGCCCGGGGCTGGCAAACGACACGGAGTCGATCTCGATCGCCCCGGCGTCTCCCGTCACGCGCGGGTCGACCCGCGTGAAGTCCCGCGAGATCGACACTGCGTCGGCGGCCCGCACGATCGCGCCGTCCGGCGCGATGCGGGGAGGCACGAGGTATCCGGTCGCGGGGTCGGGCAGGAACAGCTTGATCCGGTCGTCGGGCGAGCCCGCGCCAGCCGCCGCCAGGGCCACCACGTCCTCGGGCCCCACGGGCTCGAGGCGTATCCGCGAAATCGTGGGGGACAGGGGTGTGCGCTCAGCCAGGCGGACGCGCACGAGCGCGGCTGGGTGGTCGAGAACTGGGCGAAGGGCTCCGATCATGCCTCAAGTATTACCGCCGCCGATGGCCGGAGGGCCACAATGCGAGCGCCGCGGGAACACAACGAGTGCGCAACATCTATGGTTCTCCTACGTCAGTGGTGCCCGGCGTCGGCCGGGGCTCGGTACGATTACCCGTGGTGGTCCAGCGACGGGCTGCCCGCGCCCAGTGCGCAACGAGCCGGCCACGCACCTCTAGCGCCGCAGTTCCATACCCAGGACCAAAGGAAGTTTCGATGCGAAATTCGTTCACCCGCCGCCGCGCACTCGCGCTGACCGGTATCGCGGCCGCCGCCGCCCTCGCTCTTGCTGGCTGCGCCGCAGGTGACACCGCGACGGAGGGCGGCGACGAAGCCGCCAAGTCGGTCACGATCGGCATCAGCCAGTTCGTGCAGCACCCCGCGCTCGACGCTGCGACCGAGGGCTTCAAGCAGGCCTTCATCGACGCCGGCTACGTCGAGGGCGAGACGGTCACGTTCGACGAGCAGAACGCTCAGGCTGACGTGGCGAACGCCACCACCATCGCGCAGAAGTTCGCGGCCGACAGCGTCGACCTCGTGCTCGCGGTTGCTACCCCCTCGGCGCAGGCCGCGGCGCAGAACATCACCGACATCCCCGTGCTCTTCACCGCCGTCACCGACGCGGTCGAGGCCGGCCTGGTCGACTCGAACGAGGCCCCGGGCAGCAACGTCACCGGTACGAGCGACCTGAACCCGGTCGCCGACCAGATGGCGCTGATCCAGGAGATCGCCCCTGACGCCAAGAAGGTTGGCATCGTGTACAGCTCGGGCGAGGTCAACTCCGAGATCCAGGTCGCGCTCGCCAAGGACGCTGCGAAGGATCTCGGCATCGAGATCGTCGAGAAGACCGTCTCGAACGCCGCTGAGATCAAGCAGGCCACCGAGGCCCTCGGCGACGTCGATGCGATCTACGTGCCCACCGACAACGTGGTCGTCTCGGCGATCTCGACCGTCGTGCAGGTCGCGGAGGCCGCACAGATCCCCGTGATCGGCGCCGAGGCTGGCACCGTCGAGGGTGGCGCCATCGCGACGCTCGGAATCGACTACACGAAGCTCGGTCACCAGACCGGCGAGATGGCCATCAAGATCCTGCAGGAAGGCGCGGACCCCGCGACCATGCCCGTTGAGACCTCGAACCAGCTCGAGCTCGTCATCAACCCCGCCGCCGCCGCCCGCATGGGTGTCGAGCTGCCGGCCGCGATCGTCGATCGCGCCGACCGCGTGATTGAGTAGACACTAGTTACGTAACAACGAAGGGCTGATCATGATCGGTGCGATCGAACTGGGGCTCCTCTACGGCGTCGTCGCCTTAGGGGTGTACCTCACCTTCCGCGTCCTGAACTTCCCCGACCTCACGGTCGACGGAAGCTTCACCACGGGCGCGGCGGTCGCTGCCGCTCTGATCACCGCCGGGCAGAGCCCCGTCCTTGCAACCCTCGCCGGGTTCGGGGCGGGGCTCATCGCCGGCACCATCACCGGGATCCTGCACACCAAGGGCCGCATTGACGGCCTGCTCGCGGGCATCCTGACCATGATCGCGCTGTGGTCGATCAACCTGCGCATCATGGGCAAAGCTAACCTCCCGCTCTTGCGCGAGGAGACCATCATGACGCCGCTGCGCGACGCCAACGTCCTCGGCAAGACGGCCATCGGCATCGCCGTGTTCGCCGTCGCGGTCCTCCTCATCAAGCTCCTCGTCGACTGGTTCCTGTCGACCGACCTCGGCCTGTCGATCCAGGCCACCGGCAACAACGAGCAGATGATCCGCAGCTTCGGTGTAAACACCGATGGCACCAAGATCCTGACTCTCGCGCTCTCGAACGGCCTCGTCGGCCTCGGCGGCGCGGTCGTCGCTCAGTACCAGGGCTTCGCCGACATCAGCATGGGCGTCGGCCTCATCCTCGTCGGCCTCGCCTCGGTCATCCTCGGCCAGGCGGTGCTGGGCCACCGCGGCCTCTTCATGGCGAGCCTCGCCGTCGTCTTCGGCGCCGTGCTCTACCGCATCATCATCTTCGGCGCGCTCAAGGTCGGGCTCGACCCGCAGGACATGAAGGCGATCACCGCGATCCTCGTGATCCTCGCGCTGCTGTTGCCGCGCTGGGGCTTCCTCAAGAAGATCCCGTCGCTGCGAAACCGCGGCGGGCGCGTACCTCCGAAAGAGGCCGCGACCGAGACGACCGCCCCCGCGACGGCACAGGGTTAAGGAGCGATCGCCATGCTGAGTATCGACACCATCTCGAAGACCTTCTTCCCCGGCACGATCAACGAGCGCCGCGCGCTCGCCGACATCTCGCTGCACCTCGAGGAGGGTGACTTCGTCACCGTCATCGGCTCGAACGGCGCCGGGAAGTCCACGCTGCTGAACTCGGTCGCCGGCCGCATCCTCGTCGATTCTGGCGAGATCAAGATCGACGGCAACCGGGTGAACAAGCTCAAGGAGTTCCAGCGCGCCCGCTATGTGGGCCGCGTCTTCCAGGATCCGATGGCCGGCACCGCCCCTGACCTCACGATCGAGCAGAACCTGGCCCTCGCCCTGAAGCGTGGGCAGACCCGCGGCCTGAGCCGCGGCGTCACCAAGGCGCGTCGCGCGCGGTTCGCCGAAGAGCTGCGGGCGCTCGAACTGGGCCTCGAGAACCGGTTGAGCGCGAAGGTCGGACTGCTTTCGGGTGGCCAGCGCCAGGCGCTGTCGCTGCTCATGGCCGGGTTCACCGAGCCCCGCATTCTCTTGCTCGACGAGCACACTGCGGCGCTCGACCCGCAGCGGGCGGCGCTCGTGACCGCACTCACTGAGCGCATCGTCTCCCAGGGCGGCCTCACCACGCTCATGGTCACGCACAACATGGAGCAGGCGATCGCGCTCGGCAATCGCCTCATCATGATGCACGACGGGCGTATCGTCTTCGAGGCGAGCGCCGAACAGAAGCAGCAGCTGACCGTGCCGATGCTGCTCGCCGAGTTCGCCAAGATCAAGGGCGCGAGCTTCGACGACCGGGCGCTGCTCACGTAGCTCCCGGCTCGCCGCGGCTCTGCAGGATCCCGTCGCCATCGGCCAATACAGTGGGCGTATGACGAGCGAATTGGGCAGCGCACCGCACACCGACGCAGGCCTCTCAGGCCTCGCAGACGAGGCGAATGCCCTGGTCGGCACGTGGATCGAGAGCGTCGCAGAGGCGCGTGCCGCGGGCGTGAGCACCGCCTCGCCCACCGCGGCACTGCTGAACGAGGCCGAGGGCTTCGACTTTGGGCGAGACTTTGTCGACCTTGTGGCGAGCCCCGACGACGCGTTCGTGGCCGCCGAGGGCCTCCGGCAGGTCTCGCGCGAGGTGCCCGAGACACTTCCGGTGCCGCTCAGGCTTGCGCTCCGCGCCGGCGGACTCGTGTCGCTCGGGTTGCCGTGGGCGATCGTCCCACTCGCGAAGCGCCGCTTGCGGCGCCTCATCTCGCCGCTCGTGGTGACGGCCGAGCCACGAGGGCTTTCCGCGCGCCGCGAGTTGACGCGCGACCCGATCGCCCGGGTGCTCGCAGAGACGCTCGAGCTCGGCTGCGAACCCGGGGCTTCCCTGCTCGGCGACCCCGTACTCGGCCCGGACGCCGCCGCGGCCAGGGTCGCCGGGATGACGCGCTTGCTCGAGACCCCCGGGCTTGCGGCCCTCTCGATCGATCCTGCCGGGGTGCTGCCCGAGCTGGGTGACCCGCGCGACGCGGGCTGGTCGCAGGACAGCGCGGCGTCGCGCGCGGCGGAGTTGCTGGCCCCGCTCGTTGCTCGGGCCGCTGAGCTCGGCGTCGCCATCACCCTCGAGGCCCACTCGTACCGGGCGGCGCTGCTTGTCCCCGAGCTCGCCGAACGGCTGCTGGCCGCCACTGAAGCGGACGTTGACCTCGGCATCACCGTGCTCGCCCAGCTGCCCGAGTCGCTCGGCATCATGGAGGGTTACGCGGGGCTGGCCCATGCCCGCGCTGAGGAAGGCAGGGCCCCCCTGCACGTGCGCGTCACCCGAGGCAGGATCGCGGCCGAGGAGGTCGCTGCGGCGATCATTTCCGGGCTCAGCGTGCCCAATCTCGACACGCGTGAGGCCGTCGACGCGCAATTGGTGCGCCTGCTCGAGTTCGCCCTCGCGCCCGAGCGCGCAGCAGTCCTGCGGCCCGTTCTTGCGACGCGAGAGCCGCACACGATCGCCCTCGCTCTCGCGCTGGCCGAGCGACGCGGAACCGCGCAGCACCTGATCATCGAACAGACCCGGGGCAGCGGCGCGGCCACCCTGCAGGCGCTCGTGGACTCGGGCGCGCGGCCACGGCTGCTTGCGCCCGTCGTGCCCCCGGGGGAGTTTCGTGGAGCACTCGCGCTGCTGCGCGACCTGCTCGAGTTGCGGGCCGCGGACGGCTCGGCGTTCGAACGCGCCGACGCCGCGCTGTTCGACCCGGCGGCGCGGGAGGCGGGCAATGAGCGTGCCGAGGCCGCACTCGCGGCGGCGCAGGAGGCGCCGCCCGAGACGCACCGCCTGCAGCAACGGGCGCGCGAGTGGGACCCGTCCGAGCGCGACAGCGCCCTGTTCTACCGGCCCCCGGCCGACGCCGACCGCTTCGACACCGGCGGACTCACGGCCGCCGTGCTCGGCCTGACTCGTGGTTCGACGGGTGCGGTGCGTCTCGAGGCGGCCGGCCCCCCGATCCGTGTGCCGGCGATCTCGGTGACGGGGTTCGCGAACGAGCCGATCACTGATGCGACCCGCCCCGAAAATCGCGCGTGGATGCGCGAGGTGCTTGCCGGCGCGGCCGACAGCTTCGACGGCGAGGACCGCGTCGCCGAGGCGCGCGAGGCCGCGGGAGACATCGATGCCCTGGTGGGCGGCGCCTTCGCGAGCGGTCACGCCTGGCGCCAGACGCCGCCGCACGAGCGGGCGACGCGCCTGCGGCGGGCGGCGCTCGGCACGGTCGCCGCCCGCGATCGACTGTTCCAGGTCCTGGCGGCCACCACCGGCCGTCCCGCGAACGAGCTCGACGCGGAGGTGAACGACGCGGTCGACGCGGCGCGCTACCTCGGCCAGCTGGCCGACGGACTGGGTGCCGTGCGCGGCGCCGAGTTCCAGCCAGACACCCTCGCCCTCGTGGTGACCGCGCCCGAGGCGCCGCTCGCCCGCGCCGCCGAGGCCGTCGCCGCCCTGCTCGCCGCGGGCAGCGCCGTCGTGCTCGTCGCGCACCCGGCCGTCGCGCGGGCCTCAGCGGTCCTGCTCGAGGAGTGGGAGGCGACGGGGCTGCCCGAGGGCCTCGTGCGCCTCGCCGTGGCGGAGGCCGCGGACGGCGCGCACTCGGATCTCGCGGCCGCCCTTGCGGCGGACGAACGCTTCGACCGCGCCCTGTTCTTCGGGACCGCGGCGGATGCCCGTGCGCTCGTGCGTCGTCGGCCGTCGCTGCGGATCGCCGCCCAGCTCGCCGCCCGGGGCTCGATCCTCGTCACCCCGAGCGCGGACTTCGCTCTCGCGGCGCGAGACATCGCCGCCTCCGCCTTCGCGGGTGCCGGCCGTGACCCGGACGCCGCGCGCCTCGTGATCCTGCTCGGCAGCGTGGCCCGCTCGCCGAGATTTGCCGAGCTTCTGGCCGACGCGGTGCGCGCCATCGAGGTCGGCGACACCGCTCACCCGGGCGACGTAGACCCCCTCACGTTCCGGATGGGCCCGATGCCCGCCGAGCCGACCAACTCCGAATGGGCGGCGCTCACGGCGCTCGATCCGGGCGAGAAGTGGCTCGTGCAGCCCAAGCCGCTGGACGAGTCGGGGCGACTCTGGAGCCCCGGGGTGCGCACCGGAACCCAGAAGAGTTCGGTCTTTGTGCGCGACTACCCGGGTGTGCCGGTGATCGCGGTACTCACGGCGCACACGCTCGGCGAGGCCATCGCGCTGCAGAACGCACACGGCACCGGCGCTGTGGCTGGCCTGCACTCCACCGACCCCGACGAGATCGGGGCCTGGGTCGACCAGGTCGAGGCCGCGACGCTCGCCGTCGGCCGGCCGACCACGGGCCTCCGTGTCGAGCGCCAGCCGAGCGGGGGCTGGAACGAAGCCGGGATGGGCGCTCAGCCACTTGCCGGGGGTCCCTCCCGGCTCATCCCGCTCGGCTCGTGGACCGCGCGCGAGGGCACGCAGAGCAGCACCCTGCACCTGCGGGGCCTCGACCCAGAGGTGCAGCTGTTGATCGAGGCGGCGCAGGCGTCGCTCGACTACGACGCCTTCGACCGCGTGCGCCGTGCCGCCCTGAGCGACGCGCTCACCTGGCGTACTTCACTTGGGCTCGTCACTGATCGGGTCGGACTCGGCGTCGAGGGAAACCTCTTGCGGTACTGGCCGGTCGCCTCGCACATCCGCATCGCCGAAGGCGCCGAGCTGGCCTCGCTCGTGCGCGTACTTGCCGCGGCCTTCATCGTGGGGGCCCCGTTCACCCTCTCGACCGGCGACCCGTTGCCGCGCGAGATCGCCGAGGTGCTGGCCACGCAGGGCATCGAGGTGAGTCTCGAACGCGATGCCGACTGGCTCGAGCGCCTCGCGGCGTCCGGCGCCCCCGGCCCGGGTGTGCCCGCGTTGCGCATCCGCCTGATCGGGGGAAACCCTGTCCAGGTTGCCGAGTGGCTCGGGGGGCTCGAGCGCACAGCGGTCTGGGCGGAACCGGTCACGATGGCCGGCCCCGTCGAGCTGCTGAGCTTTTTGCGCGAACAGTCCATCTCGATCTCGGCGCACCAGCGCGGCATCGGCACGGGCATCACGCTCGCGCTCTTCCCCGCCGGCGCAGTCGCCGGTGCGCCGCGATGATTGGCCGATCAGGGCGTGCGGTGGCCGGCGCCGCGATCCTGCTCGCGGGGGTGCTTTCGGTGATGCCGGGGTGTGCCGCCGAGACACCGGCGCCCGAACCCAGCCCGAAGGCCTTGCCGAGTCCCGAGCCGACCCCGCCGCCCGAGCCGTCGTTCGACACGTCGGCCCACTCAATCGACGACCCGAACTCGATCTGGGTGGTCTCGAACAAGCTGCGCCCGCTGCAGCCCGTGGACTTCGCCCCGGCTGACCTGTCGATGCCCGCGGGCGTCGGCAACCAGTATGCGCAGCCGCTGCGCGAGCCCGCAGCGCGCGCGGCCGAGGCGCTCATCGGGGCCGCCGCGGCCGCGGGCCACGACGTGTGGATCATCTCCGCCTACCGCGACTACGCGACCCAGATATCGCTCTACCAGGGATACGTCGATCGCGACGGCCAGGCGGCCGCCGACACCTACTCGGCGCGCCCCGGCCACTCCGAACACCAGACGGGCCTCGTGATCGACCTCGACGATCATGGATCCTGCTACCTCGAGGCCTGCTTCGGCCAGACCCCCGCGGGGATGTGGCTCGCCGAGCACGCCGCCGAGTACGGCTTCATCATTCGCTACCCCGAGGGGAAGACGGACGTGACCGGGTTCATCCCCGAGCCGTGGCATTTCCGCTACGTCGGCACCGAGCTGGCGACCGAGATGCGGGCCACCGGTATCGCGACGCTCGAGGAGTTCTTCGGGCTGCCGCCGGCGCCGGGATACGCGCAGTAGCGGCGACCCGCCATAGCTTCGCGGACTAGGGTATTTGCATGAGTGGCCGCGATTTTGACCCGTTCGGTTCCTTGGGACCGATCAACCCCCAGGACCCGACCGATCCCGACGCACCCGTCGACCCGCGCGCGGTGGAACTGCCGCGAAGCTCCGATGCGGGGCAGGATCCGGGCGCCCAGGGCGTCGGCGATCTCGCGCCCTGGAAGCCGCCGGCCCGCCCGGCCCGTTCGCCGTTCACCCCCGTGCCGGGCGCGCCCGAGGGTCGCACCGCCCGGGTGTACCCCGCGGCAGGATCCGTCGGGACGGGGGAGCCGTCCGCTCCCAGACCCGAAGCCCCGGCGCCGGGCATCGTGCCCGAGGCCGTGGCAACACCTGAGCCCGACCTCATATTCTTCCCGGTCCCCGCGGCGGCCGACGCGGGTGCGTCGCCCGAACCGACCGGTTTCGACGCCGCGCTGGACGGCCCGGCCGAGCCGGAGAACGAACTGAATGTGGCGCCCGACACCGCATCAGTGCCCGAGGCAGAGCCCGAGCTCGCTATCGGCGAGACCGTGGCGCCCGCGTCCGCCGAGGCCGAGCCGTCCGCGGACCCCGAGTTCGAGGACGCGGCCGAGTTCCTGAGGTCGCTGACCGAGGAGCTCGAGATCGATCCCGCCGGTCTCGACGACCCGCGCTGGGCGAGCGACGCGGTGAGCGACCAGGCGGTCGACCCGGTCGCCGAGTCCGAGGCAGAGCTCGAACCCGAGCCGCCGCTGGTCGCCCCGGTGGCTCTCGTCGTGCCGGTTGCCGCGGAGCCCGAGCCTCGGTCGGCGGTTGCCGCGGAGCCCGCCCGCGCAGCGGTCGCGCCCGCACTCGCCGCTGATGCCGGCGCCGAGCCCCGCGCAGGAGACGCGGACACCCCTCCGACTCAGGGGGCCCGTCGTTGGCTGCCCTACGCGGCGGCTGTCGTGATCCCGCTCTTGTTCGGCGGCGCCGTCTGGGCGACCTCCGGTGGGCAAACGGCCGCGACGAACCCGCCCGCGGCCCAGCCCTCCGCCGAGGCTGCGCCCGCCCCCACGGACGAAGGGCCGATCCGGGTGCTGGCCATGGGCGACATGCTGCCGCACGACTCGGTAAACCAGAACGCCGTGCAGGCCGATGGCAGCGTCAATTTTTCGCCGTTCTTCGACGGCATTCAGCCCAACCTCGCGGGTGCGGACGCCGTGTTCTGCAACCAGGAGGTGCCCAGCGCCGGCGTCGACTTCGGCATCAGCGGCTACCCGACTTTCAACACCTACGCGGAGTTCTCGCGCGACCTGCGCCAGGGCGTCGGCTGCAATCTGGTGAACCTGGCGACGAACCACTCGGCCGACAAGGGTCCCGAGGGCATCGCGGCGACGCGCGGTCAATGGGAAGGCCTTGAGGCGCTCTCCGTCTCGGGCGCGAACCGCTCGGCGGAGGAGCAGAACGCGATCCAGTACGGCGAGGTGCGCGGCGTCAAGACGGCCCTCGTCTCGTTCGCCGAGTACTCGAATGCGTCGATCGACGACGTGTCACTGAATTTCATGGGCGACGACGCGCTCGTCGAGCGGCTGCTCACCGAGGCGCGCGCGAACGCGCAGCTCGTTCTCGTCTCGGCCCACTGGGGCACGGAGGACTCGCACGAGGTGAACGACGCGCAGCGAGCCTTCGCGCAGCGCGTGGCCGATCTCGGCGCCGACGTCGTGCTCGGCACCGGGCCCCACGTGTTGCAGCCGGTCGAGTGGGTGCCGCGCGCGGACGGCGGTCAGACCCTCGTCTGGTACTCGCTCGGCAACATGCTCAACACCCAGCTCGGCCTCGACCAGCGCACCGGCATCATCGCCTCGTTCGAGGTTGTGCCGGGCGCGGACGGCGGCCCCGCGACGGTGGCGAACCCCGCCGGCGTGCTCACCTGGATGCACTACGACTGGACGCCCGAGGAAGAGGCTGCGCTGCAGCTCGATGCGCGCCACGCGCTGAGCATCCAGCCGCTCGCCGCCTCGGCCGACCTGCTCGCGCGCACCACCTACGGCGTTTCGGTCGAGCAGATCGCCGAGCAGTCGGCCGCGATCCTGGGCCCGCTCGTCGCGTTGAGCCCCGGGGTTTAGCTTCGCGCGATAGCCTCTAATGGTCGGGCGCCCAATTCGCGCCCAAACGCACCCGCACCGCAGCGGCCACGGCCGCGCCCAGACACAGGAGGACCCCATGGTCGCCACCGTTTACCGCAACGCCGTCGTCTTCACCGGCGATCCGGCCGCCGAGACCGCCGAGGCGTTTGCGGTGGAGGACGGCAAATTCACCGCGGTGGGCTCGCTCGCGTCGGTGCGGGGCGCTGTGGCGGATGCGACCGAGGTCGACCTTGCCGGAGCGTTCGTGGCCCCCGGCGCGATCGAAACCCACGCCCACCTCATGATGTTCGGCGAGTCGCTGAGCAAGGTGCAGCTGCGCGATTGCAACACGGTGGCAGAGATCCAGGATCGCCTCGTCGCGGCCCGGAACGCCGCCCCCGAGGCGAAGCGGATCCTGGGGGTGAGCTGGCGCTTCGAGCCCATCTCGGCCGCAGGCGCGGATCAGCCCACCGCCGCAATGCTCGACGCGGTGCTGCCCGACGTGCCGGTGTACCTCGACGCGAACGACCTGCACTCGGCCTGGGTGAACTCGGCGGCGCTCGCCGAGATGGGCATCACGCGCGACACCCCGAACCCGGTCGGCGGCGAGATCGTCCGCGACGAGAACGGCGACGCCACCGGCTTCCTCCTCGAGACCGCGGCAGTGCAGTACGTATGGGGCTTCCTGCAGGAAGCAGCCACCGACGCCGATCGCGACCACGCGCTCGACCTGGCGTTTGACGCCTACCTGGCTACCGGTGTCACGGGGGCCGTCGACATGGCGCTTATGGAGCCCGACTTCGACGCGGTCATGCGCCGCCTCGACCGCGACGGCAAGCTGCCGTTCCCGTACTACGCGCACTGGATGCTGACCGCCACCGGCGAGGAGGCGACCGACGTCGCGCAGATCGAGACCGTGGTGCGGATGCGCGACAAGGTTGAGGCCGCAGGCTACAGCGAGTGGTTCCGCATCATCGGCGTGAAGTTCATCCTCGACGGCGTGATCGACGCCTGCACGGCCGCGATGCGCGCGCCCTACAAGAACGGCGACGAGCCCGGCCCCATCTGGACCGCCGAGCGCGCCCGCCCAGTCGCCGTGGCCGCAGACAAAGCGGGCCTGCAGATCGCGATGCACGCGATCGGCGACGCGGCGAGCGACATCGCCCTCGACGCCCTCGCCCTCGTCGCAGAGGTCAACGGACCGAACGAGAACCGCCGCCACCGGATCGAGCACCTCGAGTACGTCGCCGAGGACTCCATCCCGCGCCTCGCCGAGATCGGCGTGATCGCCTCGATGCAGCCCGTGCACTGCGACCCCGCCGTGCTCGAGAACTGGAAGGCCGTGCTCGGCGACGAGCGCGCCGAGAACGGCTTCCCGTGGCGCAAGCTCCGCGAGTCCGGCGCCCACATGGCGCTCGGTACGGACGCCCCGACGGCGCCGTACCAAATGCCTCAGAACCTCTACATCGCGCTGACTGGCGGCTCGGCCATCGACCCGACGCTTGCGCCGTACCACCCGGAGCGCGCGTTCGCGCCGGGCGAGGCCATCGCGGCGCAGACCTCGGGGGCCGCCTACGCGTCGCGCATCGAGCACGAGGTCGGTCGCATCGCGCCGGGCCTCATTGCCAATGCATACGTGCTCGACGTGAACCCGCTGGTGGCCGCGCCCGAGGCGCTGCTCACCGCTCGCGTGCTGCGCACCCTGGTCGCGGGTGACGAGGCGTTCGCGCTCTAGCGCCCAAGATCGACCCGGAACGGGCCACACCGCGAGGAGATTCGCGGTGTGGCCCGTTTTCGTTGGGTGGACACGCGCCAGTCTCGATTTGACAGTCAAGAGCCTTGTCATGCACGCTGACAATGCAGGTGATTTTGATTCACCTGCAGATCGGGCCGGAACGAGCCGGTTCGAGAGGCGGCAGTGGTGCCGCACCAGAGAGGATCCTGGTGAGCAACGTAGCAACGAACCAGCGCACAATTGAAAATCCGCGAGTGACGTTGGGGCTGCGCAACGGCAGTGCCACGTTCGTCATCGCCATGGTGGGATTGCTGACGGCAAATATCGTCCCCCTCGTCATCACGGTGTTCACCGATCGGCTGGGCTTCGGCCTCGTGAAGACTGGCGAAATCGTCACCTGGAGCCTCGCGGGCTCGGCGGTCGTCGGTCTGTCCACCGCGCGCTGGGCCTCGGGATCCCGCCGCCGCCTCGTCGCCCTCATAGGGCTCTCAATCTCCGTACTGGGCTTTGGAGCCGCGGCCCTCGTGCCCGACCCGGCGGTCGTCGTCGCTGGCTTCATCGCCGGCGGCATCGGGGCGGGCGGGGCACTGTCGAGCTCGGGCGCGGCGATGGCCGCGATTCAGAACCCGAACCGCGTCTCGGCCACCTCGGGCTTCGTCAACCGCGTGGTCGTCATGATCGCGCTCGTGTTGCTGCCCCTCATCGGCCTCGCGCAGGTGACCGTGTTTGGCGCCCTTGCCCTGATCGCCGCAATCGGCCTCGCCCTCATTCCCTGGCTGCCGAACACCCCCGAGCTCGCCGAGCCCGCCGACGTCACGGCCACGCTGACCCTCGCTGCCCCGCGTCGCATCACCATCGCGGGCATCGCGCTGCTCATTGTCTTCCCGTTCTGGGGCATGAGCGAGGACTCGGTCTACGCGATGACCGGCGTCATGACCGTCCAGCTCGGCATTAGCGAGGCCCAGTTCGGCGCGATCCTGGGAGCCGCTTCCATCGTGGGCGCGGTCATGACCGGCCTTCTGCTTATTGTGGGCAACAGGATCGGCCGGGCGCTGCCGCTCGGCATCTCGCTCGGGATCGCCGGGTTCACGAAGCTCCTGATCGGAACGGCGACCGACCCGACGGCGCTCTCGGTGCTCATCGTCGTGGACAACGCGAACTTCGGCGTCGCCATGGTGTTCTTCCTCGCGGCGGCGGCGGGCCTCGATGCGCGCGGCCGCTGGTCGGCGCCCCTGCTGAGCGCCTACATCGTCGGCTCGAGCTTCGCTCCGCTCTTCGGCGCATTCCTGGCCGAGACGTTCGGGGTGCGGGGGTTCGGCATCGTCGCGGCGATCATCTGCTGGAGCGTCCTCATCCCTGCGGTCATCATCGCGCGCGTCTCAACCGGGGCCGAGCGCGCCCTCGTTCGCGCCGCTGAGCGCGCGGCCGAAGAAGAGGCGAATTTCACCGAGCGTAACCGCGAGCGGGAGTTGGCGAGCGAGGCCCAGTAGTTCAGGCAGGATCCTGCCCGCCGAGCACCACGTTCTCGGGCGTCTCGCCCGCGAGCAGGTGCCCGATCTGGCGCCGCACGAGGCGCGCCATCCGCGGGATCATCGCCGTGGAGGCGCCGCCGACGTGCGGGCTGACGAGCAGGTTCGGGCAGCCCCACAGCGGGTGCTCCGCTGGCAGCGGCTCCGGGTCGGTCACGTCGAGGGCCGCCCGGATCCGGCCGCGGGAGAGTTCGGCGACGAGCGCCCCGGTGTCGACCACGGGTCCGCGCGCGACGTTCACGAGCAGTGCGCCGTCGGAAAGTCGCGCGAGTGCGGCCGCGTCGAACAGGCCGCGGGTCTCGGCGGACAGCGGCACCGCGACGATCACGATCTCAGCCGCGGCAAGGAGCGCGGGCAGCTCGTCGATGCCGTGCACCGGCACCTCCTCACCAGCATCGTTGTGCGTCGTACGCGCCGTCCGGGCGACCCGGGTGAGCTCGACCTCGAACCCGGCGAGACGCGCCTCGATGGCCCGCGACACCCCGCCGTAGCCCACGAGCAGCACGCGTCGGTCGGCGAGGCTCGCGTGGCGTGCCGGGGCCCAGCGCCCCTCGTCGCCCGCGCGCACGAAGTCAGGAAGTCCTCGCTGCATCGCGAGCGTGAGGCCGATCGCGAGCTCCGCGGTCGACGTCTCGTGCACCGTCGCGGCGTTCGCGAATGGCATCCCGTCGGGCAGGAAGTCGGCGACGCCGTCGAAGCCGATCGACTGGCTCTGCACGAGCCCGACCGAGACCCCCGCGAGCGCGCGCAGCACGGCCGGGCCGTCCATGTATGGCGGCACGACGATGTCGAAGCGGTCGCGCGGGGGCGGGGTCGATAGGTCCCAGCGCACGATCTCGGCGCCCGCGATCTCGCCCACGGCGCGCTCGAGCGTGGCCCCGGGAAGGGCGACGACGAGGCGAGGCGCCGCCGCGCCGGGCCGGGCCGCGCCGGCAGGATCCTGCCGGAGTGCGCGCAGCGCCGTGACGAACCGCGCAATCGTGTCGGCGCACGCGCGGGCCGCCGCGGGCGACTCGGTGGGCCGATTGAGGTAGCCGTGCACTGTGCCGGGTTCGAGCTGCAGATCGACAAAGACGCCCGCCGCGCGCAGCTGCTCGGCGAACTGTTCGCCCGAGGCCCGCAGCTCGTCAAGCTCGGCGTTCACGATGATGGTCGGGGGGAGCGTGCTGAGGCGCTCGGCACCCTGCTCGCCCACCACGATGGCGTCAGCGGGCGGCGCCTCGCCCAGGTAGTCGGCGTAGATCGCCGCGATCCTGCTGGGCGAAAAGCGCCGCGCCTCGGGCAGCGCCGCGGTGAGGGCCTGAATCGCGGGGTCGGGCCGCTGTGCGCGGTGCAGGGTGGGGTAGAGCAGGAGGAGCGCCGCCGCCCCCGGGCACGTGAGGGCCGCCTGCACGGCCAGGTTGCCACCCGCGCTCGCGCCGCCGACGAAGACGGGGGCGTCGTGCCGCGCGAGGGCCCAGGCGAGCACCGCCGCGACGTCTCGTGCGGGGGCGGGGGCCGAGACCTGCGGCCCCGCGAGCACGTAGTCGACTGAGTAGACGCGAATGCCGGCCTCGGCGAAGCGCCGGGACACCCAATCGGCCTCGGGCCAGTCGAGCGTGCCGCGCACGAACGAGCCACCGTGGGCCCAGACGAGCGTCGCCCAGGCGTCGCCAGCGGGTTCGTAGCATCGCACGGGGACCTCGGCGCTGCCGAGGCGGTTCGTGCCGCCGCCGGCCGCGGAGCGGGGCTCAGCAGCTCCGGCAGCGGGGCCGGGAACGCGCAGGTCGGTGGGGGAAATCGGGGCGGCGGCTGGGTTCGACACGCGGCCAGTCTACGGCGGAGCGGCTCGGGGGCGCCGAAGCCGTCGCATTAGGCTCGACCCATGAAGCAGCGCGCGCAGCAGCCCCGGGACCGCCTGCCGCCGCCCGACTTCTTTGACCTCGCGGGCTCGGACCCCGAGCTGCTGAATTCGCAGCGCATCCCCGACCCGCAGCCCGCGCACACGCCGCTCTTCCGCTGGCTCGCGAGGGTGCTCACCGCGATCGAAGCGCGCCTGCGTGCGCGCGGTGCGCCCGCGCTTCGCGGCACCATTCGGTTCGCGTGGCTGGGGGTCATGGCGATTGGCCTCCTGCTCATTTTCGGCCCGATCATCAACAAGCCCATGGACTTCGACGACGTCATCGCCGCGGCCGACGTCCACGAGGTGGATTGGGTCGCCCGCGACACGAAGATCGACTATTCGGTCGAGCGCGCGGCGGATGGCACCTTCGTCACCGCGGTGTCCGAGCGGTTCAACGCCGACTTTATCAACGGGCCAGAGACCGCCGTGACGCGCACCCTCGTGACCGAGTTCGAGGGGCACGATGTCGAGTTCGCGCTGCGCGGCGCGACCATCGATGGAGTCGATGCGGAGGCCGCCACCGTGCGCCGCCCGACCACAACTGAGCTGCGGCTCACTCGACCGGACGGGGCGCAGCTCGAGGGCACGCAAGAGGTGGTGCTCACATACGAACTGCATCACCTCATCGCGGTCGAGCCCGATGCCGCGACCGGCCAGCGTGCCGACCGCTTCGATTGGCCCCTGTTCGCCCCGACCTGGCCGCAGGCGACGAAGGGGATCGAGGTCTCGCTCACCCTCACGCCCGAACTCAACGACGCGCTCGTGCGGCCGCCGAAGGGCAGCGTCGGATGGTTGTTGCTGAGCAGCTCGGCCTGGTTGAGCGTTGAAGGCACGACCGCCGAGGGCGTGCGGTACGCGTTCGAGAACGATCAGGCGCTGCCGCCCAACGCGGATGTCTGGCTCACCGCCACGTTCGAGCCCGGAACCTTCGCGCTTCCGCCCAAAACGGCGCTGTTCTGGGTGCAGACCTACGGGCCGATCCTGCCGATGCTGTTGCTTGCGGCACTGCTGCTCGCCGCACTCGCAGCCCGCCGGGTGGTCTGGGCGGACAGCGCCGGCGAACCGTGGTTCTTGCCGCGGAGCACACCGCCGGCCGGTTGCAGCCCCGAGCAGGCCGCACGGCTGCGCGGGAAGGCGCGCCACGCGGAGCTCGTGCAGGCGCTCGCCGAGAAACCGAAAGGTTCCCGGAAGAAGCCGGCCACGAAGCTCAGCGTGCCCCGGGGGCTCTGGATGTACGACCTCGCCCGCGCGGCAGCCCGGGCCGGGCGCCTCGGCAACATGCCGACGGTTTGGAGCTGGCGGAGCAAGTGGTCCAAGGACGACACGGTCGTCGAGGAAAAGCTGCGCTGGGTGCCGGACGGCTACGTCCGCCAGGCACTGCGCCTGGCTCCGATCGGGCTCGTGCTCGTGCAGTGGGGCCTGCTGCGCCAGCTTTCGGAGCAGGTCATTCTCTCGGTCGTCTGGTGGCCCTTTGCCTTTGTCGTGATCTCGACGGCGCTCGCGCTCGCGATCCTGCTCGTCACGGGCCGTCCGCGTCCGCTGACCCCTAAGGGTGCGCGCCTCATGCAACAACTTCGGGGCATCGACGTCTACGCCGAGACGACGCGGCTGCTTGAGCGCGGCCCCCTCACCGATCCCGTGCTGCCGTACGCGCTGCTCGGGGTCAGCCCGCGCCGCGCCGGCGACGCGATCGCCCAGCAGGTGGTCGCCGAGACGGGGGAGCGGAACCCTCGCCGGGGCTGGCGCACCGCGAACTTCGTGTCGGTGCCGGCGCTCGCCGCCTTCGCCGCCGCCCTCGCGGTGTTCGCCGGCTCAATCCTGCTCGTCTCGACGACCTCGCCGCCGTACGACTCCGATCGGTCGCTCATCTCTGAGAGCGGCGACCTGCCTGGGACGGTGTCGACCCAGATCGAGGGGTTTACGGCGGAGGCCGCTCTGAGCCGTGACGCCGAAGGCCGCGGACTGCTTCGGGTGACTGAGCGCACCACCGTGAACTTCGCCTCGAACGGGAGCGTGCCGCAGTTGGTCCGGGAATGGCCGAGCGAGCGGGCCGATCAAGACCTCGGCCTCACCGTTTTCTCGGTGCGTATCGACGGGGCACCCGTGCCGTACCGGGAGATTCCGCAGGAGTGGAGCCTCGCGGTCGTCACGCAGCTCGCAGAGGTACTGCAGGGCCCGCACGAGGTCGAGATTGTCTACGAGCTGGCGGCGCCCGCGGTGGACCCGGTGGACGGTACTCACCCGGGCCAGCAGGTGCGCTGGGCGGCGTGGCTCTCGAACTGGGAAGACGAGTTCTGGGTGAACCCGCTGAACCCCTACGACGGGCGTGAGCCGCTGCGTCCGCTGAGCGTCCAGCTCACGCTGAGTGAGGATTTGGCGGGTGAACTCGTCTCCGGGGGATGGATCGACTCTGACTACGATCGCCCCGAGCCGCCGGTAGAGGTGCAGTACGAGGTGGGGAATTGGTTCGCGCCCTGGGTGCACGACTTTACGTACGCGGGGGAGACGCTCGAAGACGGCCTGCAGGAGGGCTCGATCGGGTCGCGCACGGTCCAGGCTGACGGCTCCATCGTCATGACGCTCGACTTTTCCGACACTGACGCGGCGGCGGGAACCACCGTCGGCAAGTACGACGTCGGCCTGTCGCAAGACCTCGGGGTCCTGCTCAACTTCGCGCCGGGGACCTTCGCCGGGGTCGATCCCGGCGGCCACGAGCAGTATCAACGCAGCTACGACCTGCCGAACTGGCTGGCGCTTGGCCTCGCGGCGTTCGTGACGCTCGCCGCGCTCGCCTCGGCCGCGTTCGCGTTCGCGTCCCGCCGGCCCGCCAGTAGCTCGCAGACGCTCGTCGCGTTCGGGGCCATCCCGCTCGCCGCCATCGCGCAGACCATCCTGTTTTTCTGGACGTACATGTCGATGGACGGGGACGACGTGCGGATGATCCCGGCCCTGCTGCTCGACGCACCCATGTGGGTCGCGGTCGTGGCCCAGTGGGTGATGGTCTCCAAGCGCGGCTCATCGCGGCCGGGCAGCTAGGAAATCGAGCTGCTAAGCTGGGATTTTGCTGGGGACTTTCGCCAACGTTGACGCTTCTGCACGGTGCCCGGCACATTGACCAGAAAGGAGCCGCACCCCGGGCCACTCGCTGCAGCACGCACGCACGCAGTAGCCCAGGTTCGTATCTACCCAGTGACTACTGAACAGAATTTCTCGGCGCCCGCGACTGCGGCCCGTCTTATTCCCTCGACTTCCCTCCGACTCGTACGCTGCGGTCCCGCGACCGAGCTCCCGCTTCCGACCTAGCGACTCTCTCGTCTCCGTGATCCGCGATTTCATCGCATCCCAACGAGAAAGAGAGACTCCCACTTGGATACGTTCCAATTACTTTCAGGGCCCGTGACGGTCCTGCTCATGCTGTTGTTCTTCGGCGGCAGCCTGTACATGTCGATCCGCATCTCCAAGAAGAAGGAGAACGCCGACGGCTTCATGACGGGCGGCGGCAAGATCGGCTTCGGCATCTCCGCGGCCTCGATGACCGCGACCTGGATCTGGGCGTCGTCGATGTACGCCTCGGCCACGTCCGGCTACACCTACGGCATCTCCGGCCCCGTCCACTACGGGCTCTGGGGTGCCCTCATGATCCTGCTGATCTACCCCTTTGGGCGCAGGATCCGCGCGGTGGCACCGCGCGCCCACACCATCGCCGAGGTCATGTTCGCGCGGCACGGCCGTTCGAGCCAGCTCATGCTCGCCGGCTCGAACGTGCTCGGCAGCCTGATCAGCCTCACGTCGAACCTCATCGCGGGCGGCGCGCTGATCTCGATGCTCTCGCCGTTCAGCTTCACGCAGGGCATCATCGCGATCGCCGCGGGCGTGCTGCTCTACACGCTGTGGTCGGGTTTCCGCGCCTCGGTGCTCACCGACTTCGCGCAGGTGCTCGCGATGCTGGGTGCCGTCGCGGTCATCATTCCCGTGGTGTTCTTCGCCGCGGGCGGCCCCGGGCTCTTTGAAGCGGGCGCCGAGAATCTCACGCGCGAGCAGCAGAACTTCTTCTCGTCTGACGCGTTCTTCAACCAGGGTGCGCCCTACATCGCCGCGGTGCTCGCCTACGCGATCGGCAACCAGACGATCGCGCAGCGCCTCTTCGCGGTCCGCGAGGACCTCATCAAGAAGACGTTCGTCACGGCGACGGTGGGCTACGGCGCGACCATCATCGGCATTGGCATGCTCGGCGTGATCGGGCTTTACGCCGGGGTCACTCCCGCGGGCGGCGACCTGAACAACCTGATCCCGCAGATGGCGTCGATGTACCTCGGCCCGATCCTGATCTGCGTGTTCTTCGTGATGATCATGGGCTCGCTTGCCTCAACCGCCGACTCGGACATGACGGCGCTCGCGTCGATCATGATGGCCGACGTGTACGGTCAGAACATCGCGGGGAAGAGCCGCGCAAACCCGCGGACCATGATCCTGGTGGGCCGCATCACGATGATCGTCGCCACCGCGATCGCGCTGGGCTTCGCCTCGATGCAGTTCAACATTCTCGACCTGCTCGTGTTCGTTGGTGCACTGTGGGGCGCGCTCGTGTTCCCGGTCATCGCGAGCTTCTACTGGGGCCGCGTGACCAACCTGGCCTTCGTGTCGGCGGTGCTTGCCGCGCTCGCGCTCTTCCTCCCGGTGCGG
Source organism: Leucobacter sp. CX87 (assembly GCF_018682295.1). Classification (NCBI taxonomy): domain Bacteria; kingdom Bacillati; phylum Actinomycetota; class Actinomycetes; order Micrococcales; family Microbacteriaceae; genus Leucobacter; species Leucobacter sp. CX87. The sequence continues at coordinate 97,543 of NZ_JAFIRI010000003.1, read as the reverse complement.
TTCGAGTGGATCGAGCTCTCGGGCGGCGTCGGCATCTTCATCGACGTGCTTGCGGTGCTGGGCGTCGGGGTCGTGCTCGCGCTCATGGCGTTTGGGTTCTTCGGGATGAAGCCCGCGATCGTCATCGGCGTCGTCTCGACGCTCGCGGTCGCGCCGTTCGGCATCGGCTTCCTGCACACCTACCCGGTGCTCGCGGGATCGCTTGTCGCCTACGCCGTGAGCACTCTGGTCTGCGTCGCCCTCACGATGGCGAACCGCGGGCCGGCGTTCGACTTCGCGCTGATCAAGGAGCGCACGGGAGATTTCGACCCGGCGAGCGCGGCAGCGCGGGACGAGGCGGAACTGCGTGACCTCGAGCGCGACCTCGACCCAGACCCGACGATGGAAAGGAAGTTCTGATGGAAACGATTTGGCTGACGATCTATGTCCTCATCTGGCCCGTGGTGGTCGCGGGCACGCTCTTCGTAATCGTGCGCGCGTTTTACCGTGACTGGAAAGAGTCGCGCCGCGAGGGCCGCGACCTGATTTAGTGCCCGGGGGTGTCCGAGTGATCGGGCACCCCGCGTGCCGGAAGCGTGCGCCGACGTGTCCCAGGCCCCACAATGGGGGCATGGCGAACGAATCGGGCAAGACACAGGTCACGCGGCAGGACTCGAGCTTCATCGACGCGCACGGCGTCGAGATCCGCACCTACTCGTGGGTGCCGCAGCAGCCGCACGCCGTCGTGCAGATCGCGCACGGCATCGGCGAGCACGCGAAGCGCTACGAGCACGTGGCGCAGGCGCTCGCCGCCAACGGGTTCGCGGTCTACGCCGACGATCACCGCGGGCACGGCGAGACCGGCCGTCTGCAGACGGGAGGGGTGCTCGAGAACCTCGGCAAGCTCGGGCCCGGGGGCCTGCGCGCCGCCGAGGCCGCGATCCTGCAGTTCTCACATGCGATCAAGCAGGCGCACCCGGATCTGCCCCTCACATACCTGGGGCACTCGTGGGGCTCGCTCATGGGGCAGCGCATTCTCAACCGCCACCCGCGCGAATACGCCGCGGTGATCCTGTCGGGCAGCGCCTACCGGGTGCCGGGCTCGATGGAATCGGGCGACCTGAACAAGCACCACAAGCACCTCGGCACCACCGGGTTCGAATGGCTGAGTCGCGATCCCGAGGTCGCGCGCCGGTTCGCCGCCGACCCGCTCTGCTTCGACGCCGACGTACTGAAACTGCTCGGCCTCCGCGACGGACTGCGCCTGTTCGGCAGGCCCGCAGGCGGCCTCGACCCGAGCATGCCTCTGCTCATCGTCTCGGGGACCGACGACCCGCTGTCGGTCGGCGACTCGATCCGCAAGCTGGCCGACGCGTACCGCGGGCGCGGGCTCAGGGACGTCACGCTGCGCACCTACGCGGGGGCGCGGCACGAGATCTTCAACGAGACCAATCGCGACGAGGTGATCGCCGACGTCGTGACCTGGCTGCTCGAACGGTTCCCCAGCCGTTAGGGCCGAGCTGCACTAGCCTGAAACCATGGCGATGCACGGTGAGTACAAGGTTCCAGGCGGCAAGCTGGTCGTCGTCGATTTCGACGTCGTGGATGGGCTGATCCGCGAGTTCCGGCTGTCGGGCGACTTCTTCCTCGAGCCCGACGAGGCCCTCGACGACATCAACCTGGCGGTCGAAGGGCTGCCCGCGAACTCGAGCATCGAGCACGTGGCGACCGCGATCCGCTCGGGAATCGACCCTGGGGCGCAACTGCTTGGCTTCGCGCCGGACTCGGTCGGCGTCGCGGTGCGTCGCGCGATGACGGGGGCCGCCCAGTGGCGCGACTACGACTGGCAGATCGTGCACGAGCCGCCGTTGTCGCCGGCCCTGCACCTGGCGCTGGACGAGGTCCTTACCGCCGCGGTCGGGCAGGGCGAGCGTCAGCCGACCCTGCGCATCTGGGAGTGGGCAGAACCCGCAGTCATCGTCGGCAGCTTCCAGTCGATGCGCAACGAGGTCGATGAGGTGGCGGCTGAGGCGGAGGGTGTCCGCGTCGTGCGGCGCATTTCGGGAGGCGGCGCCATGTTCGTCGAGCCCGATTCGGCCATCACGTACTCGCTCTACGTGCCCGGCGAGCTTGTGCGGGGCATGAGCTTCGAGGCGTCGTACGCCTTCCTCGACGAGTGGGTGCTGGAGGCGCTGCAGTCCTTTGGCATCGACGCGGTGTACAAGCCGCTCAACGACATCACGAGCCCGCAGGGCAAGATCGGGGGCGCCGCGCAGAAGCGGCTCGGCTCGGGCGCGGTGCTGCACCACGTCACAATGTCGTACGACATGGACGCCGAGAAGATGACGCGCGTGCTGCGTATCGGGCGCGAGAAGCTCTCGGACAAGGGCACGACGAGCGCCCAGAAGCGGGTCGACCCGCTGCGCTCGCAAACGGGCGAGACGCGCGCCGCGATCATCGAGCGCCTGATTCAGACGTTCAAGCAGCGCCACGGCGGCACAATGGGCTCTGTGACCGACGCCGAGTACGCGGCAGCGGAACTTCTGGTCGCCGAGAAATTTTTGACCGAGCAGTGGCTGCGGCGGGTGCCGTAGGCCTCACCTTTCCGTTCGGCCGCGCGGCGCAGGCAGGATCCTGCCGTCAGCGCTTGGCTGCGGGCTCGAGGAGGACTTTGCCGGTGGTGCGCCGTCCCTCGAGCGCCGCGTGCGCGAGCCCGGCATCGGCGAGGGGGAAACGGGCGCCAATGCGCACGTCGAGCGCGCCAGCCTGGACCGCTGTGAAGAGCTCGCGATAGCGCCAGGCCCGCTCTTCAGGCGTGGCCAGGAAATGGGCGAGGGTGGGGCGCGTGAGGCTGAGGGAGCCTCCCGCGTTGAGTCGCTGTGGGTCGACGGGCGGCACCTGCCCGCTCGCGCCGCCAAACAGCACGAGGCTGCCGCGGATGCGGAGGGCCGCGAGGGATCCGTCGAACGTGTCTCGGCCCACGCCGTCGTAGACGACCGAGACCCCGGAGCCGCCCGTGAGCTCGCGGGCCCGCTCGGCGAAGTCGGCGTAGCCGAGCACCTCCTCGGCCCCGGCCGTGCGACTGAGTGCGGCCTTCGCGGGGGATGATGCGGTGCTGAGCACGCGCACGCCCTGCGCGGTGAGCAGTTGCGTGAGCAGCAGCCCAACGCCGCCCGCCCCGGCGTGCACGAGCACGGTATCGCCAGCCTCGGGCTGCGCGATTGAGCGGGCGAGGTAGTGGGCGGTGAGGCCTTGGAGGGGGAGCGCGGCCGCCGTTTCGAGCGACACTCCCGTCGGCACACGGGCCGCTCGCTCGGCGGCGATGACGAACTGCTCGGCATAGGTCGCGTGACCCTCTGCGGTACAGACGCGGTCCCCCGGCGCAAACCGAGTGACGCCCGCGCCGACCGCGAGGACGGTCCCCGATGCCTCGCCGCCGGGGATGAACGGCAGCGGCAGCGGGTAGACGCCCGCGCGCTGATAGGTCTCGATGAAGTTCAGTCCCGTGGCGTGCGTCTGCACGAGCAGCTCCCCGGGGCCGGCCGCGGGGGCGGCGGCGTCGAACAGCCCCAGCTTCTCGGGGCCACCGGTCTCGTGAACGTATATCGCGCGCATGGGCACTCCCTGCTTGGCCTCTGTACAGTCTATGGAGAACTCGCCGGATCCGGGCCGGGTGCTTCGCGCGGGATGCCCGCGACGCGCCGTAAAATATTTGGTCACAAAACGGTAACGCGTCTCAGTATGCTGGAGCCACCGCGCGACGAGGCGTGGCACGACGTCCGGGCAAGGGGGCCCCGCATGGCACAGTTTGGGGACACCCAGGGCAGCGGCGTCGTCCGCGTGGGCCTGCTTGCCTGGTTGCTGGCCACGCTGCTCGTGGTGGTTCCCGGCGCGACGCCGTATGCCACCCCTGCGAGCGCGCTGCAGGTGCACGGGGCGCTGCAGCGGGAGTCCGGGGTGGGCATCATCTCGCACCGTGGGGCGGCCGCTCAGGCCCCCGAGAACTCCCTCGCAGCGATGCGCCTCGCGATCGCGGAGGGCGCCGAATTCGTGGAGACCGACGTGCGGTTGACCTCGGACGGCGAGCCGGTGCTGATGCACGACCCGAGGGTGGACCGCACGACCAACGGGACCGGGCGGGTTGCCTTCCTCTCGCTCGCCGAAATCCGCGCGCTTGACGCCGGCAGCTGGTTCGATCCGTCCTTCGCGGGAGAGCCGGTGCCGACGCTCGCCGAGTTCATCGGGGTGCTCGACCCGACCCCGACGCGGGCGTTGATTGAGTTAAAGGGAAAGTGGACGCCCGAACGCATTGACGATGTGCTGGCGCTCCTGCGCGAGCACCAGATGGTCAACCGGGTCGTGCTGCAGTCGTTTGAGCTGCCGACGCTGCGCATGCTGCAGGAGGAGGGGCCGGAGTTCGCGCGACTGCTGTTGACCCGGGGACTTACCGATGAAATGGTCGCCACCGCGGTCGAGCTCCAGGTGTCGGCCGTCGGGGCCCGAGACGATCGCTTCCTGCAGGCCCCCGACTTCGTGGCACGCTTGCGCGCGGTCGGCATCGGCACCGCCACCTACACGCTGAACGCCGAGACGGAATGGGACTCGGCGGCAGAGCGCGGCATCGACCTGGTCGTCACCGACGACGCGGTCGCCTTGGCCGCCTGGCGGGACTCGCGGCAATAGGCTCGAGGGGTCGCGCAGTGATGCGCCGTTCATTGACCTCGGCGAAGGAGCCCAGCCCATGACCCAGCCCACTTCGGTTCGTATCGGAACCTCGGACCTCGCGGTCGCCCCGCTCGCCCTGGGCGGGAACGTGTTCGGGTGGACGGCCGACCGCGACACCTCCTTCGAGGTGCTCGACACCTTTGTCGCCGGCGGCGGCGACTTCATCGATACCGCTGACGGCTACTCGGCGTGGGAGCCGGGCAACACCGGGGGAGAGTCCGAGACCATCATCGGCGAGTGGCTGGCTGCCCGGGGCGGCCGCGACGGCGTGACGATCGCGACCAAGGTCTCGAGCCACCCAGAGTTCTCGGGACTCGCGGCGGCGAACGTGCTTGCCGCGGCCGATGCGTCGCTCAGCCGCCTCGCGACCGACCGAATCGACCTGTATTACGCCCACTTCGACGACGCCGATACCCCGCTGGAGGAGACGGTCGCCGCGTTCTCATCGCTGGTCGACGCGGGCAAGGTGCGCGCGATCGGCGTCTCCAACTACACCGCCGAGCGGGTCGCCGAGTGGTTCCGGATCGCGCGGGACGGCGGCTACCACCTACCCGTGGCGCTGCAGCCGCACTACAACCTGGTCGAGCGTGGCTTCGAGACCAACGGGCTGCGCGCGGTGGCTGAGGTCGAGGGTCTCTCGGTGATCCCGTACTTCTCGCTGGCGGAGGGGTTCCTCGCCGGGAAGTACCGGAGCGATGCAGATGTGACCGCGCCGGGCGCGAGCGCGCGGGCAGGGGATGCCGCGGTGTACCTGAACGACCGTGGCCGCATGGTGCTCGCCGAGCTCGACCGCGTGGCAGCGGCGCACGGCGCCCCGGTGGCTTCGGTCTCTCTGGCCTGGTTGCGCCAGCAGCCGACGATCGTGGCGCCGCTCGCGAGTGCCCGGGTGCCGTCACAGCTGGAGGCGCTCCTCGCCTCGATGACGCTCGAGCTGACGGGCGATGAGGTCGCCGCGCTGAACGCCGCCTCGGCGTAGGCCAGATCGCGCTTGTTCGTTTCCCGGGCCTCGGCGGGTCAGTCCAGGGGGAGACCGCGCGCGGGAAGCCTCGCGCCGACGAGCGCGCACGCCTGAGCCGCGGCCTCGGCGAGCAGCTCGGGCGTGCGCGGGGTGAGCTCGTCGAGCGTGGCCGGCCCCTGGGCGATCGAGAGGGCCGCGGTGAGCCCCGCGGCGCGGCATTCGCGTGCGCTGAGCGCGAGCGATCCGACGACGGCAAGTACCGGGGTGCCGCGGCGCACCCCGGACAGGATCCGCGAGAGCACCTTCCCGTCCAGCGACTGGGCGTCGAGGCGCCCCTCCCCGGTGATGACGAGCGCGGCCTCGGCGAGCGCCGCGTCGAGGCCGACAGCCCGGGCGACCAGGTCTGCGCCAGGGGTCACCTCGGCGCCGAGCACCGCGACGAGCGCCAGGGGTAGGCCGCCCGCTGCCCCCAGCCCGGCCCGGCTTTCGAGCCCCGCATCGGGCGCCAATACCCGGGCGAAACGGCCAAGCGCGGCATCGATAGCGACGATATCGTCCGGGGTCGCGCCCTTCTGAGGACCGAACACGGCGGCCGCGCCCCGCGGGCCAGTGAGCGGGTTGTCGACGTCGACGGCGACGCGCCACCGTGCGGCCCGGGCGGCCGGGGAAAGCCCGGTGAGATCAACGCGATCGAGCTGGGCGAGGCCGCGGGGCCCGGGGGCGAGCTCGTTCCCCGCCGAGTCGAGCAGGCGGGCACCGAGGGCGACGAGCAGCCCCGCCCCGCCGTCGTTCGTCGCGGACCCGCCGACGCAGAGCAGGATCTCGGTGGCACCGGCGCCCAGCGCCGCGAGGGCGAGCAGCCCGACACCGCGGGTGTCGGCGCCGAGCGGCTGCGGTGCGACATCGCTCACGTGTGGCAGGCCGTTCGCCTCGGCAGCCTCAATGATGGCGGTGCGGCCGTCGGCGCTCAGCCCGAAACGTCCGTCGCGCGGGCGACCGAGCGCGTCTGTCGTCGGGGCGGTACGCACCGTCCCGCCCCACGCGGTAGTCAGGGCATCGAGCGTGCCCTCGCCGCCGTCGGCGAGCGGCAGCTCGCGGATCCTGACCGTCTCACCCAGCGCCTGCCGCACCCCGCGGGCGAGCGCGCTCGCGGCCGCCACCGAATCGCAGCTGCCCTTGAACGAGTCAGGGGCGACGACGACGAGCGGCAGTGAATCGGTCATGTCTGCGAGTGTAGGGCGTGCGAACGCGGGTGTTCCCGGCGCGTGGGGCCTGCGACAATGAAGTCGTGACTGACTCGCCAGAGACCCCGCCCGCTCCCCACCACGAGCGCACCACCTCGGGCGTTGGGCCGTGGCCAGGTGGGCCGGACGAATGGCCGGAGGAGGCGCACTTCGACCCCGAACTGCTGCGCGATGGCGACACCCGCAACGTGATCGACCGCTACCGGTATTGGCGCATGGACGCGATCGTCGCCGACCTCGACACCCACCGCCATCCGTTCCACGTCGCTATCGAGAACTGGCAGCACGACATGAACATCGGCTCGATTGTGCGCAGCGCCAACGCCTTTGCCGCAGACACCGTGCATATCGTCGGGCGCCGCCGCTGGAACAAGCGTGGGGCGATGGTCACCGACCGGTACCAGCACGTCGTGCACCGCCCGGACATCGACGCCCTGGTCGACTGGGCCGCCGACGAGGGAGTGCCGATCATCGCCGTTGATAATGTTCCCGGCTGTGTCCCGATCGAGACGTTCGACTGGCCCGAGCGCTGTGTGCTGCTCTTCGGCCAGGAGGGACCGGGGCTCACTGACGAGGCAATCGGCGCGGCGGAGGCGGTCGTCGAGATTACCCAGTTCGGGTCGACGCGTTCGATCAACGCCTCGGCTGCCGCGGCGGTGGCGATGCACTCGTGGGTGCTGCAGCACTCGCCACTCGTTCCGCGACGCGCCCGGTAGTCGCCCAGAAGGGGCCTCGATTTCCCATTCGCTGAGACATCCGGTAATGTTTCTCTGGTTGGTAAAACAACGAATGCGCCCGTAGCTCAGCTGGATAGAGCATCTGACTACGGATCAGAAGGTCAGGGGTTCGAATCCCTTCGGGCGCACCACGGAAACCCTCGTCGCGAAAGCGCCGGGGGTTTTTTGGTGTTTGGGGCGAGGGCGACGCGGCTGGGATTTGGGCCAGGCGGGGCATCGTCGCAAGTTCCGCAGTGAGAGTAAGGCGGTCCTCCCGTGAGTATCCTCCCGTCGACCGCGGTGCGTCCAGCCGCTAGTCTGCTGCTCAGCGGCTGCGCCGCGAGCACGACGGCGCTGCAGGAGAAGACCGGGATCGACTCTTCCATCAGCGCGGTCGTGCAGTAGGGGGAACCGTGATCAGCTACGAGAGCTTTCTGCAGTTCGGCCGCGAAACGAACTCGTCCGCGCAAGTGAGCCGAGCGGCGACCGGGCTCCTCGACGTCACCGCGTTCGCAAGCGTGGCGGTGACCTATGCACCATCCGGGGTCAACCGGCACCAAGTGCTGTTCTCGCACGGGTACTCACGTGACAATATGCTGCATCTCAGTACCGACTATGTGGTGAGTGATCCCCACTATCGACAGATCGCTGCGGCGAAGGTGCCGCCGACCTGGCGAGATACTGGCTTCGGAACGAGCTATAGCGCCCGGACTTGGCTTATGCCGTCCGGGTATCGAGACGGCGTCTCGATGGCGATACACGATGACGAGTTCGGCGAGGTGGGCTCGGTGCATGCGAACTCCTTTGACGATGGGATCGACGAAGTTCAGGTCGGAGCGGTGCTCGCGCTTGGAAGCTACCTCTCGACGCTCTTTCACGAGCGGCGACGAAGTGATCAGTTGCAGCTGACGGCGCGCGAGATTGAAGTGATCGGTCTCGTCGCGCAGGGTGCGAGCAACCCGGAGATCGCCGAGCAGCTGCACCTATCGCGCAGCACCGTCGGCACTCATATCGAGAATATCCTCCGCAAGACGGGCGCTCGTTCGCGAGTCGATATCGCGGTGGACGCGGTGCGTCGAGGCCTCGTCTAGACGCCATCTGTGCGCTTCTGCGCGCAGAATTAGGTCAGTTGACCGATTGAGTGCAGCGACGGTGTCTGGCTCAATAAGTGGTGCCCAAGACAATGACGTCTGCTGCACGAAGGCTGTGCTGCAGCCTGAGCACTATGGAGGCCCTCGTGGGGCGCACACTCAAGAACACCGACCGCAGGATCCACGCAAGGCGCGTGCTGACCGCGCTCGCCGCAGGCGCAGCACTCGCCCTGACCGCGTGCACCAGCGCGGCAGATGTCAATACCAACGCTGCAGGGAGCGACGCGGTCGCGGCCCCGACCTCGAAGAAGATTGCGTTCGATTACCCATTCACCTCGCTCGCCCTGTACTCGAGCCTCGTCGACATGATGACTGAGCGGGCCGAGGAGCTCGGGTACACGGTCGTGACCACCGATGACCAGGCCAGCCTCGACAAGCAGATCACCAACCTGAACGGGCTGGCGACCTCGGACGTCGCGGCGGTCGTGTCGTTTCCGATGGAACCTGCCGCGGTGACCAACATCATGACCCAGATGCAGGGCAAGGGCATCAAATGGGTGACCTACGGAACGCACATTGACGGCGAGGACGGCTCGATTGACTTCGCCGGTGAAGCGACTGCACGGGCACAGGTCGAAGCCTTCGTCGCCTGGGCTGCGGAAAATGACGTGCAGTCCGGGACCGTCCTGCTGACCGTGTTTGAAAACGACGACCTTGGCCGGAGCCGGTCCGTAGGCATGCGCGAGGCGATGGCAGAGCTTGCCCCGCAATTCACGGTCGTGGAACAGTCCGCGGCGAACTCCGAGGACGGGCTGGCAGCGGGCCGCGCTGAGCTCGCGAAGAACCCGGACCTGGTCGGCGCGCTCGGTCTGAACGACGATGCGACCCTCGGGCTTGCGCAGGCGAGCAAGGAATTTGGCAAGGTGCCGAGCGACGTGTTCTATCTCGGGGGAAACGATGGTTCACCTCAGGTGCTGGAGATGATGCAGCGTGGTGACTCCGTCATTCGCTCGACGATCGCACTGGATACGGCAGCCACCGGCCGTGCGCTTGCGGAAATGCCTATCGAGCTCATCGAGGGAACCGGGCCGGGCACCTTCGTTGCGAAGTTCGAGCTGGTCACCGCAGGAAGCCCCGAGCTGGACAAGTTGCTCGGCGCGGCCAGCTAGAACATCAATCCGTCGAGCGGTGAACAGGGAGAAGTGCCACCTAGTGGATGAAGATCGGGGAGCTGCGCCGTTGCTGGTGGCGAGCGGAGTGACGAAGTGGTTTGGAAAGAACCCGGCGCTGGGAGGCGTGGATTTCACGGTGACCAGCGGGAAGGTGCACGCGCTGCTCGGCCATAATGGCGCCGGCAAGTCGACGCTCATTTCGCTCCTTTCGGGGGCGCAACAGCAGGATGGCGGAGAGATCGTCGTGCAGGGGGCCACGCCTGATCGATGGACTCCGGCTTCCGCGATCGAGCACGGCATCGCTGTGATCTATCAGCATCTCTCGCTCATCGACAGCCTTGACGTGGCAGACAACATCTTCCTGGGGCGAGAGCGTCGTTCCCGCTGGGGCATTGACCGGGCGACGCAGCATCGCGAGGCTGCGGCAATGCTGCGCCGCCTGGGCGCGACCTGCGACACGAGCAGCCTGGTGGGCTCGCTCACCACCGCCCAGAAGCAGCTCGTGGAGATCGCGAAGGCGCTGCAGCGCGACGCTCGGGTGCTCATCCTCGACGAACCCACCGCTGCCCTATCCAATCAGGAATCGGATGCGCTGGGCGGCCTCATCGAGACGCTCAAGGCACAAGGGATGGGGATCGTGTACGTCACCCACCTGATCGGCGAGGTACAGCGCCTGGCCGACGAGGTGACCGTGCTCGAGGGCGGCAAGGTGCAGTTCCATGGCGACATCGCTGAAATCGGCTTCGATGCGCTCGTTGCACTCCTGAGTCATGGCAACGCCCGGTCTGCACCGCTCGCCGAGCGGTCACTCGGTGTCGCCGCCCTTGAGGCCACCGCGATCCGGGGCGACGGCTTCGGGCCAGTGGACCTAGCCGTCCGCGCCTCCGAGATCGTGGTGGCGTTTGGGATGCTCGGCTCGGGACGAGGTGAGATGCTGCGCGCGATTGCGGGTGCCCAGCCTTTCACTGGCCAACTCGCGACCCAGGCAGGGCCGCACCGCCAGCTATCGGTGCGCAGCGCCCAGGACGCGGGAATCTTCTATGTCGGCCCAGACCGCCGAAGGGACGGCCTCTTTCGCACCAACAGCACCTTCGACAACCTGCTCATGAGCAGCTTCGCGCCGCTCGCTCAGGGGCTGCGATCGAGCGGACGTGAGCAGGCGCACTGGGAGCGCGCCCGTGCGGCCGTCGCGCTCGCGGACATCCCCGAGACGCCGGTGGGAAACCTCTCGGGTGGGAACCAGCAAAAGGTGGTGGTGGGCCGAGTGCTCGCTGGCGCCCGCACCCCGAGCGTGCTCCTCCTCGATGAACCGACCCAGGGCGTCGACATTGGTGCGCGCGCTGACATCTATCGAGCCATCGCCACCGCGTGTGAGCGAGACCAGGTCGGGGTCATTGTCTCGACAAACGACCCGGAGGAGGCAGTGCTGCTCGCAGACCGGATCCTGGTCTTCGGCGGGGGCCGGATCACTGCAGAGCTTCGCCGAGGCGAATTTGACGAAACACGAATTGTCGCACTGGCCTCTCAACCCAGCGGCGCAGAACCAGAAGGATCACTGACATGAGCACCACAACTGACACGCGGGTCCGCAGCAGCATCGCGAGCAAACTGTTGGGTGCCGAGTTCGCCCGGCGAAACATCTTGCTCATCGGGCTGATCGTCCTCGTGATCGCCTTCCAGAGCATCAACAGCGTCTTTCTCACGGTGGGGAACGTGCGCGGGATCCTCCTGGATCTGTCGATTCTGCTGATCCTCTCAGTTCCCGCGGGGCTGCTGCTCATTGCGGGGTATGTCGACTTCTCTGTGGGCTCCGTCATTGGGCTCTCCGGAGTGACGGCTGGGCTACTCATGACGAAGGCTGGCGTGCCAGTGATCCCGGCAATCCTGCTCACGCTCCTCGTTGCCGCTGCAGTGGGGGCACTGAACGCATACCTCGTCACGATTCTTGGGTTCTCTCCCATCATTGTCACCTTCGGCACGCTTGCCCTGGTCAGCGGTATCACCCTCGGCATTGGCGCGATCCCTACCGTCGGATACCCCGAGGCCTTCCAGAACATCGGCGGGGCCCAGGTCGCGGGCGTGCCGGTGCCGGTGCTGATCGCCCTCGCGGTGCTCTTGGTTGGCGCGTTCGTCATGTGGAAGCTGCCGGTCGGCCGTCACATCTACGCCATCGGCTCGAATCGCGAAGCAGCGTATCTCTCGGCCCTCAAGGTGCGCAGCATCCCGTTCGGCCTCTACGTGTTGACCGCAGTTGCCGCGGGGCTCGGGGGCATCATCATGGCGGCTCGCCTGAACACCGCATCGTCCGGGACGGGCAGCGGTTTTGAGGTCACGCTGCTCACCGCGCTGTTGCTCGGTGGCATCAGCTTCTTTGGCGGCTCGGGGTCGCTCTTTGGCGTCGTCGTCGGCGTGCTATTTCTGGGCGTGCTGCAGAACGGCCTCGTGGTGCTCGGCGCGCCGAGCTTCGCGCAGCAGGCGGCGACGGGCATCGTCCTGCTCGGCGCCGCGGCCCTGAACTACCTGTCCGAGAAACGTCGCTAGCGCCGCGCAGACGGCTGACCCACCCCTCACTACAAACTGGAGAAGACTCTTGGATACCGAAATTCACTGGCTGCCCGCCACCGAGCTGGCCGAGATGGTGCGATCGGGCGACCTCTCCTCGCGCGATATTGCAGAGGCGCTCGTGGCACATGTTGAGCGCGTAAATCCGCAGGTGAACGCGTTGATTACCTGGGATCCCGAGCAGGTGCTGCGCGACGCGGCTTGGCTCGACGAGCACCAGGCGAAGCACGGGGTCAGCGGTCCGCTGCACGGCGTGCCCTACACGATCAAAGACCTGACGGCGGTGGCGGGGCTCCCGCTCACCCAGGGGATCGTGACGCTGAAGGATAACGTTGTCGACCACGACGCCCCCATCGTGGAGCGAATGAAGCGCGCGGGTGGCCTCTTCCTCGGGAAAACCAACACGCCCGAGGCTGGCTACTGTGGCAAGACGTCGAACCACCTGTTCGGCGCCACACGGAACCCGTGGAACCCGGCGATGTCGGCGGGAGGGTCGAGCGGGGGCGCCGGAGCGGCGGTTGCCGCGGGCCTCGGGCCGCTTGCGGAGGGCAGTGACGGGGGCGGCTCGATTCGCGTTCCCGCGGCGTTCAATGGGGTCGTCGGCTTCAAGCCATCGACCGGCAGGATCCCGCACACCTCGGGCAGCGCGCGGTACGCGACGAACATCTTCCACGGTCCGCTGACACGCACCGTCGCTGACACCGCGTTGATGCTCGACGTCACCGCGGGGGAGGACCCGCGAGACCCATTGTCGCTGCCCGACCCCTTGGGCTCGTATCTGGAGCGTCTCGACGGCGAAATTTCTGGCTGGCACATTGCCTATTCGCCTGACCTGGGCTTTGCCCACGTCGACCCAGAGATCACCCGGATCGTGGAGTCGGCGGTCGGTCGCTTTGCTGACGCAGGCGCCATCGTGGAAGAGGCGACGCCGGACTGGCCACACCCCGACGATGCGATGTGGAATGGTGTGTGGGTGCCGGGGCTTGCTTCGCTCAGCGGAGCGTTTGACCTAGACCAGATGGCGGGCCTGCTCGACGACGAGTTGATTGAATTGGTCCGTGCGGCCGATGCGCTGACCGCGACGGACGTGGCGCTTGCCGACGTCGTGCGGGGCCAGATCTATGACGCCTTCGAGCGGTTCATGCGGACCTTCCGGATCATCGCGTCGCCGACGACCATGACCGCCACCTATCCCGTGGAACGCTTCAATCCCGCGCATCTGGACGGCCTCCCCGTGCGCGACCGCCTGCTGGGTTGGTCGATGACGCACATTTACAACCTGACCACGACCCCTGCCATTTCGGTTCCCTGCGGCTTCACGGCCGACGGCCGGCCCGTCGGGTTGATGCTCGCGGGACGCCTGCATGCTGACGGCGACGTCCTCAACGCGGCGCGGGCGTTCGAGCGACTGCAGCCGTGGGCAGAGCTGCGTCCCGCGCTCGCTCGCTAGCACGCACAGGTCAGCCGGGGGTCAGGCATTTCATGCTGGCGGCGGGCGCGTGTCCGCTTCTAGACTGTGGCCAAGTACGGGGCGACTCGTGTGCGCGTCGTGGCGGGAGACGGAATGAAGCGAATTGCCATCACTCTGGGTACGTGCGCGCTGCTCGCACTCGCGTGGCTCGCCCCCACGGCTGCCTCGGCTGCTGAGCCCCCGGAGTTCAACGGCGGCTACGTGATCGATGACACCTCCGCGGGGGTGCTCGGGTCGGAGGTGGGCGACCTTGAAGGGCAGGTGCGCGCCTTCGCCCAAGAGCACGGTGTGCAGTTGTTCGTCGTCTACGTTGACGAGTTCAGCTCGCCGGCCGACCCAGAACAGTGGGGTGCGGCGACCGCGCAGAAGAACTTCCTCGGGGACGATGGGGTGCTGCTGAGCGTGGCGGTGCAGGATCGCCTCTTCGACCTGAACGCCGCCGAGAACCTCGTCTCCGACGAGCAATACGAGACGCTGACGAGCGAGTATGTGCGGCCCGCTCTCAAAGACAGCGACTGGTCGGGGGCGATCACCGCGACCCTCGATGGACTCGAGAACACGGTCGTGAACCCGCCGGCTGGCGGCTCGGGGACGGGCACGGTGGTTGCAGTCGTCGGCGGGGTGGTGGTGGTCGGCGGCATCGCCGCCGGCGTCACGATCGCCCGGCGCACGCGCAAGAAGGCTGCGCAACAGGCGGGTGACGCCCCCGCGCTGACGCTCGACGAGCTCGAGGCGCAGGCCAGCGGTCTACTCGTGCGCGTCGATGACGACCTGCGCAGCAGTGAACAGGAACTCGGATTCGCCCAGGCGCAGTTCGGTGAAGCTGTCGCCGAGCCGTTCTCGGCGGCCATCGCCGCAGCCCGCGCCCAGCTACAGTCCGCCTTCCAGCTGCGGCAAAAGCTCGACGACCATCTCCCCGATTCCGACGAGGACCGCCGTGCCTGGCTGGAAGAGATCATTCAGAACTGCACCGCGGCGAAGGAGTCCCTCGACACGCACACCGAGTCGTTCTCGCGGCTGCGGGAGGTCGAGCAGCGCGCGCCCGAGGTTCTGGCGCGGGTGCAGGCGCAGCTCGCGGAGGTTTCGGCGGGCCTGAATGCCGCCGAGGCGACCGTTGCAGCGCTCGCCGCCGAGTATGCGGATTCGGTTGTGGGGCCCCTGCGAGCGGGCATCGAGGAAGGGGCGACGCGCCTCCGCTTCGTCGCGGAGTGCGTGGACTCGGCGACTCGCGAGCTGGGGAGCGGAGACAACGCCGCCGCCGCAGTCACGCTGCGCGCGGCAGAAGCGGCGCTCGAGCAGGCGCGCCTGCTCGCGGCTGCGCCGGAACGCCAGCGAGGAGAGCTCGCGGAGGGGACGCGTCAACTCGAGGCCGCCTACACCGACCTGCGGTCGGACCTCCAGCTCGCCGGCCAGTTCGCGGCCACCGCGACCGAGGCCGACCGGCAGGCGATGCGGGCCGCCGCGCAGCAGGTCACCGCGGTGCTTGAGGCCGGCGCCCAAGGTGATCCCGTTCGTGCACTTGCCGCCGCGGCAGCAGCCAACGTGCAGATCGACTCGGCCATCGGCGCCGCCCGCGAGGCGGCGGAGCGCCACCAGCGCGCCGCGGCCGCCCGCGACGAGGCGCTCGCCTCGGCACGGGCCGAGGTGCTCGCCGCCGAGCAGTTCATCGAGACGAGGCGCGGTGCCATCGGCGCCCAGGCGCGCACCAGGCTGTCGGAGGCGCGCCGGCAGCTGGAGGCTGCGGAGCAGGTTGCCGAGAGCGACCCAAACCGCTCGTACCAGAGCGCTCTGCAGGCGAGCCAGTACGCGCGCGCCGCGTACCAACTCGCCTCGTCCGACGTCAACGGCTGGGGCGGCCCCGGCGGCGGCGGGACCTGGGGCGGCTCGGGTGGCACCGTCGGCGGAGGGTCGAACGGCAGCTTCGGCGGTGCGGTACTGGGCGGGATCCTCGGCGGAATCTTGAGCGGCGGCGGATCGGGCAGCTCGGGCGGCAGCTGGAGTGGCTCCAGCGGCGGCTTCCGCGGCGGCTGGAACGGCGGCGGCTCGATCGGCCGGGGCAGCTCGGGTGGCGGCGGGCGCCGCGGCGGCGGCGGGCGGTTCTAGCCCGGGGCACCCCCACGGGAAGTGACCGCACACAGTGCTTCGCCTGCCAGGCCGGTAGGCGAGAGAACCTCCTCCGAATGGGTTCGGTGGAACAAGAGGAAAGGAAACCGACATGGCAAAACAGTCAATCCTTGGTCGAATCGCGCAGCTTGCGAAGGCAAACATTAATGCGCTCCTGGACGCAGCCGAGGACCCGGAGAAGATGCTCAACCAGATCGAGCGCGACTTCAAGAACAGCATTGCTGACGCCGAGAGCTCGGTCGCCCAGACGATCGGCAACCTGCGCCTGATGGAGGCTGACCTGGTCGAGGACCAGCAGGCGATCGTCGAGTGGGGCACTAAGGCGAAGGCCGCCTCGGCGCAGGCCGAGAAGCTGCGCGCCTCGGGCGATGTCGCTGACGCGGACCGTTTCGATAACCTGGCCCGGGTCGCGCTGTCCAAGCAGATCTCCTTCGAGAAGGAGGTGGCGAGCGCGGAGCCGAGCGTGCAGGCGCAGCAGCAGGTGGTTGACCAGCTCAAGACCGGCCTGCAGACGATGCGAGAGAAGCTCGTGCAGCTGCAGGCGAAGCGCGACGAGCTCGTCTCGCGCGGAAAGGTCGCGCAGGCGCAGGGGCAGGTGCAGGACGCGGTGAAGAACTTGGACGTTCTCGATCCGACGAGCGAGCTGGGCCGCTTCGAGGACAAGGTGAAGCGCCAGGAGGCGATGGTGCGCGGTCAGGCGGAGCTCGCCGCCTCGACGCTCGACGCCCAGTTCAACGAGCTCGACGATCTGGGCTCGCTGAGCGAGGTCGACCTGCGACTGCAGGCACTCAAAGCCGGCGAATAGCTCGGCGGCGCCGCGCGGCACTGATGATGCGGGTCGGATGGGGGCGAGAGTGCTCCGAATCCGGCCCGTGTTTTCAATCCCCGAGTAGCATGACCTCATGGCGATCACCGATGATACGTGCCGTAATGGGGAACCGCTGAGCGCGCAGCGGGTTCAAGAGCGTGGCCGGTGACGAACGCAGCGACGGGCACCCCGATCCACATTCGCGGCGGTGTGGTGGTCGACGGCCGCGGCGAGCCCGCGGTGCGCGCCGACGTCTGGGTACGCGATGGTCGGATCGAACGGGTGCTCACGCCCGGGCGACGCCTGGATCGAGACGCCACGGTGATCGACGCGGGCGGACTCGTCGTCGCCCCCGGCTTCATCGATCTGCACTCGCATGCGGACTACACGGTCGAAACCGAGGCCGCGGCATCGGGGCAGCTCGCGCAGGGAGTGACGAGTATCGTGACCGGCAATTGCGGGTGGTCGCCGTTTCCCGTCGCTGACCTGGCGGCGCTGCGCGACTGGAGCGCATTTCTCGGGGGCGGCCCGAGCTACAACTGGCGGGACCTGTCGGGCTTCGCGGATCGCGTGGACGCGGCAGCTCCAGCGCTCAACGTCCTGCCCTTGCTCGGCCACGCCCCAGTGCGCATCGCGGTGCTCGGCGGCGAGCGACGAGCGCCAAGCGCCCAGGAGCTGGGGTCGATGCGGGGCATCGTCACGGCATCGCTCGACCAGGGCGCCTGGGGTCTTTCCACGGGCCTGATCTATGCCCCGGGGTCATTTGCCGAGCCGGCTGAGGTGGCCGAGCTGGTGCGCGTCGCGGCCCTGCGCGGGGCGCTCTATGCGAGTCACATCCGAGATGAGACGGGTCGCCTGCTCGAGGCGGTGGATGAGGCCATCGCCGCGGCCGGGGCGGCGACGGGCTCCGGCAGTGCGCCCCGGCTCCAGATCTCGCACATCAAAGCGATGGGGCCGGCGAACCACGGACAGGTCCCGCTCGTGCTCGAGCGCATCGACGCCGCCCGCGCCGCGGGCCTGGACGTGGCCGCGGACGTCTACCCGTACACCGCCTCGGGCACCACGCTCGCTTCGCGGCTGCCGGTCTGGGCGCTCGACGGGGGTGCGGAAGCGCTGTGCGCGCGGCTGGGGCACCCCGAGACCCGCTCGCGGATCCAGACCGCCCTGGCAGAGCGCTTCGACGCCGGTGATTTCGACCCCGCCGGGATCGTCATCAACCAGCTCTCGGCCGGGCGGTTTCTGGCCGCGCGGGGGTCGACGCTCGCCGAGATCGCGGGCACGCTCGGGGTGGCGCCCGCCGAGGCTGCCCTCGAGGTGCTCGCCGCCCACGGCGGCGTGGCAGGGATCATCAACCACGCGATGCGGGAAGACGACCTGCGGTCCGCGATCGCGCACCCCCAGGTGGCCATTGCGAGCGATGGCGGGCCGCTCGAGCCCACGGGGCACGGCACGACGCACCCGCGAGCGTTTGGGACGTTCCCTCGGGTCTTTGCCCAGTACGTGCGCGAGCAGGGGGTCATCTCGCTCGAGGAGGCGGTGCGAAAGTGCACTTCGCTCCCGGCGTCCCGGCTGGGCCTGACCGACCGCGGCATCGTTCGGGCGGGCGCGGTCGCCGACCTGACGCTGTTCGATCCGGCGGGCATCGCGGACCGCGCGACCTTCGCGGAGCCCTGGCAGCTCGCCACCGGCGTGGACGCGGTACTCGTGGCGGGTCAGCTCGCGTGGTCGGGCGGTCGGGCCACGGGAGCGCGGGCGGGCGGCGTGCTGCGGCGTGGACGGCCGGGGGCCGCGGGGCTGGATCGGTCGGCTCCGGGCGGCTAACGCGCGGGGAACAGCGCTCCGGCGATAGCCCGGATGAGCGCCTGAGCGCCCTGCGCCTCGAACCCCTCCGTGCAGATGGCGAGCACTCGGAAGTCGTCCGCGCCGGGCGTGCCGATCGCGGCCACGTCATGCCGAATTGCGTCGACCCAGCCGCTCTTGGACGCCCACGGTGAGCCCGCGGGGAGCGCGTCGGCGATCATGGGGAACCGCTGCGCGCGAAGCACGCCGATGAGGTGCGCGCGCGACGCCTCGGAGAGGCACGGGCCAGCGGTCACGGCATACATGAGTCGCGCGAGATCGAGCGCCGACGCCGCGTGCGTGTAACCGGCCTCGCGCGCCGCGTAGTCGCCGATGAGGCGGGTCATCCGTGCGCCCGGCACCCCTAACTGCTCGCAGGCGACGCGCACCGCGTCGAGCCCGAGGGTCTCGACGAGGAGGTTCGTGGCCTCGTTGGACGAGACGATGAGCATCCGCTCCAGGCACCAGCCCAGGCTGACCGGCGTGCCCGGCACGGGGAAACCCGGGTCGACCTCGTCCCAGTCGAAGGCGAAGTCGGGGGCGCCGGGAATCCTGCTCGAGAAGACGCTGCGACTTGGCACGGTCTGCGCGAGACTCAGCGCACCCGCGTCGACCGCGAGCAGCAGCGCCGCTGCCACAGCGAGCTTGATGGTGCTCGCCGCGTAGAACTCTCGGCCCGGCTCGTGCCCGGCCAACGGCACGCCGTCCGCCCCGAGCAGCGCGAAAGACGCGATGGGTGCGTTCACTGTGCCGGGGTAACGCGCAGGGTCGGGTCGCTGAGGAGCGCGGCGGTGATCGCTTGAATGGCAGCCTGGTACTGCGGGCCGAGATAGGCGCGCGTGCAGATGCACAGGCAGAGCATGCGGCCGTCGATGTTGAGGAAGGCCAGGTCGTGCCCGATCCCCTCCACGCTGCCCCCCTTGCCGCCGGTGTCGAGCTGCCAGCCGTTCGCGGCGGCGAGCGCCGCGGCAGACACGCCGATCACCGGATCCACGCGCTCGCGCAGCAGCTGCATGGCGTAGGCGGTCCGCTCGGCATCGAGGAGCTCGCCTCGGACGAGCGCGGCCATAAATCGCGCCAGGTCGAGTGCCGTGGTGCGATTCGTGAGTCCGGCGCGCAGGCCCGCCTCGTCCGAGTAGGGACGCTGCATGGCGGTGTGGTGTACCCCCGCTTCGGCGAAGGCGGTGGCGATGGGGTCCGGCCCGAGCGCCTCGAAGCACATATTGGTGGCGCAGTTCGCGCTCACCACAATCATCCGCTCGAGCACCCGCGCCAGGGTGACGGTGTGGCCAGGGGAGCCAAGCGTCGGCTCGGTCTCCTCGACCTCCATCACGTAGCGCCCGGCGCCCGGCGCCATGCTGGTGAACTCGTGCGTCACCTGCCACTCGTCGTCGAGGTGCCACGTGCCGCGCTGCACCTCGCGCAGGGCGGCGACGAGCACGCCGATCTTGACGGTCGACGCGGAGTAATACGAACGCTCGGCGTCGTACGCGCGCAGCACGGCGCCGTCCGCGTCCACCAGGGCATAAGAGATCATGGGCACGCCGTCGGAGTAGTCGCTGACCACCCCGCCCGCGGCGTCACCGAGACCGAAATCGGGTTGGTTCACAAGATCCTCCTCTTACGTATCGCAACATTGCGTCGCCCGAGCCACATGAGCCCCCGCAAACTCATTGAAACGGGAACAAATGCGTGCTTGAGCCTACACCTCGACCGCAAGATACGTAGCCTATAGTGGGCGAGAGATCAGTGTTGTTCGACCGGAGGAGTCCCTCGCAATGCCCGATTCCGACGCCGCACCGCACGGCCTTCACGCGCTCGCCGCCGCACGCGAAGCCCCCGCAACCCTGCTCGCGGTCGAGCGACCGGGGGTCGGCGCCCTGCTCGCCGCCCGGGGCGACGCTGGTGATGGGAGCGCGCCCGATCTCGATACGAGTTTCCGCATCGCGTCGTGCACCAAGTCCTTCACGGCGGCGCGCGTGCTGCAGCTGCGCGACGCCGGGTTGCTCGACCTCGATGACCCGATCGACCGCCACCTCCCAGTGGCCCCGCTCCTCATCGGCGATGGCCATCCGGTGATCACCGTGCGCGCGGCGATGTCTATGTCGGCCGGGCTGCCAACCGACGATGCGTGGGCCGACCGGCAGGAGTCGATGGCTCCGGGTCTCCTTGACGCGCTCGGCGCCGACGGCGTGCGCCTGGTGCGGGCGCCGGGCAGCGGCTACGAGTACGCCAACCTCGGCTTCGCCTGGCTGGGGCGGGTGTGCGAACACCTTGACGGGCGACCGTTCGCCGAGCAGGTCCGTGATGAGCTGGTCCTGCCGCTTGGCCTGGGGGAGGTGACGTTCTCGGAGCCGCGCACGGGCCGCGTCGCGACGGGGTACGCGCGGGTCGGGGGTGAGTGGAGCGCTCAACCGGTGAGCGGACCCGGCGCCTTCTCTGCCATCGGCGGGATCTTCGCCTCTGGTGCCGCGCTGCTGCGTTGGTCACGCTGGCTGCTCGAGGCCTGTGGTGACGCCGTCGGCCGTGATGACCGTGTGCTCTCGGCCGCGAGCCGCCGCGAGATGCAACGGCCGCAGACGCTCATTTCGTCCGCGGGGACGGGCTCCAGCGCGGCCTACGGTTTCGGGTTGGTAATTGAGGCTGATGAGCGACTCGGCACCGTTGTCTCGCACTCGGGCGGGTACCCGGGCTTCAGTGCGCACATGCGTTGGCACCCCGTCAGCGGCATCGCGGCGGTGGGGTTCGAGAACGCCCGCTATAGCGGGGTCTCAAGGATAGTGACGCAGGCGCTCGCGGAAGCCGTCGGGGCTGCGCAGACTGCGGCCGAGCCGTGGCCCGAAACCCAGTCGGCGGTGCGCGCCGTCACCGCGCTGCTCGCCTCTGGGGGCGGCGACGACTGGCTGCGCTTCCTCGAGCGTGAGTGCGATCCGGTGGTCGCCCTCGACGACTCGGCCGACGATCGGCGGCTGCGCGCCGCGGCGCTGGTCGGAGATGGCGCTCGGTCGGCGCCCCCGACGTTCCCCACCGCGGCGAGCGCCGAGTGGCAGGTAGAGGGGGCCGCGGGCTCCGCGCGCGTCGTGCTTGAGCTGTCGCCGCTCGAGCCGCCGCGCATCCAGCGACTCGAGATATCGGCCGCGTCGGTTACACCTTGAGCAGGAAGTCGCTCAGGATCAGCTGCCCGCCGTTGACCGACGCGACTGGGATGCGCTCGTCGATGCCGTGCACGCCGGCGCTCGTGCGGCCTTCGGGGTCCGCGGTCTGCGGCGTGAATCCGAAGCACTCGATGCCGAGCGTCGCGAATGCCTTGGCGTCGGTGCCGCCGCCCATGCAGAACGGGACCACGGCCGACTCTGGGTCATAGCGCAGCAGCGCGTCGCGCATCGCGGCGAACCAGGGGGAGGCTGAGGAAAACTGCGTGGGTCGGCTCGGATCGGTAAAGCTCCACGCAACATCCGGACCGATTAGTTCGGCGAGTGTCGCCTGGGTGGACTCGAAGGTGCCGGGGAGGCAGCGAACGTCGACCTCGGCCTCGGCCACCCCGGGGATGACGTTGACCTTGTAGCCCGCGCTGAGCATCGTCGTCGTCGCCGAGCAGCGGATGGTGACCCGCGCCACCTCGCCCGCAGCGCCCATGCGGGCTATGGCCGCCTCGACTCCCGCCTCGGTGTCGAGGTCTGCGACGTATCCCAGCGCGGCGTTCGTGCCCGCGATGTACTCGCGCACGGGCTCGACGAGGTGGAGCGGCCACCGGTGCGTGTTGATCCGGTGGGCCGCCCCCAGCAGCTTCGTGACGGCACTGTCGGGCGTGGGTCGCGACCCGTGGCCCGCCGGCCCCTCGGCGCGCAGCTTCATATGGAGCGTCCCCCGCTCGGCCACGGCGATCGGGAACACCGTGACCTCGGGGCCCGCGGCGGAGGGCAGGCACATGGCGTTCCCTCCGGACTCGCCGATCGCCGCGGTGACCCCGGCGAAGAGCTCGGGGTGGGCGTCCACAATCCAGTGTGATCCCCAGGCCCCACGGTCTTCCTCGTCCGCGATGAAGAGGAAGAGAATGTCGCGTTGCGGGGCGATCCCGTCCCGCGCCCACTCGAGCAGCGTCACGATCATCATCGCGACGGTGCCCTTCATGTCGCTCGCGCCCCGCCCGTAGACGTAGCCGTCGCGAATCTGGCCCGCAAACGGCGGGCTTGCCCACTGCGACGGCTCGGCAGGAACGACGTCGAGATGACCGTGCACCAGCAGGGCGGGCAGGGCAGGATCCCGGCCGTGCACCCGCACCGCCACCGACGCGCGATGCGGCTCGGGGGCGTACAGCTGGGGCGCGTAGCCTGCGGCGCGCAGGATCCGCGCGATCTCTTCGGCGAGGGGCGTCTCGCCGCGGCTGTCGCCATCGCCAAAGTTCGATGTGTCGAACGTGATGAGGTGCGCGCACAGCTCGGCCGGGGTCATCGATGGTTTCACGCCTAGCCATCCTCTCTGAGGGCTCGGGATGGGAATCTGTGTCTAGCGGGCAGAAAGTTACGTCACATAACACCAGCGTGTCGGGGTTGCCTGTGCTCGCGTCTTTCGCAATCTTATTGCTGCTTCTCGAAGAATGGGGTACTTGCGGCGGGCTTCTTATGATTCGTAAGATGAGGGAACTGGTGGGCCACCTGCGCGCAAATGCGCGAGGCACCATCAGGAAATCCGTCTCAAAGGAGCGACATGACCGAGAACGCCCGCATCGCCGCCGCGCTTCGCCCGCTGCAACCGGGTGACCGCTGTGCGCTGATCAGCCCGTCGGGAGCCTCTGAGGAGGAGGCGATCGCCAAGGGAGAGGATCTCCTGCGCTCCTGGGGTCTCGTGCCCGTGCGGGCCCCGCACGTGGCCGACCGTCACGCCAGGGCAGACTACCTGGCGGGTGCGGATGAGGACCGGGCGGCAGACCTCACCTGGGCGTGGACCGACCCTGAGATCAGCGGAGTGTTCTGTGTGCGCGGTGGCTACGGCGCGATCCGGGTACTCGATCACCTCGACCCCGAAGCGCTCGCGGCGGCAACCCCGAAGCCGCTCTTCGGTTCCTCCGATATCACCGCGCTTCACGAGTATTGGCAACAACACCTTGGCGTCCCGACCTGGTTCACCCCCATGATCGCCACGGGCGACTTGCTCAATAGCCCCGAGAACGTCGACGCGCTGCGCCGCGCCGTGCTCGGTGATGGGCCGCTCGAGGTCGCGAGCGACCTCGAGACCGCGACCCTCGTGCCGGGCGTCGCGCACGGCGAGCTGACCGGCGGAAACGTGAGCCTGCTCGCGATGAGCACGGGGTCGCATCCCGGCACGCGGACCCGCGCCGAGGGCCGGATCGTGCTGCTCGAGGAGATCCACGAGTCGGCCTATCGCCTGGATGCGCTCATGCAGATCCTGTTGCGCTCGGGCTACTTCGATGGTGCCGCAGCGGTCGGCCTCGGCACCTGGGTCGACTGCGGCCCGGTCGAGGACATCCGCGCTCTGATGGAGGAGCTTCTCTCACCGCTCGGGATCCCGGTCGTCTGGGGGCTGCGCTTCGGCCACGGGGCGCGGGTGTCGTCCTTCCCAATCGGGTGCGGTCTCACCGCGACCCTCACGGCCGACGACCAGCCGCGGCTGGTCTTCGATCGCGTGGACGCCCGCTCCGCGTGATCAGGCTGGCCCGTTAGTCCGCGAGGACGATCGCGGCGTCCAACTCGAGCAGCGCGTCGCCGCGCAGGTGCAGCTGCGTGACGAAGTCGTCTACCGCCTGCTTCGCCTCGGAGTCGGGCGGCAAGTCGTCGCCCATCGCGAAGACCGCGAAGACCAGGTCCGTCCCGCCGACGGTGCGGACGATGCCGGCGAGTGAGTGCACGCTCTCGATGTAGCCAGTCTTGCCGCGCACGGCGCCGGCAACGACCGCGTTGTCCCCGGTGAAGCGGGTCTTCGACAGGGTGCCTTCCGGCCCCGAGCGCGTGAGCCGGTCGTCTAGCATGCCCAGCACGCCCTCGCGCAGGCGAGCGCGCCGCAGCAGATCGGCGACGGTGGCCGCAGGCACCCTGATCCCGGCGCTCAGGCCGGAACCGTCGAGCAGCTCCACGCCGTCGAGCGGGACACCGAACCGCGCGAGCTCGGCCTTGAGGGCCCGCTCCAGGCCGGCAAAGCTTGCGTCCTCGCCGGCAGCTAGCGCCGCGAGCCGAGCGAGCGCCTCCGCGAGCGCATTGTCCGAGCTGCGCAGCGTCTCGGTGACGAGCGCCTCGACGGGTGGCGACGACACCGAGGCGAGACACTCGGCTCCCGCCTCGGCGCGACCGCGCACGATTTCGGGGTCTCCGCCGAGCAGCGCCGCAAACTCGGCACCGGCGCGGCCGGCGGGGTCCGTGCTGCGGGGACTGTCATCAGCGACCGGATCCGCGCGGTCGCCGTCCGTTTGTAGTGCGGAGATGCGGGGGATGTATCCGCCGGGGTCGCGATCTTCCTCGAGCCACTGGTCCTCGCGCCACTCGCTCTCCGCGAAGAGGGAGTCGTCGAGCACGATACGGCTCGGCGGGGTACCGCCCAGCGCCGCAAGCGTCCGCGCGGCCAACTGGTCGAGCCGCGCGGGGGCGGGGTAGAAGGTCGCCCCGTCGCCGGGGACGCGGCTCAGCGTGACATCGCCCCCGCCGACGAGCACGATCTCGCCGGACCGGCTCCCGCGAAGCACGCGGGTCTCGATCCGGTGCGCGGGTCCGAGGGTGCTGAGCGCCGCGGCGCAGGTGATCGTCTTCATGACGCTCGCGGTCTCGCCGGGACGCCAGGCCGCGCGCTCGAGGAGCGAGCGGCCGCTATCGGCGTCGAGCACCTGGATGCGGCCGGCGCCCAGGCGCGGATCCTGTGCCTGCGCGCTGAGCGCGCTCAGCGCGTCCTGCGTCAGCTGGGGGGTGTTCATGCGCCGCTCCGTTCCGAGGCCTCTGGGGCGCCCATCGTGGGTACGGCAGCAAGGAGCTGCCGGGTGTAGTCGTGCTGGGGCGACAGGAGGACGTCCTCCGCATTCCCCGCCTCCACGATCTTGCCGCGGTGCATAACGAGCACCCGGTCCGCGATGTTCCAGGCCACGCCGAGGTCGTGGGTGATCACGAAGCAGCCGAGGCCCAAGTCCCGCTTCAGGCGCAGCAGAAGCGCCAGGATCTCGCCGCGGACGGAGGCGTCGAGGGAGGCCACCGGTTCGTCCGCGATGAGGAAGTCCGGCTCGAGCGCGAGGGCGCCCGCGATCACGACGCGCTGGCGTTGGCCGCCCGAGAGCTCCTTCGGGAGCTTGGTGAAGAAGCGCTCTGGCGGGTACAGCTCGGCTGCGAGCAGGGCTTGTCGCACGCGCTCGCGCTCGTCGCCGCCGAAGCCCTGGATGCGGATTCCCTCCGCGATGATCTCGTAGACCGTGTGCTTCGGGTTCAGCGCGGACATGGGATCCTGCAGCACAAACTGCACGCTGCCGCGATAATCTCGGAGATCGCGCGCCCGGCGGCTCAGCGGCTGACCGCGGTAGCGCACCGCGCCACTGCTCGGCGGTTGCAGCCCGAGCACCGTGCGCACCAGGGTGGTTTTGCCGGATCCCGACTGCCCCACGAGCACCGTGATCTCGCCCTCGCGGCAGCTCAGGTCGACCCCGTCCACTGCGGTGACGTTCCCGACCCTCGTGTGGAAGCTCACGGTGAGATCGTCGGTGCTCAAGATCTCGGCACCGACGCCCGAGGCGATTACCGGGAGTGCTGTGGTTTCTCCCGGCGCGCTCTGCTTGCGGCTTGCCGGGTTGAGGCGGCTCTTCGGATCTCCAATCACGGGCACCGCGTCGGTCAGGGCGCGCGTGTGGGGGTGTCGGGGGTTCGCCAGGATCTCGCGGGACGGTCCGGTCTCGACGATCTCGCCCTGGTACATGACCGCGATCTCGTCGCAGGTCCGCGCGAGCACGGAGAGGTCGTGGGTGATCATGAGCAGCGACAGGCCGCGTTCCTTGACGAGTTTTGTGAGCAGGTCGAGCACGCGCTCCTGCACGATGACGTCGAGTGCGGTGGTGGGCTCGTCGGCAATGATGATGTCGGGGTCGCACGCGAGCGCCATGGCGATCATCACGCGCTGCTTTTGCCCACCCGAGAGCTCATGGGGGTAGGCGTTGATGGTGTGGGGGAGCAGATCGACCTGCTCGAGCAACGCGAGGACCTGGGGCCGGTAGTCGTCCCGACCCGAGCGGCGGGCATTCGGGTCATGCAGCCGGATCGCCTCGGCGATCTGGCGCCCGACGCGCTGCACCGGGTTCAACGAGTGCATGGCTCCCTGGAAGATAATCGAGGCTTCGTTCCAGCGCACGGCCCGCACCTGGCCCCAGCTCAGCTCGTTCATGTCGTGATCGCCGACTCGGATGCTGCCGGAGACCGTGGCGCTGTCGGGGAGCAGACGGAGCGCCGACATGATGAGCGTCGATTTTCCGGAGCCGGACTCGCCCGCGATGCCGAGCGTGCCCTTTCGCGGCAGGGTGAGGTTGACGTGCTTCACGGCCGCGTAGTCGAGCGGCGCACCGTCGCTGTCGCGGGTGCGGTAGGAGATCGAGACGTCTTCGAACTGCAGCGCATACATTAGCGGTCTCCCAGAGTCGGGTTGACGACGGTTTCGAGCGCCCGGCTGACGAGCGTAAAGGCGAGCACCACGACGAGGATCGCGAGGCCGGGGGCGACAATGAGCCACCAGAATCCCGCCACCGCTGCGCCGCTGCCCATTGCCTGCTGGAGCATCGTGCCCCAGGAGATCCCGCCGCCGTTGATCCCGAGGAACGCCAGCGTCGCCTCAGAGATGATCGCGATGCCGACGGCGAGTGAGGTGTTGGCGAGCACGAGCGGCATTACTCCCGGGAGGATGTGCCGCCAGGTGATGTGCGCCTGCGACGCCCCGAGCGCCCGAGAACGCTCGACGTATCCGCGCGACTCGAGCGAGAGTGTCTGCGCCCGGATCATGCGGGCGGTGCCGGCCCACGAGGTCACGCCGATCGCAACGACGATCGTGAAGGTGCTCGATCCCAGCACCGCGCCGAGCACGATCGCGAGCACCAGCCCGGGAATTACGAGGAAGAAGTCGATCACGCGCATAATGACGGCCGATCGCCAGCCGCGCATGGTGCCGGCGAGCAGTCCCATCAACGTGCCGATGACCATCGACATGATCGTGGCGGCAATGCCGACCGTGAGCGAGGTGCGCGCGCCCCAGATGAGCAACGGCAGCACCGGGCGCCCGAGATGATCGGTGCCGAACCAAAACTCGGCCGACGGCGCTTCGAATGGCCTGCCCGGGGCCTTCGTCGGGTCGAGGACGGAGACGTCGGCGATGACCGGGGCGAAGACCGCGAGGAGCGTCACGATGACGAGCACCACGAGCCCGAGGAGACCTCCCGGCTGTCGCGCGAAGGCGCGCCAGTTGGCGCGGAACGCGTCCGCCCGCCGTCGGCGCGCGAGCTGCCGGGGGCTGGCAATTGCCACGGTTGCAGTGTCCATAGTCGTCTCGCCTCTCATGCTGCGCGCACCCGCGGGTCGATCGCCCGGTACAGGATGTCGGCGAAGAAGTTCATGAAGATCACGATCGAGGAGAACACGACGAACGTGCCCTGCAAGACCGGGAAATCGGGGCCCTGGATCGCCTGGAAGGTGAGGTATCCAAGCCCCGGCCACGAGAACACGGTCTCGACCGTGACAGCTCCGCTGATGAGCCCTGCGAGCTGCAGGAAGATCATGGTCACGGTCGGCAGGAGCGCATTCGGAAGCGCGTGTCGGCGCCGCACGAGGTCCTCGGGAAGGCCCTTGGCTCGCGCAGTGACGAGGTAGTCCTGCCCGAGTTCCTCGAGCAGTGAGGAGCGCATGATGAGGACGTACTGGGCGTACGAAGCGATCGAGAGCGCCAGGACCGGGAGCACCAGGTGGCGCGCGACATCGAGCACGTAAGCCCACCCGGTGTAGCCGGCGCCGACCGTGGTCATGCCGCTGCTCGGGAAGAGTCCCGTGCCCGAGAAGACGAGGAGGAGGAGGAGCCCGAACCAGAAGGTGGGCATCGACCAGAAGAACAGCGAGGTCCAGGTCGCGGAGCGGTCGAACCAGCCGCCCCGCTTCCACGCGGCACGCTGACCGACCCAGACCCCGATGCTGACGGTGAGGACCATCGAGACGCTCATGAGCAGAAGCGTCGGGCCGACATACTGCCCCATGAGCTGCGTCACGGGGGTGCGGAACACGAAGGAGTCTCCGAGGTCGCCTTTGAGAAGGCCGACGAGGTATTCCCAGAACTGGACCAGAATCGGGCGATCCAAGCCGAGCTGATCTCGCAACTGGGCAATCTGCTCGTTCGTGACCTGGCGGCCGCGGGTCAGCACGGCCACGGGGTCGCCGGGAAGGACCCGGAATGCGAAGAATCCGAGCACCACCACCATCAGGAGGCTCACTGCGGAGCCACCCGCCTTCACCAGGAGGTATCTCCAGGTGCTCCCGGTGTGCCGGACGTCCGCCGCCTCGTCGCTTGCGCGGGGAGAGTGCGGCGGTGCCCCGGTGTCGGGGGCGGTGGTGCTCGGATTCTCGCGATTCATTTCGGGCCTACCTACTTCCGGTCGTCGACGCTCTTCTTGCGACGAATCGCGAAGATGAGGCCGCCGGCGAGAACGACGGCAGCGATGCCGACGCCGATCGCTACCGCGGGGACCCCGGATCCGCCGTCGCCGGACTCGCCTTCGGCGCCCTTGATGGTGGCCTGAGCAATCGAGAATCGGTTGTTCGGCGAGCCGTTGACCACGAGCAGGTTGTCGAGGCGGTCGGAGTTGTAGGCGCCGAGCGCGTCGTCGTAGTAGAACATCGCGGTGTTGCCATACTCGTAAATCATCGTCAGCGCTTCGGTGACGAGTTCCTTACGCTTCTCGGGATCGAGCTCGGTGTGCTGCGCCTCGAAGACCTTGTCGTACTCGGGGTCGCACATGCCCGACTGCGACGAGCTCGACACGCCGGGCTCGTCGGGCAGCGTGCTGCACACGTTGATCGAGAGCATGTAATCGGGATCCTGCGAGACGCCCCAGCCATCGATGTAGGTGTCGTAGTCACCCTTGGGGATCAGCTCGCCCATCTCGTCCCAGTTGGTGTTCTTCAGCTCCATCGCGATGCCGAGGTCCTTGAACCACGACTCGATGAACTCGGACGCCGCCGTGTTTGAGGTGCTGCCGCCGTTGAACATCATGCGCAGCGTGATGGGGGCGCCGTTCTTGTCGAGGCGGTTGCCGTCAGCGTCGGTGGTGTACCCGGCGGCCTCGAGCGACTTCTTTGCCTCTTCGACGCCCTGCGGGAGGGCGACACCCTCGAGCTCGGTGAAGAATCCGCCGGGGCTTCCCGGGGGCAGGATGGTCGGGCCCTCGCTGCCGAGGCCGTTGATGACCTTCTCGACGAGCACCTTGCGGTCGATCGCCTGGCCGATCGCCCGGCGGAACGCCTGGTCCTCGAGGACCGGGTTCTGCGTGCCGTAGGCCTCGCCGCCTGTCGTCTTCCAGCCACCGTTGAGCGTCAGGTTAAAGAAGTGCTTCGACTCCACCTGATAGGGCTCGATGCCGTCGACCGAAGCGAGTGAGTCGAACTGGGCAGAGTTGAGGCCGCCGAGCATGTCGATCTCGCCATTGCGCAGCGCGAGCACGGCGGCGTCGGTGTTCTTGAAGCCCACAATGTGCAGCTTGTCGACGCCCGTCGGGCCGTTCCAGTAGTGCTCGTTCGACTTCAGCGTGATCGAGGTGCCCTGCTTGTACTCCTCGATGATGAACGGGCCGCTGCCGACGACGTCCTCGGTGTTGGGGTATTCCTCGGGGTTGTCGATCTTCTCCCAGATGTGCTTGGGCACGATGGGCAGGATCCCGGGGTGCAGCGGGGTCGGGGCGGCGGTTTCGATCTCGACGGTCTTGTCGTCGACCGCGGTCACCGAGCTGATGTTACCGACGGACTCGCCGTTGGCCACCTGCAGGGGCTTGCTCCCCATGACCGCCTCATACGTCCAGACCACGTCGTCCGCGGTGACCGGCTCGCCGTCGGACCACGTCGCCTTGTCACGAATGTGATAGGTCCAGGTGGTGTTGTCGACCGAGAAGTCGTCGGCCAGGATCCCGCCGTAATCGCCGGTCTCGTTGATGCCGGCGAGCGGCTGGTACTCGTAGTCCAGCACGATGAGCGCCTCGTTGAACACCGCGGTGAACGGGTTGAGGGTGTCGATCTCGTCCATTGAGCTCGAGAGGCGGAGCGAGGACTCGGTGGGTTCATCGGCGGCTTGTGCCGCGGAGAGGGGCGCGGCGATGATGGCGAGTGCCGCCGCCATGCCGACCAGAGCTTTCACTGTTTTCATACCGGATCTCCTTTAATGCGGTCGTGGTCAAACGGGTTAGTCAGAGTGATTCGGGGGCTGCGGGCCAGCGGGGTGGGGCGCGTGCGGACGGTCGGGGTCGGGCGGGCCACGTTGCTCCGCCTGGCTTGACCGTATTCGCGCATCGTCCACTCCATCATGACCGTGCTGATTCAAAGATATGAATCGTAATTTCTCGTACCGAGGTACCCCGATAGTAGGGTGCGCCGCGGCGGCTTGTATAGCTTTCTGGTGGTTTGGGCTCTCGTGATCGGCGTGTTATGGAGGGATCTTGTCGGTGCCGTGCCGGCCATCGCGTGAGGCGGCGCCCCGGCGCTGATCCGGCCTTACGATTCGGATCATGGCATCAGCACCGCCACCAGGAGCTCGATGCGCTCGTGCAGCGAATCGATCAGGACGTGCTCGTTCTCGGCGTGAGCCCCGCCGCCTCGCGGGCCAAATCCGTCCAGCGTGGGGTGGCCGAGGGAGCCGAGCAGATTGGTGTCGCCGGCGCCGCTGGCCGGGCGCCCCTCGACGCGCTGATCGACGCGGAGCGCGGCAGTGCGAACCGTCTCGAGTAGCGCACGGTCCGCCGCGGAGGCCAACCACGCGGGCCGGTGGCTGAGCTGTTCGCAGTCGAAGGTCGCCCCGGAGCGGACCGGGGTCAGCGCGGCGATCGCCCGCAACACGTGTTCCTCGGTCGCCGGATCGCCGAATCTCAGGCCGATCTCGGCGCTTGCGCTGGCGGGTACGACGTTCGTGAGGGCACCGCCGCGGATGACACCGATGTTGCTGAGCACCGGCGAGGGAAGCTCGGGCGAGGCCGTGATCGCTCGGATGTGCAGGAGCTGATCAATGAGCTCGTCGATCGCTGATACCCCGAGTTCCGGGTCGAGCGCCGCGTGTGCGGCCCGTCCACCGGCCGTGAGCTTGATACGCGTGCTGCCGAGTCTGCCGATTTTGAAGGCCCCATCGGGGTGGGGGGACTCGAAGCCGAGGGCCGCCACAGTTCCGGCGCTGGCCTCTCGCAATACCGCCTGGCTGGTGGGGGAGCCCACCTCTTCGTCGCACACGAGAACGATCCGCACGGCGCGGTGTGGCGTCCCTGCGAGCCGAGAGAGCGCGGCGTGCATGACGACAATCCCGCTCTTCATGTCGTAGACCCCGGGGCCGGCGAGCTTGCCGTCCGTCTCGCGCCAGGGCATTGCCCCGGTGAGGGTTCCGACCGGCCACACCGTGTCGGTGTGGCCGACGAGGAGGAGGGGTTCGCCCACCCCGGGAGCGGTGATGATGAGGTTCGTCCCGGCGGAGGTCGGACGCAGCGTGACTTCGGCGCCGATCTCAGTGAAGTGCGAGGTGAGCACCTCGGCGATCCGCGCGCTCGCGGCGACATTCAGCGAGGGAGTCTCAATATGGACGAGTTCCCGCAGCAGGGAGACCGCGGCGGCGTTGCCACGTTTGCTCGATGCGTTGGTGTTCATGTTACGAAACGTATCTGACACTTGAATGTCTGGCAATAGCCCCATAACATTAGCCATCAAACGCCGATCATCCGATTTATAGGAAACATATAATGATCATTTCGTCCCCGGTGGGTGCCGCAATTGTCGCGCACCTCGACCCCGCCGGCGCGGGCGGAGCGTCGGGGCGCCCCGGGCTGATCGGCCGCGAACTCCTGAGGTTTGAGGACGTGCAGGCGGCCAACGAACTCTACGGCCGGGTGTTCGCGTACCAGGACCCCAGCTTCGCGCTGAACCCGAACCTGCTCTTCGCGCTGAAGGACAACGGTGGCTCGGTGGTCGGAGTATTCACGGCCGACGAGCGGCTTGTCGGCTTCGCCTACGGGTTTGCGGGGAAAGATGCCTCCGGGAGCGAGTACCACTATTCGCAGGCGACGGTGGTCGACCCCGAGTTCCAGGGCAAGGGCCTCGGACGGCAGCTGAAGATGCTGCAGCGCCGGGTCGCCGAGCGTTGGGGGCACCGGAGCATGCGGTGGACCTTCGACCCAGTCCTGGTGCGCAATGGACACTTCAACTTCTCGACGCTCGGTGCGATCGGAACCGACTACCTCGCCGACTACTACGGGCGCCCGGGCACGGACCGTCTGCTGGCTGAATGGGCGCTCGGCACGGGTGCCGACCACGCGAGCGACCTGCGCGAAACTGCCGCGCCGCTGCTCGACCGCGGCAGCTGGGGCCAGGCGGTGCCGCAGGGCGAGGCAGTCTGGGTGCCGTTGCCCGCCGCGGCCGGCGCGGCCGAGCACCTGCGTACGCGCCTCGCGGACACGCTTCGCGCCCAGTTTGCGGCGGGACGGGTGATCATCGACTGTCGGCGGCTCGAACCCGAAACGACCGCGTACCTTTTCGTTCCGCGAACCGCGCTCGCCGCGGACCACCCTTCACCAGCAGTACCTCGACAGGAGCAATCATGAATTCGGATGAGAACGGTGACCTTGACCGCTCCCTCGTGTCACCCCGCGACCGGTTCGGCGAGCGATTTCGCACGAACCTTTCCGCGGAGGGCATTCAGGCGCGCGTCATCGAAAGCGAGGTGCGATCGCTGACGCAGACGCTCGATGAGCTCGCCGCGACGGGCGAGATGCCGCGGGCCGCCGCACTGATCCTGGGTGCTCGCCGCCGCTACATCGGCGGCGAAGGGAAGGCCGCGGCGTACGCGCAGCTGCTCAACGCGGACCTGTCGGCCACCCTGTCGAACGTCTTCCTCATTGACGGGCTCGGGCTCACCCCGATCACCGTGCTCACCGATGTGCGCTCGAGCGACGTCCTTGTGGTGTTCTCGATGCGCCGGTATCGCGAGGAGACGATCCGGCTCGGACGGCTTTTCCATGAAGCGGGTGGGCAGCTTGTGGTCATCACCGACAGCGAGGACGCGCCGCTCGCCCCCTATGCGAGTGTGCTGATCCGCGTGCACACCGGATCGGCCTCGTACGCCGACTCGCCGACCGCGGTGGCCGCGGTGTGTCACCTGCTCAGCACGTTGACGACGGCGAGTGCGAAGGGCGCCCGTCGGCGTCTCTCGATGCGGGACAAGTACGCCGCCGAACTCGGCCTGTATCGCCCCGATCCCGACCACGAGGTGCCGCAAGAATGACGCCGCCGATGCGGATCGATCGGGTGCGACTGTTTCTTTTGGGGCTGCCGCTCCTGCACAGCTTCCAGACGAGCTCGCACCGCAAGTCGGCCATTGCCCACGTGCTCGTCGAGCTCACGGACGCCGACGGGGCCGTCGGCTGGGGCGAGATCGCGTCGCCGAGCGACCCCTACTTCTGCGCGGAAACGACCGAGACCGCTTGGGAGATCGCCACGCGCTACCTGGTCCCGGCCACGCTGGGCGCGGAGTGGAGTCGCCCTGAGGACTGCGACGCGGCGTTTGCGAAGGTGCGCGGGAACGAGTTTGCGCGGGCCGGTTTCGTCGGTGCCGCTTGGGATCTGCACGCACGCAGACGCGGCGTATCGCTCGCGGCGGCGCTTGGCGGCACCCGCACCGAGGTCGTCGCGGGGGTGTCTCTCGGAATTGAGTCGTCGATCGACGCCCTGCTCGTGCAGGTGGCGGCCCAGCTCAAGGCCGGGTACGGGCGCGTCAAGCTCAAGATCGCGCCGGGTTGGGACGTCGAGGTCGTCCGTGCCGTGCGCGCGGCCTTCCCCGGCATCGACCTCCACGTCGACGCGAACGGCGCCTACCCGCGCACCGCGGAGTCGACGGCGGTCTTCCGGACGCTCGACGAGAGTGCGCTCACCATGATCGAGCAGCCGTTCGGGGTGCGCGACTTCCTCGCCCATGCCGAGCTGCAGGGTCAGATTGATACGCCCGTCTGCCTCGACGAGTCGATCGTCGGGGTCGAGGACATCGAGACGATGCTGCGGCTCGACGCGGGACGAATCGTGAATATCAAGGTCTCCCGCATGGGCGGCTTGACCCAGGCGAAGCGGGCGCACGACGTCGCTGCCGCCGCCGAGGTGCCCGTGTGGTGCGGGGGCATGCACGAGTTCGGGGTGGGCCGGGCGGCCAACGTGGCAATCTCCTCCCTCCCGAACTTCTCGTTGCCGTCCGACGTATCGGGTTCCGATAAGTACTACGCGAGCGACATCGTCAGCCCGCCAGTGCGCGCCCTGGGCGGCCGAGTTCCGGTGCCCCGGGCCGCCGGCCTCGGGCACGAGGTGGACGTGGAGCGAGTGATTGAGTGGGCCAGTCGGAGCTTCGACTCGGCGGCGGTCGACGAGCTCTCGACGCAGCGCAGGGTCCGCTCGTGAGCGCACTGATACCCGTGATCGACGGACACAACGACCTGGCATGGGCCTGCCGGGAGCTGCGCGGCTACGCCACCGGCGGGCTCGACGAGTCGGTGCCGAGCCTGCACACCGACATCGCTCGCCTCCGGCTGGGCGGGGTCACCGGGCAGTTCTGGTCGGTGTGGGTCGACCCGGTGCTCGCGGGCGCCGAACAGGTGGTCGCGACCCTCGAGCAGATTGACTTCGTGCAGCGGCTGATCGACGCGTACCCGGAACACCTGCGATCGGCGCGGACCGCCGCCGAGGTGCGCGCGGCGATGCGCGACGGGCGTATCGCGTCGCTCATCGGGGTCGAGGGCGGGGAACAGCTCGGCGGCTCCCTCGCCGTACTGCGCCAATACGCGCGACTGGGCGCCCGGTATCTGACCTTGACCTGGTCGCGGACGACCGGGTGGGCAGACTCCGCGACCGACGAGTCGCGACACGGTGGCCTGTCCGACTTTGGCAGAGCGGTGGTGCGCGAGATGAATCGCGTGGGCATGCTGGTCGACCTCGCCCACGTGGCCCCGGCGACGATGCGTCACGTGCTGGCGGAAAGCCGGCGCCCGGTGATCGTCAGTCACTCCGGGGCGTGGGAGCTGTGCAAGCACCGCCGTAACGTGCCCGACGACGTGCTCGCGCTGATTGGCGCGTCCGGGGGTGTCGTCATGGTCGCCTTCGTGCCCTCGTTCCTCACAGAAGCGCGACGGCAGTGGGTCGAGGCGGGAGAGACCGGCGATCCGCCACACGTGGGGGTCGCGGACGTCGCGGATCACCTCGATCACATCCGCGAGGTGGCCGGGCCGCAGGCGGTCGGCATCGGCGCGGACTACGACGGAACCGACTCGATGCCCGACGGGCTCGGCGACGTGTCCGGGTACCCGGCGCTGTTCGCGGAGCTCCGCGGCCGAGGCTGGTCGGAGGACGAGCTGCGCGGCCTGGCCAGCGAGAATGTGCTGCGCGTGCTGGAGCGCGCCGACCCGGACTACGAGGCCTTCCTCGCCGGGAGGGCCGGCGAACCGGAACCGGCAGCGATTGTTCCGGCCGTCGATACAACAATGAAACTGGAGAGAAGACTTGCCTAACGCGCCCCGCATTCTTGTTGTGATCAACCACCCGGACTCGGGCCCCCGGAGGCTGGGCACCTGGCTCTCGGACGCGGGCGCCGATGTGCACGAGGTGTTTGGCGGGGACGGCCTGCCCGCGGGCCTCGCGGGTTTTGATGGGCTGGTGCTGCTCGGTGGCGGGTTCATGCCGGACGACTACGCGCACGCACCGTGGTTGGTGCAGGAGCGGGCACTCGTGCGCGAGGCGATCGATCGGGACCTTCCCACGCTCGGCATCTGCCTCGGGGCGCAGGTCATCGCTGACGTCGACGGGGGTGAGGTGCGCGCAAACTACGGTCCGAAAGAGCGCGGCAGCACTGTCATTCGCCCGACCGCGCGAGGTCGCGAAGACACGCTGTTCGTCGGCTTTGGCGCTGCGGCCCCCATGATCGAGAATCACGAGGACATGATCACTCGGCTGCCCGAGTCGGCGGTCCTGCTCGCGTCGAGCGACGCGGTCGAGAACCAGGCCTTTCTCATCGGCGCGCACGTGCGCGGGGTGCAGTTCCACCCAGAGGCTGGCGCCGCGAACCTCGCGAATTGGGACGACGCGGCGCTCGGAGATGAGGGCTTCGACCGGGCCGAGATGATCCGTGAAGCCCTGGCCGTGGATGACGAGAACACCGTCGTCAGCCGTGCTCTCGTCGAGGCGTTCGCCGCGGAGGTCCGCGCCGCCTCGCTGCTCGAAGCCGCGCGGCCAACACGCGGTGCCGCCTCGTGACGGGCCAGCATGTGATCGTCGTGGGCGGCGGCCTGATTGGTCTGTGCTCCGCCTACAGTTTGCTGCGCGACGGGCACCAGGTCACGATCGTCGAGCGGGACCGGCTCGGCAGCGGCGCCGCGACCGGCAACGCCGGCGAGCTCACTCCGCAGCAGGTGGCCCCCCTCGCCTCGCCGAACACTGCGAGGGACGTCATTACGGGCGTGTTTACGCGCTCGTCCTACCTCTCGATCTCGGCGCTCGCGCTGCCCCGCCTGGCCGGCTTTGGCCTCGGGTTCCTGCGCTCCTCAGGCCGGGTGCGGGCGCGTGCGGGTGCCGTGGCGCTTGCGCAGTTCTCGGACGGGCTGCTGCCGGCGTTGCACCAGATGGCCGCGGACGGTATCGACACCTCCGGCGGTGGCGACGGCTTTCTGATGACCAGCTCGAACGAGGGGATCCTGCTCGCGGGGCACGCGTCGTACCGGGCGCGCGCGGCGAACGGGTGGGGGACCGCGCCCGGCGAGATCCTGCGGGGTGAACAGCTTGCCGCGCACGAGCCTGCGCTCCAGCCCGGGGTGACTGGCGGGTTCATGCTGCCGGGGGAGTTCTCGCTCGACCCCGTCACCTTTACCGCGAGCATGATCGCGCACGTTCAGGCGGCCGGCGCCCAGGTGCGCACCGGACTCGAGGCCCGCCGGCTCGGCGCTGGCGCGAGCGTGGTGTGCATGGACCGGACGGGCGCCGAGGTGACCGTCTCGGGCGACCGGGTCGTCGTGGCGGCAGGGGCGTGGACAACTCCGATCCTGCGCCGCTCCGGCATCCGCTCGGCCCCCGTCGTCTCGGGGAAGGGGTACAGCTACACCGTGCCGGTCGCCCAGCTGCCACGCACCCTCATCCACGCGATGGACCTCCACTGCGTCGCGATTCCGATGCACGGGCGACTGCGCATCGTCGGCATGATGGAATTCGACGGCCACCCCACGCGACTCAACCCGGCGCGCATTGAGGTGTTGACGCGGTTTGCCTCGAAGCTGGTCGCTGACGCCGACTGGGGTGCCCGCACCGAGGAGTGGGTCGGTGCCCGCCCGATGACCGCCGACGGGATGCCCCTGCTGGGCGCCGTGGCGGGCCGGCCCGAGGCGATCGTGGCTACGGGGCACAACATGCACGGGCTCTCGCTCGGACCGGTGACCGGGGAGGTTGTCGCCTCGCTCATCGCCGGCCGAGCCGTCGAGAGTGGCGGCCGCCCCATCGACCTGAGCCCCTTCGCGGTGCGGCGCTAGCCGGCCGCGAGGTGCTCGGCCGAGCGGATCACCGACTCGACACCCCGAACGAAGATCTCGCGATCGTCGAGCCCGTTGAGCTGCGCGGTGAGCTCCATGATGCGCGGGTGCAGCCGCGGGTCGCCGAGCACCGGGCCGTCGAACCAGGGAGAGTACTCAAGGTCCCCGCCGCGGTGGGCGAAGTGACCCTCGGCGCGCGCGCGGGCGATGCCGGACGCGGTGGAGAGTACGTGTGAGGACAAGAGTGCGTAGTGCTGGACGACCTCATCGGGGTCGAGCCCTGCCTCGGTGAACGCATCGAGCATGAGCTCGATCGCGGCGAGTTCGCCCGGGCCGTGCGTGGTGAGCACCATCGCTTCAGCGGCGATCGCCGGGTGGGTGCAGAACTCGACGAGAGTGGCATTGGCAAGCTGGCGCAGCCGGTCCTGCCACTCGCTGGGCGGCGCGGTCACCGCGGCCAGGCTGCGCAGGCTGAGCTCATCGAGCAGCGCCTCCATGAGCTCGCCCTTATTGCGGAAGTGCCGGTAGATCGCCGTGGGGTCGACCCCCAGGTGGGCGCCGAGCGCCTTTGCGGAGAGCCTGATGGATCCTGAGCTCGCCGTGACTTCGAGGGCCGCGGCGATGATCGAGGGGGCGTCGAGGCGCACCTTGGTGGCTCCCGGCGAGGGCTGTTCCTGCAAGGCGGTGGTGTCGAGTGCCATCGTGTCTCCTTCTCGCGCAACGTTGCACGTCAATCGTGGCACAGAGTGTGGGCGAACTTTCTCACACCTGATTACCCTCAAGATTACGGTTCGCACACGAGTTGTCAATTGCGTTGACAAGCAGATTGTTTTCTGGTTACGCTCACGACATCTGTTCAACGATGAAATGAGACGACAATGGCTGTCGATGTGCTGTTCACCGGAGGCGAAGTGTTCGCCGGGTCCGGACTGCCGCTGAAGGGTGTCGCGGTCGGTGTGACTGCCGGAACCATCGTCGCGGTTGTCCCCGAAAACGAGGCCGACGGGCTCGTCGGCCCGGACACCACCCGGGTCGATCTCGCCGGGAAACTGCTCGCCCCGGGCTTCCAAGACGCGCACATTCACCCCGTCGGCGGCGGCGTCGAAATGCTGCAGTGCGACCTCACCGGTGGCGAAAGCGCCGACGAAGCGGTCGCGATCGTCGCCGCGTACGCCACGGGGAACCCCGACGAGGAATGGATCCTCGGCGGCGGCTGGTCGATGGACCACTACCCGGGCGGGGCGCCGACCCGCGCCCTCCTCGACGCGATCGTTCCCGATCGCCCCGTGCTCGTCTCGAGCCGCGACCACCACAGCGCCTGGGCGAATACCGCCGCGATCCGCCTGGCGGGCCTCGACGCCACCACGCAGGATCCTGCCGATGGGCGGATCGAGCGCGAGGCGGACGGTTTCCCCGCAGGCACCTTCCACGAGGGCGCGATGGAGCTCTTCGCTGAGGTGCGCCCACAGACGAGCGACGAGCTCGCGTACCGCGGCCTGCTCCGCGCGCAGCAGGAACTGATCGCGCTCGGAATCACCGGCTGGCAGGACGCCATGCTGGGGGAGAATGGCCCCGGCCTGGGCGGCATCGAGGCCTACGAGCGCGCGATCAAGGAAGACACGCTGCTCGTTCACGTCGTCGGATCGCAGTGGTTCGACCGCGAGGGCGGGCTCGAGCAGATCGACGCCATGCTGCGTCGCCGAGACGAGCGCGGCGCGAGCGGCACGGCTGACCGTTTCCAGCTGGGCACCACCAAGATCATGGTCGACGGCGTTGCCGAGAACTTCACCGCGTCGATGATCGAGCCCTACCGCGACGCCGACGGGCACGACACGTGCAACCACGGTATCTCCTTCATCGACCCGGAGATCCTGCGCGAGGCCGTCACCCGCCTCGACGCCGCGGGTATGCAGGTCCACTTCCACGCTCTCGGCGACAAGGCAGTGCGCGACGCGCTTGACGCGGTCGGTGCGGCGCGTGCGGCGAACGGCCCGAGCGACGGCCGTCACCACCTCGCCCACCTGCAGGTGGTGGCGGAGGCCGAGGCCCCGCGATTTGCCGAGGTAGACGCGGTCGCGAACCTCCAAGCGCTCTGGGCGACGCACGAAGACCAGATCGACACCCTCACCCTGCCGTTCATGCAGGAGGGGGCGGTCGCCCGCCAGTACCCGTTCGGCGACCTCGTGCGCGGCGGCGCCCGCCTTGCCGCCGGCAGCGACTGGCCGGTGTCCTCGGCCGACCCGCTGCTGGCCATCCACGTCGCGGTGAACCGCGTCGTCCCCGACTACGACGCCGGCCCGCTCGGCGGCGAGCACCAGCGCCTCGACCTCGCGACGGCGTTCGCCGCGTACACGTCAGGATCCGCCTACGTGAACCACCGCGATCACGACACCGGCTATGTCCGTGAGGGCTATCTCGCGAACCTCGTGGTCATCGAGCCCAACCCGTTCGCCCTCGCCGACGAGGACCTGCACACCGCGCAGATTGACTCGACGTGGATCGCCGGAGCCCCTGTTTTTACCCGTACCGCCTCACTCAGCTAGGAGCAAGAACATGCGAACTATTGCCCAGACCCGCGTCCGTCGCGGGATTACCCTCGTCGCCGGGGCCGCTGTTGCGGCCCTCGCGCTCTCGGCCTGCGCCTCCGGCGGCACGGCTGAAGGCGGTACTGCCGCCCCTGTCGAGTGGGAGCTCACGGCAACGACGCCGGCGCCCTCGGGCGACATCGACTCGATTACCTGGGCGAGCTACGCCGAGCCGTACTCGCTCGACTACGCCTACGCGTTCGACTACGCCGACAACTCGGTGCTCGCGAACGTCTGCGAGTCGCTGCTGCGCCTGAACCCGGATTTCACCCTCACCCCGGGCCTCGCGGAGTCGTTTGAGAACCCCACCCCCACCACCTGGGTGTACAACATTCGCCAGGGCGTTTCGTTCCACGACGGCACCCCGCTGACCGCGGACGACGTGGTCGCCTCGATGAGCCGCATCCTGGACCCCGAGGTGGGTTCGGCGTGGTTCAGTGTCTACCAGAACGTCGCGTCGATCGAGAAGACCGGCGACATGCAGGTGACGGTGACCACCACCATCCCTGACTCGCAGTTCAACCAGGGCCTCGGTGGTTCGGCTGGCGTCATCGAGTCGGCAGCCACCCTGGAGACGCTCGGCGCCGACTACGGCAACTCGACCGGTGGCGTGAACTGCACCGGTCCGTTCCAATTCGACTCGTGGAAGTCCGGCGAGTCGATCACGCTGAAGAAGTTCGAAGGTTACTGGGACAAGGAACTCGTCGCGAAGTCGGACGAGTTCAAGATCGTCTTCATGAACGACGCCACGGCGCGCATCAACGCGCTGAAGTCGGGCGAGGTTGACGGCTCGTGGATGGTCCCGCTCGACGCAGTTTCGCAGCTGCAAGAGGGCGGCTCGGGAGACATGCTCTTCGGCTTGAACACCGCAGTGTCGAGCTTGATCGTCTCGAACCTGGACGGCCCGCTGGGCGATGTCCGCGTGCGCAAGGCGCTGCTGATGGCGCTTGACCGCGAGGGCATCTCGCAGGCGGCCAACGCTGGTATCGGCGACGTCACTGATGCTCTGACGACGAAATCCGTCTGGGGCCAGTCCGGCGATGCAAACACCGCCGCGGCCTTTGACGGACTCGAGGAGTACCCGTTCGACGTCGAAGCCGCGAAGAAGCTCATTGAAGAGGCGGGTGCAGCTGGTCAGGAGATCACCCTGGTCACCGCACCGATCTCGCAGGAGTTTGCGGTGGTCTCGCAGGCGGCTGCCGCCGCCGGCAAGGCGATCGGCCTGAACATCAAGATTGAGACGGTCACTCCGAACGCGTACACGGCGCTCTTCTCCGACCCGGATGCGCGCGCCGGCGTCGACCTCTTCTACACGTCCTGGTACCTCTCCAGCCCAGACCCCCTCGAGATGTACGGCGTTCTGCGCACGGGCGAGTTCAGCAACTACGCCAACTGGTCCAACCCGGAGTACGACGCGCTCGTCACCGAGGCAGGCCAGACGATGGACCCGGATGCGCGCGGCGCACTGACCGCGCAGGCCCAGCAGATGGCCAGCGCCGAGCTGCCCTGGCTACCGCTCTACGAGATTCCGATGTCGGTCTACATGGGTGAGCGAGTGACGGGCCTGAGCCCCTCGATCGCACACCTGTACTTCCCGTGGGCTGCCCAGCTGGGCGCTCGCTAAGCACCACCTGTTCGCGTCGGTCGGCGACCTCCTGGCCGCCGACCGACGCATCATTTCGGAGAATTTACGATGACCTACGCGCGACGCATCGCATCCAAGCTTGGTGCACTGCTTCTCACGCTCTTCCTGGCCTCGCTGCTCGTGTTCTTCTCGCGGTTTATGGTTCCCGGCGATCCGGTGAGCTTCCTGCTGCGCGGACGCAAGCCGAGTCCCGAAGCCGTGGCGGCAGTGACCGAACAGTTCGGGCTGAACTTGCCCCCCTGGCAGCAGTACCTCAACTGGATCTTCGGCATCTTCAGGGGCGACTTCGGTCGCTCTCTCCAGTTCCGCCAGGATGTCACCACCGTCATCGGTGACCGGCTCCCCGTGACGCTGACGCTCGTGGTCATGGCCGGGCTGATGATCGCGATCGTCGGTCTCGCCGGCGGCATCATCGCCGCGTTGAATCGCGGCAAGCTCGCGGACCGCGCCATCCTGATCACGATGACCGTGTTGGGGGCGATCCCATCCTTCGTGGGATCGATCGTGCTGATCGCGATCTTCTCCGTGGGGTTGGGGTGGTTCCCCACCTTTGGCTCCGGCGAGGGTTTCTGGGACACGGTGTACCACCTGATCCTGCCCGCCGTCGCTCTCGCGATCGTGTTCGTCGTGCTCGTGGGCAAGGTGACGCGTTCGGCGATGGTCGAGCAGATCGGCCGTGAGCACGTCGAGGTCGCGACGAGCCGAGGCCTGACTCGGGCTTCCGTCGTCCGCCGCCACATCTTCCGCAACTCCCTCGGGCCGATCCTGACCGTCGGCGGCCTGCTGATCGCCGGCCTCCTGGTCGCGAGCACCCTCGTCGAAGCCGCGTTC
The DNA here is from genome assembly GCF_018682295.1 of Leucobacter sp. CX87. Taxonomy (NCBI): domain Bacteria; kingdom Bacillati; phylum Actinomycetota; class Actinomycetes; order Micrococcales; family Microbacteriaceae; genus Leucobacter; species Leucobacter sp. CX87. The sequence continues at coordinate 54,052 of NZ_JAFIRI010000003.1, read as the reverse complement.
AGTATTTCCGGGCTCGGCTCGCTGCTCGTGCAGTCGGTCGATCGTCTCGACTTCCCCGTCGTGCAGGCCATCGTGCTGCTGATCGTCGCCGCGTTTGTGATTGTGAACGCCATCGTCGACCTACTCGAACCCTGGATCGACCCCCGAGCCGCCGCTGGAGCTGATGCCCGATGAATGCCACGCTGAACCCCACCTCTGCGGTGCGCGTGATCCGCGCGCCCCGCAAGCCCCGCTCGAACCGACTGTTCTGGGGCAGCGTCATCGTGATGGCGATCATCACCCTCGCAGCGATCTTTGCGCCGTGGGTGGCCCCGTACGACCCCGACGCGGTTGACTTCCTCGCTTTCTATGGGGCACCGAGCCCCGCGCACTGGCTCGGCACGGACGGCCTCGGCCGCGACATTCTCAGCCGGATGATCTTCGGCGCTCGCACCGCCCTCCTGGGCCCGCTGCTCGTCGTGATCTTCTCGACGGTCGTCGGGATCCTGCTCGGACTACTCGCCGGCTGGCGCGGCGGCTGGATCGATGCGGTGCTGAGCCGCTTCTTCGAGGTCATCTTCGCCTTCCCCGCACTGCTGATCGCCATCATGGCGGTCGCCCTGTTCGGGAAGGGCCTCGTCGCCCCCGTCATCGCGATGAGCATCGCCTACGCGCCGTTCGTGGCGCGGCTGACCCGCTCGCTCATCATGGCGGAGCGGAATCGTCCCTACGTCGCGGCCTACCGCGTGCAGGGCTTCAGCGGTCCGTGGATCGCGCTGCGCCGGGTGCTGCCGAACGTCACTCCCGTGGTCGGCGCGCAGTCCACGCTGAACTTCGGCTACGTGCTCGCCGAGCTCGCCGGCCTCTCGTTCCTGGGTCTCGGTGTGCAAGCGCCGCAGGCCGACTGGGGCGCGATGATCAACGAGGCCCAGACCGGCCTCGTCGGCGGGCACTTTCTGCCGGCCATCGTCCCCGCGGTCGCGGTCGTCATCGTGGTGGTTGCCGTGAACATCATTGGCGAAGAACTTTCGGAACGAATTGGAGGAGGTGTCTCAGCATGACCTTGCTCGACATTTCATCACTCACGCTTGACTTGCCCAATGGGAAGCGCTTGCTGGACGGCATCTCCATTCAGGTGGCGGCCGGCGAGACGATCGGTCTGGTCGGCGAGTCCGGCTCGGGTAAGTCGCTGACCGCCCGCTCGGTGATCGGGCTGCTGCCTCGGGGCGCCCGCATGGGCGGCGGGATCACGATCGACGGCCACGACGTGCTGCGTGCCGACAAGGCCGAACTCCTCGAGGTGCGTCGCACGAGCGCCTCGATGATCTTTCAGGATCCGCGCGCGGGCATCAACCCCATGCGCACGATCGGCGACCACATGACGGAGTCGCTCAGGCTTTGCCTCGGGGTGCCGAAGGCGGAGGCGCGCGGCGTCGCACTCGAGCTGCTGCGGGCCGTTCGCCTGCCGCGCCCGGAGGAGCACCTCGACCAGTTCCCGCACGAGTTCTCGGGCGGCATGTTGCAGCGCGTGATGATCGCGGGGGCGCTCACGAGCTCGCCCAAGCTGCTCATCTGCGACGAGCCCACGACGGCGCTCGACGTGACGACGCAGGCCGAGATTATCGACGTACTCGCAGAGCAGCGCGCCGCGCGGGGCATGGGCATGCTCTTCATCACGCACGACCTGAACCTCGCAGCGTCCATCTGCGACCGGGTGTACGTGATGAAGCAGGGCCAGCTCGAAGAGCAGGGCACCGCCCGCGAGATCTTCCTGCACCCCACGGCCGAGTACACGAAGAAGCTCATTGAGGCGACCCCCACGGTCGAGGCGCGCGAGGCGGATCCTGCCGATCCCGCCGCAGCTGCCGCAGAGGTTGCGGGGCTGACGGATGTCCCCGAGCCGATGCTCTTCACGCGCGACCTCGCAAAAACGTATTACCCCAAGGGCCGGGGCGCGGTCAAGGCCGTCGTCGGCGCCTCAATTGCGATCCCGAAGGGCGGCTCGCTGGGCCTCGTGGGCGAATCCGGTTCGGGCAAGTCGACGCTCGCACGCATGATCGTCGGGCTCGAGCCCGTCGACTCGGGCGAGCTGCGCATCGGCGGCGAAACGCAGGAGCCGCCGCGTAACCGCGCGGAGCGCCTGGCCCGTGCGCGCAGCGTGCAGATGGTCTTCCAGGATCCGTACCTGTCGCTCGACCCCCGGATCGCCGCCGGCCGCGCCATCGAGGACACGCTGCGGCTGCACACGCAGCTCAGCGACTCCGACGCGAAGTCGCGAGTGATCGAGCTGCTCGAATCCGTGGGGCTCTCGGCGGATCATGCCCAGGCGTTGCCGCGCACCCTCTCCGGCGGCCAGCGGCAGCGTGTGGCGATCGCGCGCGCGATCGCCATCGATCCGGCGCTCATCGTGATGGACGAGGCGACGAGCGCGCTCGATGTCTCGGTGCAGGCGCAGGTGCTTGACCTGCTTGCTCGGGTGCGCGAAGAGCGCGGGCTGACCGTGCTGTTCATTAGCCACGACCTCGGGGTGGTGCGCCGGGTGTGTGACGAGACCATCGTGATGCGCCGTGGCGAGATCGTCGAGGGCGGCCCGACTGAGTCGCTGTTGAGTCACCCCAGGCACGAGTACACCCAGCTGCTGATCGATTCCGTCCCGAAGCCCGCCTGGGCATAGCGCCACCGAGTTCCCAGACCGTTCACAGAAGTTACAGGAGTACTCCAGAGTGCGAATCATCATTGCCGGCGCCGGCATCGGCGGCCTCATCACGGCCCTCAGCTTGGAAGCCGCAGGGTTTCGCGACATCGTCATCGCAGAGCGCAGCCGCGAGATTCGCGGTCTCGGGGTCGGCCTGAACCTGCTGCCGCACGCGGTACGCGAGCTCACCGAGCTCGGCATTGCGGACCGGGTGGCCGAGCTCGGAGTTCAGCCGGGCAACCTCGCGTACTACAACCGGCAAGGCCAGGAGATCTGGACCGAGCCGCGCGGGCAGGACGCGGGCTACGAATGGCCGCAGCTCTCGGTGCACCGCGGGCGCCTGCAGGTGTTGTTGCAGGAGATCGTCGCCGAGCGCCTCGGTGACGTCGTGCGGCTGGGCCACCGGCTGGTCGGCTACGCCGACACGGCGGACGGGGTGACCGCCGACTTCGAGCTCGCGGACGGAACCCGCACGCAGCTGTCGGGCGATGTGCTCGTGGCTGCCGACGGCATCCACTCGGCCGCCCGCGCGATCGCCTACCCGGGCGAGGGCGCGCCGCCGTGGAGCGGCCTCACGCTCTGGCGCGGCACCGCTGTGGTTCCGGAGTACCTCGACGGCCGCACCATGGTGATGGTGGGCGACGCCGAGCAGAAGTTCGTGGCCTACCCGCTCGAGGCGCCGGGGGAGCACGGGCGCGTCCGCGTGAACTTCATCGCGGAGAAGCGAGTGCCCGGCAGCGGCGACGCTGACTGGAACCGGGAGATCGATCCGGCCCCGATCGCCGAGCTGTTCGCCGGCTGGACGACCGATTGGCTCGACATCCCCGGTGTCATTGCCGATGCGGAAGAGCTGCTCGAATACCCCATGGTCGACCGCGATGCGATCCCGAGCTGGACCTTCGGGCGCACCGTCTTGCTGGGCGACGCCGCGCATGCGATGTACCCGAACGGGTCGAACGGCGGCTCGCAGGCAATCTTGGACGCGCGCACGCTCGCCTATCAGCTGGCCACCGCCGCGAGCATCGACGAGGCGCTCGCCGCGTACGAGGCGGAGCGGCGCCCGGCGACGGCGCGCCTGCTCGAGCTCACCCGCCAGACGGGGCCGGAGAAGGTCATGCAACTCGCCCGCGAGCGCGCCCCCGAGGGCTTCGCCCACGTGCACGAGGTGATCAGCCGGGAAGAACTGGAATCGATCGCGGCAGAGTACAAGCTCGCGGCGGGATTCCACCCCGATTCGCTGAACGCTCGCTCGTCGCTGACCCCTCGATCATGAGTGCGGCAGCACCGCCCGCCCCGCAGCTCGTGCCCGTGCTCGAGTTGCGGGTGCGGGTCAGCGCCCCCGTCGAGGGCGAGCAGACCGCCCGAGGCCAGCGGCGCGAGACCGCCATCCTGGGCGGGGAACTCGCGGCGCTGGACGGGGCGGCCACGCTCGGGCTCGCTGGGCTTGGCGGCACGGTGCTCCCCGGCGGTGCGGATCAGCAGCTGGTGCGGGCCGACGGCACGATCGAAATCGATGCGCAGTACCTCGTGGAGACGCGCGCGGGCGCGCTGATCGCGGTGCGTGCCCGCGGGATTCGCAGGCCCTCGCCCGACGGCGTGTACTTTCGCGTCGCGCTGAGCTTCTCGAGTGGGGCGGACGAGGTCTCTGCGCTCACCCGCGCGGTCTTCGTCGCGGACGGCGTGCGTGAGGCCGACGAAGTTCGGCACACGGTCTTCCTCGTCGGGTAGAACTGCGGCCCGGGCTCGCGGGGCTACCGCGGCGAGATCGAGTCCAGGATCGCCCCGACGCCGGCGCGGTACACGTCGAGGGTGCTCAGCGCGCGCAAGGCGCTCTGGCGCGCATGCACGCGCGGGAACTGCGCGAGCGCGTGCGCGTCCAACGCGGTGATCCAGGGACGCGGCCCGGTGCCGGCCGGCCCGGGCGTAGCCTCGCCCGCCTCCCCGGCCCGGCCCGCCTCGCGCGCCATTCCGGCGGCGAGGGCCAGGGAGTGCCCGGCGAGCGCGCTGTACGCGGCGATGATTTGGGGTTCGTCAAGGCCAGCCTGCTCGAGCGCCTCGAAGGCAAAGTCGATGGAGGCGAGCTCGCCGATGCCGCGGCCGTCGATGAGCGGGGCGAGCTGCCCGATCGCGGGCGCTTCGAGGAAGACCTCGACGAGGGCGTCGGAGTACTGGGTGAGTCGGGCGCGCCACGACGGCTCGGCGCGATCCACCCGGGCGAGCGCCTCAGTGTAGAGCCGATCGACGCCGGCGCGGAAGAGTTCGTCCTTGTCGCGGAAGTGCCGATACACGGCGGTTGCGTTGACCCCGAGGGCCGAGCCGAGCGTGCGAAAGCTCACCTCGGCCCCCGGTGACCTGCGGGCCTCGGCGAGGAGCGCGTCGACGATGATGTCCCGCGAGAGCCGCGTGCGCGCGGGTGCCGCTTGCGTCGTCGTCATCTCTTCGCTCCTCAAACCGAGTCCAACAGGTGTGCAGTGGTGAGGCTACACGGCCTGCGCGGTGCGCTGCCCGTAGGCGGGGCGCTCAGCCTCGTCCTGGTACCAGGCGCCGCGGCCAGCCTCGAGGGCTGCGCCGACGTCAAACACGATTGCCTCGGCGTAGGGTGCGCCGACCACCTGGACGCCGATCGGCACGTCGTCCGCCGAACGCGCGACCGGGACCGCGAGCACGGGGTTGCGGTTCGCGATGTTAAAGATCGTGGTCGGCGCGACGGACAGGTACTGCTCGAAGTGCGTGCCGTCGATCGTAATGCCGTCCGTGTAGTACTCGTCGGCGAGCAGCGCGGGCACGCCGGCCACGGGGCACACGAGTGCGTCGTACTCGGCGAAGATCTTGGCGATCTCCTCGTGAACTTCGACCTCGCGGGCGAGCCCGCCGAGCACGCCGTGCTTCGCGAACGCCGCGCGGGATCCCTCAATAGCCTGCACCGTGTACGGCTCGAGCATGTGGGCGTTTTCCTCGCCGACGACCGCCTCGATCCAGGGCACGAAAATCGACCCGAAGTGGGTGAGGGCGGTCTCGAGCACGAAGTCGTGGTTGATGGGCACAGTGATCGGGGTGACGGTCGCGCCGGCAGCCTCGAGCCAGGCCTGCGTCGCGGCGACCGCCTCGCGCACGTCCTGCTGCACGCCGTAGTTGCCCACCGTCACGGCGAGCGCGATGCGCTTGCCGGTGAGGTCGCCGTTCGGCACCAGCGTAGGCGGGCAGGGCAGGCTTACCGGGTCGTCGGGGTGCTGGCCCGAGATGACATTCTGTAGGAGTGCGACGTCGGCAACCGTGCGGGCCATCGGGCCGTCGGTGCAGTAGCGATCGAGGTTGGTCGGCGCGGGGGCAGGGTTGCGGCCATACGGCGGCTTGTACCCCACGACCCCGTTAAACGACGCGGGGATGCGGGTGGATCCGCCGATGTCGGAGCCCGTGGCGAGCGGGGCGTAGCCGGCCGCGAGCGAGGCGCCCGAGCCGCCCGAGGACCCGCCGACGGCGAACTTCGGGTTCCAGGGGTTGCGTGTGATGCCCCAGAGCTTGCCGCGGGTGTACCCGGCGATGCAGAACTCAGGAGTGGTCGAGCGCACGAACGGGATGCCGCCAGCCTCGGCGATGCGCGTGATGATCGGGTGCGTCTCCTCCGCGATGTCGTCCGCGAAGAGGGGGCTGCCGTTGGTCTCGGGGTGGCCCTTGATCGACTGCTCTTCCTTCAGCACGACTGGCAGGCCCTCAAGCGGACGCGCGGTGCCGTCGGCGTAGCGCCGATCCGCCTGAGCGAGCGCCTCGTCGATCGGGAGGCGCTCGCCCGTGGTGGCGTTGATCGTCCCCTCGGTGGCGTTGATGTGCGCCAACAGCTCGGCGGCGTAGGCGGAGGGCGTCAGGCTCCCGTCGCGAAAGCGCGCGAGCACCTCGCTCGCCGAAAGGTAGATGTGGGGGGTCGTCGACATTGGTGACTCCTGTTCGTGGGTGCCCGGGCATCGGGTATGGTGCTGAGTCTACGAATCAGTAAGAGGCGTTGTCAACACTGTTCACATAGAGGCGCCTGCCTCGTTCCCGCGCCGGCTGTCGTCGGTTCGCGCGGGATTGCCGAGCCTCGCCCAGAGACGCCGAAGGGCGCGCGAGCAATGCTCGACGCGCCCCCTCGGCTGCGGTGCAAATTGCGGGCTAGGAGACCTCGCCCTGCGCCTCGCGTCCCGTTGCCTCGCACCTCATTGCCTCGCTCAGACGAGCCCGCTTGGCGCGGTGCAGGAACAGCAGTCCACCCGCTGCAAGGAGCAACGCCGCGATGGCCGCGATACCGGTGATCTCGGCGCCGGTCGCCGCAAGGCCGTTGCCCTGCGTCCCGGATCCCGAGCCGCTTCCGCCCGCACCAGAATCCCCGCCACCCGGCATCTCAGCCGCGATGACGGTGAGTGGGTGAGACAGCTCCGTGCCATCCGCGCGGGTCACGTACACCCGGTGCTCGCCCGCCGTCACATCGGCAGGAACGGTCACCGTCGCCGAGAGCGCACCCGTGGCGTCCGCCCGGGCGTCGCCCAGCGGGGTCGGGGTCGAGCGCAGCTCGAAGGCGAGCTCCTCGTCGGCGATGAATCCGCTGCCCGCGATGGTGATCTGCTCACCCGCGGTGACGCTCGCCGTACTCAGCACGATCTCGGCAGGGGCTGGCAGCTCAGGGTCAACCGTGGCCTCGGCAGGCAGCGGGACGTCGATGTGACGGATCTCGCTCGTGGCGCCACCCGCGCCGAACGAGTAGGCGGTCACGCGTAGGCGATCCTCGTAGAGCGCTGCGCGCAGGCCGACCGGGTCGGCGCCGCCCACGGCGGTCTCTCCCCAGTCGCCGCTCGGACCGTACATCGTGGTCACCGCGGCGGTGTTCACGAAGGTCGGCGCGAGGGCCTGTGCCGGGTCAAAACGCTGCTCGACGCTCCAGTCGTTGAGCAGGGGCGACCAGTGCGTGTGGCTGGTGAGCAGCGTCACGTGCGGGTTGTCCGCGATGAGCGCCTCGAGGCGTGCCTGGTCGGCCCCAAACTCGTTCTTCGTGAAGTTGATGTAGGTGCCCGAGACCGAGTTCGCGAAGACATGGTGCGAGAACAGCAAGACGGGCATGTTCAGCTCGCGGTAGTGGGCGAGGCGATTGCTCAGCCACCAGAACTGCTCGTCGCTCATCTCTACGAACGGGCCCGATCCGGTCTGCTTCGGGTAGTCGTGAAACTCGCTGCCGATCCAGAGCACGGGCAGCACGCCGTCGATGAGCTCTTCACCCCAGAGGCCGCCCTGGCCGCCCACGTCGCGCATTTCGGTGCGATCCAGGAATCGGTTGATGTAGTTCGCTGAGCCGCTCGAGCCATAGAATTCGTGGTTGCCGATCGTCGAGATGCTGGTGCCGTACTCGGCCCCGCCGCCGGTCGCGAACGCGTTCAGGTATGAGTCGTACTGCGCCGTCGTGCCGTTGCTCGTGAGGTCGCCGTTCGAGACGATCGCATCAGCCTGGGGCTGCATCGCGCGGAAGCCAGGCAGCACCTGATTCTGCAGGCGGGCGTCGGCGCCCTGCACGTCGCTGAAGACGTCAACGAGCGCGCGCGCCTGGGCGTCCGCGGGTAGCGGCGCGAGCGGGCGAACTACCTGCACGTCGTCGATCATCCAGGATCCTGCCCCCGCCTCGGCAGCGAAGCCAAACTCGAAACGCACCGACGTCGCACCGGCCGGCGTGGTGAACGCGAGCCGCGGCTGGGCGGACTCCTCGCTCTGGGTACCCCACGCGCGCAGCTCAGCGCGCTCGCCCGAGTCGAAGACCGCCGTGACGTGACCGCGCTGGGCGCCGCCGCGACCCCGGTAGTGGCTGTCGAAGCGGAGCTCGAGCGCGTCACCCGCGATGACCGCGACGGGGGCGGAGGTGAGGGCGCCGTCGAAGGGGGCCTGCGACGCCTCGGCGACCGCAATCGTGCCCGAGGCGCGGGTGAACGCGTGGCGCCGGTCAGTGCCGTAGGCCTCGACGGTCGCTGCGCGGGTGGTGAGTTCCCAGCCGTTCGCCTCCCACTCACTGGGCTGCGCCTCAAAGCCGTCGAACCACACCTGTGGTTCGGTGGTCGTGCCCGCTTGCGGGGCCGAAGTGAGTACCGTGATCTCGATCGACGCCGGCGCGATCCCGGCGCCGCTCAAGTGCAGTGGCACGGTCCCTGCGGGTTGATCGCCCGGGAGCACGACGTCGAACGAGACGGTGCCGTCGGCGGCGGCTACGGGGATCCCGGCGACGGGAGTGCCCGTCGTTGCATCGCCGAGGGTTGCCGCGAGTTGCTGGCCCGCGCGCAACCCGCCGACGCGTACCGTCGTCGTCCCACCAGCGCTCAGCACTGGCTTCCTTGCCGACAGGATCGCCGGGGCGACATCCGCGGGGGTGGTCTCGGAGATCGAAACGTTGTCAATCATCCAGAACCAGTTGTTGCTGCTCTGCAGGTATGACCAACCGAACTGCACGTTCTGCGCACCAGCGGGCACGTCGACGGTGTACCCGGTGGACTCGTTCAACCTCGCCGAGGAGAAGGCCGCGACCTGCACAGGCGCTCCGCCGTCGAATTTGGCGAGCAACGTCGCGGTCTGGGGCGACTGCCCCTGCTTGTAGTGGCTGTCGAAGGCGACGCGCACGGCGCCCGAGCCCACAGTGAGCGGAACCGCGGCGGTCCAGAGCGTCGAGTCGAATGTGCCGCTCGTCGGCCGATTGGTGTCGGACTGCACCACCGCCACGATGCCCTGTGCCCGACCGAACGAGCTGCGATCGCCGCCGCCGCCGAACTGCGCGACGACATCGGCTGTCGTGTGAAAGGTCCAGCCGCCCCAGTCAGGCCGCATCCCGGCGATGTTGCGATGCTCGACAGACCAACCGGCGGGTGCCGCAGTGGCCGAGGTGGAATCGAAACCCTCCGTCATCGCGGCGGCGGCGGCCGGGCTCACTGGGGCTATCAATGCGGCGGAGGCGAGCGCGAGGAGCACTCCGGTGGAGAGCGCCGCGGTGCGGCGGCGGTGTGAGTGTGGGGAGAGGTGTGGCATCAGTCTTCGTTCTGTGTCGGGAAAACGCGCGGACAGCGAAAGGATGGGGGCGCGGGCGCGACTACTGCAGGCGCTTTCGGATCCAGGCCGAGGCCTGGTCCACCGCGATGATGAGCACGAGCACGATGAGCAGGTAGGTGAGCATCTCGTCGAACTGGAACGTCTTGATCGCGCGGTTGATCAGCAGCCCGATGCCGCCCGCGCCGACGAGGCCGAGCACGAGCGACGAGCGCACGTTGACGTCGAACCGGTACAGCAGGAGGCCCGTGAGCTGCGGCAGCACGGAGGGGATTGTGGCGTTGGCGACGACCTGCCAGCGGCTGGCGCCTGCGGTCCGCAGGGCCTGCTCGGGGCCAGGATCCACGTCCTCCATCGCCTCGGCCCAGAGCTTGCCCATCACTCCCGTGTTGTGGCAAATGAGCGCGAGCACTCCAGCAAACGGTCCAAGGCCGACGGCGGTGATGAAGATGAGGGCGAACACGATGTCCGGCACCGCGCGGAAGAACGACAGGATTCCGCGAGCCACCTGGTAGACGAAGCGGTTGGGGGTCGTGGTGCGGGCGCCGAGTACGGCAAGCAGGAGCGCGCTCGGGATCGAGACGGTGGTGCCGATGAGGCCGATCCACAGGGTGGTGAGCGCGCCCTGAATGCCGGCGGTGACGACCTCGCCGCTCAGGTCGGGAGGGATCGCCTCGGCAAGGAAATTGAGCATCCCGCGGGCGCCCGTGACGAGCGCCTCGGGGCGAAAGTCCGTGGCCTGGAAGGCGACGGCGTGGAGCACGGCGAGCACCGCGACGATGGTGACCCAGGTTCCCGCTCGCTTCGCCGTCCGGGGGTCGCGGGGGACCGCGAGCGAGCGTGGTGGGACGGCGCGGGCTGGCCGCTCGGGCGCAGAGGTGTGGGTCACGATGGGGTCCTTAGAGGTACAGCGACGCGAGCTCGGCGTCGTCAATTTCGTCGGTGGGGGCGTCGAAGACGAGGCTGCCGCCGCGCAGGCCGATCACGCGATGCGCGTACTTCCGAGCGAGCTGCGGCTGGTGCAGCACCGCGGCGACGCCGAGCCCCTCGGTCACGGCGAGCTCGTGCAGCAGCGACATCACGTCGTCGGCGGCGCGCGGGTCGAGCGCAGAGACGGGCTCGTCCGCGAGGATCATGCGCGGGCGCTGACAGAGCGCCCGGGCGATCGCGACGCGCTGTTGCTGGCCGCCCGACAGGCTGCTAGCACGGTCGTGCGCGCGATCGGCGAGGCCGACGCGCTCGAGGCAGGCCATGGCTTCCTCCATCAGCTCGCGCCCGAACAGCGGCGGGATGGAGCGCCACGCGGGGAGCCGTGAGAACCCGCCCGCGCACACGTTCTGGAGGGCGGTGCGCCGGGGTACGAGATGGATCTTCTGGAACACCGTCGCAGCGGTGTGACGGGCCTCGGCCCGCCGGGCCGCGCTGGCCTCGTTCAGGCGGACCCCGGCGATCGTGATGTCGCCGGAGTCCGCCTCGGTGAGTCCGTTCACCGCGCGCAGGGTCGTCGACTTCCCCGAGCCGTTGGCTCCGAGAAAGGCGACGAGTTCGCCGGCGTGCACCCGCATGCTCATGTCGTGCAGCACCGTCCGGTCCCCAAAGCTCTTGGAGATCTGGCGCACGTCGAGCAGGACTTCCCGGGTGTCCGCGCCGCCGGCCTGGGTGGCCGGCGCGGTGGCAGCCGCGTCCCCGCGCGCGATGAGGGCGGTCATTACACGTCTTCCTCGGTGAGGCCCATGGTCTTGGCCAGGTCGAACAGCGGCTGGTAGGTGTCGACGGTCACCGGGATCAGCGGTCCGGCGGGGTCGACGCCGAGGAAGGCGCTGACCTCGGCGACGTCGTCCGCGTCGAGGCTGAGCAGCGCCTCGGCGACGGCGTCCTTGAACTCCTGCGGCAGGTTGCCGCGCACCGTGATCGGGTCGTTCGGAATCTCCTCGGACTTCCAGACCTGACGGAACGCGCTCGTATCGATCGTGCCCTCGGCCTCGGCTGTGGCGAGCGTCTGCGAGTTGATCTGAGCCGCGTCGACCGTGCCGTTGACGAGCGCCAGCAGCGCTTCGGGGTGGCCCCCGGCGTAGTCCGCGGTCACCTCGTCGGCGATGCCGGCGTCGGCGAGCGCCGACATCGGGAGGGCGTCACCCGAGGTCGAGCCGGGGCTGCCGAGCGCGAGCGTGTGTCCGGGCAGGTCCTCAATCGTCTTGATGGGCGAGTCGTTCGGCACCCAGATGCCGCCCGTGTAGGTCGTGGGCTGGCCCTCGGCGTCGCCGAATGAGGCGAGCGGGACGGCGTCTGCGCGCTGGTTCGCGAACACGAAGCCGAGCGGGCCAAACTGCGCGATCTCGAGCGAGTCGTTCTCCATCGCGAGCACCTCTGCGGCGTAGTCCTCGGTGATGATGACCTCGACGGGGCAGTCGAGCTTCTCGGACAGCGCGGTCGCGAGTACCTGGTAGGCCGGTTCGAGGCGCTCCGGATCCTCGTAGGGCAGGATCCCGAAGCGGATCTTGCCGTCGGGGCACGTTGCCGAGGCCGAGCCTGCGGCGGCCGAGTCGGCGGGCGCGCACCCGGCGAGTCCGAGGGCGAGCAGCATCGACGCGGACAGCGCGAAGGTGGTGGACTTGTTCACGATTCTCCTTGGTGTGGTGTGGTGTGGTGTTGAGTAATGAGGGAAAGAGTGGCTAGTGGTGGGGCGAGAGCGCCGCGACGGTGCGGGCGCCGAGCGCGAGCCCGACGGTCATGCCGACGCCCGTGCTGAGCGTGACGACGTGCACTCCCGGAAGCGGTTCGGCTGTCAGGACGTCCTGGGCGTCGCTGGCGGCGTAGACGCCCTGCCAGCGTTCGAGTACCGCGAGCTCCGGGACGCCGAGCAGTCCGGCCGCCTCGTCCAATAGCGCGCGCGTCCACTCCTCGCGGAGGAACGGGGGAGCGCTGTCGAAGTACTCGTGGGTGTCGCCGAGCAACAGCGTTCCGTCCGGCTGGTGCGTGAACATGACGTTGGCGCCCATGGTGAGCAGTTCGGGGCGCTCTCGCTGGACGACGGCGCGCAGGGCGTCGGCCTCGGGGCCGGCGAACGCCCCGTAGCGCAGCATTGAGGTGCCGGTGACGACCGCGGGCCCGAGCGGCAGGCTCCGCGGGGCCTGCACGCGGGTCATCTGGAGGGCGCACTCGCGCACCCTTCCTGCTTCGGCGACCTCGGGCAGTAGGCGCCCGATGAGGTGCCCAGCGGCGACCACGATGACGTCGGCCTCGATCACGCCGCGGCTGGTCGTGAGGCGGCCGGTGTCGGCCGCGAGCGCCGTCGTCGCGAAGCGAACGTCTCCGCGCTCGTGTGCCTGCACCCAGGACGCGATCCGGGCGACGGTGGTGCGCGGGTTCGCGGTGAGGTCGTTCGGAAGCAGGATCCCGCCGAGGGGCGCGTGTGCCGTGCCGGCGGTGCCGAGCAGCTCGCCTGCTTCGGCGGCGGTCACGAGGCGCGAGTCCTGGGTCGTCTCGCGAGCGGCGAGCGCCTCGACAACAGCGAGCTCCTCCGCCGAGCGCGCCACCGCCAGGGTTCCGGAGACGCGTACTTCAAGGGCAGCCCGCTCAGCGAGGCGCAGCCAGATCTCGCGCGCCTCGTCCGCAAGGACGCCGAGCGATCCCGACTGTTCCGAGGTGCAGACGTGGCCGAAGTTGCGAACGCTCGCGGTCACCGCGGCGTGATCCTGCTCGACCACGGTCACCTGATAGCCGGCATCGAGAGCGGCAACGGCGTGGGCGAGGCCGATGATCCCGGCGCCGACAATCGCCATGCGTGGAGCTGAGTTGGATGTGCTGGTCATGGTTCGAGCATGCGGGCCCAAAAGTAGTCATGACAACTTTTCGCGCCGCTGTTTTGCGACCGTTCACGCAGCGCCGATTTGGACGTCAGTTGCTCACAAACTGTTCACTTTCGGCCCCCAAAACGAGGGCAAAACCAGTACAGACAACTTGTACGCTGTGGCCATGAACCCGAAGCAGCCGCTGCACGCACAGCTCTACGACGCGATGTTTCAGCGCATTCGCTCGGGTGCGTGGCGGCCCGGCGACCGTGTGCCGAGCGAGAAGTCGTTGGTCGCGGAGTTCGGGACGTCGCGGGGGCCAGTGCGCCAGGCCCTTGCCTCCCTGCGCGCCGAGGGAATGATTGGCGGCGGCCGCGGCGCCCCGCCCCGGGTGCAGCGCCCGGTGCCCTCTCAATCGTTCGGGAGTTTCCTCTCGTTCACCGAGTGGGCGAACGCGTCGGGGTTCACCCCGGGTCAGCGCGTCATCGAGGCGGCCCGGCGGCCGGCGACCGAGGAGGTCGCGCTGCACCTGGGGGTGCGGCCGGACGACCCGATCATCGAGATCGTGCGGCTGCGCACCCTCGACGGGGCACCCGCGCTGCTCGAGCGATCCGCCTTCCCGTACGAGGTCGGGCTCAGCCTCCTCACCGCCGACCTCGACGCCGGCAGCATTTATCGCCACCTCGCCGAGCGGCAGATCGTGCCGGTACGGGCTCGCCACGTCATCGACGCCGTCGCGGCGCACGCACTCGATGCCGAGTGGCTGCGCGTCGCGCCGGGCTCGCCGCTGCTGCGCGCGCGCCGGGTGTCCTATGACCAGCAAGGCTCGGTGATCGAGTTCGCGGACGACCGCCACCTGCCCCGCATGACCACGTTCGTCATCGAGAACACCGCAACCCACCGCACACCCCTGGTCCGGGAATCAACCGGGCCCACAGCGATCGCTGCTGCGAGCTAACCGGTCGCGGCGACGGGGAAGAGCGTGGGCGACGGGCGCACGCGTCGAGGTAGAGGAAGAAAAAGGGACGGGCCCTCGAGGAGTGTCAATTCACTCCTCGAGGGCCCGTGTGGCAGATGCCTCGCTTAGAGGCAGGTGGCTGCGTCTTCCATCAGTGCCGAGGTGACCTGCTCCTGGAACGCCGTGATGTCAAGGTCCGGATCGTCCAGGATCGCCGCGGGGTCGCGCGTGAGCTTGGCGAGCTTCGAGTACAGCTCGGCGTTCGCGTCGGACGGGGTCGTGGCCGCGAGGCGCTCGTAGGTGTCAGCAACCGCTGCCGGGTCATCGACCGAGAGCGAGGCCGATTCTTCGAGGATGCCGCAGAAGTCGGTGGCCGAAGGGACGTCGCTCGTGTCGGGGGCCGGGGTCTCGGTGATCTCCGAAGAGGTGTCGCCGAGCTGGCTCTCAAGCTGCTTCTCGAACTCGTCCTGGGCAGACCCGGCCGCAGCGGCGCCAGCGATCAGGGCGATGACCAAGAAGATGCCGGCGATGATCTGGCCGGCGAGGGCGACGTAGCCGATGATCGTGCCGGCGAGGGCGAGGCCGCGGCCGCGGGTCCCGTCGCGCTTGATCTGCTTGAGCGCGATGTGGCCGCAGATGATGCCGACGAGGCTGACGAAGAACGAGCCGACCAGCGAGACGATCGCGAGGGTGTTCATGGGGGCCTGCGCGCCGGGCTGCTGAGCTGCACCGTAGGGCGCGCCGGGAGCGACGGGCGGCACGGGCGCGCCGTAGGCCGGGGCCTCGGGTGCGCCGGGGTAGGCCGGGGCAGCCGGATCTGCGGCCGGGAAGGCCTGGGTCGCGGCGTTCGGGTCAACCGGGGGCAGCACCTGCGTCTCGGCGGGGGTGAAGGGCTCGGCTGCGGGAGCGATGGGCTCCGATGCCAGCGGCGTCGACTCGGGGAGCTCGCTTGCCGGGGGAAGCTGCGTCGGCTGCGGGGCGGCTGCGGAAGTCTCGTCAGGGGTGATGGGGTTCTCGGGCGTGGGGGGCTGTTCCGGATTCGACATAAACGTCTCTCGCTTCAGTTCTCGTGCAGTGTGTGCAGGTATTCCGAGCCCACTCTAGTTGCCCGGCCTCGGGGGCAAGCAAGCACTGGGGGGTGAATTGTCGCAGACGAGGGTGCCGAGTGCGAGAGAATGAAGTAATGTTCGCCACGCCTCAGAGCCCAGAACCCTCCGCCGCCGAGAGTGCGGGCACGACCGCATTCCGGGCGGCGCGCGACCACCTGTTGCACGCCGCGCAGGATCCGGCTGGCGCCCGAGAGGCGTTCGTCTGGCCCGACGTCGGCGCCGATTTCAACTGGGCGCACGACTGGTTTGACGTGCTCGCCCGCGGCAACCAGTCGATCGCATTGCGCATCATCGAGACGGACGGCGCCGAGGCCGCGTACAGCTTCGATCGGCTCCGCCGCCGCTCGGATCAGGTCGCGAACTGGCTGTTGGCCCTCGGGGTCGAGCGGGGCGACGTGTTGATGCTCATGCTGGGCAACCGGGTCGAGCTGTGGGAGATCATGCTCGCCGCATTCAAGATTGGGGCGATCGTGCTGCCGACGTCGGTCGTGCTCGCCACGGCCGAGCTCGCCGACCGCGTGGACCGGGCGCACGTGCGCTTCGTAATGGCCGCCCCGGAGGACGCGGCGAAGTTCAGCGAGGTCCCGGGCGACTACCGCGGCATCGCTGCGTGCGCCGCGGGCATGGCCCCAGAAGGCTGGGCCTGCTTCGCCGACTCCGAGACAGCCCTAGAGGCCCCGGTCGAGAAGACCACGCTGACCGACGACGCGGCCCTCATCTACTTCACCTCGGGCACCACCAGCCTGCCGAAGATCGTTGTGCACACGCATGCGAGCTACCCGGTGGGGCACCTGAGCACGATGTCCTGGATCGGCGTGCGGCCGGGCGACCTGCACCTCGTCATCAGCGCCCCCGGCTGGGGCAAGCATGCCTGGTCGAGCTTCTACGGGCCCTGGAACGCGGGCGCCACGATCTGTGTGGTCAATGCCGCCCGTTTTGATCCTGCGGAGCTCGTCGCGCAGCTGGACCGGGCCGGAGTATCGACTTTCTGTGCCCCGCCCACCGTGTGGCGCATGCTGATCCAGAGCGAACAGCACCGCCGCCCGCGGGCGCTGCGCGAGGTCGTCTCTGCCGGGGAGCCCCTGAACCCCGAGGTCATCGCCCGCATCAAGGAGTGGTGGGGGCTCGAGATTCGCGACGGCTACGGCCAGACCGAGACGACTGCCCTCATCGGGACGATGCCGGGCGACCCCGTCGTCCCCGGCGCGATGGGACGGCCGCTTCCGGGCAACCGCGTGGTGCTGCTTGATCCGTTGAGTGGCGCAGAGCGCGATGAGGGCGAGATCTGCCTGCCGCTCGCGGATCGGCCGCTCAACCTCATGGCCGGCTACTTCGAGAATCAGGTCGCGACCGAGCGCGCCTGCGCCGGCGGCTACTTCCACACGGGTGACGTCGCGACCCGTGCGGCAGACGGCACGCTCACCTTCGTCGGCCGCACCGACGACATCTTCAAATCGAGTGACTTCAAAGTCTCGCCGTTCGAAGTGGAGAGCGCGCTCATCGAGCACCCGGCTGTGGCCGAGGCGGCCGTCGTGGGGGCGCCCGACGACACCCGCCTGAACATCACGAAGGCGTACGTCGCGCTCGCCGCGGGTTGGGCCCCGGACGCGGAGACCGCGCGCGCCGTGCTCGCCCATGCCCGGGTCGCGCTGCCGCCGTACATGCGCGTGCGGCGCATTGAGTTCGCCGAGCTCCCCAAGACCACCTCGGGCAAGATCCGCCGCGTCGAGCTGCGCCGCCGCGAGGTGGACGCGCACGCCGCGAACCTTCGCCTCGAGGCGGAGTGGCGCGAGGACGACTTCCCGAACCTGAAGGGCCCCACCTCGTGACCCAAGGGTTTTCCGGCAAGTTCCGACTGATCGTCGGCGCGTTCGGGATCCTGATGCTCGCCGCGAATCTGCGGACCGCGATCACCGCGGTGGGGCCGGTGCTCGGCGACATTCGGGAGGACCTCGGCCTGTCGAGCCTCGCCGCCTCGGGGCTCATCACCATCCCGCTGTTTGCGTTTGCCGTGTTCTCGCCGATCGCCCCGGTGATCGGGCGCCGGTTCGGGCTCGAGCGGACGCTCGCGGCAGGTGTGCTCGCGCTCGTCGCCGGAATTGTGCTGCGCTCATTGCCGGTGCCGGGCCTGCTCTGGGTCGGCACGATTCTGCTCGGGGCCGCGATCGCGACGCTGAACGTACTCATCCCCGCCCTGGTGCGCCGCGACTACCCGAACAACGTCGGGCAGCTCACCGGGATCTATCAGGTGGTGCAGACCGCGGCCGCCGCGCTCGCCTCGACCCTCGCGGTGCCGATCGCCGGGTCAGTCCCGGGCGGCTGGCGCACCTCTCTGGGTATCTGGGCGGGGCTCGCGGCGATCGCGTTTGTCGTGTTCTGGCCGTCGGTGCGCAAGGCCGGACCGGTCGTGGCTACCGGCCCTATCGGCATCCCGGGAGGTTCGCGCCCTCCGGTGTTCTCGCCGTGGCGCTCGGCCATCGCCTGGCAGGTCACGCTGTTCATGGGCGTGCAGTCTGTGTTTTTCTACACGGCGCTGACCTGGTTCCCGTCGATCGATGTGGCGAACGGGTTCACTCAGGCCGAGGCCGGGGTGCACCAGGGCGTCTTCCAGGCGTTCGGGATGCTCGGCAACGTGTTTGCCGCATTCATGCTGCAGCGGCCATGGCGCGACCAGCGCATCGCGCTGCTGACGAGCGTCCCGTTCGGGGTGGTGAGTGTGCTCGGGCTCCTGCTCATGCCGAGCTGGAGCCTCGGCTGGAACGCGGTCGCCGGGCTCGGTGCCGGGTACACGATCGTCACGGCGCTCGCTCTGATCGGTCTGCGCTCGCGCGATCACCGCGAGGCGGCGAGGCTGTCGGGGATGGCGCAGTCCGCCGGGTACCTCATCGCGGGCATCATCCCGATGGTGCTCGGTGCGCTACACGACGCGACCGGCGGCTGGACGGTCGTCCTCGTCTCGCTGCTGGCGCTGCAGGTGGCGCAGGCCGTTTTCGGGCTGCTCGCCGCCCGCAACCGCTACTACTCGGGCGGACCCGCTCGCGACTGATCGCGGCGCTGAGCGCAGGCGGGCCTTGAATTGCACGATTCGTGCATTATGCTGCACTCATGGATGCACAGGCAGCGACGCTCGCCCGCACGATCGGCGTGCGCGTCAGAGCGGAGCGCACCCTTCGGGGCTGGACGCTCGATCAGCTGGCCGCTGCCGCCGGGGTGAGCCGCCGGATGGTCGTGAACGTCGAGCAGGGGACGGTGAACCCCAGCGTCGGAACCCTCCTGCGGCTGAGTGACGCGCTGGGCGTCGGGCTGCCAGCCCTGGTGGAGCCTCCCGCCTCTCGGGAGCCGCAGGTGACGCGCCGGGGCGACGGTGCAGTGCTCTGGTCCGGGGAGTCGGGCGGGACGGGAGTGCTCGT
The DNA here is from genome assembly GCF_018682295.1 of Leucobacter sp. CX87. Taxonomy (NCBI): domain Bacteria; kingdom Bacillati; phylum Actinomycetota; class Actinomycetes; order Micrococcales; family Microbacteriaceae; genus Leucobacter; species Leucobacter sp. CX87. The sequence continues at coordinate 35,066 of NZ_JAFIRI010000003.1, read as the reverse complement.
CGCGGGCACCGAGTCGCCCGACGTCGTCGAGCTCTGGGACTGGACGCTCGCCGCGGGGGAGCGGCACGCGAGTGAGGCCCACGCGGCGGGGACCCGCGAACTGCTCCACGTGCTCTCGGGCGCGATCCGGGTCGAGGCCGCTGGCGCCGTGTTCGAGCTCGGAGCGGGGGACTCGCTCTCCTTCCGCGGCGACGCGGACCACGCGTACGCGAACCCGCACCAGGATCCTGCCCGGTTCTCGCTCGCGGTGTACGAGCCCGGCGTCGGCGCGGGCCATCGCTCGGAGGCCGCTGATGCGTAGGCCAGGGGTAGAGGTGCCTGCGTGGTCGATGGCGATCGTCGCGATGCTGTTGATCCAGGTGTCGAACGCGCTCTCGGTGGGCGTCATCGAGCACGTGGGGGCCGCCGGGACCGCCTGGCTGCGGATGTGTTTTGGGGCAGCGTTCCTCTGGCTGTTCGCGAGGCCGTCGTGGCAGACGATTCGCTCGCTGCGGCCGCGAGACGTGCCGGCACTGCTCGCGCTGGGGGCGGCCACGGGATTCATGACCACGTTCTTCCTTGCGGCGATCGAACGGATCCCGCTCGGCACCGCGGTGGCCATCGAGTTCCTGGGCCCGCTCACGGTGGCCGCCTTCGCAAGTACTCGTCGTTGGGGCTACGCCTGGCCTCTGCTCGCCTTCGCCGGCGTCGTGCTGTTGACGGAGCCGTGGCGCGGAAGAGTTGACCTGCTCGGCGTCGGATTTGCCCTGCTCGCGGGGGCATGCTGGGGCGTGTACAACGTCCTGACCCAGCGAATCGGCGACCGGTTCTCGGGCATCAGCGGGCTCGCGCTCACCATCCCGATTGCCGCGGTGTTCACCGCGGCGGTGGGGCTACCGCAGGTGCTCGGCGGGAGCGAGATCTGGTGGGCAGTCCTGATGGCCGCCGGGATCGCCCTGATCACCCCAGCGCTCTCGTTCGGGCTCGAGATGCGGGCGCTGCGCCGCATGACCCACACCGCCTTCGGGACATTGCTCGCGGTGGAACCCGCGTTCGGGATCCTGATCGGGCTGCTGCTGCTGAGCCAGCAGCCAACGCCCGTGCAACTGCTCGGCATCGCCTTGGTCGTCACGGCCGGTGCCGCCGCGCAGTTCGGGGGAGCCCGCACTGCTGCACCAATTGCTCAAGTCCCTCCCCGATCTCCCCAGGAGTCCGCATGACCACGAAAATGAAGTTCAGCTCGACGTTCATCTTCGAGACGGGAGAGCTCACCGACGAGTTCCACCGCATCGACAGCGAGATCGCCCGGCGAGCGCGCACGATTCCCGGCTTCCTGGGCGAAGAAGCCTGGCATAACAGCGAGACGGGACTGCACTCCGAGGTCTACTACTGGAGCAGTATGGATGCCCTGCGGGAGCTCGTCGCCATGGACACCCACCAGCTCGCGAAGAGCCGGTACGGGGAGTGGCTGGGCGAGTACCGCGTCGTGATCGCGGAGGTGCAGTCCGTCTATGGCAACCCCGCGCTCGGCCTCGAGCACGTTCCGCAGCCGGCATCGCAGGATCAGCCGTGAGCCTGTTCACCGGCCTTAGCGCATTCCCGCTCACCCCGCTTCGCGACGATGTCGTGGACGAAGCGGGGTTCGCGGGCCTCGTCGGGCGCCTCGCGGCAGCAGGCGTTGACTCGATCACGGCGCTCGGCTCGACCGGGTCGTACGCGTACCTGACGACGGCAGAGCGCGCCCGGGTCGCCCGCCTCGCCGTCGAGCACGCCGGTGCTACACCGGTGATCGTGGGGATCGGGGCGCTGCGCACCGCGCACGTCCTCGAAAACCTGGCGCAGGCTGAGGCGGCCGGCGCCGCGGCCGTGCTGCTCGCGCCGATGACGTACCAGCCGCTCACGGCGGACGACGTGCTCGCGCTGTTTCGCACGGTGACGGAGCGCACCGCTCTGCCCGTGGTGGTCTACGACAACCCGGGCACGACGCACTTCACCTTCACGCCGGAGCTGTACGCGCGCATCGCCGAGCTCCCCGGGATCGCCTCGATCAAGATCCCTGGGGTACCGACGGACCCGGCCGCGGCGCGCGAGCACGTGGTGAAGATCAGGGCGGTCGTCCCCGCGCACGTCACGATCGGTGTCTCGGGCGACGCCTCAGCGGTCAGGGGCCTCGCGGCCGGCTGCGACGCCTGGTACTCCGTGATCGGGGGTACGCTGCCCGAGACGGCGCTGGCGCTCACGCGGGCTGTTGCCGAGGGGCGGCACACGGACGCGGCGGCCGAGGATGCCCGGCTCGCGCCGCTCTGGAACCTGTTCGGCGAACTGGGAGGAAGCCTGCGCGTGGTCGCGGCCATCGCCGAGCACCTCGGGCTCGCCCCGAGCGGTTGCCTCCCATTGCCGATCCAGGGGCTCTCGCGCGAAGAGCGCGCACGGGTGGCGGCGGTCGTGGACGAGCTGGGACTCGGCTAGCGACCTGCGACCTCGGCGCGGGCGTGATCCGCGCCGGGTCCCCCTGCCGCCTCGCCGCGCTCGGCGAGCACCGTCCAGCACCGCTCGATCCGGTCTCGCCACCACCGCTCGCGCTCGGCGCTCGCCGCATAACGGGTCAGCAGCCGCGGCTCGGCGCTCACCCGGCCGACCGGGATCGAGCCGTCCTCGGGCACGAGCGGGCGCGCCACGACGTCGCCGGCCAACAGCGCGACCGTGCCGAGCCCGCACGCGCCGTCGAGCACTCCCGCGGGGAGCGCCGCAGCGAGGCGGGCCCCCATGCTGATGCCGATCGAGGTGTCGAGCGCGCTGGAGACCACCACGGGCAGCCCGGCGTCCGCGATGATCTCGAGGGCGCGGCGAATGCCGCCGAGCGGTTGCGCCTTCACCACGAGCAGGTCGGCTGCGCCGGCCCGCGCCACGGCGAGCGGGTCGGCCGCGCGGCGCACGCTCTCGTCGGCGGCGATGCGCACCATGCCTTGATCCGGCCCCGCCGCGAGCCGGGAACGCACCTCAGCGAGGCCCGCGATGTCCGCGACCGGCTGTTCGGCGTAATCGAGGCCGAACGGGGCGAGCGCTGCGAGCGCCGTCATCGCCTCGTCGATGCCCCAGCCGCCGTTTGCGTCGATGCGCACGCGTGCTTCGTCGCCCATCGCCTCACGCACCGCGCGCACGCGGGCGACGTCCTCGGCAAGGTTCTGGCCGGGCTCGGCGACCTTGACCTTCGCCGTCCGGCAGCTGGGGAAGCGGGACAGGATCCCGGCGACGTCCGCCGCCGGCACCGCTGGCACGGTGGCATTGACCTCGATGCGCGCGAGATGCGCAGCGGGCGGTTCAGACCACCCGTACTCGAGCGCCGCGGCCAACCAGGCGGCGGCCTCCGCGTCGTCGTACTCGGGGAACGGTGAGAACTCGGTCCACCCGAGGGGACCCTCGATGATCGCGGCCTCGCGCACGCTCACTCCGCGAAAGCGGGTGCGGGTCGGGATCGCGACGACGCGGGTCGCCGCCAGAAGCTCGTCGATGGACGGCAATAGGGCGGATCCTGCGCGGGAGGTCATGCCCGAAAGGCTACCCCTCGCGCAGCACCCGATACCCGGCGGCGGCGTCGAAACCGTGAATCTCGCGGGTGTCGAGGACCGCCATGAAGTCGAGCACCTCGCGGCTCACGACCTGGCCCGGGACGAGGACGGGGAAGCCCGGGGGGTAGGGCGTGACGAAGCCTGCCGAGACCGGGCGCTCGCCCGCCTCGACCCGGCGGCGCAGCTCGGCGGGCGAAACGTACTCGACGCCCGTGCGGCGCTGACCCGCGTAGAACGCCGAGCGAATGTCGCCGTCCGGCAGGTCGCCCGTGCCCGCGTGACCGGGGGCGCGGAACCGCTCGGCGAACGCGCTGAAGTCGGGCAGCGGGGGCATGACGTCCGCGGGCTCCGCGGAGAAGCCTCCGCCGAGCGCCTCCTGGCTCGCACGGTGAGAGCCGAGCGGGGCGAGCCCGAGCGAGTCGCGGTCCTCCTCGAAGCGTTCGGCGAGCTTGACGAGCACCTCGATCAGGTAGGCGACCGCGCTGCGCGACGTGCCGATGTTCGTCATGAAGAGCACCGTGTTGCGGCTCGTCTTGTTCACCTGAATGCCGTAGCGGTCCATCAGGTGCTCGTGCTTAAACGTGTCACCGTCGACCCCGGTGCGGCTGATCTCGATCGTGATGCGGCTGGGGTCGACCACGAACTCGTCGCGAGTCCAGGCCGCCCACATGGTCGCGAGGCCGTCGCGCAGCGGCATCGGACGGTTCGTCTCGCGGTACTCGGCAGGGATCAGCTCGTGCGCACTGAGCACGCGGAACGTGCGGCGCAGCAGGGGGTGGCGGGCGACGGCGCTCGCGAGGCTCGTCGCGAGGTCAAGCTGGCGCTGCACCAGTTCAAAGCCCTCGAGCTCGACCTGGCGCCGGCCGAGGTCGAGCGAGGCGAGGATCTGGTAGTTCGGCGAGGTCGACGTGTGCGTCATGTAAGCCTCGTGGAAGGACTCTTCGCTGTCGAGGCGCCAGTCCTGGTCGCGTACGTGGATCATCGACCCCTGGCGCAGCGCCGTCAGCGTCTTGTGCGTTGACTGCGTGGCGTACACGCGTACCCGGGCGTTCGGGCTCGGCAGCAGGCGCTCGGCGAGCCAGGCCTCGTCGGCCGCGGGCTTCCCCGTCTTCGCGTCGAAGAGACGCGCGCGCTGCTCGGCGTACTCGGCGGCGTGCTCGGCGCTCTTGAGACGCTGCTCGAGCCGTTTCGCCGCCGCCATCGCGGTGCGGTGGCGGGTGACGGGGTGGAAGGCCGCGAACGCGAACCAGGCCTCGTCCCACAAGAAGACGAGGTCGGGCTTGATCGCGAGGCACTCCGCCATCACGCGCTCGGGGTCGTAGACGATGCCGTCGAAGGTGCAATTGGTGAGCGTCACCATGCGCACCTCGTCGAGGCGTCCGGCCGCGCGGTAGTCGAGCAGCAGCTGCTTGATTCGGTTGATGGGCACGGCGCCGTAGAACGCGTAGTCGTTGAGCGGGTACGCGTCGAGGTAGGCGACGCGGGCGCCCGAGAGCATCAGCGCGTGATGGTGCGACTTGTGACAGTTGCGGTCGACGATGACGACGTCGTCGGGGGCGACGAGCGCCTGATGCACGATCTTGTTCGCGGTCGAGGTGCCGTTGGTGACGAAGAAGGTCTGCTTCGAGCCGAACGCGCGGGCCGCGAGCTCTTGCGCCTTCTTGAGGGTGTGGACCGGGGCGAGTAGCGAGTCGAGGCCGCCCGAGGTGGCGCTCGTCTCGGCGAGCAGCAGATTGAGGCCGTAGAAGTCGACCATGTCCCTGATCCACTTCGAGCCGGCGACCGAGCCGCCGCGCGAGATCGGCAGGGCGTGGAAGACGCCGGCCGGGCGGCGCGCGTGTTCCTGGATCGCGGTGAAGAAGGGGGTGTCGTAGAGGTGCGAGATGCGGCGCAGCAGCGAGAGGTGCAGCTCGAGGCGGTCCTCGCGGCGGAACACTCGGCGGAATCGGCGCGTGAGGGCACCCGCAAGGTCCTCGATGTGCGCGCCGGCGACGAGGTACAGGTCGAGCTCGGGGCGGATCCCTGCGAGCGTGTCGGCCAGGCGCATCACGCGCTGCACCGACGAGAGGGCGGTGGTCGAGCGCGCGTCCTGGCTCGTGTTCTCCGCGGCGGCGAGCGCCAGGGTCTCGCGCAGGTCGCGGCTGAGGGGCTGGCGGCTGCGGGTCGAGAAGCCGGGGCGGATCACGCAGGCCTGGATGTTCGGGTTCGTGAGCGCGGCGGCGAGCGCGTCCTCCGCGCTCGGCACAATCACGAGCTCGTAGATGAACTGGTCGCCGGGCGCGCGCATGCGCATCATCTCGGCCTTGAGAGCGTCGCGGTCGGTGGCGCTCATCTCGTCGACGACGAGCACCTCGAAGCGGTGCCGGCCGCCCCCGAGGTCTTCGGGAGTCTCGGGGTCGTCGGGCAGCTCGGTGGTGAGCTCGTCGCGGTCGATCGAGTCGAGCGAGCCCGCCCCGCGCATGCGCTGCATGACGGCACCGATGCGGTCGAGCGCAGTGAGGTACTCCTCGGCCTCGATGAGCTCGCCGATGGCGGCCACGTAGCGCTGACCGAACCCAGCCCAGTACATCTCGATGGTTTGAAGGGCGCGCAGCGACCTGCGGATCTCGCTCTGGCCGGCGTTGTCGCGGGCGTCCGCGTCGCCGAGCGCGAGCAGCTTCACCGCATAGCGGAGGTACTCCCAGGCGTCGCTGCGCAGGCGCCAGGTGCTGGACGGCATGCCGGGATCGCGCTCGAGCACGTCAGCGCCGCGCTCGGCGGCGGCCGCGGAACGAGGGGACCGGACGGCGTACGATTCCGGCGTCAATGCGGTCGGCTCGACAGGATCCTGCCCGCCGCCGGGGCGCACACCCGCCTGCGGGGCGCTCTCGCGTGCCGGCTTGCTCGCCGCGGTCTCGTTCAGCATGGGCAGTCCTCTTTCCGTCATTGGATCTCGCGGTCGACGCCGAGCGCGAGAAGAAGGTGTGCTGCCCAGACACAATTGCGATCGGCCCCAGCATACGGGCGAAGCATTCGCTTGGTGGCATGTGTCGCCGCGTGGCGCTCCCCGTAGGCTTAGGGGCATGACGCAGGTATCCGAACTCTTCGACCCGTCCGTCTGGCAGCCCGCTCCGGGATCTGCGGGCTACACGGACATCACGGCGCACCTCAGCCTCGACGGCCGGATCGCGCGGATCGCCTTCAACCGGCCCGAGGTGCGCAACGCCTTCCGGCCGCACACGGTCGACGAGCTGTACGACGCGCTCGAGCGGGCGCGTGTGAACTCGAAGGTCGGAGTGGTGCTGCTCACCGGGAACGGCCCGAGCCAGAAGGACGGCGGATGGGCGTTCTGCTCGGGCGGCGACCAGCGCATCCGGGGCCGCGACGGGTACCAGTACTCGGACTCGGACTCGGCGGAGGGCGTCGACCCCGCGCGCTCCGGCCGCCTACACATCCTTGAGGTGCAGCGGCTCATCCGGTTCATGCCGAAGGTCGTCATCGCGCTGGTGCCCGGCTGGGCGGCCGGCGGCGGGCACTCGCTGAACGTGGTGTGCGACCTGTCAATCGCTTCGCGTGAGGAGGCCCGGTTCAAGCAGACCGATGCCGATGTCGGCTCGTTCGACGCGGGGTACGGCAGCGCCTACTTCGCGAAGCAGATTGGGCAGAAGAACGCCCGCGAGATCTTCTTCCTCGCCCGCGAGTACTCTGCGCAGCGCGCGTACGAGATGGGCGCGGTGAACGCGGTCGTGCCGCACGCCGAGCTCGAGGCCACCGGCATCGAGTGGGCCCGCGAGATCCTCGGGAAGTCGCCCACCGCGATCCGCATGCTGAAGTACGCGTTCAACGCGGTCGACGACGGGCTTGTCGGGCAGCAGCTGTTCGCGGGGGAGGCGACGCGGCTCGCGTACGGCACCGACGAGGCCGTCGAAGGGCGCGACTCGTTCCTCGAGAAGCGCGACCCCGACTGGTCGCCGTTCCCGTACCACTACTAGCGCGCGGCGGGGGCGACCCGACCCGCCGCCAGAGCGGTTCCTGCCAGCCACCCGCGCTTCGCGGCTAGCCTGGAAGGGTGAACGAGCAAATGCCCCTGCGGGCAGTTTCTGTTGATGACCGTCCTGGCCTCCTGTGTGCGTTGCGGGAGGCACTCGCGGGCGGCACCCCCGTTCTCCCGGTCGCGGCCGGGCAGGATCCCGCCGCTGCGCTCGCGGCCGCCTGCGGGCCCGACGGCGCGGTTCCGCCCGGAACAGCGCTGGTTATCCGGACCTCGGGATCGAGCGGCGTGCCGAAGTCGGTGGCGCTCTCGGCCGCCGCCTTGCTCGCGAGTGCCGAGGCCACGCACGAGCGGCTCGGCGGGGTGGGGCAGTGGCTCGTCTCGCTGCCCACTCACCTCATCTCCGGGGTGCAAATGCTGGTGCGCGGCATCGTCGCGGGCGCCGATCCCGTGTACCTCGACGGCGGCTTTGATCCCGCAGCCTTTTTCGCCGTGGCCACTCAGCTGACGCACGAGCGCCGTTACGTGTCGCTCGTGCCAGTGCAACTGAGTCGGTTGCTCGACTTCGCCGAATCTGCACCGAGCGAGGCCGAGCGCGAGGCGCTCATGTCGACCCTCTGCCGCTTTGATGCTGTCCTCGTTGGTGGCCAGGCCACGCCGCTCGCGCTGCGCAGTCGCGCGCACCGCTACGGCATTGCGCTCCGCCGCAGCTACGGCATGACCGAGACGGCCGGCGGATGTGTCTACGACGGCGTCGAGATCGGCGACACGCTCGTCCGCGTCCGCGGCGGCGAGGTGCAGCTGGCGGGGCCGACGCTCGCCCTCGCGTACCTCGGCGACCAGGCGCGCACCGCCGAGGCGTTTGTCTATGACGGGGGAGTGCGGTGGTACCGCACGGGCGACGCGGGCGAGCTGCTCGGCGGCATGCTGACGGTGACCGGGCGGCTCGATCGGGTGATCATCTCGGGCGGCATGAACGTCTCGCTCGACGAGGTTGAGCGCGTCGCGGGCGAGCAGCCGGGCTGGGCCGGCGCCGTGGCCGTGGGGGTCGCCGACCCGGAGTGGGGCGAGCGGCCGGTGCTCGTGCGCGCCGAGGGGGCATCGGTTGAGGGGTTCGAAGAGCCCGCGCCGTTCCCCGAGGTGCGCGAGGCGGTGCGCCGGGCGCTCGGCGTCGCGGCGGCGCCGGAGCGCGAGGTCGTGCTCGACGATCTCCCGCAGCTTGCGGGTGGCAAGCCCGATCGCGCGGCGATCCGCGAGCACGTGGCCCGGGGATAGACGTCCGCGGCTCACGCCGCTTCCACCACCGCTTCCACCACCGCTTCCGCTCTCGCCGTTACCGCCGTCATCGCCGAGAATGCACCCCGCCGGCAGGGTATTTCACTCGAACACCCTGTCGGCGGGGTGCATATTCTGTGCGCGGACTAGAACCCGACGCCGGCGCCGAGCGCGATGCCGTACGCGAGGCCCGTGAAGCTCGTGAGCTTGAGGACCAGGATCAGCTCACGGGGCGTCTTCGCCATCACCATGATCACGCAGGCGGGCAACGCGAGCGCGAGCACCAGCCACCCGAGCACGAGGCCCGGGTAGAACAGCCCGAACACCGCGAAGAACCCGAACGGCACGATCATGCAGACGCAGTAGAGCACGCGCGAGGCGCGGTCGCCGATGAGCACCGCGAGCGTGCGCTTGCCCGCGAGGCGATCGGTCGGGATGTCCCGGACGTTGTTCGAAATCAGCGTCGCCACGGCGAACAAGCCGATGCCGATGCCCGCGAACCAGGCCTCCTGCGGCACGATGTCGCTCTGCAACCAGACGGTGCCGACGGTCGCGACGAGGCCGAAGAAGATGAAGACGAAGAGCTCACCGAGGCCGAGGTAGCCGTAGGGGCGCTTGCCACCCGTGTAGAACCAGGCGGCGATGATCGCCACCGCGCCGATCGCGAGGAACCACCAGCGCTCGCTGATCAGCACCGCGGCGAGTCCCGCGACGGCCGCGAGCCCGAAGAACACCAGCGCGGTGACGAGGACTCGGCGAGGCGGCACGAGTCCGGACGCGGTGAGCCGGGCCGGCCCGACCCGGTGCTCGTCGGTTCCGCGGATCCCGTCGGAGTAGTCGTTCGAGTAGTTCACGCCAATCTGCAGCAGGACCGCGACGGCGAGGGCCAGCAGGGTGAGGGGGAGCGAGAACGAACGCATGGACAGCGCGATGCCGGCCGCGGCCGCGATCGGCGCGAGCGCGAGGGGGAGCGTGCGAAGCCGCGCCGCCCCGACCCAGTCGCGCCAGGTGATGCGGGCGGACTCGCCGAGCTCCACGCGGTGGTCGGCGGCCGCGCGACGTGCCGGGTTGCCGGATCGCCGCGGATCCTTGCGCTGGTGGGTGTGCCCGCCATCCTGCCGAGTGCTCACGCGTCGTCCCTCCGTCGTGCGCGAGACCGGGTACCGCGCAATCCCTCTATTCTGCCGTGCTTGTGGCGCGCATGCGTCGATCGCGTTGGCCGCGAGCGACCTGCGCCGGTGTACGCAGCGCGATCAGCGTGAGCACGGCGGACAGTGCGACGACGATCGCGCCGATGGTCGACGTGAGCGTCACGCCGCTCGCGAAGGCGTGGTTGGCGGCCACCATGAGCTCGTCGGCGAGGCCCGCTGGCAGGTTGGTCGCCACGTTCACCGCGCCGCCGAGCGTCTCGCCCGCGAGCGCCTGCTGTTCGGCGCTGAGCCCGGCGGGGAGCTCGATTGCGCCGCGGTATGAGGCGGTGATGATGCTGCCGAGCACGGCAGTGCCGAGCACCGCGCCCACCTCGTAGGCGGTCTCGGAGATGGCCGAGGCCGACCCCGCGCGGGCCGCGGGCACCGCCGAGATGATGGCGTCGTTCGACAGGGTCTCGGCTGCGCCGATGCCGATGGCCATGACGAAGAAGGCGACGGCGATGCTGAGCGCGCTAGCGCGATCGCCGACGAGCGTCAAGATCAGGTAGCCGAGGCTCGAGAGCACGAGGCCGCTCGCCATGACGCGGTTCACGGGGATCCGGCGAACTATGCGGACCGCCGCGAGCCCCGCGAGGACCATCACGACGGTGCCGGGAAGCAGGACGAGGCCGGCGATGAGTGGGCGGATGCCGAGCGCGAGCTGCAGGTACTGCGAGGCGAAGTACAGGAAGCCCGTGAGCGAGAACACGGCGAGCAGGTTCGCGGCGACCGACCCCGCGAACGGGGCGTTCGTGAAGAGGCGCAAATCGAGCAGCGGGTGCTCGCGCGTCAGCTGCCGGCGTGCGAACCAGAGGCCGGCGATGATGCTGATGGCGGCCGAGATGAACACGGTCGGCGTGAAGCCGTGGCTGCCGATCGTCTTGATCGCGAGCACGGCCGGGCCGAGCGCCGCGATCGACAGGAACATGTCGGGGAACGAGATCGGACCGGGGTTCGGGTCGCGAGACTCGGGCACGAAGATCGGCATCAGGATCAGCATCGGCACGAGCACCGGGATCGCGAGCAGGAACACCGAGTGCCAGTGGAACGACTCGAGCAGCACGCCGCCGAGCACGGGGCCGAGCGCGGCGCCAGATGAGAAGCCGCCGGCGAAGATCGCGAGGGCGGTGCGGCGCTCATTCCGGTCGGTGAATAGGTTGCGGATGAGCGAGAGCACGGCGGGCATGAGCATCGCGCCGAAGACGCCGAGCAGCGCACGCACGGCGATCAGACCGGCGGCAGACTCAACGAAGATCACCGAAACCGAGACCGCGGTGAAGCCAATGCCGCCCAGCAGGAGGAGGCGACGGCGCCCGAAGCGGTCGCTCAGGCTGCCCATCGTGACGAGCAGGCCAGCGAGCACGAGCGGGTAGGCGTCGACGATCCACAAGAGCATCGTGCCGTCTGCCCCGAAGTCAAGCGAGATCTGGGGCAGGGCGAAGCCGAGCACCGTGTTGTCGATCGCGATCAGCAGTACCGGCAGCATGAGCACGGCCAGCGCCATCCATCGTCGCCAGGCGGGGCCGGGAACGAGGAGGGGCTGGGTGAGGGGGGCGGACTGCGTGGGTGCCGAGGCAGACATGATGAGTTTCCGGGTCAGTGAGGTCGCCGGATTCCCGGCAATTGTTTTACTGTACCGGCTGGACGGTTAAGTACGCAAGGGGCCCGCGGGTCGGGTAACTACTGCTGCGAGGCCTCGGGGCGGGCAGGATCCACGCCGTCGATGGCGGCGTCCTCGGCAATGTCGTCCGCCGTGCGGTCCCGATTGCGCCACGCGTAGATGCTCTCGGAAGCCGCCGAACGCTGCTTGTGCAGCACCAACACCGAGAGCGCAACCGCGATCAGCGTGGCGACGAGCAGCGCGAGCCACCAAGCCCAGCCGATTGCGTACAGGACGCCAAAGGGCACCGCGAAAAAGGCGATGCGGAGCAGGGAGTAGGTCAGCCAAGCGGAGCGGGAGTTCACGAGCACCATTCTACCGAGGGGACGCTGAGCCTTCCCGGGTAGCATGGGGCCATGGTGAGGTTCGGAATTATCGGCATTGTGGTGGGCGTCGCTTTTACGCTCTACGCGCTCGTGGACGCGGCGATGAGCGACGGCTCCCGGGCCCGCGGTGTCTCCAAGCCAATCTGGGTGGTGCTCATCGTGGTGCTGCCCGTGATCGGCGGCGTGCTCTGGTTCCTGATCGGCAAGGCCCGCGGCGATGCACCCAGCTCGTCCGCGCCCGACGACGACCCGCGGTTCACGGGCCGTTCCGGGTCGCAGCGCGAGGTTGACGCCCGCCTGAAGGACCTCGAAGCGCAGCTCAAAGCACTCGATGATGAGGTGTACCCCGGCGAGGTCGCTCCCGGAGATGCGGCCCCGGGGGACGGCCCGCGTCCCACTGGCCCCGATGCCGGGCCGATTGATCCGAACCGCGACCCGAACCACTCGTGAGTGTTGGCTCGTCCGCAGCTCCCGCGTCACTGTTCGCCGCGGGGCTGCTTGCGGAGCTGATCCAGCGGGGCCTTCGCGACGTCGTGGTGTGCCCCGGATCTCGCTCGCAGGCGCTCGCGTTTGCGGCCGCCGAGGCTGAGGCGCTCGGCGTCATTCGCCTGCACGTGCGCATTGACGAGCGCAGCGCCGCGTTTTTGGCGCTCGGGCTCGCAAAGGAATCAGGGGTTCCCGCAGCGGTCGTCGTGACGAGCGGCACCGCCGTCGCCAACCTCATTCCGGCGGCCGCCGAGGCGCACCACTCGCGCGTCCCGATGCTGCTGCTCACGGCCGACCGGCCGGCGGACATGCGCGGCATCCGTAGCAATCAAACCACGGTGCAGGCCGGGCTGATCTCGGCGTACACCCGGATCGAGCGTGACGTCGCTCCGCCCGAGGACGCCGGCTCGGCCGACGCTGCCTCGACCGACCCCGCCTCGGCGGGCGCGGCACTCGCAGCGGAGGCGTTCCTGGCCGCCACGGGCCGGACCGGGCCAGCGCCCGGCCCCGTCCACCTGAACCTCGCGTTCCGCGAACCCCTGTCCGGCGGCCACGGGCTGGTCCAGGCCGCGCTTGACGCGGCCGGGCACGGTCCCGCTGCCAGGGTGCGTGCCGCGGCGCCCACCGCCGAGGGCGATATCTACACGCACGACGGGGACTCGCTCGCCGTCGTCGTTGCGGGCGCTGGGGCGGGCGACGAGGCCGAGGCCTTCGCTCACGCTGCCGGGCTCCCCCTGCTCGCCGAGGTGGTCAGCGGCGCGCGCTTCGGGCGCGAGGCCATCGCGAACGCCGCGCGGCTCGCGGGCGACGAAAACCTGGGCGGGCTGGTTGAGCGCGCCATCGTCTTTGGCCACCCGACGCTGAGCCGACAGCTCCCCGCTCTGCTCGTCCGCGACGACGTCGAGACGATCGTGGTGGATCCTGCGGGGGAGGGCATCGAACGGTACAACCCCGGCCGCTCCGCGCGCATCGTGCGTGCCGCACGCGTGGGTGAAGCGCACGATCCGAGCGCGATGCGCCGCTGGCTCGGGGCGTGGGTCTTGCGAGATCGCGAGCTTCAGGCCGAGCAGTCGACCGTGCACGCGCCCGACCTCGAGGCGGCGCGTGCGACCGGGTACAAGGAACGCAACGCCTACGCGCGCGCCGAGGTGGCCGCGATGCGCGAGCCCGTCACGCGCGAGCTGCTGGCCGAGACGATCTGGCGGGGGACGTGGCCGCACGACCGCCTGGTGCTTGCCGCGTCGCGGCTCGTGCGCGTGCTCGACGGGATCGCCGCGCCGCGGAAGGTACGGGTGCACGCAAATCGCGGCCTCGCCGGGATCGACGGCACGATCGCGACCGGGCTCGGCATCGCCCTCGCCAGCCAGTCCAGCGAACTGCCCAGCCAGGCTGCTGGTGTCACCCGCGTGCTCATCGGTGACCTCGCTCTGCTGCACGACGCGGGCTCGCTCATGCTGACCGAGGGCGAGCCGCGGCCGCGCATCCAGATCTTCGTCGGCAACGACGGCGGCGGCGGAATTTTCTCGGGGCTTGAGGCCGGGCAGAGTGCCGACCGTGCGGCGTTCGATCGCGTGATGTTCACCCCACAGCATGTGAACATCGAGCAGCTCGCCGCCGCCTACGGCTGGGAGTACGCGCGCGTCGAGTCGCGATCCGAGCTCGAACGAGCGTTTACGGTGCCGGTCGCTGGCCCGTGCATTGTCGAAATTCCGCTGACGCGCTAGACCGGGCGGCGTGCGCCCCGATTAGCATGGGGGCAATCCGCCTCGCACTGCGTGCGGCGCACAACCACGATTCGCCGTCAAGGGAGACGCCCGTGAGCACCGATTTCTGGAACGCCCCGCTCGGCCCCCTCCTGCGCGTCGACGCCGAGACCCGCCTCGCCGAGGTCGACCCAGCGGGAACCCCAGGGACGACGGCCAAGAAGGCCGAGGCGGTCCAGGAACTATCGCGAGCGGGCGACGAGCTCAATGCGCTACAGGAACGGATGTACGCCGCGAGCCAGCTCGGCTCGCCCGATCGCGTACTGCTCGTGCTGCAGGCGATGGACGCCGCGGGCAAGGGCGGCATCGTGAACCACGTGATCGGCCGGATCGAGCCGTACGGCGTGCAGATCGCCGCCTTCAAGAAGCCCACCCCCGAGGAGCGCGCGCACGACTTTCTCTGGCGCATCGAGCCTCGCGTGCCAGGCCCAGGCGTGATCGGGGTCTTCGACCGCTCGCACTACGAGGACGTCCTCATCCAGCGCGTGCGCGAGATGGCGCCGGCGCAGGAGATCGAGCGCCGCTACGGCGCGATCGTCGACTTCGAACGGCGCCTGGCCGTCCAGGGAACCCGAGTTGTGAAAGTCATGCTCCACGTCAGCCCCGAGGCGCAGGCGAAGCGGCTGCTTGAGCGGCTCGACACTCCTGAGAAGCGGTGGAAGTATGAGCGAGGCGACGTGACTGAGCGGGTGCTCTGGCCCGCCTATATGTCCGCATTCGAGACGGTGTTCGCGCGCACGAGCACCGATGGCGCGCCGTGGCACGTCGTGCCCGGCGACAACAAGTGGTACGCCAGGGTGGCGGTGCAGCGGTTGCTCATCGAGGCGCTTGAGGCCATCGGCCCGGAATGGCCGGAGCCAGACTTCGACGTCGCCGCCGAGCGCGCGCGCGTCGAGGCGACGCTGGGCCTGCGCTACCCCGACAGCCACGAAAAGGCGATGTAACGACTCGCTGGGTTTTCTTGTCGGCACACCCAACGGGGCTGCCGGGAAAAGTTCTTCGCGCAAGCTCCTGACGCAAGCCCTTGCTCGCGATCGTGATCATTTCGTGACCCAAAATCATCAATGCACGTCGTGCAGTTACGCGCTTTTGTGATTTACTTCCCTAGTGACTGCACCGAGTGCAGTGAGCGCGTTGCTGGAAGTGGGGGCCTCCGATAGTGCGCAAGCCGCGAGATGTTCTGCGGCGGTCATGACTCGTCATGGCTCCAACAAGAGGACAAGCCACTGCAGCAGGGGGATGGAAATGCGTACCTTCACGCGCCAAAAATCAGCACGACAGATCGGCGCGCGTCGTTCGCTCCGGGAACGCCGCGCACAGGAACGCCTGCTGACGGTGCGTCGCCGTTGGATTGCCGGCGGCCTGGCGGTGCTGCTCTCGGGCGCCGTTGTCCTCCCCGCCCAGACCGCCCTCGCGGTGGATTCTCCGCCCCCGACGGGAACCGTGTCCGAGCCTGAGGGTGAGGTCGGTACGACACCCGACACGGGAACGGACCCGGCGACCGAGCCGGAAGAACCGGCAGGCCCTGCTGTCGAGCCGGGGGAGCCGAGCACCCCGGAGGCGGGGGAAGCACCGATTGCCGAGAATGCTCCGGAAACACCCGCCGAGCTCTCGGATCCCGGGATCGCGCCGCTCGCGATCACGGGCCCGGTCGCCCATCTCGTCGTGCACGTCGGTGGCGAGCGCGACTCCAACAACCGGGCGGTGGTGCTGCCTCCGACTGACGGCGCGGTGTACATGGCGCGCGAGTACAAGCAGCCGACCTCGCCGTCCTACGAGTGTGCGCTGGTCGCGGGCACCTGCACGATCGACGTTCCCGCGGGCAAGCGATGGCTCGTCTGGGCGAAGATCCCCGATACCATCCCGCCCGGGCAGAACGCCTATCCCGTCACGTCCGACTACTACGCCACGCGAACGCTCGGCTTCGGTGGGATGAATAGCGTCGATGCCAAGCCGTACCAGTTCCTCACGGCTATCGCCGGTAACGGGAAGACCCTGCACGTCTCCGGTGCGAGCTTCGGCAACGTCGACACCAACTACTACGACGACACCCGAGACGGTCAGTGGACCGCGGACAATCGCTTCTCGGGCAAGCTGGCCCTGTCGATGAATAACCCCGCGCCGCGACAGGTGTGCGGGCAGAACATCGCGCTCGTGCTCGACACGTCCGGATCGATGTCTGGTGACCGGATCAGGAATCTCAAGGCAGCGGTCAAGAGTTTCGCCGAGGTGCTCCGCGGCACGCCGTCGACGATCTCCCTCTACTCCTTCAGCGATGTCCCCGGCACTCGGAAGCTCGACTTGTCCATGCTCGTCGCCGACGACATTGCCGCTGTCGGCGCCTATGCGAACGCCCTCACGGTCGGCGGCGCGACGAACTGGGACGCCGGGCTCAACCAGGTCGGCACGGGCTACGACTCGGTCATTGTCCTCACGGACGGCAACCCGACCGTCGATGGCGGAGGCGCTGGAGCCGGACAGTACAGCCGATTCGCATACGTCGAGCAGGCCATCTTCTCGGCGAACAAGATCAAGTCGACCGGGCAGCGCCTGATCGGCATCGGCATCGGCCTGCAGGGCAGCGACGTCAACCTCGCGGCGGTGGCGGGGCCGCAGCGGAACTCAGACTACTTCCTCGGATCCAACGAGAACTTCGGCGATATCCTGCGCAACCTCGCGGAGGGCATGTGCCCCGAAACGATCACGGTGCAGAAAAAGATCGCGGACGCCTCGGGAACCATCATCGAGAACGCCCCCGAGGCGGATGGCTGGAACTTCACGGCAAGCAGCACGACCCCCGAGACAATCATCGGAGCCTTCCCCGCCACGAGCTCGATTGAGGGAACGACCGGCATGACGAGTGCGACCTTCGAGGGACGCGCCGGAACCACCCCCCAGGTGACGATCACGGAAGAACCGGGCCTCCCGGGATATGTCCTCGATACGACCCAATCGGTGTGTCTCGTCCGCGGGGAACCCGCGGACATTACCTGGTCGGGCACCTCTGCGACCTTTGACGCCATCGCCGGCGCGAGCATTCACTGCACCTTCGTGAACAAGGCTCCCCAGCTCTACTCCGTGACCGTGGTCAAGGACTGGGTCAACAGCATTCCTGGGGATCAGGCCATCGTCTCGCTCACCGGCAGCGCCGGGGGCACGTCGACCGCCCCGGTCGACGGCGTCGTGGTCTCGCAGTCCTACCCGGCCGGTGTACCGGTCACCGTCGCTGAGACACTGGCCGGCAATCCGCTCAAGGGTGCCTACTCGGCAGCCCTGGCCTGTGACAACGGTGTCGTCCCGGTAAATGGCCAGTTCACGACGATCGCGGCTGACATCACTTGCACGTTCACGAATACCAACGCGACCCGGCAGGTTACGCTCACCAAGACCTGGATCGACGGGGTGCGTGGCGATACCGCGGAACTCACGATCAACGGCGGCACCGGCAAGACCTCGACCGTGACGGCGGGGCACACGAACGGCTCGTGGACGGACGCCGCGAACACCGTGACCAAGGCGAACATCGCGGTCGGGTCGGCAGTGACCGTCGCCGAAACGCTCGCTGGCGCGGGCAGCTACACCACCACCTGGTCGTGTGGCGCCGCAGGCACGGAGACCACCTTTGTGATGCCGAACGCTGACGTGCACTGCGACGTGACCAACGCGGCACGCGCGCAGACGCTCACGCTCGAAAAGGAGGTCGACAACTCCGCCGGAGGCGTGTCGACTGCAGACCTGTGGACGCTGACCGCCGCCGACGGCGCCACTCGAGCCATCAACGGTGTCGGTACGATCACGACCCCCGACGTGGCGGCCATCAGCGGCCGGGTCATTGCCGGTGTGACGTACACCTTGAGTGAGGCGGGCCCCTCGGGCTACACCGCCGCTCCCGCCTGGGTGTGCGTGGAAACAGGCACCCAGACGAGCGTTGCGGTGACCGGCGGGAACAAGGTCACGCCCGCCGCAGGCCAAGATCTTACCTGTCGCATCGTGAACACCGCCATCGCAGGCGAGGGCACTATCTCGAAGAGCGTCGTCAGCAACGTGCAGAACGCTGACGGCACCTGGACGATCACCTACCGTGTGACGGTCGTCAACCTCTCGAGCACCTCGACCTACCGCTACAACCTCGTCGATGAGCTCAAGTTCGGCACCGGCATTGACGTGAGTTCGGCGACTGTGGTTTCAGCGCCAGGCGGCGTGACGCTCGTGCCCACGTGGAGCGGGCTGCCCCCGAACACCAGACTGGCCAGCAACGTCGAGTTGCTCGCCGCAACCGGAAGCCACGTCTACGAGATCGCGGTCAACGCCGCGGTGCGCATGGAGGCGTTGGAAGGATCCCACGCGGTCTGCGACGTCGGGTCGGCCGCCCCAGAGGCGGGCGGCTTCCTGAACACCGTGCAGTTGTACAAGGCGGGCGAGATCAAGATCGTCGGAGAGGCGCACGCCTGCGAACCCCCGGAGTTTCCCGAGGTGAACAAGCGCGGTCACGTGTCCACGCAGAACCCGGACGCCTCGTGGAACACCAGCTACACGATTGAGGTACGAAACCCCAGCAGCGTCGAACTGCAGGCCACCTTGAGCGACCAGTTCCCCGCCGCGCCGGCGGGCTGGACACTCGTCGGCGGCGCCTGGAACGTCGCGGCCGCCGCAGGATCTCCTGCATCCCTGAACTCCGCCTACCCGGCAGGTGCCGGTGTGGTCTGGGAAGGCAGGATCCCCGCCGGGACCACCTACACCTACACGGTGGCCGGCGTGATCCTGCCCACGGCGGGGGCGACGCCGCTTGAGAAGTGCGAGGTCACCGATGGGGGGCTCATCAACCGGGCCATCGTCCAGTCCGGCGACATCACGCGCGACGACACCGGCTGTTCCGGCGGAGAGACGCCCCCGGTCACTGTGGACAAGTCTGACGGTGCCGTGCAGCAGCTCGCCGACGGCACCTGGCAGATCGACTACAACGTCGTTGTGAAGAACACCTCTTCGACGTACGCCACTGTCTACACCTTGACGGACCTTCCCGACCTCGGCCTGGGGTTCACTCCCGTGAGCCACGGGTGGTTCGGCGCCGCTCCTGCGGCCGACACCGTCATTGCGGTCAGCGGTCAGCACAGCTACGTCTATCGCGTGATCGCCGCCTTTGACGCGACGGTGGCAGATCCGGAGCTCACGTGTACGCCGGGAGACGGCGGCGCGTTCTACAACGTCGCGACCGTCACCTTCCCTGGAGGAACCGACTCGGACGATGCCTGCGGTGAACCGCGCGGCCCGAAGATCACCAAGAGCGCCGCTGCGCCGAGCGTCGGCACGAACGGTGCGTGGAACCTCCGCTACACCGTGCGTGTCACCAACACCAGCGGGCTCCTGCTTGCCTACACGGCGACCGACGCGCCGGCCGAGCTGCCCGCGGGCGTGACGCTCACCACTCCCTGGTCGGTGGCCGGGCCCGCGATCTCGCCGGCAGGCGGCGGGTCGGCGACGCTTACCCCCGGGTGGGATGGCGCCGGCCAGACCGAGATCGCGCGGGGCATGATCCCGAGCGGTGCGACGCACACCTATACGGTCACTGCGGCGGTTCTGCTGTCTGCGGTGGTCGACCCTGAAGCCCTGCGCTGCTCGGCGACTGCTGAGGACGGAACCGGTATCTGGAACCGCTCGACGGTGACGAACGGGGTCTTCGACGACAACGCGGAGGCCTGCACGGAGCCGGTTACGGTTCCCGTGTCCGTGGAGAAATCTGACGCGGACGTTACCCAGCTCGACGGTGGCGCCTGGCAGCTCGACTACACCGTGACGGTCACGAATGCGCATGCGCTGCCCACGGTGTACTCGCTGACGGACACCCCCCGGTTCGCCGAGGTCTACGAGATTCAGTCGGAAGGATGGGTCGATGAGCCGAACCTGACGGACGTGCAGATCGGCGCTAACGGCATTCACCAGTACGTCTACCGCGTGACTGCGACGGCGGAGACCGACCCGGTCCCCCCGAGCGGACTGGTCTGCGCGGGCCCGGACACGGCCTTCTTCAACACTGCGACCGTCACCTATCCGGGTGGCACTGACAGCGACGATGGCTGCGGCACCCCCGCGAGCCCAGTCGTCGACAAGGTCGCGCTCGCCGCAGTGAGCAATGCGCTCGGGGAATGGACGCTGAACTATCAGTTGACGGTGACGAACCCGGCTCCGATCTCTCTGTGGTATTCCCTGACGGACACGCCCGATGCACTGCCCGCCGGCCTGAGTGGCGGCGCGTGGACGGTCGGCGACCCGACGATCTCCGCGGAGGGGTCGGCGACCCGGAACCTCGCCTGGAACGGCGGAAGCGACACCCAGGTGGCAACCGGAATGCTCGCCGTGGGCGACACGCACGTCTTCACCGTGTCGCGCACGGTCTCGGTGTCGCCGTCAGTCGATGCCGATGTGCTCGACTGTGCGACCCCGGGCGGCGGAGGCGTCTGGAACAGCGCGACGGTGACGAACGGGGTCGGTGGGAACACCGACGAAGCCTGCACGGATATCGTGCGCCCCGGCGTTGACGTCGACAAGACGGTCGCGTCGACGGAGCAGCTTGTCGACGGCACCTGGCGGATCATCTACGACGTTGTCGTGACCAATCAGTCGAGCACCCTGCCGGCCGTGTACGACCTCACGGACGAGCTGACCTTTGGGGGCGACATCGTGGTGACGGATGCTGCGTGGAGCGGCCCGACTTCGGGCGTGTTCAGCGGCCCGACGTGGCGGGCGCAACTCGCTACCGGGCGCACGCTTGCGCCACTCACCGGCGAGGCCGGAGTCGAGACCTACCAGGTGACGGCACACGCCACTATCTCCGCCGAGGGCTGGGAAGGCGACACGCTGGTCTGTCTGGGCGGCGAGGGGATGGGCGCGAGCGGCTTCCTCAACGTGGCCCAGGTGACCGCAAATGGCGAGTCTGATTCAGCGGAAGCGTGTGCGCCGCCGCGGCTGCCGGTCATCGAAAAGCGTGGGGTCTCAGCAATGCAAGACCCGCTCGACGCGTCGCGCTGGGCCGTCTCGTATGACGTGACCGTGACCTCGGGTGGCGACGCGACCTTCTATTCGGTGATGGACCAGCCGTACTTTGCTTCGGGCATCACGCGCCTGTCGGCGACGGCCCAGCGCACTGACGCTGGGGCCTCCGCACCCGTCCCGGTATTGCCGGTTGTCGAGGGCGAGCCCTTCGTCGTCGACCATCCGCTGGGGGCGGCTGAAGTGCACGTGTATCGGGTCGTCTGGGTGGTCGAGATCACCGACGAGTTTGTACAGGAAACGGGCGTGTGCGCGGGCGAGGGTACCGGCTTCTTCAACAGTGCCACCTTGACGGTCGGCCTGATCGACCGCACCGACGCGGACTGCCTGCCGACCGAGCAGCGTGTGTACCCAGGGGTCACGAAGACCGCGCGCAGCGTGGCCCAAGACCCGGCGACCGGTGAATGGAGCGTGCTCTACGACCTCGTGGTCACGCTGGCACCGCAGGGTGACGCAAACCCCGAGGGGCGCTCGGCAAAGTACGACCTGTCGGATCGACTCGCATTCGGGGAGGGAATCACCGCGCGAAGCGCCTCCTGGACGGGGGCAGGGACGGGCACGTTCGCGGACGTGAGCGCGTCGCAGTCCCTGGCGAGTGGGAAGAACATCGGCGCCGGTCAAACCCACACGTACACCGTGCGGGTGGTCGCATCGGTGACCGACGAGGCGCTTGAGGACGGCACCACCGCGTGCCTGCCTGACGGCGACCCCGGAGGGTTCCTGAATACGGGTCTGTTGAGCTCGGGAGGCCGGACTACGCCGGTTGCTGCCTGCGCTGAACCGCACTTCCCCGAGGTGGAGAAGACGCTGAGTTCGGTCGTCGACCACAAGGACGGCACTTGGACGTTGGCGTACCAGGTGGATGTGACCTACCCGGCCACCACCCTGGTGCCGCTGCCGAGCCCGGTGGCGTATGACCTCACCGATGCCCCTGAGCTTCCCGCAGGCGTCGAACTGACCGGCAGGTGGGCGGCGGCTGCGGTCGCCGACACCCCGGCACCGACGGCCGCAGAGTGGGATGGTCGCGGAACGTGGACCATCGTTTCGGGCGGCGAGCTGACTCCGGCGGATGCCCTGCATTCCTACGCCGTGTCTGCCAAGGTTCGGGTGACCGCGGCGGAACCGGACGCGATCGGCGTGTGTGACGGGGCCCCGGGCATCATCGTCGGGAACAACGCGACCGTCACCTCGGGGGACTACTCCGACACCGACGACGCCTGCGCTCCCGTACAGCTTCCCGACGTGGGGATCGAGAAGACCGCGAGCGGCCTCGGTGCCGACGGCGCGGCCGAACCGGGTGAGTCGTTCGACTACGTGCTGACGGTGACGAACCACGGCACCACGGCGGCAACCGAAGTCCGCGTGACGGACGACGATATCCACGACCGCCTGCAGATCACGGGCCTGACGGTGGGCACCGGCGTGACCTGGGGCAGCGCTCCGGGGTACACCAACGCCCCGAACAATGTCGACCTGACCCTTGACTCACTCGCGGTGGGTCAATCGGTGGCGGTCACCGTGACCGTCGTGTTTGTGCCTGAACCGGTCGGAGTCGCCGAAGTGACGCCGGGGAGCGCCCCGGAGGCGCCAACGGTGGTGGATACCTTCACGAACATCGCGTGTGTGGCGATGGAAGCGGACAGCAACCCCGACAACAATTGCGACGAGGCCGACGTCCCCGTCAAGGACGTCCAAGCATTTGTCTACGCCACGTGTGTTGCCGATGCTCCGCGTCTGGGCTGGGTCGTCTCGAAGTCAAAGCTGTTGCGGGATACGCCGATCGACCTGCTGTGGGCACCGAACGGCGCGACTACCGCGACGGCCCCGGGTCAGGTATCGATCTCCCAGCCGGGCGGATCTGCGTCTTGGCGCGCAGACGCAGCATGGCCGGGCACCGCGTTCTCGGCGTCAGGCGTCGCAACGGACTACCCCGGATGGCGGCCGTTGCAGGCTGCTGACTATGCTCCAAGCGGCGGCTACCACCTGCCGGGCACCGCGAAGATCATGACGCAGCCTGAGCAGGCCATGTTCGTGAAGAACGGCATGATTGTGGATCCGAGCGAGCTCGACTTCGCGTGGCGAGGAGCCTCGACGGTGACGTTCAGCGTGAACCCGACGCTGAGCTTTGATGTCGCGTTCCCCGAGCTCACGGCCGACTGCGCCTCGCCGCGGCACGCGGACGTGGAGATCGAGAAGACGGCCAGCACGAACCGGGTTGAGGCGGGCGAGGCGTTCACGTACACGCTCGCCACGCACAACCTCAGCACCGATACCGCCGCGGACGGTGTGGTCGTCACTGATAAGGTGCCGGCTGACCTCAAGGTGACCGAGGTGAACTGGCCGGGCAAGGGCGACAGCTCGGTGTTCCCGAACTGGGAGAGCTGCTCCGTCGAAGGCGCGAGCGAGCAGGGGTACGGCGGCATGCTGACCTGCACCCTGTTCGGGCCGCTGCAGCCAGCGGGCGCGGGACTCGGGGCGTCGGCCGCGCCGACGATCACGATGCACGTGACCGTGTCGCCCGAGAGCAAGGCCACGAAGATCGTCAACGTCGCGGTGGTGGACTACTTCACCTTCGGGAACCCAGACGATGCCGGCCGCGACACCGACGACGCGAGCGTCCTGCTCGGCGTGCTCGCGCTCACCGGCGCGATCCTGCCCTGGGTTGCCGGCTTGCTCGCGCTGTTGGCGATCGCGTGTGGCGCGGCAGTGCTCGTGCTGAGTCGGCGCAGGACCGCAGAGCAGCGCCTGCCTCAGAGGGTGTAGCCAGCGCGTTTCATTGAATGAGCGGGCGCGTGGGCTCCGTGAAAACGGGGACCACACGCCCGCTCATTCGTGAGCGCTGACTCAGATCTCGCCGTGGGCAATGACAGCGAAGACATCCATTCCGAAGGCGCCGGAGCGGGCATGCTCCGTGAGGGCCGGGTCGCGTGCCGCGAGCACCGAGGAGTGCCAGACGAGAAATACGGAGAGCGCTCGCGCGGCGGGCAGGGGTGAATTTACCGGCACGGCAATGCGCCGCGCGTAGTCCTCAGCGATTCGGCCCTGCGCGCGGATCCAGCTCTGAAACACGTGGCCGGCGATCTCGGGCGAGCCCGCCACGAGGTGCTCGACGAAGGGGTTCACCTCGCCCTGGCTCTCCGCGGCATCGATCCAGCCGTTCTGCGCCATGCTGAGCGTCGTCACCCGCGTGCTCTCGAGGACGGGTTCGTCCACGGGACGCAGGAGAAAGAGATCCGTGAAGGCATCGAGCCAGTCGTCGAAGTACGCCAGCAGGATCGCTGCCTTTGAGGCGAAATGCAGGTAGACGGTCCGCTTCGCGATTCCCGCCGCCTCCGCGATGTCGTCGACCGACGTGTGCTCATAGCCTCGTGTGGTGAAGAGCGTGTCCGAGGCGGCGAGAATTCGGGCGCGCGTTTCGATCTTGCGCTGCTCACGCTGGAGCTCGAGCTTGCTCGGGGGGAGTGGCATACCCAATTTTACGACGCGGGGTGCGCTGGCGGGGCGAACGCCTCAACTACGGGGCGAAACTTTGACACGGTCTCGGCGAGCTCGCGGTCAGGATCCGAGCCGGCCACGATGCCCCCTCCCGCCGAGGCGGTGACGTGCCGAGCCCCGGAGGACGCCGGCCCGAATTGCGCGCAGCGCAGCGCGATCACCCACTCGCCGTCGCCCGCGGCGTCCGTCCAGCCGACGGCGCCCGAGTAGCGGCCACGATCGAACGTCTCGATTTCCCCGATCGCGGCGACCGCGACCGGGGTCGGGGTGCCGGCGATTGCGGCGGTCGGATGCAGCGCTCCCGCAAGCTCGATCGAGGTGGCGTCGTCGGCTAGGCGGGCGCCCAGGTCGGTGGCGAGATGCCAGACATTCGGCAGCTCGAGCGCGAACGGCTGTTCGCTGGCGTGCAGCTCGCGGACGTGCGGTTCGAGGGCAGCGACGACGCTGTCGATCGCGAATGCGTGCTCGTGCTGATCCTTATCGCTCGTGAGGAGGGCATCCCGCGAGTGCGCATCGGTGATCGCGTCAGCCCCGCGCGGGCGAGTGCCCGCGAGTACGCGAGCGGACACGGCGCCTCCCGTCGAGCGAATGAGCGTCTCGGGGCTCGCGCCCACGAGCCCGTCGATTGCGAACGTCCAGCAGTCGAGGTAGCGCTCGGCGAGTCGGCGAATGGGCACGCGCAGGTCTGCGTCTGCGGCGACCGCGCCGTGCAACTGGCGCGATAATACGATCTTCTCGGCCTCGCCGCGGGCGATGCGAGCGGTCGCCTCCACGACGGCCGCGCGGAAGTCGTCTTCGCTGCCCGGGGCGGGGTCCACCGCGGCGCCGGGCCAGGATCCTGCCGGAATGTCTGCAGGAACGTGGGGAGCCGCGGCCTCCTCTGCCGTATCGCTCACGAGCGTCACCCAGGCGGTTCCGCGGTGCTGCGCGACGAGCACGCGCGGGACGATCAGGACGCTCTCGGCCGCGCTGTCGTCGGCGAACGCGAACGTGCCGAGGGCGACGAGCCCCGAGCCGGGAAGCTGCACCGGGTCGTCGATGGTCGCCTGCTTTGCGACTTCGCGCCAGGCGTCCGCCGCGCGCGCGAATCGGTCGGGCCCGGTGAAGCTCAGGCGCAGGGCCTCGCCGATGCCCACGCAGCCGCGGTCGCCCCGGATCCAGGCGAGCGGTGCCGCAGGGTCCGCCAGGGCGAGGAGGTCGGGAATCTCGCTGAGGGGTCGCGTGACGGCGCGCAGTCGCGGGAAAAGGGGCTCGCTCGTCACCCCACTAATCTACTCGTCCGCGACTGAGCGCCGCCCGCCCGCGGCATGCGCTTGCCCGTAGAATCAGCCAAATGCGTGAGCAACTCAGCCTTCCCGAGGCCCGCCGTGTCGCGGTCGCCGCCCTCGTCGGCACCGCGATGGAGTGGTACGACTACTACCTCTTCGGGCTTGCCGCCGCGCTCGTGTTCAATCGGCTGTTCTTCACGGAGCTCGACCCGTGGGCCGCGTCGCTGGCCGCCTTTGCCACGTTCGGCATCGGTTTCGTCGCGCGCCCGCTCGGCGCGGTGATCTTCGGGTCCCTCGGCGACCGGATCGGCCGTAAGCCCACGCTGATTCTGAGCGTGGTGCTCATCGGCATTGCGACCGCGCTGATCGGCGTGCTTCCCGACTTCTTCGCGATCGGTATCGCCGCGCCGATCCTGCTCGTGGTTCTGCGCCTTGTGCAGGGGGTGGCCGTCGGCGGCGAGTGGAGCGGCGCGATGACCATCGCGATCGAGCACGCGCCGAGGGAGCACCGCAACCGGCTCGCCGCCCTGGTGCAGCTCTCCTCGCCGATCGCGACCCTGCTCTCGAGCGGCGCGTTCACGATCGTCCTGCTGCTGCCCCCCGCGTCGTTTGACGCCTGGGGCTGGCGTGTGCCGTTCCTGCTCGCGATCCCGTTCCTGCTCGTCGCGGTCTTCCTGCGGCGCAGGATCGAGGAGTCGCCATCGTTTAGGGGCCTCGTCGCCGAGGGCAAGCGCGTCCGCGTGCCGATGCTCGCGGTGCTGCGCCGCACCCCTGGCCGGCTCGGTGTCGCGATCCTGGTGTCCCTGCTCGGCGTCGGCGGGTTCTACTTCATGAACACCTTCCTCGTGAACTTCGGCGCGAACGAGCGCGGCATCGACCGCCAACTCATGGTCAACGCGACGCTGGTGGCCGCTGTCGTTCAAGTGGGCGTCACGCTGCTTTCGGGGCGACTCGGCGAGCGCTTTGGCCCCGGCCGAGTGACGGCCTGGGGCGGCATCGCCACGGCCCTCGTCGCCTTTCCGGTGTTCTGGCTCATGGACCAGCGTTCCGGTGTCGGAGCGTTTCTTGCGGTTAGCCTCGGCCTCTCCGCGGTGATCCTGGCCTATGGCGTCGCGGGCCCGGCGCTGACCCTGCTCTTCCCGACGGAGCTGCGCTACTCGGGCGTGAGCCTCGGCTACAACCTGGCCGCCGTGGTGGGCGGGTTCCTGCCGCTCGCAGCACAGGCCTCGCTCGGCTGGTCGGGCGGCGCCTCGTGGGGACCGGCGGCGCTGTTCGCGCTCTTTGGCCTTGCCACCGCGACCGGTGGAGTGCTCGCGCACCGCCTCATTCGTGCGGCGTCATGACCGTAGCTGAGGCATGTACGGAACGCGCACGGGTACACGGGATACCATGGCAGGCGTGACTCGACCCGATGCCGTAACGAAGTCGTCGAGCGATGTCTCGGCGATGTTCGACGAGATTCCGCACCGCTACGACCTAATGAATGATGTGCTGACCGTCGGGATCACCCGGCTGTGGCGTATTGCGACCGTTCGCGCGGTCGCCCCACGCAAGGGAATGCGCATCCTCGACCTTGCCGCGGGCACAGGCACCTCGAGTGCCGCGCTGGCCGAACAGGGCGCGCACGTCGTCGCCGCCGACTTCTCGAACGGCATGCTCGACGAGGGGCGCAAGCGCCAGGCGGGCAACACGCGCATCGAGTTCGTGTGGGCCGATGCAACCGAGCTTCCCTTCGAAGACAACAGCTTCGATGCCGCCACGATCTCGTTCGGGCTGCGCAACGTCGACCGGCCGCAGGTCGCGCTCGCCGAGATGCTGCGCGTGACGAAGCCGGGCGGACGCGTCGTGATCTGCGAGTTCTCGACGCCCGCGGCGGCTATTCGCGCGCCCTACACCTGGTACTCGCGTCAGGTGCTGCCGCGCGTCGCCGGCCTCGTGACCGGGTCGAAGCAGGCCTACGAGTACCTCAACGAGACGATCGAGCAGTGGCCGGATCAGCCCACGCTCGCGCGTTGGATGCGCGAAGCGGGCTTCGAGCGCGTGGCCTACCGGAACCTGACCGCCGGTATTGCCGCCCTGCACCGGGGATTCGTGCCCGCCAAGGCCGCCGCCGCCCCCGCGCACGAGGAGCAGGCGTCGGCCAAGCCCGAGGCCAAGCCCGCGGCCGCCAAGAAGTCGGCGAAGCCCGCTGCGGCGAAGTCTGTTCCGGCGAAGCAGGCCGAGAAGAAGCCCGCCGCTAAGGCTCCCGCCAAGCCCGCCGCCAAGCCCACGGCGAAGCCCGCCGCCAAGCCCGCGGCACAGCCAGCCACGAAGGCAAAGGACAACGGATGATCCGGCCACTCGCGGAAGACACCGCGACCCAGGCGCTCCCGCTGCGCCTCTTCCAGGACGTGCAGGACAAGCGTCACGCGAAGCGCCTGCAGGACGAGCTCGAGCTCGTCGAGTCGGGCCTTGCTGAGCAGCTCTCGTTCGCCTCGCCGATCGCAGACGCGCCGGGCCGCTATCTCATGGAGGCGGGCGGCAAGCGGATCCGGCCGTTGCTGACCCTCCTCACGAGCGAGCTGGGAGAGGGCCCCAACGAGCTCGTGCGCCGCGCGGCACAGGCCATCGAGATGACGCATCTCGCATCGCTCTACCACGACGACGTCATGGACGACGCGAAGCTGCGCCGGGGCGTGCCCGCCGCGCAGGCGGTCTGGGGCAACAACGTCGCGATCCTGGCCGGGGACCTGCTGTTCGCGCGCGCCTCGACCCTAGTGTCGGGCATGGGCGAGGAGGCGATCCTGTTGCAGGCACGCACCTTCGAGCGCCTGTGCCTTGGTCAGCTCCACGAGACGGTCGGTCCGCAGGAGGGTGACGACGCGATCGCCCACTACATCCAGGTGCTCGCGGACAAGACGGGTGCGTTGATCGCGACCGCGGCCCGCATGGGCGTCATGTTTTCGGGTGCCCCGGCGGAGTACGCCGACCCGGTGACCGAGTACGGCGAGAAGATCGGCGTCGCCTTCCAGCTCGTTGACGACGTCATTGACCTCTCGCCCCAGGCCGAGCGGACGGGCAAGCGAGCCGGGACGGACCTACGCGCGGGCGTCGCGACGCTCCCGATCTTGCTGCTGCGCGAGCGCGCCCCGCAGGATCCCGAGGCGGCAGCGCTGCTCGCCCGCATCGATGCCGGCCTCGCACAGATCGAAGCTGGCGCCGACACCTCGGTGCTGGACCCGGAGGTCATCGCGCTGCGCGAACATGCCGTGACCCAGGAGACCGCGGACACCGCCCGGCAGTGGGCCGCCGACGCCGTGGCTGCCCTGGCCCCGTTGCCGCGCTCCGCTGTCACGCGCGCGCTCGCTCGCATGGCCGATTCCATCGTCGAACGCGAAGGCTAGACCCGCGCGTTCACGCGACCACAGACACCCGTGCGCGGCGACCCGCGCGAGCTGAGAAGAAAGAAGCACCAATGACTGAAGCCGCACCGAACCCGATGCGAGTGGCGATCGTGGGTGCCGGCCCGGCTGGCATCTATGCCGCCGACCTGCTGCAGAAGGCCGAGCGCGACTTCGAGGTCTCGATCGACCTCTTTGACCAGCTCCCCGCGCCCTACGGACTTGTGCGCTACGGCGTCTCGCCCGACCACCCGCGTATCAAGGGCATCATCAACGCCCTGCGCGACGTGCTCGACAACGGCGGGATCCGCTTCTTTGGAAACGTTCGCTACGGTGTCGACCTGCAGCTCGCCGACCTCGAGCGCCACTATCACGCGGTGATCTTCTCGACCGGCGCCATTCGCGACGCTGCCCTCGACATTCCCGGCATCGACGCCGAAGGCTCGTACGGCGCCGCCGACTTCGTGAGCTGGTTCGACGGGCACCCTGACGTGCCCCGCACCTGGCCGCTTGACGCCCGCCAGGTCGCCGTCATCGGCAACGGAAACGTGGCGCTTGACGTCTCGCGCATGCTCATCAAGCACGCGGACGACCTGCTGGTCACCGAGATTCCCGACAATGTCTACGAGGGGCTGAAGGCGAACCCCATCGAAGAGGTGCACGTCTTCGGCCGTCGCGGTCCCTCCTACGTGAAGTTCACGCCGCTTGAGCTGCGCGAGCTGGGCGAGGTGCGCGATGTCGACGTCGTGATCGACGAGCGCGATTTCGATCGCGAGGACGCGTATGCGGACGAGCTCGTAGCGAAGAACAAGCAGGCCCTCGTGATGACCCGCATCTTTGGCAAGTGGCGCGCAGAGCAGGCCGAGCGCGAGGCCGCTGGCGGGCCCGGTGCGAGCCGCCGCCTCTTCCTTCACTTCTGGTCGAAGCCGGTCGCCGTCGTCGCCCCGGACGGCCGCGTCGAGGGTCTCAAGATCGAACGCACGGCCCCCGACGGACACGGCGGTGTCGTCGATACCGGCGAGTTCGAGGTTATCCCGGTGCAGTCGCTGTACCGCGCCGTCGGCTACTTCGGGTCCCCGCTCGACGCGATCCCGTTCGACGACGCGCGTGGCGTGATCCCGAATGACCGCGGCCGCGCGCTCGACGAGTCGGGAGAACAGATCCCCGGCGTCTATGCGACGGGCTGGATCAAGCGCGGCCCGATCGGCCTGATTGGGCACACGAAGTCTGATGCCCTCGAGACCCTCGAGAGCCTCATCGCCGACCGCGAGAACCTGTGGCGTCCGACCGACCCGAGCATCGAGGCGATTCCGGCGCTGCTTGAGGAGCGCCAGGTCCCCGTGACGACGATCGAGGGCTGGCAGCGTCTCGACGAGCACGAGCTCGGCCTCGGTGAGGCGGCGGACCGCACCCGCATTAAGGTCGTCTCGCGCGAAGAGATGACCCGAGTTTCCCGCGGCGAGTAGGGCCGGGCCATGGCGGGGCAGCACAGGCAGGATCCTGCCAGTGAGTCGCGCCGCGACGCGGAGAACACGTCGGAATCGATTGATGCTCACGCGATAGATCGACTCGTTGCCCTGGCGCAGGATCG
Source organism: Leucobacter sp. CX87 (assembly GCF_018682295.1). Lineage (NCBI taxonomy): Bacteria > Bacillati > Actinomycetota > Actinomycetes > Micrococcales > Microbacteriaceae > Leucobacter > Leucobacter sp. CX87. Next base: position 4,067 of record NZ_JAFIRI010000003.1, on the reverse strand, counting down.
GCCGATTGCGGCGCTCACCGGCGCCGGAATCAGCACCGACTCGGGTATTCCCGACTACCGGGGAAAAGGTGCGCCGCCGCGTACGCCGATGCGGGTCGAGCAGTTTCTCGGGGACGCAGCCGCGCGGCAGCGCTTCTGGGCGGGAGCCCGGCTAGGTGCTGGCGCCTTTGGCGAGGCCCGGCCAAACCCCGCACACCTCGCGCTCGCGGCGCTCGAGCGAGCGGGGAGGCTGAGCGGCGTCATCACTCAGAATGTCGATGGCTTGCATCGCCTCGCCGGGACCCAGCGTTTGGTCGAGCTGCACGGCAACGGCGCGATGATTCGCTGCGTCCCCGGCGGGCACCGATTTGCGCGCACCGAGGTGCTCGGGTGGATCGACCAGGCAAACCCCGAACTTGCGGAGACTGCCGCGCGAGCGGTCGCGACACCAAACCCCGACGCGGACGCCGAAATCGCGGGGCTCGTCGACCTCGAACGGGTGACGGTGCCGCATTGCCCCATCTGCGGGGGTTTGCTGCGCCCGGATGTCGTCTTTTTCGGCGAGTATGTGCCCGCGGAGACGTTCCAGGCCGCCCGTGAGGTCGTCGCGGCGGGCGGCGTCCTGTTGGTGGTGGGCTCTTCGCTCGCCGTCAATTCCGGCATCCGCCTGCTGAACCAGGCGGAACAGGCGGGTACGCCGATCGCCATCATCAACCGCGGGCCGACCAAGGGCGATGCCCGCGCTGCCGTCCGCATCGAGGGGGGAGCGGCCCTCACCCTCACCGCACTCGCCACCAGATTGCGCATCGACGATCCAATACACGTGGAAAGTGCGCTGGAACGCGGTACCTTTGGCTGAGGGGACCCGGTTGGCGGTACGGCGAGTCAGCGGGTGAATATTGGGGGGAAGCGTGACCATGCGGCAAGAGCAACTGCTCGCACGCCTTGATGGTCCCGCGCGCGCGCTCGTCGTGCATGCAGAGCCCGGATCCGGCAAGACCGCGCTGGCGGCTGAATGGGCACGCACGCGGCAGGCCGCCGGGCGCCCCACTTCCTGGGTCCTGATTGATCCCGAAGCGGCCAGTCCGCGACAATTTTGGGCGCGCGTCGCGACCGGCCTTCGCGCAGTATTGCCTGAACCGGCGGGGGCCGTCCTTGTCGCGGTCCAAGGTGGCGCGCTTCCAGTAGGCGAGGCGACCGCCGCAATTGCGAGCGCCCTCGTTGCCGCGCCTCGCTCACTTGCCCTGGTTATTGACGGCCTGGACTGCGCAGAGGAGGCCGCTCAGGCGCAGCTCGTGGCATTGATTGGCCGCGTCCCCTGGTTGCGCGTCGTCGTGACGACACGCAGGAGTACCGCGCTTGAGACGCCCGCGAACCGGGTGACGCTCGGCATCGATGTCATCGACTCGGCTGACCTGGCCATGACCGCCAGCGAGATCTTGGCGCTTTCCGATTCTGTGGGGGGCGACCTGACTGCGGCCGAGGCAGAGGGGCTTCGCCGCGTCACACGCGGGAGCGCGCTTGCGGTCCGGGTCGCGCTTACGGAGTGCCGGCCGCTGTCACCGGGGGCGGGCACCTCCCGATCGCGCGCGCGCCGCATTAGCGAGGCGCTTTCCGTTGCAGCGATCGGCGCGCTCGATGTGTTTGTCGACGATGAGGAACGCCAGACCGCGCGCCGCTTCTCGCTGAGTCCCGAGCTTGACGCGCCTCTCGCCGCCGAGATCGCCGAGTCGCGGGGTGCGTGGGAACTCGTCGAATCATTCGCCCAGCGTGGCCTCGGTCGCATCGAGACGCGACCCCGTGGCCGCAGCGTGTTTACGTTCTATGCCCTGCCGCTGGCCGGGCTTCGAAGCGAAGCCAAACAACATCTTCCGCTCGAGGATCGACGCGCCGTGCGGGTCAGGGCCGCACGACGGCTGGCCGCCCTCGGCGACCCCGTCGATGTCCTTCGGCTTTTGGTGGAGGCTGGGCTCGACCGCTCGGTGTGGGGCCAGTTTGTTCGCCGACTGGGCGAGATCACCGTCGATCGGCGCGATGAGATGTTGGACCTGCTCTACGGTCTGTCCAAGGAACGCATCGAACAGGATGGCACGCTCGCCATGGTGCTCGCGATGGTGATGGGCGATCGGGCTTTGCGACCCTCCGGACGCACCGAGCGGCTGATTCGCTCTGGGCTGACGGAGCTGTTGTCGCGCCAGATACCTGACACGGCGACCGACCGCTTCCTGCTCGAGGTAGCGCGATTTGTGGGCCATCGCGTGCTGCGAGAGTACCCGGAGGCGCGATTGATCGCGCAGCGCTTGCTTCCGGGAACGGTCGAGTTCGAGACGGCCGCGGCGGCCCGTGCCGGCGCGAGCAGCTCGCTCCTCATCGACTTCACGGTGGTCAACTTGCTCGCCGGTGATCACCAAGGCGCCATTGACGCGGCGAACCTCATCACGGACGAGGTGTATCCGGCGCTCGTGCACCGCCGGAATGCGTTGCTCGCGTTGAGTCACACGATTCGTGGCGACCTGCAGTCGGCCGATCGGGCGCTCGCGCCCATCCCCGACTCAGTCATGCGCGAAGCGGAGGGCACGCTCGAGGCGGCCGCGTGGCGGCTCGCGCGCGTGCACCTACTCCTGGAGCAAGGCGCGGTCCTCGACGCCTTCGTCGAACTCGATGGGCTCCGCGACCGGCTGCACGAGTGCGAGCTCTGGCCTGCGACGGTGTGGACCAGTGCGTACACGCGACTCGTGACCGGGGCTGCGGAGCGAGGCGCGGCCGAGCTCGAGCGAGCGCTCGAAGGGATGCGCCGGATGGGGCTTTCCCCCTCATGGGAGGAGCGGCTTCGCGCGATGCGCGCTGACCTCCTGCTCGCTTCGGGCGCCGCGGCAAAGGCGTCAGAGGCGGCGTATGGTCCGGCGAAGAGCGCCCCGATGCTGTGCACACTCGCGCGGATCGCGCTCGTTGTCGGGCGCCCAGAGGATGCGCTTTCTCGTCTCACCGTGCTGGGCGAGCGAAGCCTGCGGCCGCGCGAGGCCGCCGAAGTGCACCTGCTCCTGGCCACCGCTCAGCTCCGCCTGGGTCGGACGGAGATCGCGAAGCATGCGCTTGAGATGGCGCTGCACCGTATTCGTGAGACGCGGCTGCGCTCGCTGCTCTCGTTCATCACCGTGGAGGACCTCGCCGACCTGCGACCGTTGGCGCCGGCGAAGCTTTGGCTTGAGCCGCTCGCTCAGCCGTTTTCACTCACCGCCCTGGGTGAGGCGCTCACGGAGCGCGAGGCGCGTGTGCTCTCGGAGCTCGTGGTGGGCGACCAGATCGCGCAGATCGCCGAGCGTCTGCACGTCTCGCCGAATACGGTGAAGTCGCAACTGCGCAGCGTCTATCGCAAGCTCGGGGTGTCTGGGCGAGAAGAAGCGATCCGCGCGGCAGCCGACCACGGCCTGCTCTAGCGCCCGATTTCCCGGCGCTATGCGACGCCGAGACCGACGCTGAAATGCCGAAGAGCGCCCTCGATTTCCGTTCCCCGCAAAGACGTACTATTCTTGACTCTTGGTCGCACTTGTGCGGCCACTGGCGAGTTACCCAAGCGGCCAAAGGGATCTGACTGTAAATCAGCTGTCATCGACTTCGTGAGTTCGAATCTCGCACTCGCCACCATGAGAAAAGCCCGCGTTCACACGCGGGCTTTTCTGTTTCTCCCGGACACCTCTGCCGTGTCGGTAGCGCTACTCGCGTACGCCACGGGTCGGGAACACTCTGTTGGCAGAGTGCATCGGATCGCGGATTCGACACTTTCAAGCAATCAACGCTGCGGGCGGGCCTGGGGCCGCGGCCATTGACAACGGCAGTGATGCGTGAGCTCCGGCTGCTTCGCCTGCTTCTGAGCCTGGCACGCCCGGGATTTAGGTCGAAATCGGTGTTTCTGGCGACTTTTGGCCGGATTGGCGCGGTTGGGGTGGATCGTCCGGGTCGGCTCGGGTTTGTAACTTCCGCGTGTTTCCGGGGGGACACGCCCGGCGGCGGGGCGTGATTTGCCCGCGGGCCGGATCGAACGTAATGTTATCCCTTGTCAGCACGGCAGTGCGGGACACGGAATGTGG
>NZ_JAFIRI010000002.1:0-439990 GCF_018682295.1 Leucobacter sp. CX87 | reverse complement strand
CCTCTGATGTGTGTTTTGATGTTTCGCGTCCACTTTGTGGTTCTTGACGTACGGTCAAGCCACAACCACCCACCCTGACCGGTGTGGTCCATGCTCTTCGGAGTGTGTACTTGTCCTGGTTGGTGTGTTTGTGTGGTTGGGTTTGACAGGTCAATAGTGTTACGGCGGTTATAGCGTCAGGGAAACGCCCGGAAACATTCCGAACCCGGAAGCTAAGGCTGACTGCGCCGATGGTACTGCAGGGGGGACCCTGTGGGAGAGTAGGACACCGCCGGACTTCTTTTTCAAAGAAAAGGTCGTTCAGAATCGAAGATTACCATTGCTGGTAGCTTCGGTCCTGAGCGGCCTTTTCTGATTTCTAGACAGTGATTTGGGCACGACGCCCGCGGGAGGAAACCTCATGAACGACCGGTCGAATGGTAGCTACGACGGCAACGACCGAGCCCGACGCGACGGCAACCGTCCCGACGGGAATCGTTCCGACCACGGACGTCCGAACTCTGAGAACCGTGGCGCCCCTCGTGGCGGCGAAGGCCCCCAGCGTCCCTACCGTGAGGGGGGCAACGGCGGCGGCGCTTCCCGCGGTGCCGGCACCGGCGGCGGATACCGTGGCGGCAGTGCCGGTGGCGGCTCCGGCAGCACGGGTGGAGGCTACCGCGGAGGAAACTCTGGCGGCGGGAGCTCGAACGGTGGCTACCGCGGCGGAGACCGAGATCGTGGTCCGCAGCGCGACAACCGCGGCGGCCCGGCAGATCGACGCGACTTCCGCGACGACCGCCCGAAGCGTGACTTCGGCGGCGATCGCCCCCAGCGTCCGTACAACAGCGACCGTCCGCAGCGTTCGTTCGACGGGCCGAAGCGTGAGTACAACAATGACCGTCCTCAGCGTTCCTTTGACGGCCCTAAGCGCGACTTCAACAACGATCGCCCGAAGCGCAGCTTCGACGGTCCCAAGCGCGAGTTTGGCGGCGATCGTCCGCAGCGTCCGTACAACAATGATCGTCCGCAGCGTTCGTTCGATGATCGCCCGAAGCGTTACTACAACAGCGATCGTCCGCAGCGTCCGTACAACAGCGACCGTCCGCAGCGCTCGTCCGACGGACCCAAGCGTGAGTACAACAATGACCGTCCTCAGCGTTCCTTTGACGGTCCCAAGCGCGACTTCAACAACGATCGCCCGAAGCGCAGCTTCGACGGTCCCAAGCGCGAGTTCGGCGGCGACCGTCTGCAGCGTCCGTACAACAGCGATCGCCCCCAGCGTTCGTTCGATGGTCCCAAGCGCGAGTACAACAGCGATCGTCCGAAGCGCAGCTTCGACGGTGACCGTCCCCGCCGCGATGGCGATCGCCCCCAGCGCTCCTTCGACCGTGATCGTCCGCAGCGCGACGGCGGCTTCAGCCGCGACAACGCACGCAGCGGGGGAGACAGCTTCGGCCGTGGCGGCACCCGCGGCGGCGGTCGTTCGGATCGCGGCGGCGTGGATCGCGAATGGACCGAGGCCGAGCGCCTCCAGCACGAGCTGCGCCCCGTGCGCTCGGAGCACTGGGATCCGTCGATCCCGGAAGAGGTCGTCGCAAAGGACCTGCACCCCGGTGCCCGCAACGAGCTAAAGACGCTCGAGAAGGACCTTGCTGACGTCGTCGCGCGGCACCTCGCGATGGTCGGGATCCTGATCGATACCGATCCTGAGCTCGCCCACCAGCACGCCATCTCGGCGTCGCGGAAGGCTGGCCGTATCCCCGTGACTCGCGAGACCCTCGCGATCACCTCATACGTGAACGGCGACTTCGCCACCGCGCTGCGCGAGCTGCGTACCTACCGCCGCTTGTCGGGTTCCGAGCAGCAGCTCGCGATGATGATCGACTGCGAGCGCGCGCTCGGGCGGCCGGAGAAGGCCATCGAGACTGGCCACGGCGTCGAGGTCAAGACCCTGTCGACCGATGTGCAGGTGCAGGTCGCGATCGCGATGTCCGGTGCTCGCCTGGACTTGGGCCAGACCCAGCAGGCGCTGTTCGAGCTCGAGATTCCTCAGCTCGATCCGCAGCGCGCCTTCTCGTGGAGCCCCGAGCTCTTCGCCGCGTATGCCGCAGTGCTCAGTGACCTCGGTCGCGATCGCGAGGCAGCGCAGTGGCAGAAGCGTGCCGAGGTCGCCGAGGCAGCCCTCGAGGAGAAGTTCGGCGGCGCCGAACTCGAGGTGTTCGAGGTAGTCGAGGAGTACTCGTACGCAAACGACCGGGCGGGCGTCGAGATTGACGATGCGCCTCGTCACGTGGCCGAAGAGTCGCCGGCTGACGAGTTTGTGGGGCAGCCGGTCGACGTGGTCGAGAAGTCCGTGGTCGAGAATTCGGAGACGGAGGTGCTTGAAGCCGAAGTTGCTGCCGAGACTCACGCCGGCGTCGAGGTCGCTCCTGAAGCCGACGCCGAGACCGAAGCCGGCAGCGCCCCAACGGCGGAGCCCGCAGGGCAGGCCGAGCCGAGCGAGCAGGAGTAGTCGTGGCGCTCTTCCGCCGCGCCGCCGCAGGAGCTGCGCCGATCGAGGGCCGCGAGCTCGTACTCGCTGACCTCGACGGCGTCGTCTACCGCGGGCCGCTGGCGCTCCCTGGCGCCGTTGATGCGCTGAACCGTGCCTCGGAGACCGTGCGACTCGGCTACGTCACGAACAACGCCTCGCGGACCGATGTCGCGGTGGCCGAGCAGCTCACTTCGCTGGGGCTGCACACCACCGCCGCAGACGTGGTGACCTCGCCGCAGGCGGCGGTCATGCTGCTGGCCGATCACGTGCCAGCACACGCCCTGGTGCTCGTCGTCGGTGGCGAAGGCGTGGTCGATGAGCTTACGAAGGCCGGCTACCGCGTCACGCGCAGCGCGGAGGACAACCCCGATGCGGTCGTGCAGGGCTTTGCCCCGCACGTTGGCTGGGAGCACCTCGCCGAGGCAGCGTTCGCGCTCGCCGAGCGCCCGGGCCAGCCGCCGCTGCCCTGGATCGCGACGAACACCGACTGGACGATTCCGGTTGCGCGCGGGATGGCGCCCGGAAACGGGACGCTTGTTTCGGCCGTCCACACCGCGGTCCAGCGGCTCCCGGTCTTTGCGGGAAAGCCCGAACGTGCAATCTTCGAGACGGCGTTCGAGCGGTTCGGCACGCGCAACGCGCTGATGCTGGGCGACCGCCTCGACACGGATATCAAGGGCGCGATCGCCGCAGGGATCCCTTCACTGCACGTGCTCACCGGCGCGGATCGTCCCAAGCAGCTCGTTGCAGCCTCAGCGGACATGCGGCCTGACTATATTGTGGCGAGCCTCGCCGATCTGCACCTGCCCTACCCCGAGACGGAGCGCATGCGCGACGGCAGCCACCGGGTCGGTCGGTCGCGCGTGCGCATGAACGCCAACGTGGTCGAGATCGTCGCTGAGGGCGACTCCCAGATCGATCTCCTGCGCGCGGGCTGCGCGGCGATCTGGTCGTCCGGCCTCGCGATCTACGGGCTGCGCGTGCCCGAGGCGTTGTACGCCGACCACTGGCTGTAGCACTCCCAGTGCCCGGCGAGCCGGCGCCCGGCGTGATCTCGCCGGGCGCTGTGCTTCCGCGCTCAACTCCTTACATCTGCTCTTTGCCAAACTTGACGATCTATAAATATGGTTTATTGTTGAGTGAGCTGCAACGAGGGGACGCGGATGGCACAGGTGCCGGTAGTGATCATGGGCGTTTCTGGCGCGGGTAAAAGTACCGTGGGAGAGGCGTTAGCGGCCCTGTTGGGCCGTCCGTTCATCGACGCGGATCACCTGCACCCCGCCGAGAACCGGCGCAAGATGGAAGCGGAGACCCCGTTGAACGACGCCGACCGGGAGCCCTGGTTGCGCATCGTGGGGCTTGCAATCGCCGCGGGATCGCGGGACGGCTCCGCGCCGGTCGTCGCATGTTCGGCGCTGAAGCTGAGCTACCGCACGCTGCTGCGCGCCTACAGCCCGGAACTGGCGTTTGTGCACCTGGATGGGGACTCGCGCGTGATCTCCTCACGCCTTGCCGAACGCAGTCACGACTACATGCCCGCGAGCCTGCTGAACTCCCAGCTCAACACGCTCGAATCGCCGGCCGGCGAACCCGGCGTGGCCTGCTTGGAGATCGACCGCCCGGTCGAAGAGATCGCCGCAGCCGCCGCCGACTGGCTGCGCACGCTCGAAGCTGCACATGAACATCTGGAGGAGACGCGATGAGTACCCCTGTACCCAACGGTTCAACGCTCGAGCTGCGCGGGATCACCAAACGCTTCGGAAACTCCACGGTGGTTGACGCGCTCGACCTCCAGCTCAACCCGGGGGAGTTCGTCTCGCTCCTCGGCCCGTCAGGCTGCGGCAAGACAACCACGCTGCGCATGATCGCCGGGTTCGAGCAGCCAAATGCGGGCGAGATCCTGCTGGACGGCGAGAGCATTACGGGCCTTCCCGCGAACAAGCGCGAGGTCAACACTGTCTTCCAGTCCTACGCATTGTTCCCGCACCTCACCGTCGCCGGGAACGTCGCGTACGGCCTGCGTCAGCGACGCATTTCGAAGTCGGAGATCGCCGAGCGGGTCGCCGACGTGCTGCAGCTCGTGCGGCTTGAGCGTTTCGCGGACCGCAAGCCCGCTCAGCTCTCGGGCGGTCAGCAGCAGCGCGTCGCCCTCGCCCGTGCGCTCGTCAACCGCCCGCGCGTGCTGCTGCTCGATGAGCCGCTCGCGGCACTCGACCGGCAGCTGCGCGAAGAGGTCCAGATCGAGCTGCGCCTCATCCAGACCCGACTGCGCACCACTTTCCTGTTCGTCACCCACGACCAGGGCGAGGCGCTCGCGATGAGCGACCGAGTCGCCATTATGAATGGCGGCAGGATCGAGCAGCTCGATGACCCCGAGACCGTGTACGAGCGCCCCGCGAGCCGCTTCGTGGCAGGGTTTGTCGGCCAGCAGAACTTCTTCGACGACGTCCGCGCCGAGGGTGACGGGCTGCTCGTCACTGGTGACGGGGTGCGCTTCCACAGTGTGGCCGGGCCCCGATCGGGCTCGGTGACGGTTGCCATCCGGCCCGAGGCAATCTCGCTCGCGCCGGAGTCGGTGCACGCCCCGATCAACGCCGTGGCGGGCACGGTCGAGGCCGTAAATACCCTGGGCGATGCCCGTCAGTACGTCGTGCGGACACCCGCTGGCGCGACGCTGATCACCCGGGCCGCGCGCACCGTCGACCCGCACCGCTTCGCCGCGGGCGACCGCGTCCTCGCGTCGTGGCAGTCCGAGCACGTCGCCGTCTTCCCCGCAGTATCCGCCGTCTGACCCCGTCTATCTCAAGGGAGAGAATCTCATGACCGAATCACGCATTCCCAAGATCCTTGTTCCGCGCGCCCGTGAGTTGGAGCTGACCCGTCGGCTCTTCCTCGGCGGCATCGTCGGGGCGGGCGCGACGCTTGCGCTCGCGGCCTGTGCCCCGAGCGGCTCGGGCACGTCCGGTGGCGGCGCTGGCGCCGGCACGATGCGCGTGTACTCCTGGGCTGGCTATGACGACCCCACGAACGTCAAGGAGTTCGGCAAGAAGGTCGCCATTGACTCGTACTCCTCCAATGAGGAAATGATCGCGAAGCTCGTTGCAGCGCGCGGCACGAGCGGCTACGACATGGTGATCCCCACGGGTGTGTTCGTGCCGCAGATGGCGGAGAACGACCTTCTGGAGAAGCTCGACCTCAGCCGTCTGAAGAATATTGGCAACGTCGATGCTGCATTCATGGGCCAGGAGTGGGACCCCGACAACAGCTACACCGTGCCGAAGTTCTGGGGCACGACCGGCTTCGCGTATGACACCCGAGTGATTACGCGCGACCTCGTCTCGTGGGATGACTTCATCGACGCGGCCCAGAACGAGGCGAGCGGGCGCACGTCGCTCGCCGATGACCCGGGCGAGATCTGCTCGATTCTGTGCTTCGCTCGAGGCTGGAACCAGAGTACGCAGGACAAGGGTGAACTCGAGCAGATCCGCAAGTTCCTCGTGGACGACCTCGCCCCGCACATCTCGGCGTTCGACTCGGCCCCGGGCGGCGGCGCCATTCCCCAGGGGTCGCAGGCCCTCGTACACACCTGGAACGGTGAGGCCCGCCGGGGAATCCTGGCGAGCGGCGACCCCGATCGTTGGAAGTGGGTGCTGCCGACGCCTGAGACGAATCTCTGGACCGACAACTGGGCCATCGTCAAGGGCGCGAAGAACATCGATGCCGCGTACGAGTTCATCGACTTCTCGCTGGGCATCGAGGAGTCTGCGCGGAACACGGAGTTCGTCGGGTACGGCACCGGAATCGGCGCCTCGCAGGACGAGCTGGTGGCGCGCGACGTCGAGCTGCTCGACATGATCTTCCCCTCCGAGGAGGAGAAGGCGCGCATGTACACCGGCCAGATCAACGCCGCCCAGGAGACGCGCATGGCGATCGTCTCCGAAATGAAGGCGCGCGCGGGAGCCTGATGAGCGCGGCGAGAACTCGGACCTCCGGCGCCGAGCAGCGCGGCACGGCTGCGCTGCTCGCGGCGCCGGGGATGGCGTGGATGCTGCTGTTCTTTGCGGTCCCCATTTTGGTGGTGGTCTGGTACAGCTTCGGGCAAAAGCCGGGGCTCTATGGCACCCACGACAACTCCGTGCTCTCGCTCGCGCGCTACGGCGAGGCGCTCAGCGGCGCCTTCTTGCAGACGTTCGCGAACACCCTGCAGATTGCGGCGATCGGCACGTTCATTTGCTTGCTGATCTCGGTGCCGTTCGCGTATTGGCTCGCCGTGAAGGTGAGCGCGCGCTGGCGTTACGTCGTGCTCGCGCTCGTACTGGTGCCGTACTGGACAAACTTCCTCATCCGCACGATCGGCTGGCAGATTCTGCTCGCGCCCGAGGGGCCGGTCACACTATTCCTGCGTGAGGCGGGTCTCGTGGACGCGGCGTTCTCGATGCTGTACACGAAGGGCGCCGTCCAGCTCGGCGTCGTCTACAACTACCTGCCGCTCATGATCCTGCCGATCTTCGTCGCCATGGAGCGGCTCACGCCCGCCATGCGTGAAGCCAGCAAAGACCTGGGCGCCGGCCGCTGGGGCACCTTCCGGCAGGTGACCCTTCCACTCGCGCTGCCCGGCATTCTGGCCGGCATGTTGCTTGTTTTCATCCCGTTGATGGGTGATTACATCACCGCACAGGTGCTTGGCGGCGCGAAGGGGAACATGGTCGGCCAGATGATTGCGGGGCAGTTCCAGCAGGGTCAGAACTGGGCGCTCGGCTCGGCGATGTCGGTCACGCTGATCCTGGTCACGGTGCTCACGATCGCACTGGTCGCCGCCGTGGGCGTGGGGTGCGCCGTGGTGCTGCGTGCGCGCCGCCGCCTGCCCATCGAGCGCTCGTCCGCAGCTCTCGCACACACCAAGGAGTCCGCATGACCACGAACCCGCGCCCGCGCGGCCGCGGCGGTGACCTCGCGCTTCGGATCTTCGGGATCCTGGTGTTGGTCTTCCTGTTCGCGCCGCTCGCCGTCATCGTCGTGTACTCCTTCAACACCGGGCGCCTGCTCGGCGCATGGGAGGGGTTCGGGATTAACGCCTACGAGGCGGCCTTCCAGACGCCAGAGATCCTGCACGCCGTCGGCGTCTCGCTGCGTGCGAGCGTGATCGCAACGCTGATCTCCACGCTGCTCGGTTCGCTGCTCGGTGTCGCGATCGGGATGCGCACGGGGACGCTCGCGTCTGTGGTCATGGCTGTCCTCGCCCTCGTACTCGTCACTCCCGAGATCGTGCAGGCCGTATCGCTGATGCCGTGGCTCACCTCGTTGAGCGTGGACTTCGGCGTGGCGATCCTGAACGACGGGCTGTTGCGCCTCGCGATCGGACACTCACTCTTTGCTACCGCCGTCGTGTCATTCTTGGTGCGTGGGCGCGTGCGCGCGCTCGACCCGGCTTTGACCGAGGCCGCCTCCGACCTGTACGCGACGCGCTGGAACAGCTTCCGGCAGATCCTCCTTCCGCAGCTCGCCCCGGCCATCGGGGCGGGGGCGCTCATGGCGTTCACCTTGAGCCTCGACAACACCATCATCTCGGCGTTCGTGCAGACCACCGGAAACACCCCGTGGCCCGTGTACGTGCTGAGCTCGCTGCGCTCCGGGCTGCGCCCCGAGCTCGCGGCGATGGCGACCGTCATGCTCATCGCGACCCTCGCGCTGCTCGCGCTCGCCGCCGCCATCCTGGCGCGCGGGACCTCCACAGCCAGCGCCGCCCGAGCCCTCGTCGGCTCGGAGTAGACACGACCGAAAGGAGCCGCGGGTGACTTCTGCGCTCACACTCATCAACTGCAAGCTGCCACTCACCGACGGCGGACGCGAACGCTTCGCGGTGCGGGTCGCGAACGAGCGGATTGTCGAGATCGTGCCGATGGCGGAGCTTGCACCCGATGACGGCACGTTCTTCGACGTCGCGGGTCGCAGCGTGTTGCCCGGGTTCACCGACGCCCACGTCCACCTTGTCGAGTCCGGTATCGAACTGGCACGTTGCGACCTCTCTGCCAGCCGCAGCCGTGCCCACGCGGTCGAGCTGATTGAGTCGTACTGCGCGCGCTCGCCCGAGCAGCCCTGGATCATCGGACGGGGCTGGTCGCTCGATCACTTCACCGACACAACGACGATGCTCGCTGAGCTCGACCGGTCCACAGGGGAGCGCCCGGCGTACCTGTCCAACAAAGACGGACACAGCGCCTGGGTGAATTCCGCCGCGCTGCGACTGGCCGAGATCACACAAGACACGCAGGATCCTGCCGGGGGCAAGATCGAACGGGACGCCGAGGGCAACCCGGTCGGCCTGCTGCACGAGGCCGCGATGCTGCTCGTGGCCGACCTGCTCCCACCGCTCGACGACGATACCCGTGTCCAGGGACTCGTCACCGGCCAACAGCACTTCTTCTCGCTCGGGATCACCGGGTGGCAGGAGGCCATCGTCGGCGACTTCGTGCCGACCACCGACATCGAACGCTGCTACCGGCGCGCCGTCGACACGGGCGCGCTGTTGGGGCAAGTCACTGGAAACCTCTGGCTGCCGCGCGAGGACCCGATGGGTGCGCTGTCAGAGCTCATCACGCGCCGAACGGCGTTCGGCGAGACTGAGCGCTTCCGCATCAACGGCGTGAAGATCATGTACGACGGGGTGTGCGAAACGCTCACCGGTGCCGTGTCGATTCCCTATCTCGACGGCGAGAGCGAGCCGAACCTCGGCATCACGTTCTTTGACCCCGAGGAGCTCGCGCCGGTCGTGCTCGAGCTCGAGCGGGCTGGCTTCGATATTCACGCGCACGTCATCGGGGACCGGGCGACCGACGAAATGCTCTCGATGATCGAGGCGGCCCAGGCGGTCAGCCCCGCGCGCGATCGGCGCCACCAATTGGCCCACCTGCAGGTGTTGAACGAGGCGCTCATCCGGCGGATGGCGCTCAGTGGAGTCATCGCGAACATCCAGCCTTACTGGGCGCAGGGCGACGCCCAGATGACCGAGATGACGCTGCCGTTCCTTGATCCGTCGTTGCACAGTCACCAATATGCGTTCCGCTCGCTCGAGCACGCCGGGATTCCGCTCGCATTCGGCTCGGACTGGCCCGTCACGACGCCGAACCCGATGGATTGGATTCACGTCGCCGTGAACCGCGCCTACCCGGGGGACTCCGAAGCCCCGTTCCTCCCGCACGAGGCGCTTTCGCGGGAGAGTGCCCTGCTCGCCGCGACGAGCGGCGCTGCCTACGCCGTCCGGCAGGAGGACCTCCGCGGCGCGCTCGAGCCTGGCCTGCTCGCGGACCTCGTAGTGCTCGACGCAGACCTGTCCCTGATCGCGGATCAGGAATTGCACGCGGTGCGGGTCGACGCAACGTTCGTGCGTGGCGAACTCGTGTTCACTCGGGAATAGCCCCGAGCGGGCTACGCGGCGTGAGTTCCCGCGGGGGCCTCGGCGAGTACGGAGGGGCGCGGCAGGTGCGACCAGGTCTGCGAGACCTCGGCCGCCGTGCGGCGCATAATGCGGTCCATCGCGGAGTGCGCCGCCGCGGCGTCCTGTGACCAGATCGCCTCGGCGACACGTACGTGCAACTCGAGCGCTTCCTCGTGAGGATGGTGTGGCATCAGGCCCTGCTCGGTGCGGGCGGTGAGCACCTCGGCGATCACGCTATCGAGCTGCGCGAACATCTCGTTGCCGCTGGCCGCGAGCACGAGCCGGTGAAATGCGATGTCGAGCGCGAGGAACTGGGTGAGATCGCCCGCGCGGCCGACCTCGCGCATCTCGACGGAAAGCTCGAGGAGTTTCGCAGCAGTGCGGTCGTCGCGAAACAGCGCCGCCATCTCGGCGGCCTTGGGCTCGACGGCCGAACGCAGCTCGGTCAACGAGCGGAGCTGGCCGCCGGCGGAGCCGACGGCCAGCCGCCACCGAATGATGAGGGGGTCGTAGAGATTCCAAGCGGTCGACGGTAGTACACGGATGCCGACCCGTTTCGTAGTGGCGACCATGCCGAGGGACTGTAAGACGCGAACCGCCTCGCGCACCACCGGCCGAGACACGCCCTGATCGCGCGCGATCTGATCGGCGAGAAGGATCGTCCCAGCGGGAAAGAGTCCCGTCATGATGCCGGTTCCGAGCTGCTGCAGGAGTTGGTCGTGCAGTGTCGGGGCCATGGCCCCATCGTAGTGCGTTCACCAGATACGCTGGGGCTATGAACGAAGTCGAGCCGCGAGAAACGGGGGCCGCACGGTCATCGGAGGCCGCCCCCTCTGGCCCCGCCGAGGACGGCCTGTTGGGTCGCATCGAGGTCATCGAGGCCCAGCCGCTCGCGGAGCGCGCCGCGCAGTTCGACCAGGTGTACGAGGAGCTGCTCGCGGAGCTGCAGGCCGGTGACGGCGCGCGGTGACGGTTGAACAGCACGGCCCTTCTTCCGAGAAAGACTCCGCCGGAAACGAGCGCGCCTGGACCGAACGTGTCTGGGCCGGGGAGCCGGTGCGCCTTGATCGCGCACTCGCCGAGAGTGGGCTCGCCCGTTCGCGCAGCCACGCCGCCGAACTGATCGCTGCTGCGCGCACCCGGGTCAACGGGCGGGTTGCGGCGAAGGCGTCGGAGAAGGTGCCAGACGGCGCGATGCTCTCCGCCGCCGATCTCGACCACTACGTCAGCCGGGGCGCCCACAAGCTCGTTGCCGGCCTCGATGCGTTCAGCGTCGACCCGGCGGGGCGCCTCGCGCTCGATGTGGGCGCGTCGACCGGCGGGTTCACGCAGGTCTTGCTCGAACGCGGCGCCCGCGCCGTGCTCGCGATCGATGTGGGTCACGATCAGCTGTCCGTGGAGTTGCGGGGCGACCCCAGGATCCGGCTGGTGGAGGGCCTGAACGCGCGCGAAATGACGGCCGCCGGACTCGCCGAGGCGACGGGGGAGCCCGCGCCGCCCGAGGTGATCGTCGCCGACCTGTCGTTCATCGCCCTGCCGCTCGTGCTTCCCGCGATGGTCTCGGTGGCGGCTGAGACGGCCGACTTCGTGCTCCTGATCAAGCCGCAGTTCGAGGTGGGTCGGTCAGGGATTCGCGACGGGATTGTCGTCGACCCAGCTCGCCGTGCGAACGCCATCCGCGGGGTACTCGCCGCCGCCTTCACCCTTGGCCTGCGTACCCAGGGACTGATCCCGTCACCGATTGTCGGTGGTGCAGGCAATCGTGAGTATGTCGTCCATTTCACTCGCGGGCGTGGCCCGAGCGATTCGGGCGGCGATCCGACAGAATGGGACGCACGGATCCGCGCGCTCGCCGCGTGAGCCGACGGCCGCGCCTTGCCGGTCGACACCGAGGATGAGGAGGACGCATGACGCACGACGCAGACGCGAACCGGCGGATCCTCGTGGTGTCCCACACCGCTCGTCCGGAGGCGATCGAGGCGACCCTCGAGGTGGTCGCGGCGCTGACTGCCGCAGGGGTCACCGTGGTCATGGACCCGGAGGACCGGGTCGAATTTGCCCCCCACCTCCCGCTCGAACGAACCTCTGAACTGCACTCTGAAACTCCCGTGTCCGAGGTCGAGATTGCGATTGTGCTCGGCGGCGACGGAACGATCTTGCGCGCGGCCGAGCTGGTGCGCGAGTCGAGTTGCCCCATCGTGGGCGTCAACCTTGGCCATGTCGGGTTCCTCGCCGAAATGGAGCGGCACGACCTCACCGCCACCGTCGAGCGGGTGCTTGCCCGTGCGTACACGGTCGAGGAGCGCGTCACGCTGCTCGTGCGCGCGAGCCTCGACGGCGAGCTGATCGCGGAGTCGTGGGCGGTCAACGAGGCCAGCGTCGAGAAGCGTCAGCGCATGCTCGAGGTCGCCGTCGGGGTCGATGGTCGCCCGCTGTCGTCGTTCGGCTGTGACGGGGTCGTGCTGGCGACCCCCACCGGATCAACCGCGTACGCCTTTTCCGCTGGAGGGCCGGTGGTCTGGCCGAGCGTGCAGGCGATGCTGCTCGTCCCAATTGCGGCGCACGCCCTCTTTAACCGTCCACTCGTGGTCGGCCCCGAGTCGGTGCTCACCGTCGAGATTCTTCCCGAGAGCACCGGCCACGGCGTGCTCTGGTGTGACGGCCGCCGCCGCACCGAGCTGCCTGCCGGCTCCGTCGTCGAGGTGCGGCGATCGCCGCAACCCGTGCGTCTCGCGCGCCTGGACGAGGCCGTGTTTACCGACCGGCTTGTCAACAAGTTCCACCTTCCCGTCTCGGGCTGGCGCGGCACTCGCGCCACCGAGCCGGCAATGGGCCTCGCCGAGGGGGAGCACGCATGATCGACGAACTCCAGATCCGGGACCTCGGGGTGATCGCCAATGCGCGCCTGCCCCTCGGCCCCGGCTTCACCGCGATCACTGGTGAGACCGGCGCGGGCAAGACGATGGTCGTCACGGCGCTCGGTCTGCTCATGGGCCAGCGCAGCGACGCCGGCGCGGTGCGCACCGGCGCCGCGCAGGCGCGAGTGACGGGCATCGTGCGCACGCAGGATCCGCAGGTCGCCGAGATCGTGGACGACGCGGGCGGCGAGGTCGAGGACGGCGAGCTCGTGCTCGGCCGGACGGTGAGCGCCGAGGGGCGCAGCCGCGCGAGCGTCGGCGGAGCGACCGCACCCGTCGGCACGCTGAACCGTCTCGCCGATCGGCTGTTTGCCGTTCACGGCCAGTCCGAGCAGCTGCGACTCAAGTCCTCGGCGGCCCAGCGCGACACACTCGACCGGTTCGGGGGAGCGACGCTCGCCGCCGCCCTTGATGAGTACCGCATCGCATATCGCGAGCGCCGGGAGCTCGCCGCCGCCCACGCAGAGCTCGCGGAGGCGCGCGACGAGCGCGAACGCGAGGCTGCCCGCCTGCGCGCAGAGCTCGACGAGATCGCTGAGGTCGAACCCGTCGTGGGCGAGGACGTCGAACTCACGCAGCGCATCGAGCGACTTGGCAACGTCGAGGAACTACGCACGGCAAGCCTCGCCGCCCACGAGGCTCTGACCAGCGAGTCCGACGACCCCTTCCGGCGCGACGCGGCGGGACTGATCGCCGAGGCCGAACACGAGCTCGATCGCGTTGCCGGGCACGACCCGCGCCTTGCAGCCATGCTCGAGACGGTGCGCGCCATCGGTTTCCAGCTCCACGATGTCGCCCAAGGTCTTTCCGGCTACGTCAGCGATCTCGATGAGGAAGGGCCGAGCGAGCTGGCGCGGGCGAACGAACGCCTCGCCAGCCTGACGAGCCTGACGCGAAAGTACGGCGCGGATGCCGCCGCGGTCGTGGCCTACGCGGAGGTCGGGTCGACTCGTCTGCTTGAGCTCGACGGAGACGATGATCGGATCGGCGAACTCGCCGCGCGGCTCGCTGGCGCTGAGGCCCGTCTCGCCGCTCTCGCCACGGCCCTCACCGAGCTGCGCCGGGCCGCCGCGGTTGAGCTCGGGGCTCAGGTCAGCGCGGAGCTGCGCCAGCTGGCGCTGCCCGACGCTGAGTTTCGCGTCGATGTGCTGCCCGCCGAGCCAGGTATCAGCGGTGCCGATGAAGTGCTCTTGCTGTTGCGGCCTCACCCGGGGGCAGAGCCGCGCCCCATCGCGAAGGGTGCATCAGGCGGCGAGCTCTCGCGCGTCATGCTTGCACTCGAGGTCGTCATCGCCGGGGTGGACCCGGTGCCGACGTTCGTCTTTGACGAGGTGGACGCCGGCGTCGGCGGGGCAGCCGCTATCGAGATTGGTCGCCGGCTCGAGCGGCTCGCCCGAACGTCGCAGGTCATCGTCGTCACGCATCTCGCTCAGGTCGCCGCATTTGCCGGGAACCACCTCCAGGTGGCAAAGGACTCCGCCGGAGGGTTCACCGAGAGCAGTTGCCGCGCGCTTGACGGCGATGCCCGACTGGCAGAAATGGCGCGCCTGCTCTCGGGCATGAGCGACTCTTCGAGTGCGTTGGAGCACGCCGCGGAACTACTGGCGCTTCGCGGAGCGAAATAGGCCGATCCGCGTCGGTGGCGGCTGCTACGCTCACCAGCATGGCGAACTTCCTGCGACGAGCTCTCAAAACGAAGTCCGGCCCCCAGCAGGCGGCGGACGTCGATTCTCCTGAGGAAGAGGCCACCTACCTCGAGGACCACCCCGACGTTGTCCACGCGGACCCCGAACAGATGGACCCGCAGACGCGCGCGATGTACCTGGACGCGCGCGAGGCGGGCCACGAGGCGCAGGTTGAGCTGCGCAGCGAACGTGTGCGCGAGTTCACGTTCCGTCAGCCCTTCCAGCTTGGTTTCGTCGTCACGCTGGGCGGG
Organism: Leucobacter sp. CX87; assembly: GCF_018682295.1. Classification (NCBI taxonomy): domain Bacteria; kingdom Bacillati; phylum Actinomycetota; class Actinomycetes; order Micrococcales; family Microbacteriaceae; genus Leucobacter; species Leucobacter sp. CX87. The sequence goes on along the minus strand of NZ_JAFIRI010000002.1, from coordinate 425,189 downwards.
CTCGCCGCGCTGCTGTTCGGCGGCGCGGTCGGGCAGCTGTCCACCGTCATCATGTACGTGGTCGGAGCGCTGTTCATCGCGCTCGGTCTTGACCCGGTCGTCCGTTTCCTTGAGCGCCGCGGCCTGAAACGCCCGCTCGGCATCGGCGTCGTCTTCGGCGGATTCATTCTGATCGTCGGCACCATCTTGGGTCTCGTGATCCCGGTGCTCTCGAGCCAGATCGGCACGCTGATCAGGACGGCGCCGCAGTACTTCTCCGAGATTTCCACGCAGCCCTGGTTCATTGATCTCAACGATCGCGTTGGCGGCTTCATCGACCTCGACGGCTTGCTCCAGACGGCGCAGGACTTTATTAGTCGTCCCGAGAGCTGGGCGCAGGTGGCAGGCGGGCTGTGGCAGGCGGGCATCGGCCTGGCCAACGCGCTGACCGCGACCATCATCGTCTTGATCCTGAGCCTGTACTTCCTCGCCTCAATGCAGAACGTCAAGCGCGGCTTCTACTCGCTGACGCCGCGCTCGGTGCGCGGCAAGGTGATGGACATCACCGAGCAGGTGACGAAGTCCGTCGGTGGCTACGTCAGCGGCATGGTGACCCTCGCGTTCATTAACGCCAGCCTGGGGTTCATTGCGATGACGATCTTCGGGGTGCCGTTCGCGCCGCTCGTCGCGGTCGGAGTGTTCTTCCTCGCGCTCATCCCGCTCGTTGGCTCGGTGCTCGCCACGATTATGGTGTCCGCGATCGCCCTGTTCAACTCGCCGGCGACCGCGATCGGCATCGCCATCTACTACCTGATCTACATGCAGATTGAGTCGTACGTGATGACGCCTCGCGTGATGAGTCGGGTCGTTTCGGTGCCGGGTTCGCTCGTCGTGATCGGCGCAATCGCAGGCGGTACGCTGCTCGGCTTGCTCGGCGCACTGATCTCGATTCCGGTGACCGCGATGGTCCTGATGATCATCAAGCAGGTGTGGATTCCCCGCCAGGAGCTGCGCTGAGTGCGGCGCCCAGTGTTCATGTCCAGAATGTACTGATAGGATCAAAGCCCGTGGGAATAGAGCGAAACGCGGATCGATCGGCCGGAGTCACGAAGCATATTTTTGTGACGGGAGGTGTGGTCTCCTCTCTCGGAAAAGGCCTGACGGCGGCAAGCCTCGGCAACCTGCTGACAGCGCGCGGTTTGCGCGTGGTGATGCAGAAGCTGGATCCGTATTTGAACGTTGATCCGGGAACGATGAACCCGTTCCAGCACGGCGAGGTCTTCGTGACCGACGACGGCGCTGAGACCGATCTCGATATCGGCCACTACGAGCGCTTCCTCGACATCGAGCTGAGCCAGGCCGCGAACGTCACGACCGGCCAGATCTACTCGGAGGTCATCGCCAAGGAGCGCCGCGGCGAGTACCTCGGCGACACCGTACAGGTCATCCCGCACATCACGAACGAGATCAAGCGCCGCATGCGCTTGCAGGCGGAGGAGTACCCCCGCCCCGACGTCATCATCACCGAGATCGGTGGCACTGTCGGCGACATCGAGTCGCAGCCGTTCCTGGAGTCGGCGCGTCAGGTGCGCCACGAGCTCGGCCGCGGCAACGTGTTCTTCGTGCACGTTTCGCTGGTGCCGTTCATGGGCGCCTCGGGTGAGCAGAAGACGAAGCCGACCCAGCACTCCGTTGCTGCGCTGCGCTCGATCGGTATCCAGCCCGACGCGCTCGTGCTCCGCTCGGATCGCCCGGTGACGGAGGACAACCTCCGCAAGATCGCGCTCATGTGCGACGTGGACGAGGACGCGGTCGTGAACGCGATCGACGTGCCGAGCATCTACGACCTGCCGACGCTGCTCAGCGATCAGAAGCTCGACCAGACCATCGTCTCGCACCTCGGCCTCATCGCCGACGAGATCGACTGGAGCGGCTGGCAGCCCGTGCTTGACGCGGTGCACCACCCGAAGGACGAGATCACGATTGCCCTCGTTGGCAAGTACATTGATCTGCCCGACGCGTACCTTTCGGTCACCGAGGCGCTGCGCGCCGGCGGCTTCGCGCACACCGCGAAGGTCAAGATCAAGTGGGTCCCGTCCGACACGTGCGAGACCCACGAGGGTGCCGCGGCGCAGCTCGGAGACGTCGACGGCATTTGCGTGCCCGGCGGCTTCGGCGTGCGCGGCATCGAGGGCAAGCTTGGTGCGCTGCGCTTTGCCCGCGAAAACCAGATCCCGACCCTCGGCCTGTGCCTGGGCATGCAGTGCATGGTCATCGAGTACGCGCGAAACGTCGTGGGCCTCACGGGCGCCTCGTCGACCGAGTTTGACCCCGAGACGGACACCCCCGTCATCGCGACGATGGCCGAGCAGGTCAGCATTATCGACGGCGGCGACCTGGGCGGCACCATGCGCCTGGGCCTGTACGAGGCGAAGTTCACCGAGGGCAGCCTCGCGGCCGACCTCTACGGTGCACCGAGCGCGAGTGAGCGTCACCGTCACCGCTACGAGGTGAACAACACCTACCGCGACGAGATTGCGGCTGGCGGCCTCTCTTTCTCAGGCACGAGCCCCGACGGCTCGCTCGTCGAGTACGTCGAGCTGCCTCGCGACGTCCACCCGTTCTACATCGCCACGCAGGCGCACCCCGAGCTGCGCTCGCGCCCCGGCCGCGCGCACCCGCTCTTCGCGGGCCTCGCCGGCGCCGCGATTGAGCGCCAGCGGGCGAGCCGCCTGTTCAGCGATTCGAACGGCACCGATGAGAATGGCAGCACCGTTGGCGAATCTGCCGCCTAACTCGGAACGAACGAGGCAGGATCCCGCTGACGCGGATGCCGGCCTTGCGCTTGGCGAGGCCGCGGGGATTTTCCCCGCGGCCTTTGCCGATTCTCCGGCCACCGACGTGACGGTGCACGAGAGTGCGCTGCTGGCGGAGGGCAAGGTCTGGGACGTCCGCCGCGATCGCTTCACCCTGCACGGGGCGCCGGGAGCTCCCGAGCTAGTGCGCGACTATGTCGACCACACGGGCGCCGTCGCAGTGCTCGCGCTCGACGACAACGGTCGCGTGCTCATGTTCCAGCAGTACCGGCACGCGATCGGCGTGCGTGATTGGGAGATCCCGGCCGGCTTGATGGACGTCGCGGGGGAGTCGGCGCTGGCGGGCGCGCAGCGCGAGCTGGCCGAGGAGGCCGACCTGCAGGCCGCGCGCTGGGACCTGCTGCTCGACGTGTGTTTGTCGCCCGGCGGCAGCTCGGAGGCGATTCGCGTCTTCCTCGCACGGGACCTCAGGCCCGTCGAACACGACTTCGTGCGCGACGGCGAAGAGGCCGAGATCGTGCCGACCTGGATCCCGCTCGACGACGCGGTCCAGGCCGTGCTCGAACGGCGCGTGCAGAACTCGCTCACGACCAATGCCGTGCTCGCAGCGGCCCTTGCCTGCGACCGCGGCTGGGCGACCCTCGGGGATGCAAACGAGCCGTGGGATCGGCGCGACATCGTGCGGGGCGAGCGGTCGTGAGCCCTACCCCGAGCGCGCTCTCACCCGAGGACGGGGCGGCGCGCTTTCTCAGGCACTCGAGCCTCGAGCGCGGGTTGTCTGCGAACACCCTCGACGCTTACCGCCGAGACCTGGCCGCGTACCAGTCGTGGCTTGCGGCACGCGAGGTCACGGACCTCTCTGATGTGACGCCTGAGCTGCTCAGCGCGTATGTCGCCGAGCTTGGCGGGGCCCCACGGCCCGCAGCTGACCGAGTCCCCGCGGCGGTTGTAGCCACGGATGCAGGGGAGGAGCCGAAGAAGCTCACCCCTGCGTCGATTGCTCGGCGGTTGTCGACCGTCCGCGGCATGCATCGCTTTCTCTTTGACGAGGGGCTGCTGGCTGAGCATGCGGGCCGCGGGGTGCGCACGCCGAAGCCGACGCTACGCCTGCCGAAGGCGCTCTCGGTTGGCGACATCGAGGCGCTGCTCAACGCCGCCTCGGGCGACGACCCGGTTGGCCTGCGCGATCGCGCCCTGCTTGAGCTGTTGTACGCGAGCGGGGCGCGCGTCAGCGAGGCGACCGCGATCGACCTGGACGACCTGCTCTCGCAGCCCGGGGCTGCCGACGCCTGGCGCGATCCTGAGCGGGCGCTCGAGAGCGGGGGCTTCTTGCGAGTCACTGGCAAGGGGTCGAAGCAGCGGATCGTCCCCTACGGCAGCTTCGCCGGCACGGCCCTCGCCGCGTACCTTGTCCGTGCGCGGCCGCTGCTCGTTGCGGCGGGCAAGGGCACGCCGGCGCTCTTCGTTGGAGCCCGCGGGGCGCGCCTCTCGCGGCAAAGCGTCTGGCTGATCATTCGGGCCGCTGCCGAGCGGGCAGGGACGCTTCCCGAAATCTCGCCGCACACCATGCGGCACTCGTTCGCGACGCACCTGCTCGCCGGCGGTGCCGACGTGCGCACGGTGCAGGAGCTGCTCGGGCACTCCTCCGTGACGACGACCCAGATCTATACCCATGTGACCGCCGACACCCTGCGCGAGAGCTATCTGACAGCGCACCCGAGGGCGCGCAGCTAGCCAGTCCGCGCGCAGATGCGACAATTTGCGCACTGGGTGCATGTTTGGTTGGCGTTTAGGGTCTGCTCGGAGTAACCTCACTCTCGATACTTCGGTAGTAGGGGGCATTTTGGCGAGCCCAAGCGCACACGCGCAACGCCAGAACGGGTGGGGGCTGGCATGGCATCAGCGACGATGAATCGCCGAGGGAATCGGTTCGCGGCGGGGGCGGTGATCGCCGCGGTTGCGGTGACCGCGGGCTCCTTGTTCTCACCGGCGGTGGCGCCGGCACAGGCGGCGGACCGGGTGGTGTTGTTCACCACGAGCGGGACGCACGAGGTCGTCGTGCCCGCCGGAGCGACGAGCGTGAGAGTGGTGGCTCAAGGTGGCTCGGGCGCATCGTCGAGTCTAAAGCTGCCGGGTGCCGGCGCACGCGTTGAGGCCGAACTGCAGGTGGTCGCTGGAGAGACGTTAACGGCAACCGTCGGGGGGAACGCCATTGCGGAAACCGGCGGCGTTAATGGCGGAGCGGACGGGCGAAACCCCGCAGCGGTACATGCACGCCCTGCCGGTGGTGGGGGCGGGGCAACCGATCTGCGCCGCCTGGGGACAGGTCTCGCAGACCGCGTGCTGGTGGCCGGCGGCGGTGGCGGCGCAAGCCCATACGACGGCACAAGCGGCGGCACCGCGTCAGGCAGTGTCGGTGGAGCAGGAATCACTCGCGGGAATTGCGTCGGGGATGCTGGCGGTGGGACCTTGACTTCGGGAGGCGCCCCCGGTGCCCCGTGCGACTCAACCGTAGGGGAAGCCGGGTCCCTCGGGATCGGTGGCCTCCCGGGATTCCGTGACCCTGATGCGTCTCATGGCGGTGGTGGCGGCGGGGGCTTTTTCGGTGGCGGCGGAGGCAGCCCGTACGGCGGCGGCGGAGCCGGCTCGAGCTATGTTGACCCAGCAGGAACAAACGTCAGCATGACAGCGGGAGTGCTCTACGAGGCGCCGTTCATCAGGCTGACCTTCCGGATGCCGCCCGCGACGGGCATGTCTCTGGCGCTTTCGCAGTCCTCGGTGGTTGCCGACGGTGCGAGCACGTTCACGGCGACCGCGACGATGCGCGACTCCGAGGCGCGGCCGGTGACCGGCGAGACGGTCATCTTCTCGAGCACCGATGCCGCGCAGCAGATCGGCGCAACGACCGATCACGGCGACGGCACGTACTCGGCCTCGATCACCCCGTCGACCACGGTGGGGAACGTGACGGTGATCGCCTCAAGCGGGGCGCTGGCGGCAACGCGAACCATGGTACAGACGGTCGGCCCGCCCGCTTCGGTGGTGTTCTTGAACGCACCAGTCAGTGGCCCGGCTGATGGCACAGCATCGCTTCCCGTTTCGTTTGCGGCCTTGGACGCGCAGGGGCGATACGTGGTTCCGAACGTTGTACAGATTGCGAGCTCTGACCTCGGTCACCGCTTCGCAGGCTTTACCATGCCCCTCCCCGGGATCTACACGGGTACCCTCATCGTGAGTACCCGCGCTGGGGTATCGACCGTGACCGTGAGCATCCCCAGTACCTCGCCCCGCGTGGAGAGTTCCTTCTCGCTGACGCAGACGCCCGGGGCGGCGGACTCTCTCGAGGTCGCTCTCGCTTCGTCGCAGCTCGTGGCGGACGGCGCCGCGAGCACGACGCTCTCGATCACCTCGGCAGACCAGTACGACAACCCGCTCTCGGCACAGCCCCTGAGCGTGACGAGCAGCGACCCTGGCGTGGGGCTTGGTGTGTTGCAGAACCTGGGTGACGGCAACTATGCAGTCGACGTGACTTCCTCGACGCAGGCCGGCGACGTCACCCTGACCGTGACCGACGCATCCGTCACCCCGGCGCTCGTGCGGACGGTGACCTTCGCCCAGGCTGCGGGGGCTCCGGAGGGCGCGCAGCTCACCCTCGGCACGCCGTGGCTCACCGCGGACGGCACGGGCGAGACGACCCTCGTCGCCACGGTGCTCGACGAGTTCGGCAACCCCGTGACGGACCTGCCGATCGGTGCGACCTCGACTGACCCGGGGCACCGCTTTAGCCCCGCAGTGGAGACCTCAGACGGTGTGTACGAGGTGCGCGTGCGGGCCTCGCGGACGGTCGGCACGAGCACGCTCAGCCTCGGGCTGATCGGTGCGCCGGCAGTCAATCGCCTCGCCGCGCCGCTCCAGGCGATTACGCTCGCGGTGCCCCAGATCCAGGAGGAGGCGCCGACGCCGCTCGCCGAGGTGCTCGGAACGACCCAGCTCGAGCAGCGGGCGGGCGCGGTCGTGCCCGGCAAGGATCCTGCCCCTGCGGCGAAACCTGCCGCCCTCGCAGGCACAGGATCGGAGTCGACGCTCGGAGGCTGGGCCGCCACGGCATTGCTCATGGCCGGGGGAGTGCTGCTCCTCTCGCGTCGGAAGCTGCGCCGGGGCTAGGCCACGCCACTCTCGTTCGCGCCGCCGTCACGCTCACCGGCGGCGCGAACGATAGGATGTTCCCTGCATCATTGGGTAGTCGAAGAGCGAGGAAACGACATGGCACAGGCCGAAGCGAAGCTGGGCCCCACGGGGCGACCGGACCGCTTCATCCCCGTGCCGCCGAAGCTCACCACCCACGGTCCCGCGCGCATCATCGCGATGTGCAACCAGAAGGGTGGCGTCGGCAAGACGACGAGCACCATTAACCTCGCCGCCGCGCTCGCACGCTACGGCCGCCGGGTGCTCGCGGTGGACTTCGACCCGCAGGGCGCGCTTTCCGCCGGCCTCGGTGTGCAGGCCCATGACGTGCCCACGATCTACGACCTCATGCTCGGCCACGAGAAAGACCCGCGGGCCGCGATTCAGCGCTCCACGATCGAGAACCTCGACGTGATCCCCGCGAACATCGACCTGTCGGCCGCCGAGGTGCACCTCGTCTCGGAGGTCGCCCGCGAGCAGATCCTCGGCAGCGTGCTGCGCAAGGTCTCGGCAGACTACGACGTCGTGCTGATCGACTGTCAGCCGTCGCTCGGCCTGCTCACCGTGAACGCCCTCACCGCGAGCCACGGCGTGCTCATTCCGCTCGCCTGCGAGTTCTTCGCGCTGCGCGGTGTCGCCCTGCTGATCGAGACGATCGACAAGGTCAAGGACCGCCTGAACCCGCAGCTTGAGCTCGACGGCATTCTTGCCACCATGTACGACCCCCGCACCCTGCACGCCCGCGAGGTGCTCGAGCGCGTCGTCGACACCTTCGGAGACAAGGTCTTCGACACGGTCATCGGACGCACCGTGAAGCTGCCCGACGCGCAGATCGCGGCGAAATCGGTGCTCGACTACGCACCCGCGAACGCGGCTTCGGAAGCGTATCTGAAGCTCGCGCGAGAACTGGTGCAGCGGGGCGCAGTCGCCTAAGGCCGCCCCAATGACAGCGCTCGAGACGAACCCGAAGCCGGGCGCGCGAGGCGCGTCGGCCGGGACAGTCGCGCCAGAAAGCGATCAGTTCCGCGTCGTCTTCGACGGCTTCGAGGGCCCGTTCGACTTGCTGCTGAGCCTCATCTCGCAGCACGAGCTCGACATCACTAAGGTATCGCTGAGCCTCGTCACGGACGAGTTCATCTCGTACCTGGCCCGCTTCGAATCGGAAGAAGGGCTTGGGGCGCTCGACCGCGCCTCCGAGTTTCTCGTCGTTGCGGCGACCCTGCTCGATTTGAAGATCGCGAGCTTGCTGCCCCAGGGCGAGGTCGTCGACGCCGAGGACGTGGCCCTGCTCGAGGCCCGCGACCTGCTGTTCGCCCGCCTCCTGCAGTATCGCGCGTTCAAGGAGGCGAGCGCCTGGTTCCGCGGCAACCTCGAGGCGGAGGCCGGCCGGCACGCGCGTCAGGTGCCCCTCGACACCCGCTACCGCAATCAAGGCCCCGAGCTGGTCTGGACGCTGAGCGCCGCCGACTTCGCGACGCTCGCAGCCCTCGCCTGCGCGCCCCGCGAGATCCCCGTCGTCGGCCTGGACCACCTGCACGCCCCGCTCGTGTCGATTCGTGAGCAGGCGGCGATCGTGGTCGCGATGCTGCGACGCGGCGGCATCCACTCGTTCCGAGAGATGATCGCGGGCGTCAGCGAGAAGGGCGTCGTGGTGGCGCGCTTCCTCGCGATCCTGGAACTGTACCGCCGCTCGGCGGTGACGTTCGAACAGCCCGAGCCGCTCGGCGAACTGACCGTGCGCTGGACGAGCGAGGGGTGGTCGGACGACGACCTCGCGACATTGGGAGCTGACTATGACGGATAGTTCGACCGTGGAATTCGAGGCGACCGGGCAGGATCCTGCCGTTGCGCCGAGCGCCCTCGCGCGTGCCCGCGAGGGCGCGACCCTGGAGCAGCAGCTCGAGGCGTTGCTCATGGTGGCGGATGAGCCGATTAGCGCGGTGGGGCTTGCGACCGCGACCGATCGACCCGTGCGCGAGGTGCGCAAAGTGATCGAGCTCCTCACCGCCGACTACGACGGAAAGGGCTCCGGCCCCGAGCGCGGATTTGAGCTGCGCGAGGTCGGGGGCGGCTATCGCTTTTACGTGAGAGAATCATTAGACCCGATCATCGCCGACTTCGTGCAACAGCAAAGTCCGGCGAGGCTTTCGCAGGCGGCGCTCGAGACGCTCGCCGTGATTGCGTATCGGCAGCCGATTTCGCGCGGGGCAATCGCCTCGATTCGCGCCGTAAATGTCGATTCGGTCGTGCGCACCCTGGTGGGGCGCGGCTTGATCACCGAAGCTGGGCAGGATCCCGAGACCGGGGCGATCCTGTACGGCACCACAGATACTTTGCTCGGACACTTGGGGGTTGGCTCGCTGGACGAGCTGCCGCCGATCGCGCCGATGCTCGATGATGGACGAGAAGGGTTTGACCATGAACGGTTCTAACGAGGACAACGACAACCCCGCAGACTTCGGCGGATCGATTGAGGTCGACGGCCAGAAGATGAATGTCGACATGGCCGCGTTTGGCTGGGACAAGCCGATCGGCTGGCGCGTCGGCGAGACCGAGATCGGCGAGAACCGCCCCGGTGATGACACCCGCGTGCGCCTGCAGAAGGTGCTCGCCTCGGCGGGCGTCGCCTCGCGCCGCGCGTGCGAGGAACTCATTACGAGCGGTCGCGTGCGCGTCAATGGCGAGGTCGTTGATTCGCTCGGCAGCCGCATTGAGCCCGGAACCGACGAGGTACGGGTCGACGGTGTGATCGTGCAGCTCGACGTGTCCAAGCGCTACTTCGTGCTGAACAAGCCGCGCGGCGTCGTCTCGACGATGTCCGACGAAAACGGCCGCCCCGACCTGCGCGAGTTCACCGACCAGTTCGAAGAGCGCATCTTCAACGTCGGTCGTCTCGACACCGACACCTCGGGCCTTTTGATTTTGACTAACGATGGCGATCTCGCCCACGCCCTCGCGCACCCGAAGTTCGGCGTGCAGAAGACGTACGTCGCTCAGGTCGAGGGGCGGGTCACCGCCGCGACCATCCAGAAGCTGAAGGACGGCATCGAGCTTGAGGACGGCCCCATCAGCGTCGACGCCGCGAAGATCGTGCCGGGCGCGCCCGACTTTGAGGTTTCGCTCGTCGAGCTCACGCTGCATTCGGGGCGCAACCGCATCGTTCGGCGCATGCTCGCCGAGGTCGGCCACCCCGTGATTGAGCTCGTGCGTCGCCAGTTCGGCCCGTTGCACCTCGGCACCCTGATGGTCGGCGAGATGCGCGAGCTCTCGGCCGCCGAGCGCGGCGCGCTCTTGACCGCGGCCCAGGGCGAGCAGGTCGTCTCGGCCCCGCCCCGCGAAGGCGCGCGGGGCAAGGGCGGTCCTCGCGAGCGCAAGGCCGGCGAGGTGACCGGCGGTCGCCCCGGCGACGGCAAGGGCGCGAAGGGCATGCGCGGCGTTGCGTCGCGCGGCAACCCCCACGCGCGTAAGCCCGGGCAGGATCCGCGCGGTGGGTCGGGCGACGGCGGATCGGGCGACTCGCGCCAAGGCCGCGACGGCGGCCGCTCGGGCGGCAACGGCCCCGGCGGCGGAGGCTTCTCGGGCCGTGGTGGCGGCTTTGGCGGGCGCGGTGGCAGCGGCGGCAATGGGCGCAACCCCGGGCAGGATCGACGCAGCGGCGGTGGCCGATGAGCGTACTGGGTTTCTCGAACAACATCGACGGCGGAAGTAGCGCCGTAGCGGGGGACGCGCGCGTCAGCCGCGTGGCCGGGCCGGTGCACATCGTGGGCGCCGGCCTGCTCGGCGCGAGCGTCGGACTCGCGCTGACCGAGCGCGGCGTCGACGTCACGCTCGACGACGCGTCGCCGACGGCGCTCGCGCTCGCGATCGACTACGGCGCGGGCCGGGCCCGGGTCGCCGGTGACCCCGATCCGCAGCTCGTCGTCGTGGCGACCCCGCCGGACGTGACGGCCGACGCGGTGCAGGGCGCGCTCGCCGCGTTTCCGACCTCGGTGGTCACCGACGTCGCGAGCGTCAAGCTCGCCCCGTTCGTCGAGCTGACGCGTCGCGGCGTCGACCTCACGAACTACATCGGCTCGCACCCCATGGCGGGGCGCGAGCGCGGGGGTGCCATCATGGCCCGCACCGACCTCTTCGTCGCCCGGCCCTGGGTGATTTGCCGCGACGGGGAGACCCCCGCGGCCGCCCTCGCGATCGTGGAGGCGCTTGCGCTCGAGCTCGGTGCCTCACCGCTCGAGATGACGCCGGAAGAGCACGATCGCTCGGTCGGCCTCGTGTCGCACCTGCCGCAGATCGTGTCGAGCCTGCTCGCCGCGCGCCTGCTGCACGCCGACGACGCGGCAGTGGGCCTCGCGGGCCAGGGGCTCCGCGACACCACGCGCATCGCGGCGAGCCAGCCCGAGCTCTGGGTGCAGATCCTCGGCGCGAACCGCGCACCCGTGGTCGAGCTGCTCGAGGCGTTTCAGCGGGACGTCTCGGCGCTGACCGAGGCGCTGCGCGGCGCCGATCAGCCCGGGTCGAAGCGGCAGATCGCCGACCTGCTGGCCGCCGGAAATCGGGGCGTCGCGAGGATCCCGGGCAAGCACGGCCGGACCGAGCGTTTCGTGACGCTGACGGTGCTCGTGGACGACCGGCCGGGTGAGCTTGCGCGACTACTCACCGAGCTCGGAGAATTGGGCATTAACATGGAAGACTTGCGCCTTGAGCACTCGCCGGGCGCCCAGATCGGCTTCGCGGAGATCGCGGTGCTGCCAGAGGTGGCGGATCGCGCCGCCAAGGACCTCTCAGACCGCGGATGGAGAACGCTGTGACCAATGCTGCACTGGCTGACGCCACCGCGCCCGTCGTGGCCCCCGTGCTCGTCGCAATTGATGGCCCCGCGGGAAGCGGGAAGTCGAGCGTCTCGCGCGAGGCCGCCCGTCGCCTCGGTTTTGGCATTCTGGACACCGGCGCCGCGTATCGCGCGCTCGCGTGGGCGGCGCTCGAAATGGGTGCGGACCTCGATGATGCAGAAGCCGTCGAAGCGATCCTGTCGCGCTGGGGGTACTCGAGCACGCTGCTCGGCGAGCCGCAGATCATGGTGACCCTGCCGCCCGCCCCTGGCGACGTCGCGGCGATCACGCTCGCGCACGACGTGACCGACGCGATTCGCGACCCCAAGGTCAGCGGGCAGGTGAGTCATGTGTCGCGCCACCCCGGCGTGCGCGAGGGACTCAACACGATGTTTCGCCGATTGGTGGCCGAGTCGGGCCTGCCCGGCGTCATCATCGAGGGCCGCGACATCACGACCGTTGTGGCGCCCGACGCCCCGGTCCGGATCCTGCTCACCGCATCGCCCGAGGTGCGCGCCGCGCGCCGCTCGGGCGAACTGTCCGGCTCTGACGCCGCGCAGGTGCTGGCAGACCTCGCCGCGCGCGATGCGAAGGACGCGCAGGTCGTGGACTTCTTCAACCCGGCGCCCGGCGTCACGCTCGTCGACACGAGCGACCTAGATTTCGAGGGATCGGTGGACGCTGTTATCAGCATCGTTCAGGCGCTCCCGGCCAACGCATCCCAGGAGGATACGAATGAGTGAACACGACGAGACGTTTGGCGCAGACGGCGCCGAGGTGGAGTTTAACGAAAACGCAGTAGCTGCCCCCGAGGTTGTCTACGAGGGCGACGCGGTGACCGACGACGAGCGCCTGCGCTCCATGCGTGCGGGCCTTGCGAACCTCGACCTCGACGAGGACGACCTCGCGCTGCTTGATGCAGAGGGTATCGAGGGCTTCATCACCGAGGTCCCGAAGACGCTGCCCGTGGTTGCGATCGTGGGGCGCCCGAACGTCGGCAAGTCCGCGCTCGTGAACCGCATCCTCGGTCGCCGTGAGGCCGTCGTGGAAGACATCCCCGGTGTGACCCGCGACCGCGTCACCTACCAGGCGGAGTGGAACGAGACCCGCTTCTCGCTCGTCGACACCGGTGGCTGGGAGCCCGATGCAAAGGGCATCGACCTCTCGGTCGCGCAGCAGGCGGAGATCGCCATTGAGCTGTGCGACGCCGTCCTGTTCGTCGTCGACGCCCGCGTAGGCCCGACGGCTACCGACGAGCGCGTCGTGGGCCTGCTGCGCCGCGCGAACAAGCCCGTCTTCCTCATCGCCAACAAGGTGGATGACGCCCGCCTCGAGCCCGAAGCTGCACAGCTCTGGTCGCTCGGCCTGGGCGAGCCGCACGCCGTCTCGGCGCTGCATGGCCGCGGCGTCGCAGACCTGCTCGACCTCGTCATCAAGTCGCTGCCCGAGGAGTCCGCAATCGCGAAGCCCCTCGTCGGGGGCCCCCGCCGCGTCGCGATCCTCGGCCGCCCGAACGTCGGCAAGTCGAGCCTGCTCAACAAGGCCGCTGGCGAAGAGCGCGTCGTCGTCAACGAGCTCGCGGGCACGACCCGTGACCCGGTCGACGAGCAGGTCGAGATCGCCGGACGCGTCTGGACCTTCGTTGACACCGCCGGCATCCGCCGCCGCGTGCACATGCAGCAGGGCGCGGACTTCTACGCCTCGCTCCGCACCGCGGCCGCGCTGGAAAAGGCTGAGGTCGCCGTCGTGCTCATCGACGTCACCGAGGTCATCAGCGAGCAGGACATCCGCATCATCGACCTCGTGCTCGAGTCGGGCCGCGCGCTCGTGCTCGCGTTCAACAAGTGGGATCTGCTCACCGATGACCGCCGTCGCTACCTGACCCGCGAGATCGAGCAGGATCTCGCGCACGTCGCCTGGGCCCCGCGCGTCAACATCTCGGCCCGCACTGGTCGTCACCTCGAGAAGCTCGTTCCCGCCCTCGAGACCGCGCTGGCCTCGTGGGACGAGCGCATCCCGACCGCGAAGATCAACGCGTTCCTCGCCGAGCTCGCACAGGAGCACCCGCACCCGCTGCGCAGTGGCAAGCAGCCCCGCATCATGTACGGCGCGCAGGTGCAGAACCGCCCGCCGACGTTCGTGCTGTTCACCACGGGCTTCCTCGACCAGGGCTACCGCCGCTTCATCACGCGCCGCATGCGCGAGCGGTACGGCTTCGAGGGTTCGCCGATCGTGATCAACATGCGCATTCGCGAGAAGCGCGAGCGCAACCGGTAGCTACTGCCGCGTTGTCACGCACAGGGCCGGGGCCTGGTATTCGTACCGGGCCCCGGCCTTTTGCGTGCCCGGGGAGCGCCGCCGGTGTGCCGGTCCCAGCATTCACTCTTGCGCCCCGCACTCGAGATTAGTTATAGTTACCCTATAACAAGCTTGCTTTCGAGGAGAGAGTGCGATGCTCATCAAGATCGACCCCACGAGCGATCGCCCGATCTACGAGCAGATCGCCGGCTCGGTCCGTGCAGACGCCGTCCGGGGCAGGATCCTGCCGGGAGCGAGCCTGCCGACCGCGCGTGACGTGGCCGCAGGCCTCGGCATCAACATGCACACCGTGCTGCGCGCCTATCAGCAGCTGCGCGACGAGGGCCTCATTGATCTGCGGCGCGGGCGCGGGGCCGTCGTCACCGAGGCCGCGGGGCAATTGTCCGAGCTGCACCGCGAGGTTCGGGCGCTCGTCGCCCAGGCCGCGGCGCTCGGCGTCACCCGCGAGACGCTCGCCGCGATCGTGCAAGAGGACTACGCGCAATTGGATCACCGCCAGGAGGAACGCTCATGACCGACATCGCACAGGCCGCCCGGGCCGAGGTGGCGAGCGCCCGCCGGGTCTTCTTCTGTGTCGCGATCGTCGCGCCGACGCTGATCGTATTGGCGGGCACCGCGGTCATCATCGCGTGGTTGCCGCAGCTGCCCGATCCCATCGCGACGCACTGGGGCAGCGGGCCGCGGCCCAACGGGTTCTCGTCGCCGATGGCGGCCGTGTGGCTGACGCTCGGCATGGGGCTCGGGATGACCGCGCTGTTCGGTGGCATCGTCTGGCTCGAGGCCCGTCAACGTCCCGACACCTGGGGCTGGTCGCAGCGGCTCATGGGGGCGATGGGACCCGCGATGGCGGTGTTCTTGACCGTCCTCTTCGTCGGAATGGTCGGTATGCAGCGCGGGCTGGCCGACGCGGCCGACGCCGGCAACGTTGACCCGATGCTGTGGGCCGGGCTCGGGAGCGCGCTCGTCGTCGGCGTGATCGCCTGGTTCGTGCAGCCGAAGGCCGAGTTCGCGCGCCCGACCGCGACCGGGGCGCCGATCGAGCTGGCGCCCGGGGAGCGCGCCGTCTGGATCGCGGAGACGCGCATGGGTACCGGAGCCCTCGTCTCGCTCGGGGTGCTGGTGCTCGCTTTTGTCGCCATTGGGGCCGTCATGCTCGCCTCGGGCACCGAGGTGTGGTGGCTGATGCTGCTCGTGAGTTTGGTCATCGTGTTCGGAATCGTGACCTGCACCGTGTACCGCGTGCGCATTGACTCGCGCGGGCTGCTGGTGCGCTCACTCGTCGGTTGGCCGGCGTTTCACTACACCCCCGCCAGCATCACCGCGGTCGCCGTCGTCGATGTCGCCCCGATGGCGGAATACGGTGGCTGGGGCCTGCGCTTCATCCCCGGCAGCACCGGCGTGCTGATGCGCGGCGGCGAAGGGATCCAGGTCACGCTGACCAGCGGGCGCACGTTCGTCGTGACCGTCGACGACCCCGCGACCGGCGCGGGGCTGCTGCAGGCGGTCGTGCACGGGAACGCGGCCGCGACTGACACGGAACCTGAACGCGAAGGAGAGTCGTCATGAGTGCCGAGAACCCTGCAGAGCCGGCGGAGGTCTCTGTGCCCGCGGGCGCCGTCCCACCCGCCGTCGTGCCACCCGCGATCGTCCCACCTGCCGCGGTCGCGGATGGCCCCGTCCTACCTGCGCCGGGCACTGCGCCGGGGGAGCAGGTGCGCTGGGGCGCCGTCACGGCCTTCGTGCTGATCGCGTGTGGGCTCGCGTGGCTGGCGATTCTGCCGGTGTGGCTGAACGGCGGGGACTTTGCGACCTTCGGCGGCGTGCTGCCGGTCGTCATGATGTACACGCCGGCGCTCGCCACCCTGGTCGTGGTCTATGCGATGCGGGCGCCTGCAAACGGGCGGGCCCGGTACCTCGGCCTGTGGCCACTCCGCCCCGCGAAGCGGGTGATCTGGTTCAGCGTGGCCGCTATCTTCGGCCCGCTGGTGCTGGTCGCGGTCGGGATCCTGCTCTCGGCGGCCTTCGGGCTCGCGAAGCTTGATCTCGTGGAGTTCTCGGGGTTTGCGGCGTTGCTCAGCGAGAGTGTGCCCCCCGAGCTGATGTCGAGCCTGCCGCCGATGGGCGTGCTCGTCGTGACGCAGCTGATCATGATTCCGGTCGGCGCGGTTTTAAACATCTTCGCGACGTTCGGAGAAGAGATCGGGTGGCGCGGGTGGCTGCTGCCGGCGCTCCGCCCGCTCGGGGTTTGGCCCGCACTCATCATCTCCGGCGTGATCTGGGGGCTCTGGCACTCGCCGATGATCCTGCTCGGCTACAACTTCGCGCGCACCGACTGGACCGGTGTGGCCTTCATGGTTGGCGGCTGTGTCGCCTGGGGCGTGCTGCTGGGATGGACGCGGCTGCGCACCGGATCGGTCTGGCCCGCGGTCTTCGCCCACGGCGCGCTGAACGCGGGCGGCGGGGCGATCCTGCTGCTCGCGATGGCGGGGGCGCCGCTGGATCTCGCGATCGTCGGCCCCATCGGTGTCGTGACGTGGGCAGTGGTGGCGGTGGCCGTCGTCGTGCTCGTGCTCATGGGGCAGTTCCGGCGCGAGCCGGCGCTCGCGGGGCCGCGGCGGGCGGTCCCGCCCACAGCACCGAGTGCACCAGCTGGGGCCGCGAGCGAGACTGGCGAGCGCTAGGATGGCCCGGTGAATCGCAGCACCCAGGACACCGTTCGCCAGTTCCTCGACGTCGTTCGCAGCGGCGTCGCACCCGAACGGGCGGGCGAGTTTCTCGCCCCGACCGTGCTCGCGCACCAGGTGCGGGCGCCCGAGGGATCTGTCATTCAGCGCGACCCGCAGGACTATGCGGAGCACGTGCGCGAGATGACCGAGCAATTCGGGGCATTCGAGCTGGTGGTGGACGAGCTCATCGTCGACGGGGTGAAGGCGTATGCGCGCTGGACCCAGCACGGCACGCACGTCGGCGAAATTGAGGGGTTCGCGCCGACCGGGCGCCCCATCACCACAATCGGAAGTGCCGTGTACCGGGTCGATCGGGGACTGATTGCGGAGTACTGGATCCAGCAAGACGCCGCCGGCCTCATGGCGCAGCTGCAGGCCGGGGCGTAGCGCACCGACCCTGGCACCCGCGGGGCCTGTGCCATTCTTGACGCATGACTCTCCGCCTGGCACCGATCAGTAGCGACCAGTTCCCGGCGTGGGTGGAGCGCAGCATTGCGGAGTACACGGCCGACCTCGTCACGACCGGTGTCGCCGTGGGGGAGGCCCGGCGCAGGGCGGTCGAGAGCATGGCCGAGGAATTCCCCGGGGGAGCCCCGAGCGCCGAGAATGCCGTGTTCGACCTGGTCGCAGGCGACGGTGCGATCGTCGGGTACCTGTGGGTCGGCGAGGACCACTCGGACGACCCGACCGCCTGGTGGGTGTGGGACGTCGTCGTAGACGCGGGTCAGCGGGGGCAGGGGCACGGCCGCGCGGCCATGCAACTCGCCGAGGACTACGCTCGTTCCGAGGGCGCGACGATGCTCGGCCTCAGCGTCTTCCGCTTCAATGTTGCGGCCCGCGGCCTCTACGAAGCGCTCGGGTACGAGATCACCGGTAGCGATGCCGTCAGCATCAAGATGATCAAGCGGCTGTAGCCGCCAGAACGTTGTCAAAGGAGACACGTGAGTAACCCAGCAACCCCAGCCCCAGCCGTGTTTCCGGAAACCGCACCCCGCGCCGCCAGAGCCTGGCTCCCGTTTGTGCCGTACATCGTGGTGTCGATCATCCATGTCGTGCTCCTCGCGCTCGAACACCCGCTCGCCGGGCCCACGAAGCTGCTGCTGATGCCGACGCTCGCGCTCGCCGCCGTGTGGAGTACTGCGGGCCTTCGCCCGTGGCCGCGTGCTGCAGTCATCGCCCTGCTCGCGGCGATCGCGGCCTCGTGGCTCGGCGACGGCGCCGGCACCTTCTTCCCGGGGCTGCCGGAGTTGCCGATGATGCTGCTCTGGTTCGGCGTCGCCCACATCGTCTACATCGCGCTGTTCTGGCGCACGCGCGGCCTCGGGCGGGGCCGCCCGCCGCTCTGGGCGCTCGCCTACGTCGCCTGGTACGTCGTGCTGCTCGCCGTGCTCGGCCCGCACACCGGCGCCCTGTTCTGGGGCATCGCCGCGTACGGACTCGTGTTGGGCGCAACCGCAGTGTCGGCCTCGCGCTGCGGCCCGATCGCGGCCTGGGGCGGCGTGTGGTTCCTGGCCTCCGACTCGATCCTCGCGTTCCGGCTCTTCCTGCCCGACGCGATGCCCGACTGGACGAGCCCCGCCGTCATGGTGACCTACACGCTCGGCCAGGGGCTCATCGTCGCGGGTGTGCTCGCGGCGCTCAGAAAGCTCGGCTGACCGGGCAGGATCCTGCCGGAAGACCTAGTCGGTGAATGCCCGCAGCCCCGCACCCTTGATCGTCCGCACCAACACAAACAGCAGGGCGGATATGCCCAGGAGCATGCCGATGAGCGACCCGATGAAGAGAGCGTGACTCCACGCTTCCGCGACGGGTAGCTCGGCTCCTGCGCGAACCAAAATGCCTCGTCTCGTTTCCGCGCGAGGGCCTCCGGCGTAGCGCCCGAGGCTGGAAGTGCTCCCGAAGACGAACCAGACGGAGGCGACGATGAGAACCAGGATCCGAGTGGTCCACGACGTTCGAAAATGCCAGAGCAGCGTTGCGAGCACCATTGCGACGCCGGGCAGCGCGAAGATCACGGCCGTCCAGAAGTAGACGCGGGCGGCGTCGCCGCCTGCACCGGGCATTCCTCGGGACAGGAGATCGGCGAAGACGAGCGGCAGCCAAACCCACTGGTATACGAAGATGAGCCCACCTGCCAGGAGCGCGCCGACGAGGGCGACGATCCAGTTGTACTTGATGTTCCACTTCCGGCGGGCGGGCCGCGACGTGGAGAAGCTCATGGGGCAAGACTATGCCGCGAAGGGGCTCCCTCCGGCTCGGGCGCGTGGGGCGATGCTGACCGGGCAGGATCCTGCCGGAAGACCTAGTCGGTGAATGCCCGCAGCCAGCCGGTGCCGCGTACTTGTGCGCCCGCCGTCTGGGCGCGCTGGGCGAGCTCGCGGTCGCTCGTGACGGTGAAGACCTGTCGGCCGTCGCGCACGAGGCGCGCGGTCACCGCCGCGATCGTGTCGTCGCCGTGGCCGGGGGCCTCGACCAGGGTGACCCCGCCAAGACCGTCGTGGCCGAAGTAGCTCGGGAAGTTGCGGGACTCGTCGAACTCGATGACGCCGGGCACGTTCTCGTGCGGCGAGACGCTCACGATGCCGCGGCCGGTGCCCTCGGTCACCAGGACGATCTCGGGGTGCCAGCGATCGCCGGGCAGCTCGAGCTCGGCCGCCGGGATGCCCTCGCGGGCGACGATGGCGAGGCGGTCGCGCAGGCGCTCGCCGGCCCCGCGACGGTCGCGCCACCAGCCGTCGGGCACCGAGCCGACGACGTTCGCGGCGTCCACCACGAGCGCGGGGCGGGTGTTCAGCTGCTCGCGCAGCATCGGCCAGGACGCCGCGAATCCGGGGTGCAGCGGGTACGAGTCGACCTCATCGATGGGCACCCAGCGCAGCTCAAGGCTCTCGGGGTCGGTGATGACCGGCTCGAAGGGGCGGACGACGTCGGCGATGACGGTCGTGTAGGTCCAGACGTCGCGGTCGTAGACGTGGGTGAAGCGGGGCAGGACGGCGCCGTCGGGCACCCCCGCCTCTTCCTGAGACTCACGGATCGCGCCGGCCTCGGCGCTCTCGCCCTGGTTGCGGGCGCCGCCGGGGATTCCCCAGGTGCCGCCGTGGTGGCTCCAGGCGACGCGGTGCTGCAGCAGCACGCCGCGCTCGGCATCGATCGCGAGCAGGCCGGCCGCGCCGAACAGCCCCCACACTTCACTGCCGTCGGGGAGGGTGACCCAGGCGTCGCCGGGGTCACGGGGCTGCGAGGTCGGACCGCTCATGGTTTGAGTCTTTCACAGGCGGATGCGAGCGCGCTTTGACCGGGTCGCGGCGGGACGCGGGGTGGTGAACTCAGGGCAGAGATGAACCGACCTGCCAGGTCAACTGGGTGGGTCTTCGTCGTTCGGGATGGACGTTCTCACTTGCGCCTTCGTCTTCTCGCGTCTCGACGGTGATCGGTGCGGCAGTCCGGGCGTTGTGCGAATGACCGCCTCGGCCGGTGGGCGAGCGGAACTCAAGCGCCGTCCGGGGACGCTGGGCGAGAGACCGTCTTGTCCCGGCGGTCGAGTGGGAAACAAGCCGCGTTCTGGCGGAGCGGGTGTCGGCCAGGCGGGTGTTGGTCGGGCGGGTGTCGGCCGGGCGGGCGTTGCCTCGTGAATGCCACCGAAATCGCTGTCCGGGCTCGTGCGATGCGTGCGGCCAGCGGGCGAGGTCCATTCGATGATGCCGTCGGCGAGCTGGGCGACCCGCCAGTCGGAGTTGTGCTTCAACCGGTGATGCTTCTTGCAGAGGGACGCCAGGTTCTCCACGCTCGTGTGGCCGCCGTCCTGCCAGTCCACCGTGTGGTCGTTCTCGCCCGTGATCGCGCGATGGGTGCAGCCCGGGAAGCGGCACACGCCGTCGCGAAGCCGGATGAACCGTTGCAGGTCGGCGGGAACCTTATAGGCGTCGCGGCCGTACGACATCCACGTGCCAGTCTCTGGGTGGGTGAGGATGCGGAAGAACGACGCTGCATCGCCCGCGAGCTCCCGAGCAGTGTCGGGGTCGATCGGGCCGAAGCCTTCGAGGGAGGCCGGCTCGTCCGAGCGACCCAGCAAGGTCAAAACGGGAACCGTCACGAAGATTGTCGGTCGGACCGAGCCCACAGACCCGGCGGCGGCCGAGCTCGTGGCGACATCGCGATCGACCGTGCCGTGTTGCAGCAGATCCGATGCGATATCAGCCTCGCGCTGTGCCCGGGTGCGCGGGTCGTCATCGGAAGCGGTACGCCGCCCCATGAAATCGAGCCGGGCTGAGATCGCCGCGACCTGGTCAGTTGGGAGGTAGAGGGTGAACCACGACATTCCGTTGCGTCTGGGCTCGACCGTCACCTTCCGCTCGGCCCGCTCGAGCCTGAGTCGCTCGGCCATGGACTCGGTATGCATGCGCTCACGCAGCTTCCGAGCCTCTCGACGGAACCGGGTAGGTACGAGGTCTTGGGCGAGGGGCAGTGCGAGCCGCTCGAATTCGCCGCGCCTCTCGAGAGGGAGCGACCAGGCCTCATGCAACAGCAGGCGCACGTGCTGCCGAGAAATGGAGCCGTCGGACAGCGACCGCAGCGTGGTGGGGAAGTGTTGTACGAGTGCCTCTGCCTCGTGGATGAGGGTGACCGCGGTCGCTTCGTGCAGGCCCAGCGTCGTGGCGATCTCCGCGGTGAGGCTGCGGATCGCAAATTCCTGCGAAAACCGACCCTCGTTCACGGCGAATGCTCGGGCCTGCTCAATCGCTTCGTACTGCGAGGCCACTGCCGCGCGAGCGATTCGCTCGTCGAGATCGACCGCCCGGATGTAGCTGCTGATCAATGTCCGCGCGACGTCGAAACTCGCACCTGGGTGCGGGTCTCGGGGCTGGATTTCTTCCATGTATCGAGTGCACACTGCACCACCGACACTGGACGAGGGTCTTTCGAATCCCGGGCGCGTCGCTCTCGATTGAGGCGGAGCGGCTGACGCTGAGTGGGGCCGGAATCACGCGAAGGCGCGCGATAGGCCGAGCGGCAACAAGACGCGGGCCAGCTACGCGAACCCCGGCCAATCGACCCCCCCAGCTATGCGAACCCCGGCCAGGCGACCGCCGCCGATAGCTCCAGCTACTCGAACGCCGCCGCAACGCCTGGGATGCGGGCCCGGTAGCCCTCGAGCAGCGACTTCGCGACCGTCACCGAGTCCACCAGGGGGTGCGTGGCGAACGCGCGCCAGGCAAGGGCAGGATCGCGGTGTCGCACAGCAGACAGCGTGAGCTGCTCGGCGGCTTTGACCCGCTGCATCAGGCCGAGCATGTCGCCCGCGACCGGGGCGATCGGCAGCGGCCGCACCCCGTCCTCCGAGACGCGGCACGCGATCTCGATGACGGCGTGGTCGGGCAGTTCGGGCACCGCGGCGCGGGGCGCGGGCTGGCCGGGACCGGCAGCACCACTCCGGTTCGCCACATTCAGGATCATGGTCGCCGCGGGCCCGCCCGTCAGCGCGCTCATGAGGTCGAGCGCGACCTGCTGGTACCCGCCGTCCTCGACGTCGGCCTCCTCGCGGCCCTCGCGCTCCTCCTCCGAACGGCTCTCGGCCATGTAGGTGAACTCGCGCTCGCGCAGCGTCTCTTGCCACACCAAGTGCGCGTCGGCCGGGCTCGCGCCCAGAGCTCGCGCGTAGAACCGCTCCTGCTGCCCCTTCAAAAACTCGCCGCGCGTCTCGCTCGTGCGGATGCGCGCCGTCGCCTCGCGCTCGAAGTAGTAGTAGAAGAGGTACTCGTTGGGGAGGGCGCCGATCGCGCGGATCCAGTCGAAGCCCATCAGCCGCGCCTCCTCGATCGACTCGAGCGCGCTGTCCGAGGCGAGCAGCGCGGGCAGATGGTCGACCCCGTCGATCGACAGGCGGCGCAGCCAGCCGAGGTGGTTGAGTCCCACGTAGTCGAACGACACGCGCTCGAGCGAGGCCTGGTCGAGCGACGTCAGGCCGACCCCGCGGCCCGCGACCCGGGTCGCCCGGCGCATGAGCCCGATCGGGGTGTCGCAGATGCCGATGACGCGGTCGCCGAGGAACTCGCGCATCGCCTCGGTGACGAGCCCGGCGGGGTTGGTGAAGTTGATGACCCAGGCGTCGGGGGCGAGCTCCCGGACACGGCTGGCCAACCGCGACGCGACCGGCAGCGTGCGCATCGCGTAGGCGAGGCCACCCGGGCCGACCGTCTCTTGGCCGAGCACACCGAGGTCGAGGGCGACGCGCTCGTCGGCGATGCGGCCGTCGATGCCGCCGACACGCATGGCCGAGAAGATGAAGCCGGCGCCCGTGATCGCCTCGTCGAGGTCGGTCGTCACGGTGACGCGCGGCGGGTGCGGCAGGGTGGGCGCGAGGTGGCTGAGGATCGCGCGCATCGTGTCGAGGCGCGAGGCGTCGACGTCGTGCAGGCAGAGCTCGGTGACGGTGGGCCCGGCTGAGTCGGCGCTGAGTCCGGCCCGCGGCGCGGCACCAGCGGCACCACCGGCAGCACCAGCCCCCGCAGGATCCCCGCCCACCGGCCCCCGGCCCAGCCCGCCCCCGCCGATCGCGCTGAACAGCTGGGGCACGCGGAACCCGCCGCCGCCAATCAGGGTAAGTTTCATGCCGGAAACACCTCGAATCCGCTCGATTGCAGCATGGGTTCACTCTACCGAGGCCGTACTTCGCGGGGGAGGACCGAGTGATATTCTGGCGAGAAACCGGGCGACGCTTTCGCCCGACGAGTCGACACGGCGAAAGCCGCCAAGCGCTGGACGGGGGACGTCGTGGCAGAGCCCACCGGAACGCGCCAGCACTCCGAACCGTCCGACGAACCCCTCGACCTCTTCCTCGCGGGCACCCTCTTCTTCGACCTCGTGTTCACCGGGCTGCCGGCCGACCCACAGCCGGGCACCGAGGTGTGGGCCGCGGGAATGGGCTCGCTGCCGGGCGGCGTCGCGAACCTCGCAGTGGCGGCAGCGCGCCTGGGGCTCTGCACGGGGCTCGCCGCCGCGATCGGCGACGATGCGTACGGCACCTGGAACGCGCAGGTGCTCGGCGAGCAGGAGGGCATTGACCTGTCGCACTCGCGCGTCGTGCCCGGTTGGCACACGCCCGTCACGGTGTCGCTGTCGACGCACGGCGACCGCAGCATGATCACGCACGGCGACCGGCTGCCGATGCGCACGAGCGAGCTCGTCGGCGACCCGCCAGCTTCGCGCGCGGTCTTCGCCGACCTGGGCCTCGACCTCGGGCTCGAGCTCGAACGGGGCGGCGCACCGGGCGAGCCCTGGTGGCGCACCGCCGCCCGCCGCGGTTCGCTTGTTTTCGCCGACCTCGGCTGGGATGCGTCGGGGGACTGGTCCGCGGCCACCCTCGCGCAGCTCGACGGCTGCCACGCCTTCTTGCCCAACCACGTCGAGGCGATGGCGTACACGCGCACCGACTCCGCGGAAGACGCCGTCAAGGCCCTCGCCGAGCGCGTGCCACTCGCGGTCGTGACCTGCGGCTCGGGTGGGGCGCTCGCGATCGACGGCAGCACGGGGGAGACGGCCCGGGTGCCCTCCGTCCCCGTGAACCCCTTCGACTCGACGGGGGCGGGCGACGTGTTCGCCGCGGCCATGATCACCGGCACGCTGCGTGAATGGCCCCTGGCCGACCGGCTGGCCTTCGCCACGCTGTGCGCGGCGCTCGCGGTGGAGGAGTTTGGCGGATCCCTCGCCTCGCCGGGCTGGGCCGACATTGCCTCTTGGCGCGCGAAGATCTTGCGAGAGGCGCAGCACGACGAGGCGCGCGCCGCGATCGCCGAGCGCTTCGCCTTCCTTGATGGGCCGCTGAGCACCGGCACCCCGCCGCCGCCCCGCCGCGCAAGTGCTACGTTCAAACTGCCGCATGTGCCGCGGCCACACCCCGATTCGCGGCAGTAACTCCCGGCCGGCGCCCCACCGGGCGCGCACCCCAGACACTTTCACCACTCACGCACCACGACACAAAGGAATCGGAACGCGATGACACGCTCTCCCCGGACCCTCCTCGCCTCCCTCGCTGCGGTCGCCGTCGCAGGGCTGATCCTGACCGGCTGCACGCCGGGTTCGGGCGCCCCGGTCGCGACGGACGACCCGAACCGCACGGTCGAGACCGACGTTTCGAAGATGGGCGACCTCACGCTCTCGGTCTGGGACCAGGAGGTGCGTGGTGGCCAGGACGAGCAGATGACGGCGCTGAACGACGCGTTCCAGGTGAAGTACCCGAACGTGACGATTAAGCGGAACTCGCAGTCGTTCGAAGACCTCGGCAAGACTCTGCGTCTCGCGCTCTCGGGCGACGACGCCCCGGACGTCGTGCAGGCGAACAACGCGCGCAGCTCGATGGGCCAGTTCGTGGCCGCCGGCCAGCTCGTCTCGCTCGACCCGTGGGCGAAGGCGTACGGCTGGGAAGACCGCTTCGCGCCGAGCGTGCTGCAGTACACGCGGTACAGCAAGGACGCGAAGACGTTCGGCTCGGGCTCGATCTACGGCGTGCCGCAGGTCGGCGAGGTCGTCGGCGTGTTCTACAGCAAGCCCAAGCTCGCGGCCCTCGGCCTCGAGGTGCCGAAGACCTGGGAAGAGTTTGACGCGGCGCTCGCCGCAGCGAAGGCGGCTGGCGAGACCCCCATTCAGCTCGGCAACATCGAGCAGTGGCCCGCCGTGCACGTGTTCGGCCCGGTGCAGGGCGCGAACGTCGACGCGGAGGACATCTCGAAGCTCGGCTTCGGCAACCCCGGCGCCTCGTGGACGACGGAGCAGAACGTCGCCGCGGCATCGCAGATCGCCGGCTGGAGCACCGCCGGCTACTTCAACTCGGGCGCCAACGGCACCGACTACGACGCGGCCTGGCAGAACCTGGCCAAGGGCGACGGCGTCTTCCTGATCGGCGGATCCTGGTTGGCAGCCGACCTTGAGGACGCGATGGGCGACGACGTCGGCTTCTTCACCCCGGCAAACAAGTCGGGCGAGGGCGCGCACACCACCGGCGGCACCGGCATTCCGTTCACGGTCACCACCGGATCGAAGCACCCCGACGCCGCGGCCGCGTACATCGACTTCATCACGAGCGACGAGGCCATGCAGATCCTCGCCGACACGGGCAACCTGCCCGTCGTGAACACGCAGGACTACGCGCCCGAGAGCGGCGTGCAGCGCGACGTCTACGCCGCGTTCGGCGCCGTCACGAGCGAGGGCGTACTGCTGCCCTACCTCGACTACGCGACGCCTACCTTCGGCACCACCCTCGGCGAGGCGCTGCAGCAGCTGATTGACGGCAGGATCACGCCGGAAGCGTTCACCGAAGCGCTCGAGGCCGACTATGCCGAGTTCGTCGCCGAATAGGCGAACCCGGTCACCGGGGGGAGCATCGCGCTCCCTCCGGCCCTACCTGTACCTGGCGCCGGCACTCATCGTGTACGGCGCCCTGGTGTTGTACCCGCTCGGGCGGGCCGCCCACCTGTCGCTGTTCGACTGGGACGGGCTGTCGCTCGCGACGTTCGTCGGGTTTGAGAACTATGTCGACGTCTTCACTGACGTGCGGCTGCGGGCCGCGTTCCTGCACTCACTCGTGTTCGTATTCTTCTACGCGATCCTGCCGCTCGCGCTCGGGCTGATCGCCGCGACAGTGCTTACCCGCGCGAAGGTGCGCGGCATCGGCCTGTTTCGCACGATCGTCTTCTTGCCGCAGGTCATCGCGATGGTCGTCGTCGCGATCGCGTGGCGGCAGATTTACGCGCCGGACGGGGCGCTGAATGTCATGCTGCGCGCGGTTGGGCTCGGCGATTTCGCCCGAGCCTGGCTGGGCGATTACGACTTCGCGCTGCCTGCCGTGGGCCTGATCGGCAGCTGGGTTTCGACCGGGCTCGTCACCGTGCTCTTGCTCGCGGGTATGGCGCGCATTCCGCGCGAGCAGTTCGAGGCGGCCCGCCTTGACGGGGCCGGCCCAGTGCGAGAGTTCTTCGCCGTGATCTTGCCCGCCGTCCGCGCTGAAATCACCGTCGCGCTGACGCTCACGATCGTCGCGTCGCTCAAGACCTTCGATCTCGTCTACGTCACGACGCGCGGCGGGCCCGGATCGAGCACGACCGTGCCGAGCTACGAGGTGTACGTGCGGGCGTTCGAGCGCGGCGAGGTCGGCTCGGCCGCCGCCGTCGGCATCACACTGACGCTGCTTATCTTCCTGATCAATCTCGCGGTGAACCGCGTGGGCGAGCGCAGCGAGGATCCTGCCCACGAGCGCCGCCGAGCCGGGGCGGGTGCGCGATGAGGGTGTCTGCATTCGAGCGGGCCGCGAACTACGCGATCCTGCTGCTGTTCGCGCTCGTCGTGCTCGGGCCGATCGCGCTGATCGTGCGCGAGGCGTTCTCGCCCGCGACGGTCGCTGCGGCTCAGGATGGCGCGTTCCACCCCGAGAACTTCCAGGCCGCGTGGGTCGACGGTCGGTTCAGCCAGTACATGCTGACGTCGGTGCTCGTCGCGATTGTCGTCGTGGTGAGTGCGACGGTGCTGTCGATTCTCGCCGGCTACGCGTTCGGCACCATGCAGTTTCGGGGCAGCACGGTGCTGTTCTACCTGTTCCTCGCGGGCATCATGGTGCCGACCGAGGCGATCATCATTCCGCTGTTCTTCGACCTGCGCAGCCTCGGGCTGACCGACACGCTGTGGGGCGTCGCGCTGCCGCAGGTCGCCCAGTCGATCGCGTTTGGGACGTATTGGATGCGCGCGTACTTCCGCGGCGTGCACCCCTCGATGCTCGACTCGGCGCGCGTGGACGGTGCGAGCCCGCGGCGCATTCTCTGGTCGATCCTCGTGCCGATGGGCCGGCCCGCGATCACGACGATGGTCGTGCTGTTCTTCATGTGGACGTGGAACGAGTTCCTTATTCCCCTCGTGCTGTCGCCCACGGGCGGGTTCCGCACGGCGCCGCTCGCGCTGTCGATCTTCCAGGGGCAGTACACGCAGGGGACCGCCCTGCTGGCCGCCGCGGCGGTGCTTGTGGCGTTGCCGGTGGTGCTCGTGTACCTCGTGCTGCAGCGGCACTTCATTCGCGGCATGCTCGACGGGGCGGTGCGCGAGTGACGGTGTTGATTCGTCCGTACGCGGCCACTGATGCCGCCGAGACCCTCGAGGTGTTCGAGCGGTCGGTGCGCGGGCTTGCCGGGGACGCGTACACGGACGAGCAGGTCGAGGCCTGGGTCGGGTCGCGCACGGTCGCCGTGTGGGTCGCGGCGCGCGCCGGACAGCGCATTGTGGTCGCGTCTGCGGGCGAGGGCGGGCCGCTGGTCGGGCTGGTGGCGCTTGAACTGCCGGATCCTGCCGCCGGGGGCGACGCGTTGTTGGATTTGATGTTCGTCGTGCCCGAGGCCTCGCGCCAGGGCGTCGCGAGCGCGCTGCTCGAGTGGGCGATCGAGGAGGCCCGTGCGATCGGCGCCCCGCGGATGTCGACGTTTGCGAGCCGCACGGCGCTGCCGTTCTTCGAGGCACGCGGCTTCGTCGTGGACGGCGAGCGCACGGTCTGGCGGGGCGGAGTGGAGCTGCAAAACTACGCGATGAGCCGGTCTCTCGGCGCTCTGCCTGGGGCGTGACGCGCGCGGGTTGTGCGTGGTCACCCGGCCGCCCAAAGTGTGGGTAATATAGAGGGGTTGCCTCGGCCTTGGTCGAATCAGCAACGGGCTGTGGCGCAGCTTGGTAGCGCACCTGACTGGGGGTCAGGGGGTCGCAGGTTCAAATCCTGTCAGCCCGACAGAAAAAGGCCTGATCACATAAGAATGTGGTCGGGCCTTTGTCGTTTGCAAAGGGAAGCGTCTCGTCCCCCTAAGGCCGTTTCCTGGCTGGGGGATTCTCACAGCACTGCACTTACTGACATCAGTGTGCGCTAACTACAGCAGGATCCTGCCCAAACTATTGTTGCGCAGAGGCCGCCAGCAGACAGGTAAGAATTCGCACCACAAAGTACACGTCGTCGGCGAATGCTCGCAGATACGCGGGAAAAATCGTTGGCCGAGTCCGAACATCACGCGTTCGGGCGGAGCAGCCCCATTAGGGAACTCACAAGCACAGGGCCCGCACAATCCTCGTTCGACTGTGCCCACGAAAATGAGAACCCTGATGCTCATCCCGCGACTCTGGAACCTCAGCATCCGCACCCGGAACCTGCTGAACCGCTACGCCCCCACGAACCTCCTCCTGAATAAACTGCGGGAGAGGCACAGCCTGAAATGGGGAATACCCGCGATGCTCATCGGCATCGCATACATCGCCATCGCTGCAATCATCACAACGCTGATCGGCCACTGATGGAGCCAATGGCTCTACCTGCTCTTCTTCCTCTGCCTCTACAACGGGCTCAAGTTTCTCCTCTTCGGCCCATGGAGCTTGGTGCTTCTCGCCCGGGCCCGCTTACAGGAGGCCGACCCACGCCAGGCAGGTAACGTAAAAGCTACTTGACGGCGGACGCCTTAAAGCGAGTTCCGCCTATTAATGGCATGCGCACAAACTGTATTCCCCAACACAGCGATCCTGCGTCTTTGCCAATCTCGGGAGAGTACGCGGCATGCCCCGGGGCAGTTGGATCCTTTCATCGATACTCTTTGGATGATTGTTCATTTTCAGTTGATCCGTGCATAGGCGCACGAAGGAGATTTGACGCCCATGTTCCACTCAAGGACCGCAGTCAACCTCTGCATCGAACCAGCGCGACCGGCAACCCTAATAACTGAACAATGGGCGAATCAGGATCCTGAGCGACCGCGTTGCATAACTACCGTCAACGCCCTGGCAGTGAAGCAGCATGATGGACGCCAATGGCGCGAAGGCCTAGCCAGCGTGACCATTGTGGAGCATTGGAAGAAAAACTTGCGGGCGAGCGAGTTTCTGGATTTTGTCAGTCGTCGACCGTCCAACTTCGCATGGCAGAAGACATCGCTGTGAGCGACACTATTCTCCCGCTCTCCCTTATGAATCGTGAACGATTCCGGGATCTCTTCTATGACCCTGAGCGATTCGACATCCACACGAAGACTGTCATGCACCTCCACGTGCTACGTGTGGACGGCGGAGATTTCGCGATCAAACCGCTCTTCAGGGAGCTGGTGAACAACAGCATCAGCTTCGTTCTCTCTCGCCAAAATATGGGGAAACTCCTTGGTGACCTGAGCCGCATGGGCGAGTTCTTCAAGAAGGCGCAGACGCAATTCAAGGCACCCGACCCAAACTCGGGAGAGGGCGGAGAGCTTCTTCTCTACTCATTTCTAGAGGGCCACCTCGGCGCACCCAAGATTCTCTCGAAAATGGAGCTCAAGACATCGTCGGAACACTACGTGCACGGCACCGATGGCGTTCATCTTTTTGAAGTCTCCGAGGGTGACTACCAGCTGATCTTTGGCGAATCGAAGATGTACGGAGATGCCACTGGCAGCGTCGGATCGAGTGTTCGTCGCGGCGTCAAAGCAGCTTTCGCGTCTATCGGCAAGGTGCAGGAAGATGACTTCGACTTCGATACCTGGCTCGTGGAATCGGAGCTGCTCAAGGAGAGTCTTGACACGGACAAGGTCGAACTCCTGGCTTCCATTCTTCTGCCTTCAGCCGCTGGGGCGCCAGCCATCACCAAGGCGAACGCTTTCGGCGTGTTCATCGGTTTCGAGCTCGATGTGACGTCATATCCGTTTGCGGATCACACCGCAGCAGATATTGAAACGCATCTGCGTGAGCTCGCGCTGTCGGCGGTCACTGCCCAGGTGGATACGATCGAGACCGAGATTCAGAACCGCGGCCTCGGCGGATATCAGTTTCATATCTATCTAGTCCCGTTCTTGAAACGGAACGTTAATGGGACCATCCGGGGCATTGAGGACATCCGCATCGATCTCGCTTCCGAACTGAGCGGTAAGAATTTACGCTTGCCGAAGGAGAAGACGAAGAAGTGACATCGCGTACTGCCGCTGATCTACTCAGCGAGATGATAGTCGGACGACAGGATTTCCAAGACGCTTTCGGTAACTTAGAGCGCGCCGTCGCGGACTCGTTCTTGTCGGGTCAGGCAGGGCAACCAAGTGACTTCATCGAGACGAAGCGTCTATTACGATACGCGGATGTGTTGTCCCATTCCGTAGATCCTCGTCATCGAGAGCTCGCGTACACGACCATCGCCCTGCTCCGTGAGTATGACGCTGCTATAGGGCTCGGCCAGGATCTGAGCGAGCGCGTTCTTGCGGTCGCTGAGGCAGTTCTCGTGCAACTAGGAAACTTCCCGGGGATCCGTACCCTACAGAAGGGGGTTGGGAGCCGTTATGCGCTCCCGCTGTCTCGTGGCACGCTGCGAGTCGCGAAGGAGGTCTTGCAGCGGACCAGCCGGGGCGATGCAATTCTTACTGACACGCAGTACGCGATCACGGAGAAGATGCGTGGCGAGGACTATTTCAGCTTCTCGGGGCCGACCTCGCTCGGT
The DNA here is from genome assembly GCF_018682295.1 of Leucobacter sp. CX87. Taxonomy (NCBI): domain Bacteria; kingdom Bacillati; phylum Actinomycetota; class Actinomycetes; order Micrococcales; family Microbacteriaceae; genus Leucobacter; species Leucobacter sp. CX87. The sequence goes on along the minus strand of NZ_JAFIRI010000002.1, from coordinate 393,880 downwards.
AAGTCGTTCATCATCAAGGACGCCTTGTACGACATTGTTCGTCGTGATGAACTTAATGACCGTTGCGTCGTGGTCCTCGTTCCGACCAAAGCTCTGATCGGTCAGACAGCCGCGGACCTTCGGAATCTTCTCACGGAAGTACCAGAGGTGAACGTCGCGACCTACCCGTCGCTGCCTAAGTTGCTCCGTCAGAAGTACCGACGCACAATTTTCGTGTTGACGCCAGAGCGCCTCCTCCGGTACCTAGCCAATCCAGTTCGTGACATCGATTACCTCGTCGTCGATGAAGCTCAGAAGGTCATCGCTAAGAACGATGCTCGCAGCTCGCTTTACTATCACGCGATCGTCGAGGCGACCCGCCGCTTTGCAACCAAGCTCGTTTTCGCGTCGCCGAGTATTGAGAACCCAGAGCTGTTTCTGCAACTTTTCGGCAAAGCGACCAACGGAACCCTGTCTGTAAGTGAGCGTACGGTGGCGCAGCAGCGTTACTTCGTGGACCTCGTCGACCGAAAGCAGTACTATTTTTCCGGATTGGACGCGGAACCTCTCGAGCTCGACGCCGCGCCTAGCCAGACGAATGTGGTCGATTTCATCCTCGCGAGGAGTGGAGATCGTAAGGCAATCATCTACATCAACGGGTCGCTGAAATCCGCCGAGTTTGCGCTACGGCTCGCTGAACGTCGTGACGTTGTGGCGAATGAAAAGGTCGATGAACTGATCGAGCACGTCCGCGAGTACGTACATAAGGACTACTTCCTTGCAAGCACGCTGAGCCGAGGGGTTGCCTTTCACCACGGCAAGATGCCACAGGACGTGCGTGAGAAGGTCGAGCAAGCATTCGCTGACCCGGATTCACCCATCCAGTTTGTGGTTTGCACTTCGACACTCCTCGAAGGCGTGAATCTCCCGGCGAAGAACATCTTCGTACTGAGCGATAAGCACGGGAATAGTTCGTTTACGAAGATTGACTTCGAGAATCTCGCGGGCCGCGCCGGTCGACTCACCTACGACTTCTCTGGCAACGTGGTCTGCGTTCGCGAGGAAGCAAGCCGTTGGACCGACAATACTCGGGCGCTCATACCTCGGGCTGAACCTGCCCGAGCAGAGAGCTTTCTCGTGAATCCCGCGAGCAACCGCAAGAAGGAATACAGCGACATTGCGCGGATACTTCGGGGAGAGGCCCTTCCAGGCAAACCGTCGGCTGATCAACGAAGGAGCGTCGAGCAGTACGCGTCGATTCTGACAGTACATCAACTAGATGATCAGCAGACACCGCTCCGGAGCTACTTCCTTGACAAGGTCAAGGACGGCCGCGATCTCCTGAAGAATGCGGCTGCGTCTGTTGTTGTGCCAACTGACGTGTTGCGGCGCTCGCCAAACATTTTGCCTGAGTATCAGAACCGCGTCTGGAACGAGCTCACCGCTGCATCGGCTGAACCACTTGTGGCCGATGATGCTGACCTCGCCGATGTGGAGACGTTCCTCAGCGTACTCACCCGTCTCAGTAGTCTCTATGGATGGCGCTCTACTGAGGTTTCGGGCACAGATCCCCTCATGCCGAAGAACGCTGATGCCGATGGGTGGGAGCGACGGCTCTACTATTGGGCGCTCCTTATGCGGGGATGGGTTCGCGGCGATCCGATCAGCCGCGTAATTTCAAGCTCTATCGCCTACTACACCCAGCGAGGTTGGATCACCTATCGCGACTACTCCCGCGAGGAGAGTCTGGTTGCCGAGCCTTTCGATCGAAAGTCGGCGAAGCACGTCAACTTCATCATCGAGTGGACGCTTCGGGATATCGAAGGGGGATTGCGGTTCCGCATCATCGGTTACCTGCAGAACTTCTTCGACGTAAGTGTGATGGCGCTCGGACGCGACGCAGCCGGGGTCAATGTCGCCACGCTTGTGGAGTACGGCACGAGGGACCAGCGGGCAATTCAGCTTCAGGAGGTTGGTTTCGGCCGTACAGTCGCGACGGAACTCCTGACTGAGCACTTGGACGCGCTGCAGTTTTCCGTCGCGGACGAACTTGAGGGCTTCGATTACGATTCGGTCTTGAAGAGCACCAAGCTATCGGATGAGGCTCGCGCAGAGGTCGAAAATATCATGGTCAAGATTGAAGCACCCGTGGGCACCTCGCATATGTGATCAGGTTGATCAGGACTACCGAATGCCTTTTACAGAGCGCAACTTAGCCTTGCAGCGAGCATGATCATGGGTGCAGAGTTCGAGCCGTTCCGACGTGAAGCCGGCGGGAATCGTCCGCAGGCTCCCTGAACGGCAGTGTTGGCAGGGGACCAAAAGGGGACCAGCATCATGCAAATCATGCAATGCATGACGTGATTTGAGGCCTTCTGCGTAGTGCTGCGCCGCGGAAAATCAACCATCTGAGCAAATAGGGCTACCTGGGGGTCAGGGGGTCGCCGATTCGAATCCTGTCATCCCGACATGCGAAGTCTCGACCGGAACATAGTTGCAGTCGGGTGGCCGTCGTGATGGAAGTGACTCCCCGCGAGTTTGCCGGGATTCGGAGTTACAATTCCGGCATGTCCCGCGAACTCGGCAGCAACGTCGGCGCCCAGAATTCCGACGTCACCTTCGTTCTCCCGGAAGCGATGACCGGCAGGGCAAGCCCCGCGAAGGCGGCGGTCGGGGACAAGCCCGTTTTCGCCTACATCGCCAGCCTGCCGCAGCCGCAGCGTGGCATCGCCGAGGCCATCGACGCGCTGGCGGCCCAGACGCTGCCCGGGCTCGAGCGTTCCGTGAAGTGGGGAATGGCGTACTACGGCGTCGGCGACGGATGGTGCTTCAGTAGTGGTGGTTTCGCGCACCATGTGAAGCTCATGTTCATCAACGGCGTGGCACTCGATCCGGTCCCGCCTGTGGCACCGGTGGGGATGGGCAAGGCGACGCGAGGCGTTGACCTCGCGTCGCTGGAAGACCTTGACGAACGACAGATCGCGGCGTGGATGAGGCAGGTCGCAGCGGTGCCGGGCCTCGGAGGCAAGCGGCCTCGGCCATCGCACACCGCTTGAGTGCGAAATGATCACAATCGTCGCACTCGCGGCATAAGAACCCGAGTCATGCACAGCTGCAGCAGACCCGCCCTCAGCGCGCTCTAAGCGGGTGTGCTCGCCTCCCCGAGCGTCTCTGGCCGGATCCGGCCGAGTCCAATCATGACGTCGAAGGTGGCGCGGGCGTGCGCCTTGAGTGCGGCGCGAGCGGCCTCGGCGTCGCCGCAGGCGATGGCGTCGAGGATGCGGTCGTGGCGCTGCGCCTCGATTCGGTTCGGGTTCGTGCGCGGGCCGTCGTAGGCGAGGGCGCGCGTGAGATAGTCCTGGATCTGTAGCTCGGCGGCGTGCAGACGCGCGGACCCCGAAAGCTCCGCGATGCGGGCGTGCAGCCTCGCGTCGGCGAAGCGATGCTCCTCGACCGCGCAATCGTCGCCATCGACGTGCTGGGCAAGATCGCTCAGTTCGGCGAGGTCTTCCGGAGTGACGCGCTCCGCGGCGAGCGCGCAGCTTTCGCCGGAAATGGCCTCGCGCCAGACGTTGAAGTCGGCGAACTCGGCCCTCGTGGGCAGGTCAGCGCCGCCCGAAAGGAGACGCGTGCGAATGTCGTCGGCGACAAACGTGCCAGCGCCCCGCCCTCGCGTGGTGTGGAGGATGCCGCGGGCCCGCATGGCTTGTAGTGCCCCGCGCGCCGTCATGGGGGCGACCCCAAAAAGCTGCGCGAGGTCCTGCTCGCTGGGCAGTCGGTCGCCGGGCCGCAGCACCCCCGAGCCGATGAGTTCGCCGAGCCGGCGCAGGATCGCCTCGGCGACTCCCGCCGACTGGATGGGCTGGAGCAGCTCGTCCCACTTCGGTTCTTCCATCTCAGACTCCCGTCTCGCCGCACAGCCGAGAACATGTTCACATTCACGCTTGCGTTCTTAGAACTCTATCATCTAGTGTACATAACACTATCGAGGCAGCGCTGCAGTGATGGAGCGGGTTGCCACCCTGGCACAGGAGGAATGTATGGCGCACGGTGAGCTCTTCGCGGCGGTTCCGCTCCGCCCGGGCGGGCAGTCGGCCTCGGGCCCCACCGCGCCCACGGAAGGCAACTTCCCGAAGATCCTCGAGTGCCTGCGCGCCGCGGGGTTCACCACGGTGCTCACCACGATCGACTCGGACTTCAGCGAAATTGACGCCGTGGTCATCCCTGGCGGTGCCGACGTTTCCCCGGAGCGCTACGGCGGAGTGCTGAGTCATGCGACGTACGGGGTTGATGCCCAGCAAGACGACCTTGACTTCGCCCTCGTGGCCCACGCCCTCGCGGACGGCCTGCCGCTGCTCGGGATATGCCGGGGCGCCCAGGTGATCAACGTCGCGCTGGGAGGGACGCTCTACGAAGACCTGCCCCCGCATGCGCAGAACCATCACCACAATGTGGCAACCAGCCCGTACCCCGAGATGTTCGTGACGCACGACGTTGCGCTGGTGCCTGAGAGCCGCGCCGCGAGGGCGGTCGCCGGTGGGGTGCCGCGCGGCGAGGCGGACGCCCCGGCTCTGCGGGTCCCCGTGCGCTCCGCCCATCACCAGTGTGTGCGGGGGCTAGCGCCCGGGTTGATCGAGGTGGGGCGCTCGGATGACGGCCTCATCGAGGCATTCGAGGCCCCACAGGGGTGGACGGTCGGCGTGCAGTGGCACCCCGAGGCGGAACTCTCTGAGGGGCCGCTCAAGAGCGGGCTGTTTTCGGCGCTCGCGGAGGAGGCCCATCGCGTTCGGCGAGGCGATCGGCTCACTGCGGCGGTTGCGTAGCGGGCGGGCCCCGCGCCATATTCCGGTTCGTTACAGATTCACTTCATTTATTCGTCCAATTCTTGTCTACTAGAACTTGTCAATTGATTACATTTAACAAACAAGAGCACGGTCTGCGGCGGGTTCTCCCGCGCTGAACCAGCTCAGAACGCTCGAAAGGACTCACCATGGCCTCATCACTCCGAAGGTCCGGTCGCCGCCGGCTCTTGCTGAGCACCACCGCGGTAGTACTCGGCGCAGTTCTCGGCCTCTCGGCTTGCTCGGGATCCGGCGAATCGGCCCCCGCGAGCAGCGAGACGCTCACGGTTGGTCTCCCGGGTTCGTTGGGTTCGCTGTACGTCGGCCAAGAGGCGGGCGTGCTCAACTACTACGTCTCCGCCCTCAGCCAGGAAGGGCTCGTCGCACTCGACTCGGTCGGAAACCTGGTCCCCGCGCTCGCGACCTCGTGGGACCAGCCCGATGCGAAAACCTACGTCTATGAGATTCGCGACGACGCGAAGTTCCAGAACGGTGAACCGGTCACTATCGACGACATCTTGTACAGCATCGAGCAGTCGGGGGACGCCGAAGTCTCGCCCCAGTTCGCCTACTGGTACGAAAACGTCGACTCGGTCGAGCAGACGGGGGACTGGCAAATCACCATCACCCTCAAGGAGCCCGACGTCGGCTTCGTGTGGGTGCCGAGCGCCTCCGCCGGCCTGACGATCGCCCCCAAATCATTCTGGGAGGCCAACGCCGGCGAGGTGGGCAGCGCAACCGCCCTCCTCATGGGCACCGGCCCGTACCAGGTCACAGAGTTTGTTCCTGATTCGCACATCACACTAGATGCGGTCGACACCTGGTGGGGCGGTGAGCCCGAGTTCGAATCGGTCCGCTTCGAGGTGATCCCCGACGACAACACCCGGTTGCTCGCACTCGAGAAGAACAACATTGACCTCGCGTTCAACGTGCCGCTGCAGCAGGCCGAATCGTGGGCGAAGACCTCCGGCGTCACCGTCGATTCGATTCCCAACCGCTCGTACGAGGGCCTCACCTTCGACACGTCCGTCGCGCCGTTCGACGACGTGCACGTGCGCAAGGCCATCGCGATGAGCGTCGACCGGGACAGCATCGCCGAGAAGGTCTTTGCCGGTCGGGCAGAGGTCGCGACCTCTATCCTCACGCCCTCTCAGCTCGAAACCGTCGGGACGCCGGAGGAGGCGCGCGCGACGCTCGCCGAGATCCCGCAGGTCGAATTTGACCTCGACGCGGCGAAGGCCGAGCTCGCGCTCTCCGACTCGCCGGACGGTTTCACCGCCGAGATCACCTACCCGAATACGGTCCCGGAACTCGGCCTCGTGGCACAGTCGATGGCGCAGAACCTCGCCGAAATCGGCATCACCCTCGAGGTGAAGGAACTCCCGATCTCCTCCTGGATCGAGACGCTGGGCGACGGGGTTCACGGGTTGGGCTTCATGTCCTACAACTCGACCACCGGCGATCCGGCCGAGCTCATCGGCTGGTTCCTCGGACCGGACAACCCCGCGAACTACGACAACGCGGAGGTGCTCGGCACGATCGAGCAGGCCCGCTCCGAGGTGGATCTGCAACAGCGCATCGATCTGCTCGTGCAGGCGAACGCTCTCGCGGCGCTTGATACGCCGTACCTCCCGATCGTGTGGAACGTGCGCACCACCGCGGTGTCCGACACGTTGCAGCTCACCGACAACGAGACCTTCACCTTTGTCACGCCGTGGGCTGCCACCGCGACCCGAGTGAAGTAGTAAGGATCCTCTGCACATGAGTCTCACCACCTCGAAGCGTCCGGGCAGGGGGCATCCGGTTGCCCGGATGCTCGCCGCCCGGACGCTCGGGGCGATCGCGCTGCTCGTGGCCCTCTCGCTCCTCGTCTTCTCGCTGATGTATCTCGCTCCGGGGGATCTCGTCCAAAGCCTCCTCGGCCCGAAGAAGGTGAGCCCCGAGACCGTGGCGGCGCTGCGCGCGCAGTACCGCCTCGACGACCCGTTCCTGCTGCAGTACGCGCACTGGCTGGGCAACGCGGTGCAGGGCGACTTCGGCACGTCGATCCGGTACCAGCAGCCGGTGAGTCTGGTGATCAGCCAGCGCGCCGGAGCAACGTTAATGCTCGCACTGCTCGCCTTTCTGATCTCCGTGGTGGTGTCCGTTCCCCTGGGCATGTTCGCCGCCCGTCGCCCCGGCGGCCCGCTCGACCGCCTCATCACCTCCACCGCCGTCATCGGGGTCAGCGCGCCAGCGTTCGCGGTGAGCCTGCTCCTCATCCTTGTCTTCTCGTATCGCCTCGATTGGTTCCCGCTCTACGGATTTGGGTCCGGCGGCCTCGACACCCTTTGGCATCTCACCCTGCCGGCCATCGCGCTCGTCATCGGCCTGAGCGCCATCCTCACCAAGATCACGCGGACCGCCCTGGTGCGCGAGTACTCCCATGACTCAATTACCTTCGCTCGCGCGCGCGGCCTGAGCCAGCGGAAAATCAACCTGCTTGCCCTGCGCGGCGCGGCAACTCCCATCGTCACCGGCGGCGGCCTCGTGCTCACCTCGCTCGTGGGCGGCGCGATCTTCGTGGAAACGGTGTTCGCGTTCCCGGGGCTCGGCACGCTCCTGCAGGACTCGGTGATCTTCAAGGACGTACCCGTCGTGCAGGCCGTGACGCTGCTGATCGCGCTCTTTATCGTGGCGGTGGCGGTCATCGTTGATCTCGTGTCGATCGCGCTCGATCCCCGTCTTCGCCGGAGGGATGCCGCATGAAAACCACACCTATCCAGTGGGCGCCGATCGCCCCTCAGCGGGCCAGGAAGCATCGCCCGCCGGCGCTGATCATCGCGTCGGTCGCCGTGATCCTGCTCGCGCTGTTCTTGGCAGCCTTTGGCTCGATGCTCGCGCCCGACGCAAACCATCAGGATCTCGCCGATTCCATGCTGCCCCCGGGCTCGCCCGGTCATCTCTTGGGCACCGATCAGCTGGGGCGTGACACGCTGCAACTCGCCATCGCGGGGACACGCACCGCCATCATCGGTCCGATCGTGATCGCGCTCGGTTCCAGCGTGCTCGGCGTGCTGCTCGGCACGCTCGCCGGGTACCGCCGTGGCTGGGTGGACGCCCTCGTCTCGCGCTGGGCAGACCTGCTCCTCGCCCTCCCCGTCGTACTCGTAGCGCTCGTGGTGGTCGGAATTCTCGGCTCGGGGTACTGGCTGAGCATCGCGCTCCTGGTGCTCTTGTTTAGCCCGTCCGACACTCGAATCGTGCGCAGCGTGGTGCTCGAAGAGGCGAGCCGGCCCTACATCGAATCGGCCCGGGTCGCGGGAATCGGCAGCACCCGCATCATGTTCGTACACATTCTGCCCAACGTGCTGCGCATGGCAGTGACGAACCTGCTGCTGAACACGGCGTTCGCGCTGGTCGCCCTCTCGTCGCTGTCGTTCCTGGGGCTCGGCATCGCGCCCGGCACCCCCGACTGGGGCCGGCAGCTCGCAGACGGCTGGACGATTATGGCGGGCAACCCCGCCGCGGTCATCACTCCGGCCCTGCTCATTATCGTGGTCGCCTGTGCGATTAACCTCTTCGGCGACTGGCTGAGTGAGCGATTCGAAGAACGGGGCAACAGATGACCGCCGAGGCAACTCTTCCGGCCGGGACCGGGCAGAGCACAAACGCTGCGCTTTCGCTTTCGGGGCTCACGATCTCTGGTGCGGTGGGCGACATCGTGCGTCAGGTCTCACTCTCGGTGCGTCGCGGCGAAACGCTCGCGGTGGTCGGCGAGTCGGGATCGGGCAAGTCGCTCACGGTGCGCGCGCTGACCGGTCTGCTGCCGACTGGGCTCCGCGCCCGCGGAACCCTCCAGCTTCTGGGCGCCGACCCCCTTGATCTCGGCGCGGTGACCGAGCGGGACTGGCGGGGCATCCGGGGCAACGGCATCGCCCTGCTCATGCAGGATCCCTTCACCAGCCTCAGCCCGCTCCGACGGGTGGGCGCGCAAGTCGCGGACACCCTCCTCGCACATCAGCGGGCGCCCGGTCGAATGAGCCGCGCAGAGATTCGCTCCAGCGTGCTCGAGCGCCTTGCAGAGGTGCGTCTGCCCGAGCGCGTCGCTCGGCAGTATCCGCACGAGCTCTCGGGGGGAATGCGTCAGCGCGTCGCCATCGCGGCCGCCCTTGCTGCTGACCCAGCGGTGCTCATCGCCGACGAGCCGACCACCGCACTCGACGCCTCGACCCAGGGTGAGACGCTGGCGTTGATCAATCGGTTGCGCACCGAGCGCGGTATGTCCGTCATCTTGATCAGCCATGACCTCGAGCTCGTGCGCGGGCATGCGGACGCCATCGAGGTCATGTTCGGCGGCAGTGTCGTCGAGCAGGGCCGTGCCGAGCTCGTGCTCTCGGCGCCGGCCCACCCGTACACGAAGGGGTTGCTCGCGTCGTCGCCCTCGCTCGACCGTCGCGACACCGCCCTTCCCGCCAAGCCCTGGATCGAGACGCCGCTCTCGGTCGAGCTCCCGCCGGGGTCCTCCTTTGGCGATGGCTACGCGAGCGCCGAATCCGTGCGATCCACGCCGCCCCCGTACCAGGTGCGCCTCGAGGACGGGAGAAGCGTGGCTGTCTATCTCGCGGGGGAGGCTCGCCCCGAGGTTGTGCCGGCCGAGGTCTTCGCGCAGCCGGCGCCCTACGCGCCTGCGGCCGCGGCGGACGCCTCCGGGGCGGCGCTTTCCGTCGCGGGTCTCCGCAAGCAGTTTGGCTCTCACACGGTGCTCGATGACGTGTCATTCGCGGTGATGCCCCGCGAGATTCTCGGCATTCTGGGGGAGTCAGGATCGGGCAAGACCACCGTGGCGCGCTGCATCGTCGGCCTCGAAACGTGGGACGAGGGCGAAATCCACCCGGAGCCGCGCTCGCTCCGCAGGCGGACCCGCGGCACCACTCCCACCGGCGGCGTGCAGATTGTGTTCCAGGATCCGGCCTCTGCGCTGAACCCCGGTCACACGATTCACACTGCCCTGCAGGAATCGCTGCGCGTGGCGGGGGACACGGTGACGACTCCCGCCGAGCTCCTCGCGAACGTGGGCTTGCCGGAGCACCTGCTGCGGCGGCTGCCGCGGGCGTTATCGGGAGGGCAGCAGCAACGCGTCGCGATCGCGCGAGCCCTTGCGCTGAAACCCGACGTTCTCATCTGCGACGAGTCGGTGTCGGCCCTCGACGTTTCGGTGCAGGCCCAGATCCTGCGCCTCATTGCCCGGCTGCGCGACGAGGAGTCGCTCTCGATTGTCTTCATCTCCCACGACCTCGGGGTGATCAACCACATTGCGGATCGCGTCGTGGTCCTCAACGAGGGCATCATCGTTGAGGAAGGCCTGACCAGCGAGGTGCTGCAGCATCCCGTGCACCCGTATACGGCTCGACTCGTCGCTGCGGCGCGGGCCACGGGGGTGCGCGCTGGAGCGGAGCTCGGCGATGCCCTGGCTCAGCCAGAACTCTTTCCATCAGTACGTTCGACATCAAAGGAACCATCATGACTACACTCTTGCCGGACACCGCCATTTCGACCTCGATCACCGAGCGGGGCAAGGAATTGGACTCGGAACTCGTCGAGGCCATCGGCGCGTTGGCCGCGCCCGCCTGGCTGACGGCGCACGAGCTATACCGACCGGAACTCGTGCTTGCGCGCGACGACGCGGGCCTGGCCGCGGCGCTGCTCGTGACGCGACGGCCGTACACCGCGTACCGCAAGATCGCCCAGGTCTGGTCGCGGAGCGATGCGGCGCTCGATGCCGCCGTCGCGCAGCTGGTGCAGCACGCGCACGAGCAGGGCGGGATCGCCGCCCTGAAGTGGGAAGATGCGCGCGCAGAGCAGGGGGCGCACGCCGCCCGAAACGGCTTCACCCAGATGGAGGCGCCCATCGCCTCGGGCGCAGGAACGAGCCAGCGCGCGGGCTACGTGCGGTGGCTTCAGGCGGCGCCCTCGCGCGACGTCCCTTACTACCGTCAGACCACGGAGTACAGCTGCGGCCCGGTCTCGTTGCTCATGGCGCAGTCGGCCGAGACGGGCGAGGAGATCACTCGTGCGCAAGAGCTGCGTCTCTACCGCCAGTCCGCACATCAGCCCGGCGCCGGCCCCATCGCGCTTGCGGTCTACGCGGACCTCGACACCTACCGTCCCGAGGTGTTCATTAGTACTGAAGACGTGATCCTGGGAGAGCACCTGCTGAAGCCGTGGGAACTCGAAGTGCGTGAGCTGATTGACGGCGAGGACGCGCGGATCGCGGCCGAGCTGAACATCCCGATCACATACCGCCTGTTCACCCTCGACGAGGTGGCCGCCGAAATCGCAGCACACTCGACCGTCTTGCTGCTGGTTGACGAGTTCTACTTCCACGACGACACGGGTTCGCACTGGATCCTGGCGCACGCGCACAGCGACGGCATTTTCGTCGTGAACGACCCGTGGATTGATGCGGGGAACGGTGATAGCTGGGTCGACGCAAGCCACCTCCCCATCGCCCAGGCTGACCTCGACAAGATCGTCTGGTGGGGGAAGGATCCGGGTTTCCGCGGCCTCGTCGTGTTGCGGCCGACCGCGGACGAGTAAGGGGACCGGGCACTACTCCCGGGTGGTGTCCCAGTCGTCGGTCGAGGCGACGAGCGTCAGCACCTCAGAGGGAGAATCCCCGGTGCGGTAACTGTGGGGGAACTCTCCAGAGAATCGAACCGCGTCGCCTCGACGCAGGTGCACGCTCCAGTCGGGCGTCACCACGGTCACCTCGCCCGAAATGACGACGGAGTACTCGACCGAGCCGATCCCGTGCGTCACGGGGTCGCGCATGGAGTTCGGGTCGGTCGTGCCGATGGACACGGTGAAGCGCCGGCGATCGGTGGATCCGAACAGGGTGCGGACAGTACCGGCCGGCTCGATCTCCATCTCACCCTCGTCTGCGCGCACGACGTGCGGTTCGGCGACATAGCGCCAGGTGAGGTCGGGAAAGGAGAGGTTCAGCACTTCGGCGAGCTTGACGAGCGTGTCGACCGTCGTGTTGGCGACGCCGCGCTCAATCTGAGAGATGAGCGCCGGGCTCAGGTGTGCGCGTTCCGCAAGTTCGCGTACGCTCATTCCCGCAAGGAGTCGAGCGCGACGGGTATTCGCGGCGATCGTCTCGCGCACCTCGAGGGTCGCGCTGTTGATGCGTTCGGCGAACGGAAAGCCCGCGGCGGATTCGAGTGGCCGCTCGCCCTCGTTCTGTGGCATCGCTTTGCGCCTCCTCGTCGTGGGTCTCCACGGGCAATGCTACTGGGCGGGCGAACGGGTGTGGAACCCGCGGTCGTGGTCGACGAATGGTGGGTTGCTGGGGCCGCGGTGCACGCTCAATACCTCTGCCGGCACAAGCCGGGACAAATATGAGGACGCGAATGCGGGGCACCTGTATGGCGCAAACGCGATGGACCTGTTGCTGCGGCTGCTCTCCGCCGAAGCGGGTCGGGAACAGGGGCGAGGCGAAATTCGAACTCAGGATGACACCGGCGGATATCGAACAAGCGTCAATACCCGGCACGACACCACCAAGGGAATCCCGTCAGCAGCGAGCACATCCAGCGCAGCACGCGGGAGGGCTGCGGCTTCGCCGGAACTCCGAAGCTCGCCAGTGGGCGCTCCGCGAGAAGCGTCCGCTCAGAAATCTGAACCGGCCAAGCGAACTGTCGCCTCGATGCTGAGGCGCTCTTCCGCTTGCCTGATTGGCACCAGTTGGGGCAAGGAGACTATCGCCGAAAAAATTTCTCCAGAGCTGCATCCAAACGCGCTCCGGTGGCGGAAGTAGTAGTGAAAGTGCAAATTGCCCTCGGGCCCTATCAGGAGGTAGATCCATGCGTAAGCTACTTGCAACCGGCATCGCAGCCGGAGCATTCATCGCCGTCGCCGCTATTGCGCCGGCCACCGCGGCAGAGGGCGACGCCCAGTTGTCCGTGTTGCACGGTATTCCTGGCCTGACCGTTGATGTCTATGTGAACGGCGAGCTCACCCTCGACGATTTCACCCCCGGCACTCTTGCTGGCCCCCTTGAGCTGGCTCCTGGCACCTACAGCGTCGCACTCACCGCCGCTGACGCGGCAGATGACTCCGCTCCGGTTCTCGGGCCGATCGACCTCACACTGGCTGCTGGTGGCAACTACACCGCTGCGGCGCACCTCACGGAGGCGGGCGAGCCCAGTGCCACGCTGTTCACCAATGACATTGCGAAACTTGACGCAGGGCAGGGTCGCCTGACGGTTCGTCACGTGGCTGCCGCACCCGCTGTCGACGTGCTTGCCGGTGGTTCCGCCGTCATCACCGACCTGAGTAACCCCAACGAGAAGGTTCTCAACCTCGCGGCCGGAATGGTCTCTGCCTCGGTAGCCGCGACGGGTACCACTGACCCGGTGATTGGCCCGGCTGATGTCAACGTAGCCGAGGGCGTCAATACCATCGTGTACGCCTGGGGCAGCCTTGAGGACGACAACCTCGCCCTCGCCGTCCAGACCATCGATGGGCTGCACTCCAACCCGGGCAGCATCCCCGCTGGTTCGGCTGGCCTGGTTGCCACGAACATGCCCGCTGAATCTGCTGGCCTCTGGATGGGCGCCGGCCTCGTCGCCCTGCTCGCGGCTGCAGTGGGAACCATGGCCGTTCGTGCCAAGGCTCGTCGCTAAACCAGCGGCGTGCTGACAGAGAACAGAGCACCGCGATGAACGCCGCAACGAGAAGCGTCAGCTCCCTCGTTGCGGCGTTCGCCGTGCTGTGCACGCTGGCCGGATGCTCGCTCGCCGCGACAGGCAAACCGAGCGATGACCCGCGAGTAAACGCCGCGCCACCGGCGGTTTCTCCCGCCCAGACTCCCGCCGTCGACGTGCCTCAGGTCAGTGCGGGACTCGAGAACCAACGCCCGCAGGCAGTCCCACCGGTGCGCCTTCGCGTTGAGTCGCTGGGCATTGATATGGCCGTCGAACCGATGGGCCTTGCGGAGAACGACTCGATGGCGCTGCCGGAGAACCCCGCAGATGCGTCTTGGTACCGCTACGGATCCTGGCCGGGGAGCGCTGAGGGCTCGGTAGTGATCGCGGCACACGTTGACGCGGTGGGCTATGGCCTCGGACCCATGTCGCGATTGACCGAGGCGGTCCCTGGCACCGAGATCATCGTCACCACGGCTGACGGCTCCGAGGTCGTGTACGAGGTTGCCGAGGGCGGGATGGTCGTGAAGAGCGACGTGCCCTGGGCGAGTGTCTTTGATCGCACCGGCGCAAATAGGCTCACGGTCGTTACGTGCGGAGGGGAATTTGACAACGAAGACGGAGCCTACCTGTCAAATGTGATCGTCACCGCGCTGCCGAGACCGTGAGACCTTCACTATGCTGTCTGCAACCACCTTGGCATCAACTGAGTTCACGACCGAGGACCACTTCCGCTGGCCGGATCTGCGCTACACCGAGAAAGAAGGGCACGAGTACTTGGTAACAGCGTTCCTCGACGAGTCGGACATCGCCCTGGCCTTCTCTGCCGGAGATGAGCAGGCCCTCTCCGCCGCTTACGCACGCTGGTCCCCCCTCGTACACACCCTCGCTCTCCGGGCGCTCGGTACGACCGCCGATGCCGAAGACGTCACGCAACAGGTCTTCATCTCTGCTTGGCGGGGGCGTGCCACCTTCGAGCCTCAGCGCGGAGCCCTCGGCTCGTGGATCACCGGGATCACGCGACGCCGCATCGCCGATGCGTTGGAGGCCCGCTCACGCGCCCGTCGGGTTGAGGAAGTCAGTGCAGAAGCCGCGCTGACAGCCGAACACCTGGTCGACGATGATCTGGTGGACCGGCTATTGCTTGCCGACGAGCTGGCCCGGCTGGAGCCCGTTCCTCGAGAAGTCATGGCACTCGCGTTCTACAGGAACATGACGCACGCGGAGATCGCAGACTCGACCGGCATCCCGCTCGGTACTGTGAAGAGCCACATTCGACGAAGTCTGACCCGATTACGCAACCGCTTGGAGGTGAATGATGCATCTTGATGAAGACATTTTGGCCATGGTCGCCCTCGGCGACCACGAGCTTGACGAAGGAGAACGAGCGCACGTAGCGCAGTGCAAATACTGCGCGACCGAGCTAGATGCGATCAGCCACCTACTGACACGCGGTCGCGACGCCGCCGAGATTGAGCTGGTGGCGCCAGCTTCCGACGTTTGGCAGGCGATCCATGCCGAATTAGCCCTGACGGATGCCGTTGCCGCCGACCCGCTCTCCCGCTCGGGCGCTGCCGGTGGCGTTGTCGAAATGACCTCTGCCGTTTCCGAACGGGGAGCGCAGACCGCAAACGAACCGTCCGCGACCGTGACGCCCATCGATTCTGCACGCCGAAGTTCAGGTTTCGGCCGCTGGTGGCCAGTAGCCGTCGCGGCACTTTTTGTCGGCGTCGTTCTCGGCATCGCCGGAGCCCAGCTATGGTCTCCGACGGCAACGCAGGTGGTCGCCAAGGCCACGCTGGATCCGTTCCCGAATTGGCAGGCTGCCGGTTCCGCGCAGCTGGAGGATTCGAACGGGTCCCGTGAGTTGGTTGTAGAACTTGACGCTCCGTCTGGCGGGTTCCGCGAGGTGTGGCTGATCAACCCTGAGACGTCGGGCCTCCTGAGCCTCGGATTCTTGGACGGTACGAGCGGCCATTTCACGGTCCCGGCCGATGTCGATCTGAGCGCGTATTCACTTGTGGACATTTCGGAGGAACCTGGCGACGGAAACCCCGGCCACTCCGGTGACTCAATCGTTCGCGGTGAGCTACGCCTCATCTAGAGGACTTCTCGGGGTCCGCCATCAGACGATGCTGGCTCAGACTGGCAGCCTGATTCGTGTCCAGCGGGCGCTATCGCAGCGAAAGTCAACGCGCTGGTTCCCTTGGCCATTGAGTCCTTCGGTCGCCCGGACAAGGCAGTCCACAACGCCGGCGTGGGAATCATGCCTACGCCTGTGCAGAAGATCGCTGCCGCGGACTGGGACCGCACCATCAACGCGACCCTACGTGGAACCCTTCTGGCGATGCAAAGCCAGGTCGCCTTCTTTCGGGCACAGAGATACGGCACCATCGCGAACATCGCCCCGCTCGCAGCCATCAGTGGCACCCCGTATTTGACCCCTATGGTGCAGTAAAGCATGGCGTGGTGTCTGTGGCCGGCAGTGTCGCCAAGGAAACCGCTGAACAAGGAATCCGCGTGAACGCCGTGACCCCCGGTGCCATTGAGACCACAGCGCTCATTGGTCTAGCCGCCGCCAGTGGCATTTCGTCCCCGTCAGTGAACGCAAGCGGCAGGATCCTGCGATTGACCGCACCGCTTACCAGCTGGCTGGCGTCCGATACGTTGGGAGGCAAGAGATACCTGCCCGGCGCACGCCGAGCGAGGCCCGCAGTGGAGAAGGAGAAACACACGTGACCGTGAGCTTCGAGAAGGCCAGCGTCGCCGAGATGGATCCTGTTCGCCTGTACGCGATTCTGCAACTGCGAGTAGACGTGTTCGTCGTCGAACAGCAGGCCGCCTACGCCGAACTCGACGGCCGGGATGTCGAGCCGCCCGCCCGCCTGTACTGGGCCGAGGAAGACGGCGCCGTGCTCGCGACGCTCAGAGTGCTGACGGAGCCGGACGGCGCGCGCATCGGACGCGTCGCCACGGCGACGGCGGCGCGGGGGAGAGGCCTCGCCGCCGAACTCATGCGGCGTGCGATTGCCGACAACGCCGAAGCGACGATTGTGCTGGACGCGCAGCAGCACCTGGAGGCTTGGTACGAGGGCTTGGGATTCGCTCGCTCTGGCGAGGTCTTCGTCGAAGACGGGATTCCTCACGTCCCGATGACGCGAGCCGCGGGCAAGACCGCGCTGTAGGGCACGGAATCTGACACCACGTACCGTCGTGGGGTTCGCCCGCGATTACAACCGGGCGTATCGCGCGCGGAAGAGGCAAAACACGCCGTATGCGACAAAGCCGATGCCGACCAGGCAGACGAGAAGTGGCCCGAGGGCGACGGTCAAGAGCGCTTGGACGGCCCCGTCGAGCCCGCCCGCAGAGGAGGCATCGACTGTCGCGGCGGCGACGACCAGCAGAAATCCGACAATTACCAGGGCCACGCCCTTGGCGAGAAACCCGATCACACCGAGCGCGGTCACTACGCCACCGAGCGTGCCCGAGGGGATTGATAGCTGCTTCTGGAAACTGCGCAGCACGCCCATCACCACGAATGAGACGCCCCCGATGCCGATGCCGAGCCCGAGGAGGCCGAGCATGACCGGGCCGCCGGGCAGCAACAGGATGCCATGGCTGGCGTTCTCTGCGGACTCCTCGCTGTCGACGCGCGCCCCGAGGGCGACAGCGATTGCGACGACGCCCAGCGCGATGAATATGCACGCCTGACCCCACTTGGAGATGCGGCGGCCCCATTTTTTGGCGAAGCCCTTGGCGTCGTCACGTGTATTCCGCGCGAGCAAACCCTCGAGCGCGTGCCATATCCCGAGCGCGCAGAGCGCGACCGCCAGCACCCAGAGCGCGACAAAGCCGAGCGGTGCTGAGGCGATCGCCATGAACGCGCCTGCCTGGTCGCTCTCGCCTCTTCCGCCAAATGAGATGACGATGATGATGGCACCGATGAGCAGGTGCACGACGCCGTTTGCGGCAAAGCCGCCACGCGCCAAAGCACGCAAGACGGAACTTGATTCCGCCTTGCGTGCGGCCCGCTTCGGGGCAGCAGTGTCCATGCGCTTAGGTTATCTCCCCTGCAATCCCGGGATCAGTGCGGGGGTGCGGGCGCGGTACGCAAGGTACTCGGGGTCGTCGCCCCACTTGCGCTGCGCCTTCGCCTCGAGCAGCGGGATGCCAGACACGCGGGTCAGCAGCAGCACCACGAAGGCCGGGGACAGGATCGCGATCCACTGCCAGCCCTGCAGCGCCGGCGCCGCGATAATGAAGACACCCACCCAGAGCAGGATCTCGCCGAGGTAGTTCGGGTGGCGCACGACCGACCACAGGCCCGACTGAATGAACTTCCCGGCGTTGTTTCCGTTCGCCTTGAACTGACTCTTCTGCAGATCCGCGATGACCTCCATGCCAAACCCGAGCACCCAGATCGCGAGACCGAGCCAGGTGGTCCAGCCCAGGGGCACGGTGTTCGCCGAGGCAATCGTGATCCACGCCGCCGCAGCGGTCAGGCTCACCCAGAGCCCCTGCACGGTCCAGACCGACAGGAAGCGAAGCTTCGAACGCTTGATCTCGTCAAAGCGATCGTCCCCGCCGCTGCGCAGGTTGCGGGCGAGGAGGAAGCTGCCGAGCCGGACCGCCCAAATGATGACGAGGGCGCCGAGGATCAGGCTTCGTGCGTCCAGTGCCGGAGCAAGCAACAGCAACATCGCGGTGACGCTGATGTAGGTCACGCTGCCGGTCGCGTCGAAGTAGCGATCGGTCTGTGCGATGGCGGCCGGGATGAACGCGACCCACTGCACCACGAACGCCACCGCCACCGCGATCGCAAACCCGGGCATGACGCCGATGGTCCAGCCATGCTGGCTTCCCGCGAGCGCCAGGGCGCACCCGATGACGACGGCAACGGCGATCAGGATCACTGAGGATGGGCGAGTACGTTGCATGACGGTTCCTTGTCGAGTGTGGGGTGGCGTAGAGGTGGGAGGGGCGAGGCGCGAGGCGCGAGGCCTAGCGGTAGAGCTCGTCGAGGATCGGCTGCAGCTCGTCGATGAGCGCCTGGCGCTTGAGCTTCATGGTGGGCGTGACGAAGTCGTCCCAGCGGTCGCTGCCGACGACGATGACGCGCCAATACTGCACGCGCTCCGCAGGTGACACGGTGGCATTGGCGCGATCCACCGCGCCCGAGAGCGCCACTTCGAGGCGTCCGTCGGTGCAGACAGTCACGCCGGGAGCCTCGACCTCTGCTGGCAGCGATTCACCAAGCGTGCGAAACCACTCGGTGACCGCCTCGGGATCGATGACGAGCGCCGCAGTGAGATAGGGCCGGTCGGTGCCCACCAGTGCGGCGTGCGCGACGAGCGGGTGCGACTCGACTGACTGTTCCCAGGGCTCGGGAGAGACGGTGCGACCAGTGGAGGTCACGATGACGTGCTTCAGCCGTCCGTTGAGCGTTAGCGACCCGTCTGCGTTCAGCGTGCCGAGGTCGCCCGTCCGAAAGTACCCGTCGACAAAGGCCTGCGCGTTTTGCGCCTCGTCGCGGTACCCCGCAAAGACGCCGACCCCTTGGGCCAGGACTTCTCCGTTGGCGGCGATTCGTACCGCGTTCCCGGGGAGCGGCCGGCCGACGCTGCCCGCGACGAGCGAACCGGGGCGGCCGCCGGTGAGCGGCGCTGTGGTCTCGGTCAGCCCGTAGCCCTCAATGATCGGCACGCCAATGCCGCGGAAGAATCGTGCAAGGTCGGGTTGCAGGGTCGCCGCCCCAGAGAGCAAGTACTCGATCCGGTTGCCCATCACCGCACGCAGGCGACGATAGAACAGGCGGTCGAAGAACGCGCGCTGCATGCGCAGGCCGAGGGGAGCGCGGGCTGAGGGATCCTGGTCGCGGGTTTCGAGATACCGACCCCACTTCTGCGCGACCGTCGACGCGACCGACCAGATGGGCTCGACCTTCTTCTCGCGGGCCGAGGCCGCGGCCGCCGCCTGAATCTTCTCGAGCACCCGCGGCACCACCACGAGAAACGTCGGTTTCAGGATCGCGAGCGCCTGCACGACTTCCTTCGGGTTCGACAGGTGCGCGACGCGCATGCCATTCGCGACGCAGATCAGCTGCAACGCGCGACCCAGCACGTGCGTGAGCGGAAGAAACAGGATCGTGTTGCCGGTCTCCTTGACCACCTCGCGGTAGGCGGCTGCCGTGTTCAGCACCTGCCCGACGAGGTTGCGGTGGGTGATGAGCGCGCCCTTGGGTGAGCCGGTGGTGCCTGAGGTGTAAACGATGGTCGCGATGTCGTCCAGCTGGGCTGTGAGCCGGCGTTCCTCGAGACGGGCATCGCTGACCGCTTCGCCGAGATGGATCAGGTCGTCGAGCGAGTAGAAAGCGGGCCCCTCATCTTCTGGATCACTCGCTTCGAGCACCCAGACGCTCGGGGGAGCCTCGACGGCGCCTGCCGCGGCTCGCGAGATGCGGCGCGCGAGACTCGTGTCGCCGGCAAATGCGGCGGTGGGGCGGGCGTCGGCGAGGATCGCTTGCAGCTGCGCATCAGAGGCCGTGTCATATACGGGAACGACGACCGCTCCGGCGAACAGGGCCGCGAAGTCGGCGACGGTCCATCGGTATTGCGTGGGGGACATGATGAGGATCGTGTCGCCAGCGTTCACCCCGCTGGCCATCAGTCCCTTTGCTGCCCCAGCAACCTCCGCCATGAACTCCCGCGTGCTGATCTGCCGCCACGGTTCGTTGAGGGCCGCCCCGGGAACTCGCGTTTCGAAGGCGATGTGATCGGGTGCGGTAGCGAAGCGAGCCGCGAGAAGCTCAGTGACATTCCGGACGCCGCTGATGTCGACCAGAGGCTCTGCCGCAGAACGTTGATCTGAGCTTCCGCTGGCGTGTGTCGGGGTCATGTTCCTCACGATGAGTGCTCCGATGATTGGTGAACCGTGGTCACGAACGGCGTCTGGTGGGAGGTGCAGGGATATTTGGCGACGTTAGCTACTAGTATGCCAAACTAGCGACATTCTCCGGGGCTTTCCTTCGTTGCGTCGCAGTCTTCTCTATGTTCGGAGCGAGCGGGGTATCGGATGGAAAATTCATGCAGAGAATTTTCGCGGGTTCCGAGAACCTGTCTGCCGGGTTGGTCTGGATCACGCAACGCTCTGGTCGCCTGAACGGCGGTGAGCGACCAGGCGTGTCGCGATTGCGGCGACGATGACGATTCCCGCCGCGGCACACGCCGCGATTCCGACCGGTAGTGACGCCGGTTCGTCGGTGAGCCTGGCGATCGCAACCCAGCACAGCCCCCAGCTCAGCGCGATCGCTGGGGTGAGGCGCCCGCGACTGAAGATCGCCGTGGCAACGCCAATGCAGGCGGCAATCGCCAGAGCGGCCACGGCCCAGACGGTGGGCTCAATACCGAAATCGCTGAATTCGGCCGCTACCGCCCAGGCAGCAACGTTCGCTGCGGAGGCGATCGTGACCCACCCGAGATAGAGCCCCACCGTTCCATCGAGCACCACGGACTCGACAATGGCCCCGGTACGAGTGGTTACTCCTCTCGGCGTGCGCAGCAGCAGGCTCAGGGTGCGGGCGAGCACCACCAGGAGGACGACAATGATCGCCACCGACAGCCAGAGTTGTCCGATTTGGATGGCACCCAGCCAAGCGGCATTGAGCAGCATGGAGGCAGCGATGAGATAGCCAACCCGACGCTGGACCAACCGTGCTGCCTGAGCGGGAGCCAGCTGCCAAACGGCGTAGGCCAGCAATCCCAGGTAAATGACCGACCAGATGCTGAACGCGGGAGTTCCCGGAGCAATCAAGGTCGCGTCGGCGGCCAGCGCACCGCCCGCTGCGTCTTGCACAGGCGTTCCCCCGAAGGCGCCCGAACCGAGCCCCGCGGCAGCGACCGCCAGAAGAGCGAGCACGAAGACGACGACTTGCCGAACACGGTCAGAAGGTTCAGGTCGACTATTCATGTGGGGCACGATACCTGCACGAGCTGTCCTGCACGAGGGCTGCGAAGGCCTTCGAGTGGACTGCGCACTCCCCAGACCTCGTCGCACCGAGAGCGTTTAGTACGCGAGTTCAGCAGCCGCGAGTTGCGCGGTCACATCACCGATCAAGGCGTTTTGACGCGGATTGAGCGCGAGCACTTCGGCGCCGTCAGCGAGCTGGGCGAGATCTACCCAAATCACCGAGGGGCTGAGGGTTGACCAGAAGTAGTAGATCTGGTTGGTCACGTCGCTCGCGGAATGCCACCACGTGGGGTAGACACCTCCGTCGCGGTAGGGGGCACCCGGCGGAACTGCCACGTTTTGCGAGACGCGGAACACTCCTGCGACCACCTCGGTCAGGTTTGCGGGTTCGGGGAGATAGTGCCGAAAGTAGCTGGCGCGCACGAAACGATCGAGTGAGGTGATGTCGCCGGGAGGGGTCAGATCGCCGCCGAACGGTGCATAGCGAGTGAGATTCGCGAGTTGCTCGTCGTAGTTGGGGGAGTTCGCCATGACAGAGAACTCTGCACCGTGATGTACGACCAATTCGCCGTCGATCGGCTCTATGATCGCCGAGTCTCCCGAAGGGTCTTCAAGGGCGAGGTGTGCGCCGATGTACTGTCCCCTGATTGGCGGGGCAATGAGCTGCACCTCGCCGAGGTGCTCGAGCACTTCAGCGACGCTGGCAAAGCGGTCAAGAACGTATTGCGCCCACATTGCGATAGTGATGGTGGCCGCACCCGTGTCGGTGGGCGGGTGAATGTCATCGAGAAAGAGCGCGTGCGCCGCGAGGCCTTTCTCGTTCATGCCATCGGAGGTTCCGACGTTCCACATGCTGAGCCCGACGCTCGAATGCAACGATTTCCAGGTGGCGGCATCTGGTTGTGTGCCGCCCGATCGATCGAGGCCGCGAGGATAGAACCAGAGCTCTGGCTCGTCGCTCACCTCCCAATCCATGCAGCGCGAAGCAACCTTCGCGATCGGGTTGTCGTTCCAGAAGACTCGTGTGCACATAACGCTGACGATACTGGCTGATTACCTTCCGCGGGTGCCCAGATTGTTCGTCCGAACATCTTCGTACCCGATGCTAGATCTCAGACGCAGCAATCCAATGGGTGATGGTGAACGTTGCGAGAATCATCACGATGCCGCACGAAGCGGTAGCGACCGCTCCCAGCAGTCGCCAGCGCCACGCGGACGTCGACGAGCTTGGCTTCTGCGGACTATTCCGGCATGCCAGGTCCTGGAGGGGGAGGCGTGATGGGCTGATGTGTAACGGGAGCGTCTGAGCCGCTTCGTGGAGCAGCGCCGACAGCTGCAGGCGTGTGGTGGTTCTTCTTGCCGATTTTCAACTCGTTGAACAGCAGGTTGAGCAAGACCGCCATGATCGCAGCCGAACTAATTCCAGAGTGGAAGATGGTTCCGAACCAAGTTGGGAAGGCATCGTAAAAGTCTGATTTCACGATGGGCAGGCAGCCAAATGCGATTGAGGTCGAGACGATGATGAGGTTAAAGTTCCCCTCATAACTGACCTTGCTGAGGGTGCGAATACCTGAGGCCGCGACCGTGCCGAAGAGGACGATTCCTGCGCCGCCCAGAACAGCAGTGGGAACGGTGGCGACCACTCGGCCCAGCACTGGCAAAAGGCCAAGAGTGACCAGGATCCCGCCGCCGGCGGCAACGACGAAACGGCTCTTGACGCCGGTGATCGCCACCAGACCGACATTCTGGGCAAACGCGCTCTGGGTGAAGGTATTCAAGATTGGGGCCAGGATGCTAGATGCCATATCTGCCCGGAGCCCGTCGGCGATGCGGCGCTTGTCGACCTTCGTTCCCACGATCTGACCAAGAGCAAGAATGTCGGCGGTAGTCTCCGTCAGAATCACCAAGACGACGACCGTCATCGAGATGATGGCTCCCACCTCAAAGACTGGCCAGCCAAAGGCGAACGGCTGCGGGAAGGCAAAAAATGCGCCCTCGCCGACCGTCGAAAAATCAGCCATGCCGAGCAGCCACGCCAGGCCGGTGCCCAGCAACAGCGCGAGCAAGATGGCTAACCGGGCAATCGCAGCATTTCCAAGCTTGGAGAGCAGAAGTGCAATCAAGAGTGTCGCACCGGCAAGCCCAATGTTGCCCATGCTTCCGTAGCTGTCAGCGGTTGAGTTACCCCCCATTGCCCAATTTGCGGCGACAGGAATCAGTGAGATGCCAATCATGGTAATCACCACACCGGTCACAACCGGAGGGAAGAACCGAACGATTCGGGCAAAGAACGGGGCAACAAGGAAGCCGATAGTGGAAGCCGCAAGCACGGCGCCAAACACGCCTTGGATGCCTCCGCCACTATCAATGATCGCGACCATGGTGGCTACTGCTGCGAAAGACGTGCCCTGTACCAACGGCAACTGGGATCCGAAAAACGGGATGCCGACGGTCTGCAGAATGGTTGCGAGTCCGCCGACAAACAGGCAGCTCGCGATCAAGAGGCCAATTTCTTGCGCGCTGAGCCCGGCTGCACCGCCAACGATCAACGGAGGTGCGATGATGCCGCCGTACATGGCGAGCACGTGCTGCATTCCGTAGGCGAGTGTGCGTCCCGCGGGAAGACGCTCGTCCTCTGGTCGACGCGTTGCGGTGTTACGTTGAGCGAAATTCACAACTATGTTCCTCGCTGTGGCGGGTGACGGACGAGATGAGGGCCTTGTTGCCAATGTACCTAGATAAACGAGACAATAGCTAGGCAATCAATCACGGTCTTCGAGAGGCAGGGACTGCTCTGAACGACTGGAAACTCGGACACAGCAGTGACTTGAGGGGGATTTTCGCCGCCAGGCTGAAGATTCATGACGCTTGAATTGGGAGATGAATGCGAGTTCGTAACTGTCTCGAAGCGGTGCAGAGCGCTGATCGACTCGTCGAAGTCCTCCGCCTGGCAGACGAGCTCGCCGTCGAGGCCAGCCGCGACGGGGGAATACGCAATGTTCTGATCCTGCTGAGTGCGATCGAATCTTCAGACCAGATCTCTGCGATCGCGGCGATACACGCGCTCGCGAACATCGCTGACGAAGAGTCCGACGAAGCGCTCGCTGACTTGTTGTCCAGCGAACGCGGGTTTGTGCGAGAGCATGCGGCCTGGGCGCTGCATGCGCGTGCCCCCCGCCCAGGGCCGATCGGGCGACTCATCGGTTTGGTGATCGCGGGCGGTTTTGTCGGGATGCTGGCCCAGCGCACCCTCGAGCGCTGGGCGAGGTCCTCTCCCGAACTCGTCGCCATCGGTCTGGAAAGTGCGCTACTCAGCCTCACGCACGCGCCCAGCCGATACCGACTGGCCGAGACTCTGGGTCTGGTGCACCACTCGATTGCGACTGCACCGCTGCTGCGTATCGCCAGCGATACAGGTGAAGAGATCGCCGTCAGGATGGCTGCTGTCGCAGCGTTAGGCGAACGCGCGGGCAGCGAGGAAGTCCAACGACGCCTGACGCAGCTGGCTGAAGCAGAAGCGCCGCTCGGAGAGGTGGCGCGACTTGCCCTGACTGACTTGGCGAATCACGACGAAGCACGTAGTGGAAGTTCGACGCCGCTTCCTGAGGCGGGACTTACGGTCGCCCAACTATTTCTCCACGCAGATATTGACCCAGAGCTCCGTCATGCGGGCAGCGGAGATACTGGTGGGATCGCCACGTTGTTGGTCCGACTGGGTGATGCGCTCGTCAGTAGCTCAGAAAGAGGTGTTAGGAGTTCGAGTACTGACTCGTCTCGGCAGCTGCCCATCAAGCGGGTCATCACACTGTCGAGAGGTGGAGTGGACGATGCCGTACAGAGTTTGTCCGCGATCGAAGACGAACGTTCTGGCCACCAGTACGGCCGCATTCCGTTGCTGCAGGAACCGATGCAGGCGACGAATGCTTGGCCGCTCCGAGTGGCAGCGCGCAGGGGCATTGCGCGGATCCTGAAGGCGGCAGGACCCGTGGACCTGATTCATCTTCGGATGGCAGACGTGGGGAGCCTGGCGGCATTCGATGTCGCGCGCGAGCTCGACATACCGGTAATCTTCACGGCGGCACCAGACCCGCATGGTCTCATTAATTCCCTGGACATGTCAGGGAAGCTGCACCGCCAGAATTTCGGCACGATTGACGAAGCAGAGCACTTCTGGTTCCGGGCCCGACTGGTCCAGCGGTTGGCGGCCAACTCAGCCCACAATGTCTTCTTCCCGCGACCAAACCTGCAACATGACATGCAAGACCTCATGGGCATCGACATGGGGAGTGAACCAGGGCGGCACACGACGGTTCCGGAAGGCATTGATCTGGCGGTGATCGACCAGGCAGTGCGCGAAGCAGAAGCCTGTGCCGATGGCGGCCCCCCGAGCGCTCCCCTCGCGGAACTGTGCGCACTGCTCGAGGAGCTTCCGAGGGAACGCCGGAGCCTACCGGTACTCATCAGTGTCGGCAGATTCCACAGGGTGAAGGGCATGGCCTCGATCGTTGCCGCCTGGGCCGGATCAGATCTGAGCCTTCGTGCGAACCTCCTGCTCGTCGGGGGAAATCTGGAAAACCCCTCAGCCGATGAACGCGAGCAACTGACTCGCATCGACCAAACGGTAGATCCCGAGAATCGGATGGCAGCGGGTCTTGTGCTTTCGGGGCATCGCCCGAACACCACCGTTTCTCGCTGGATCGCGGCCACCCGGATCGGATTGCCTGGATTCATCGCACCGGGTGGCGTCTACGTGTGCGGAAGTCTGAAGGAGGAGTTTGGTCTGGCGCTTCTCGAAGCCATGGCCTCGGGGCTGTTGCTGGTGGCCCCTGACGGCGGTGGCCCAGCGACCTATGTGGAACAGCGCCGAACCGGCTTCTTGACCACGACCTGGGATCTGGAGTTACTGCGCGGCGCAATGCAGGACGCCTTGGACTGCGCAGCCGAGGAAACCACCGCTGAACGAGCTGCCTATTCTCGGGGCGTCGTGCAAGAACGCTTCACGGTTGAGGCGATGGCCGAGGCCCTGACGCGAGTCTATTCCGACGTCCACCGCGATGACGTAGCACAACGAAGAGAACTGGTGCGCACCGCATGACGCTACTGATTATTAGCCCCGACTATGCCTCACATCTCTACCCCCTCGCGGCGCTGGGAAGCAGCTGGTTGGAGGCTGGTGAGCGGGTGGTTGTCGCGACTGGACCCGCCACCGCTTCGATTGTCCGCTCCTTCGGTTACGAACATGTCAGTCTCCAGCTGAGCCGGGGCTCAAACCCGGGGATCATTCGCGCCGAGGAGCAACCAGACGGCGAA
The DNA here is from genome assembly GCF_018682295.1 of Leucobacter sp. CX87. NCBI lineage: Bacteria > Bacillati > Actinomycetota > Actinomycetes > Micrococcales > Microbacteriaceae > Leucobacter > Leucobacter sp. CX87. The sequence continues at coordinate 367,095 of NZ_JAFIRI010000002.1, read as the reverse complement.
GATGATGCGCTTCGAGGCTTCTTCGCTGCAACCCGCGAGGGCATGATCCAGACGCTGTCGTTCCAGGCGGAGGCCCGTTTGAACGACCTCATGTGGGAGCCGGTCGCCACAGCCCGGGCAGTCCAAGCGATCGTCGAAGACCTGAATCCGACGACGATTATGGTCGATCATCTGGCCTATAGCGCGCGACTCGCGCTCGTAGCCGCAGGGATTGATTATGTCGATGTCGTGCTGGGTCACCCGACCGCACTGCCGATGACAGCCGCCGGCGAGGTGTACGGGCTGCCCCCTGCTTGGCCCTCCGCGTTCTCACCCAGCGAGCAGCAAGTCACCGAATTGCGTGAACTCTGTGAACAAGTGAGCCAGTCGTTTACCTCCGAATGGAACACTGCCTTGGCAGAATTGGCGCCGAACCGCGCGCCCTCTCCGAACGCGTTTGCCGAGCACGGAGATCCCCTCGTCTTCAACTACCCGGCGGAACTCATGCCGCCAGATCGTTTGGCGCACCTTCCGGCGCACCAGTTCATTGGTGCGTCCGTGCGTGCAGAGACGCCAGAACCTCACATCGAAGAATGGTTGTCCGCCACTGACGAGCCCTTTGTCTACGTCAGTTTTGGCAGCTTTTTGTCGGTTCGCGGCGATGTCCTCGGTAAGGTCGCCGAGGCGCTGCGGGTGGCGAACGTTCGTGCCGCTATTGCGTATGGATCCGCAGACATCGCGGATCTCGGAGATGTCCCCGATCATTGGTTGGTGGGGGAGTTCCTCCCGCAAGTCACGCTGCTGGGGGCAGCGGCGTTGGGGGTGACGCATGGCGGCAATAACAGCGTGACGGAGGCCCTCACTTTCGGCGTACCTCTCGTCGTCTTGCCTTTCTCCACAGATCAGTTTGCCGGTGCAGAAGCCCTCGAACGCATCGGGTTCGGGGCCGCATTGGCGCCCAATGAAGCCACAGTCGCCGAGATCAAAATCGCCATTGATTCCATGCTGAACCTTCCCGAAGACGCCCGCCGTGCCCTGCATGACCTGGGAGCGACCTTGCGTGCGCGCGAGGGCCATCACGCCCTCGCCGGACGGGTTCGGCCTCTGAATCCCATCGCAGAAGGGACAACGAAATGAAGAGTGTTCTCGTAACCGGGGCAACCGGGTACATCGGTGGACGACTCGTCCCTCGGCTGCTGGACGCCGGGTACAAGGTCACGGTACTGGTGCGATCGCCTCAGAAACTCTTGGACGTGCCGTGGGCAGAGCGAGTGACGATCGTCGCAGGCGACCTGCTCGACCCAGACACGGTGGCTGAAGCCTGCGCGGGCAAGGACGTGGTTTACTATCTCGTCCATTCAATGGGCACCAAGGGCGACTTTGCAGTGGCTGAGGGCCGTGCTGCTCGGAACGTCGCGACGGCTGCGGCACAGCTTGGGGTGGGGCGAATTGTCTATCTCGGGGGGCTCTACCCCCGAGGGCATCGTCTGTCACAACACCTGGCCTCGCGCAAACAGGTGGGCGAGATCCTGCTTGCCTCTGGCGTCCCCACGGTTGCGCTGCAGGCCGGTGTGGTGATCGGCTCCGGGTCGACCTCATTCGAGATGATCCGGCACCTGACTGACGTGTTGCCATACATGCCGGCGCCGAAGTGGGTGCGCAACTTCATCCAACCGATCGCGGTACGCGACGTCTTGTACTACCTCGTTGCGGCCGCAGAGCTTCCTCCTGAAGTCAGCCGTGCGTTCGATATCGGGGGACCGGACGTGCTGCGCTACGGCCAGATGATGAACGGGTACGCGCTTGAAGCGGGACTGCGTCAGCGGCCGATCGCAGCACTACCGGTACTGACCCCCTGGCTCGCCTCGCAGTGGGTCAACCTGGTCACTCCGATTCCGCGCAGACTGGCCATTCCGATCATCGCCTCGTTGCAACACGACTGCGTCATGACCGAGCACGACATTGACGAGTTCATTCCGCCGCCCGAGGGTGGCCTCACCGGGTACCGCCAAGCGGTCCGACTTGCGCTCGCGAAGCTGGATGCCGGTGCCGTCGAGACCACTTGGCAGAACTCATCAGTGGGCGATGCGCCCAGTGACCCGCTGCCCAGCGATCCGGAATGGGCCGGACGCACGGTCTTCACCGATTCCCGCGAGCGGAGGACGGACGCGACTCCCGAGAAGCTCTGGAACGTCGTCGAAGGGATCGGCGGAGCAAACGGGTGGTATTCCTTCCCGTTGGCATGGGCGCTTCGGGGATGGGCCGACAAGCTGGTCGGAGGGGTGGGACTTCGCCGAGGCCGCCGCCACCCGCAACGATTGCAGACTGGCGAAGTGCTCGACTTTTGGAGGGTGGAGCGTCTGGAACGCGGACGCCTGCTGCTGCTCCGTGCCGAAATGCGGCTCCCCGGTCTCGCCTGGCTCCAGATGGAAGTGCTTCCCGACGGCAAGGGCTCGCTGTACCGACAACGCGCGATCTTCTTTCCCCGAGGACTCGCTGGGCGACTGTACTGGTTTTCGATCCTGCCATTTCACGGGATCATTTTCAGCGGCATGGTGAACCGGATCACTTCCACCGCGATGCAGGCTGATCCGCAACACGACTGATGCCTCGCGCCGTCGCGCCTGCTGCGGGCAGACTCGGCGGATCCTGCGACTCATCCCCAGGACCGGCTGGTCGCTAGGGCCCTTGCATCCACAGCAGGATCAGCGCGAGGGTCACCAAGAACCCGGAACCGTAGTTCAACCAAATGAAGCGCCGCCAGGAACGATTGGTGTCCGCAGCGGTGCTCTCCGTGACGTTCCACCACGGCAGGCTGTTCAGGAGGTACGGGATGGCCACCAGCGATACGAGGGGGCCCGGCCAGGCAGTCGCGAGCATCGCGAGCCCCGCCACGGACCAGAGGGCAACGGACAGCCGGACGGTGCGCCGTGCCCCGAAGACCGTGGCGATGGACGCGATGCCGGCGTCCCGATCCGGAACGATATCTTGCACCGCACCGAAGGCGTGCGCGGCCATACCCCACAGGAAGAACGCCGCTAGGACGATCACGAGCCCCGGCGTGACCTCCACTCCGGCAAGGGCCAGCCCCACAATGGCGGGGTTGACGAAGTGGGTGCTCGAGGTGATCGAATCAATAATGGGGCGTTCCTTGAAACGGAGCCCTGGCGCAGAATAGGCGATCACCGTGAAGGTGCTGAAGGCGAGACTGACCCACACGACTGGTCCGCCGGCGGCGGCCAACACAATCAGGAATGGCAGATTCGTCGCTGCAACGAGCCAGAGCAAGGGACGATGCAGCCGAGGTGCGAGGAGCGCGCCTTCGAGACCTCCCTTGCGCGGGTTCTTTAGATCCGATGCGTAGTCAAACACATCATTGATGCCGTACATCGCGAGGTTGTATGGGATAAGGAAGTAGACCGTGCCGACGATGAGCACCCAGTCGATCTCACGCGTGGTGAGGAGATAGGCCGCCGCGAACGGGAACGCGGTGTTGATCCAACTCACCGGTCGCGAGGCCAGCAGGGCCTGGGATACCAGCCCTTGGCGCTGGGTGGGAACGCGCGCTTCACGCACCCGAGCTTCACGCACCCGAGCTTCACGCACCCGCGTGAGCGCGAGCCACAGGGCGGGAAGCAAGAGCACACAGACCAGCGGGTAAGAAAAATCTTCAATAGGCGCGAGCCCGATGCGCACTCCCAGGATGTGCGCTGAGCCGAAGTCGAACAGCTCCATGCCAATCATTACCGAGTCGAACACCGCGGTGAGGACCGCCAGCACAAGAAACGTCACCCCTGCGATGGCCCAGTGCGTGCGAGTTGACTCCCGCGTCCCACGGACACGAACGAGCAGTATTCCCGAGATCCCTGCCGCGACGACGAAGAGCAGCGCGAGCCAGAGATAGGTCACGACGCGTGCCTCTCTGCTCGGCGCTCATGAATCCGTCGAAGTCCGGTGTAGATAATCATGGTGCAGAGCACGAGGAAGAGGAGGAAGAAGGGCTCTTCAATGGGAAGCTCTGGCGCGATGAGCAGCCCGGTCGCGATCTCTCCCTCGCCGCGAAGAAAGATCCCCAAACCGATTCCCGCGAGGTCCCATGCGAGCATCACCACGAGACCCACGAGCGTCACAATTGTTGCCGACCGGGCGTCGTGCCAGAAGAACAGGCGGTAGCGAAAGTCGAGCAGGAGCATGCAGGCGATCCCCCCGAGGAGGGATAGGAGATAGATGTATCCCATTATCGTTTGGCCTCCGGTCCCGCGTGAGTCGGCCCGGCGCTGTGATCGCCGCGCACATGCTTCAGCACCAATTCTGCGCTAATCAGGCACATCGGTACTCCGACACCGGGAGAGGTGGTGCCACCTGCGTAGTACAAGCCCTCCACCCGCGGTGACGCGTTCTGCGGGCGGAACATCGCGCTCTGTCGCAAGATATGCGCGGGCCCCAGCATGCCGCCCTGCCACGAATGGTAGTCGCGCGCAAAGTCAGCGGGCCCGAGAGTGTGTCGCAACACGATTCGATCCTGAAGGTCGGTGACACCTGACCACTGTGCGATCTGGTCGATGGCCGCATCTGCTGCCTGCTCGATCCGGGGGTCGCCGTCACCGTCTGCGCCTCCCGCGCCGATGTCCGGATCGGCGGGGATCGGAACGAGGACGAACAGGTTCTCGTGTCCGGGCGGAGCGACGCTGGGGTCGGTGGCACTGGGCTTGCACACATAGATTGAGGCAGGATCCGGAATTGACGGATGGCCCCCAAAGATCGCGTCGAAGTTGTGCTGCCAGTCCTGGGTGAAGAACAGAGAGTGGTGCGGGAGCTCAGGAAGCTCGCCGCGGACGCCGAGGAGGACGATCACTGCCCCCGGCCCGCTCGTTCGCTTCGTCCACCACTGTTCGGGGTAACTCTGATTTGCTGTTTCCAGCAGAGTTGTCTCGGTGTGATGCAAATCAGCCCCCGACACAACCAGGTCGGCTGCGGTGAAATGGACCTCGCCATGTGCGTCACGCCAGCGGACTCCTGTCACTGACGGACGGCGGCTGGAGCGGGATTCGCCGTCCCGATCGGTAGTGATGGCGGTGACCTCAGCACTGCTGATCAGTGTCGCGCCGGCATCGCGCGCGAGTGCCTCGATTCGCTCCACCAGCTCGGAGAATCCGCCCATCGGGTACTGAACGCCCTCGTCGAGGTCGAGGGTGCTCATCAGGTGATACATCGCGGGCGCAGCGGAGGGCGCGGTCCCCAGAAAGACTGCAGGATAGCCCAGGATCTGGCGCAACACCGGGTTCTGGAATCGTCGCGCCACATAGGTATCAAGTGGAGTGAGGAGCAACTGTGCAAGCTTGGGGAGCGAGCCGAGAACTTGACGGTTCAGCAGGGAACGTAGCCGAGTGAACGGGTTGTAGAGGAAGAACCGCTCGGCCATCGCAGTGGTGGTGCGCGCGGAATCGAGATAGGTAGTGAGCGTGTGCCCACTTCCGCTTTCGAGCGACTCGAAGGCGGCAATCACACGTTCCCGGCCACGAGGAATGGTGACGGGGAGGGCCGCGCCTCCGTCCGGGCCAGGTTCTTGAAACACCCGATAGGCAGGGTCGAGATCGTGAAGATCGAGCTGCTCGCTGGTGCTCGTTCCCATGAGCGAGAAGAAATGGTCGAAGACACCCGGCATGAGGTACCACGACGGCCCCGTGTCAAAGCGGAACCCGTTTCGTTCGACAGTGCCGACGCGCCCGCCAAAGCGCTCGAGTCGTTCAAGTACGACGACCTCGTGGCCTTCCCGAGCGAGCAGCCCGGCAGTCGCGAGGCCGGCGATACCGCCACCGATCACCACAGTGCGGGTCATCGTCGCGGCTCCCGCCAACTCGTGAACAGGGCCCGGGCGGCGAGCCCGGCTTTCACCGGATTGGGTACTCGGACACGTCGGCGATACAGGTCTTCGATTTGCACGGCTTCAATTCGATCGGTGAGCGCGGTGAACAGCTCAAGTGCGCTGCGCACTGCCGCTCGGGCGTCAGGCGGCAACAGGGGAATACTCGCGCGCGCGTCTGCCAGCTGTTCTCGGATGGTCTGCACCCAAGAACTCCGGTCTTCGTCGCTGAGACGGTCGTTGACACCCAGGTAGCTCCGCCCCAGGCGATCGGTGTCGTCGGAGAGGTCGCGGAGGAAGTTGATGTTCTGGAAAGCGGCACCCAGCTGGCGGGCACCATGTTCAAGCGCACGGCGTTCAGGCTCGCTGACGTGCTGGTCGCGCAGAAAGACGCGGAGGCACATCAGCCCCACCACCTCGGCCGAGCCGTATATGTAGTCGGCGTGTGCCGATGCGTCAAAACGGGCGAGACCGGGTGACGAACTGTCTTGTCTGATCAAGTCAGTGCGCATCGAGTCAAAGAAGGGCGTGGTGAGTTCGGTGGTGATGCCGCACTGACGTGCAGTGCGCGCGAACGCATGAATGATGAGGTCGCTGCTGCACCCCTGCCGCAACGCGAGATGGGTGCGCTCGATGAAGCTCTCGAGCGTCTCAGACTGTTCCGCCGCAGTCAGCCCAGCCTCGACCGTCATCCCGTCAACGAGCTCGTCGGCGACGCGAACGAGCGCGTAAATGTTTCGAATGTGCTGGCGATGCGGTGCTCCCAAGAGGCGGCACGCGAGCCCGAACGAGGTGGAATAGGACTCGATCACCTGATTTGCTGCACGCTCAGCGGTGCGCGTGAACAGGGCCAACGAGACGCTGTCATTCATGCCTGTCTGCCCTCCAACTGGCGTGCGAGGTCGACCAATACGCGCCGAACCTCAGCGGGGATCGCTGAGGCGCGGTTGCTCAGCAGCTCATAGAAAGACCTGAGTTGCTCGTCGACGAGGCCCTGCACAAACTGTTCCGCGCCGCATTGCCGAAGCAGGTCCCTGATACGCAGCGCGTCCTCCTTGCTGAGGGAAGCACTCCCGAACATCGGTTCGATGCTCGGCCATTCGCTCGTCATTCTCGCGTAGGCAATCAACGCGGTTTGCTTACCCTCCCTCAGATCGGAGAACGGGTCTTTGCCGTGTCGCAGCGGGTCCCCGAACGTCGACAACAGATCATCCTGGAGCTGAAATGCGAGCCCCAAGTGTCTACCTGCTGATGAGAGGGTGCTCTCGACTTGAGAGCTGGTGTCCGCGAGTATCGCCGCTGCCCGGAGGGGCAATTCGAATGTGTACGTTGCCGTCTTATACGTGGACATGGTGAGCACTGTCCCTAGATCCGGTTCAATGATGCCCCCGCCCAAACCCACATCGAGCTGTTCGCCCACCACCGACTCGGTGATGGTGTATTCGAGGAGGTCAAGCAATCTCAAACGTGTCGCCTGTGGGACGCACGCTCGGGCGAAGATCTGATGCGTGCTTGCCAGAAGCAGATCCCCCATGAGGATGCCACCGGTGCGTGCCCAGTGCAGCCCCGCGACAGACATATTTTCTGCGTCGACAGGGTCGCTCGTACCCGTGCCGGACTCGGCAAGGAGCGCCCCGATGAGGTTGGGCCGTCCGCGTCGAGTCAAGTCCCCATCGATCACATCATCGTGCAGCAAGAATGAGTAGTGCAGCAACTCGATCGCTGCGGCGATGCTGATGACGGACTCCTGGTTCGGCCACGCGCGATCCTGAGGGTATTGAGCGGTGGGGGCGGGGAGTGCAGCAGGCCCGGGACGCTCGGGATCTCGGTGATGGAGAGCTTCGTGCGTTTCTACGAGCAGCAGGGGGCGCACGAGCTTGCCCCCGAGAACGCTGTGTCCGGCGAGCGTCCAGAGTCGAACAAAACTGTTTCCGTATGGCGCGGCAGCGCTCGCGCGAGCCTGAAATATCTCACTCAGTTCGCGCTCGATCGCGCGCCTGACGTCGCTTCGATCGTGGAGGACGACTGTCGACGCCGTCATCGGCGTTCCCCGGGGAAGGCGTTCTCGTGCAGGAAGAGTTCGGGGAGTTGCCGCACCATCCAGGGACTGAACGTGAAGGGTGTGCGCTCAAGCGACTCTGCAAGGTGAAGTGGAGACACCCATGCCCACTCAGCAATCTCGTCCGGGTGGGGGGTCAGCGAGGAGCCGAGCCGGGCAACATACACCGGGCAGATCTCGTTCTCGACGACGCCGCTTGCGTCAGTCGCGCGGTACCGAAAGTTCGGAAGGACAAGTTCGATCCCAAAGATTTCGGCGCCAAGCTCTTCCTGCGCCCGACGCACGATGGCGATCTCTGGCGATTCATCAGGGCTGGGGTGGCCACAGAAACTATTGGTCCAGACCCCCGGCCAGGTTCGCTTGGTGAGCGCCCTGCGAGTCACGAGAACTTCGCCGAGCTCGTTGAAGAGATAACAAGAAAATGCCAGATGCAAGGGAGTATCGGCGGTGTGCACGCCAGACTTCAACGCGGTGCCTATCGGCAGGCCGGTTTCACCTAAGAGAACCACACGCTCTTCATCGAACATCTTCGCTCGCTTCACGCTTCCAGAATTTGCCTAGCCTGGCATGAAAATAACTTCTCAAGATTTAGTACTGGGTGCTTATGTTATCCGAAGCTACAATTCTTTTCATGGAACACGTCGATGAAAACCACGATTCGGTTTCGTCGAAGATGTTCGATCTCGATTCCAGTGACCCGCGAGGCGCGCTGGTCGATCGCTCGGCGTTGGACCCCGCTCAGGTACGAGGGATCAGTGCCCTGATGGGTGCGTTCGCTCGGCTGCGAGAGGCCGAGCAGGAACTCTCGGTGCTGTCCATGAAGTACATGAAGCTCAACCAGACGGACATGCGGGCATTGCACTACCTCATTGTCTCGAGCAATAGTGGCGACATCGCGACTCCGGGGCGGATCGCCGCGCATCTCAAGATTTCCAGTGCATCAACCACCAAGCTGCTCGATCGCCTTGAACGGGCTGGGCACATTGCCAGAGCGTCGCACCCGACAGACCGCCGTGCCCTCGCCATCTCGATCACTCCTGAAACGCACGAGGCCGCCATGAACTCGGTGGGCCGACAACATGCAAAGCGATTTCATGCTGCGGCCCGCCTGACTGAACCGGAACGAGAAATCATCATTCGGTTTCTTGAGGACATGACGGATGAGATCACGACCTTCGATGAGGCCTGGACAGAAGCGTGATGGCGGGCGCACGGGAACTGGTGAGCAAGCGATCGTGCTTTCGCACGCGGTTCGGCTCGGCTGTGACCTCCGAGCGGTAGCGGTGCTACTGGTCCGTGGCGCGCTCGCCGAACGGACCGGCATCTCATCGAGATTCGGCACTAGGCGCCGCGTAGCTCCTGGAGGTCGCGAAGCAGCCCCATCATCCGATCGCCCATCTCGACCTGGGTGAGGACGATGCAAATGGTGCCGTCGGGGTCGACGAAGAAGTCGGTGCCGAGCCCGCCGGACCAACCGAACCGGCCGCGATGTGGGCCGGTGGTCGCGACGGAGACGCCATACCCCCAGCCGGTTTCTTCCCAGAACCCGGGGAAGAAACTGTCCTCCGCCTTCGCGTCGCGCGAGACTTGGTCGCTGCGGAGTTCGTGCAGCAGGGCAGCGTCGATGAGCTTGCCGTCGAGCAGCGCGCGCAGGAACGCGTGATAGTCGGCGACGGTTGAGACGAGCTCGGCATGGCTGACGTCGAACGGCGCCGGCTCAACGTAGAAACCCGATCCTGCTGGCTCGGTTTGTTCGAGGCCGTCTGCCCCATGCCGGAAGCCGGGGAGCAGGCGATGCGCCTGGTCGAGCGGCACCGAGAACCGGGTATCGGTCATCCCCGCAGGCGAGAACACGGTCTCGTTGAGTATCTCGAGCGCGCTACGGTCGCGCACGCGTCCCAGCAGAATGCCCAGGAGGCCGAACGAGTGGTGGTAGCGCCAGGCTTCGCCCGGCTCGAAGGCGAGCGGCAGCGTTGCCAAGGTGTCGAGCCAGTCCTGGGCGCCGAGACCCACGGGGCCGGCGTCGGCTTCTACCCCCGCATCGATCATCGTCTGCTTGAGCGGAGAATCGGTCGTCATGATTCCATAGCCGGACTGGTTGGTCAGCAGGTGCCGCACGGTGATCGGGCCTCGTGCTGGCCGCGTCTCGCTGAGTGGGCCGTCGGGGTGCGCGAGCACGCGGCGGTCGGCCAGTTCGGGCAGCCAGGAAGCGACGGGGTCGTCGAGCGCGATTACGCCGTCCTGCACCAGGCGCAGTGCCGCCACGGAGGTGACGGCCTTCGTCATCGATTGGATGCGGAAGATCGCGTCGGCCGGCATGGGCTCGCCGCCAGGCGCGGTCAGCCCGACGGCGACCGGTTCAAACGTCCCCCCGAACGTGGCGACGGCGCCCGGCATGGTGCCCGCCTCGACGTGGCGGGCCAGGAGGTCGCTCAGGCCTTCGGACATGTCGGGCTCCTTCGTCGGATATCTGTTCGGGAAAACTGGCGTGCTTCGGGCTCCGCGGGCCTGGCCGGTGCGAGCGGCGAGCACTAGGCCTGCGGAATGACCTGCCCGATCGGCTCGCGCTTCTCCGCCTGGAAGCGGTCCTCGGTGCGGCCGCGCGCCCAGTACCCCGAGAGGGAGACCTGGCCTCGCTCGAGGCCGCGCTCGTCGAAGAACACGCGGCGCAGGGCCTTCATCGACTCGCGCTCGCCGTGCGCGAAAACATCCACGTGCCCGTCACGCCAGGGCAGGGCGCGGACGGCATCTGCCAGGAGCTCCGTGTCATGTGCCGGGTCCACGATCCAACGGACCTCGACGCCGGTGGGGGCCGCGAGTTCGAGAATGGCCTCCTCCGAGTCGGTCTCGATGATCGCAGTGCCGACGGCATCTGCGGGCAGCGCCTCCAGGCCCGCGGCGATCGCCGGTACGGCCGAGAGGTCGCCCGCGAACAGGTGCCATGCGGCATCCGGGTTCGGCCGGTAGCCGCCACCCGGACCGGAAAGCGAGAGCAACGCGCCGGGCTGGGCCGCCGCCGCCCAGGGCGCCGCGAGGCCCTCGTCGCCGTGCACGACGAAGTCGATGTCGAGCGTCTGCGCTGTGGCGTCGACGCGGCGCACGGTGTACGTGCGCGTCACGGGGTGCGCCTCGGGCGGCGGGGTCGTGAACTGCAGCTTCACGTACTTGTCAGTCTCGGGCCGATCCTGGAACTCTGCAAAGCCGGGGCCGCCGAACCGCACGCGCACGAGGGAGGGGCTGAGGCGCTCCGACGAGATCACTGTCAGCTCGACGACGGGGCGCTGTGGGCGTGGGGGACGAGGGGAGGCCTCGGGTGCAGTGGTCACCTGTTCCACGCTATCCGGTTCGCGGACGGAATGGTCGGATCTTTTGTCAGAGTGGTCTGGCGCTCAGCTGGCCCCTGGCTACTGAGGGGCGTCGAGCCGCTCGAGCAGTGCCACGGCCGAGCGCGCGTCGTCTCCGATCCAGAGGGCCCGCTCGCCGCGGTGCCCAACGCGCGTGCGTCAGCTACATCGCAGCGATCCGTGTCAGGCGAACGGTGAGCAAGCCGACGGCCATGATGAGTTCGAGATAGCCGAGTACGAGGCCCACGATGGCGGCCCAGAGCAGCGGTCCGGGGTGCCGAAGGGACCTGTGGCCAATCGCGACGGCCACGATGCCCATTCCGATCAGGAGCAGGTAGCCAGCGATTCCGCTCGGCCCGAAAATCGAAACGACGATGACCAGCATGCCGGCGGCAAGCGCGAACAGGTGGCGGGCGTTGTTCTGCGGCGAGTGCGCGGGGCTGCTCTGCCGGGGAACGCTTGGCTCCCTCGTCACGGCTTCTTTGACCCATTCTTTGTGAACCACGCGGCGACCTGCTCGGTGAAGAGCTTCCGCACCAGTTCGGTGTCGAGCGCGCCGTCGGCGCCCTTGAGTCGCCCCTGCGTGAGCTCGCCGCACACCGTCGCCCAGGCGTAGCCGACGGCGAAGGTGAACGTGCTGGCGACGGCGGCCGAGATCGTGCCGCCGATTACCCACCCGGCACCCGGAATGAGTTTCACGAGGCTGACGGCGGCGCTGCGGCCCGCGGCCGTAGCCGCGGTCGTCGCGACAGTGGCGGCGATCGTCGCCGTCTCCATCTTGACGCCGTAAATGGCGGCGATCTTTGCCATCATGCCGAGCTGAATGGGCACGAGGACGCCCGCGTCGGCCATCGGAATCGGCACCGCGCCGACGGCTAGCGCCATCCCGGCAGCCACTTTGACGACGTCTTTGGCCTGCTTGTTTTTTCGCTCGAGGTCGACTTTCTGTGCCGCGATGAATGCTGCTTCGACACCTGCTGGAGCAACGCGAAAGGTGGCATCGACGAGATCCTTCAGGCCGTGTTTCACCTGGCCGGTGAACTGATCTTCCGTGGCCATCACCAGGATCGGCCCGCCGCCGAAGATCGGCAAGCCCAGGCTCGCAATGTGTTCGGCGAGCGCGACCGCGTCGCGGTGATACTCGGCGCCGCGCGAGGGCACCTGCGTGAGCACGACGACGACGGGCAGGCCCAGGTCGTGCAGCCGGCGGATGAAGTCCGCCTCGGTGTCTTCAAAGCGGCGGTCGGTCGCGCGCACGCAGTACCAAGCGGCGTGGACCTGATCCTGCAGGGGCTGCTTGCGCATGCGCTTGACGTAGTCGCCGAGCTCACCAATCAGCGTGTCCGTGTCCTTGCCAATCTCGAGGCCACGCGTGTCGAGCAGTCCCAGAAAGCCCGCCCGGTGCAGGTAGAGGTGGTTGTCCATCGTGACGGGCTCGCCGATGCCGGTGGGCGCGACGTCCTCGCTGAAGACGGCGTTGATGAGCGTGGACTTGCCGACGCCGGTCTTGCCAAAGATGGCCAGGTTGAACCGGCCAATCTGGTCTGCCTGCTCCTGCCACTTCTGGCGGAACTCCTCGTCGGACCAACCGTCGGCTGCCATGGTGCCCCCTCGTCTTTCCGTCAGGATACAAGTGCGCCCGCCCGAACTGCTCGAAGGGAGCTGTCCGGGCGGGCGCGAGGTGGTGCGGCAGGATCCTGCCGGGAGTACCTTACGGGCGCAGCAGCACCTTGCCGACGCGGCCGGGCGCGGCGTTCGCAGCGGCGGCGGCCCCGATCTCATCGAAACTGAACGTGCCCGCGACCGGGAGAGTGAGCGTGCCGTCGAGCACGCGGCCGATCAGCTCGCCGAAGAGCTGGCCCTTGAGTTCGGCGCTCATCTCGCGGCTCACGACGCTGCCCCAGAAACCCTTGACCGTGGCCTGCTTAAAGATCAGGTCGCCCGACGAGATCTCGAGCGTCGGCGAGGCCATCGCGCCGAAGACGACGAGGGTGCCGTTCGTGGCGAGGGCGGACAGGACATCGCCCGCGGCCTTGCCGCCGACGGAGTCGATGCCGACGCGAATATCGGCGCCGCCCGAGATCGTGGCGAGCTGCTCGCGCCAGTCGTCGGAGTCGGTGGCGATGACGCGCTCAATGCCCTGGGCGCGCAGCTCCTCGACGCCGGCGCTGCGGCGCACCAGGCCGACGACGTTGATGCCACGAGCCTTGCCCAGCTGGGCGATCATGCGGCTGACCGCACCGTTTGCGGCGTTCTGCAGGATCCAGTCGCCCTCCTTCAGGTCGAGGAAGTGCAGCAGGCTGATCGCGCTGAACGGCATCGACACGAGCTGGGCGGCGACCTCGTCGGACAGGGCGTCCATGACGGGGATGAGTGCTGCGGCGTCAGCCACGAAGTACTCGGCCCAGGCGCCGAACGTTCCGCCGCTGGCGACCCGCTGACCCACGGCGAGGTGCTCGACGCCCTCGCCCAGCGCGTCGACGATGCCGACGGCCTCGGTGCCCGACTGGGCGGGCATCTCCGGCTTGTAGCCGTACATGCCGCGGACGGTCAGCAGGTCGTGGTTGTGCACGGCGGCGAGCAGGGTGCGCACGCGCACCTGGCCGGGGCCGGGCTGGGGGAGCGGGCGTTCCTCGACGGTCAGGACCTCGGCGGGGTCGCCGAACTGGTGCTGAACGAGGGCGCGCATGGTGGGGTTCGTGGTCATTTGTGTGACTCCTTCGGGGTCGTGATGGCGATTGTGTCGTTTGTAGGGTGGGCGCTCACGGCGTGCATCGTCTCGGTGAGCTGCTGCAGCGTCTCGATGAGCGCGGCGGCGGCGGCCCGGTCGGTGAGTCCGGTGCCCGCGGCGATCTGGCCCGGGATGTGGGCGAGCTCGGCGCGAAGTTCGAGGCCGCGAGCGCCCACCGAGACCGTCACGACGCGCTCGTCGGCCCCGCGCCGCTCGCGGTGCACCAGCTCGCCCTGTTCCATGCGGCGAAGCAAAGGGGAGAGTGTGCCCGAATCGAGCTGCAGGTGCTCGCCAAGCGACGAGACGGTCTGTTCACCTTCGATCCACAGGGTGGCGAGCACCAGGTACTGCGGGTACGTCAGGTTCCACGGCTCGAGCAGCTGGCGGTACGCCTGGGTCGTCGCTCGGGTCGCGGCATAGAGGGAGAAGCACACCATCTCATTGGTCACCGACATGTTCTAAGTTTTGCACGCAATTAAATTGTGCACAACTTAGTTTCCTGGTCGCGCACGGCTTGCGTCCAGCTTCCCCATTGGCGGCGCCTGGGTGAGCAGAGCATGCTCGGCATGTTCACGATCGGCGCGGCCGGCCTGGCGCTTGCGGCCTGTGCTGGCCCGGTCGCGTCTCGCTTCGCTGCGACGGGAAGCGACCGCGACGGGCGTGACGATGGCGGGGAGCTGCAGCTCGCGACGGTTGCGGGGGACGCGACGAAGGGGAACCCGGCGGCGCTCACCGTTCGTGTAGACACCCGCACAGCGCCAACTGAGGCGCGGCACCGCCGAGAGGCCCGGGAGAAGCGCCGCCCGGCGGCTAGAATTTCGCTCGTGATCGCTATTGCATTCGTCGCGTTGCTCGCAGTTCTCGCGCTCTTCCAGGTTGCGCTCGCCTGCGGCGCTCCGTGGGGCAGCTTCGCTTGGGGTGGGCAACACCCTGGCACGTTGCCACTGAAGTATCGCGTGGCCTCCGCCGCGTCGCTCGTGGTCTACGCCACCATTGCCATCATTGCGCTCGATCGCGCGGACATCATTGACGTCCTTCCTGAGGCGATTGCCGCGATCGGGATGTGGGTGGTGTTCGGCTATCTCGCGCTCGGAGTGCTGATGAATGCAATTTCGAGGTCCACTCGAGAGCGATGGGTAATGACGCCGGTCGCTCTAGTGCTCGCGGTGCTCGCATGTATGATCGCGTTCAACGGGCCAGGCCAGTAGGCACGCGGCGCATCGGGATCGTGGACCGAGGCGCACACGGCAGGGTGAAAAGTGGATCACGTCCTATCTTGAGCGCGGACCACCGAGTAGTGTGCGATTGACCCCATGCTGGCATTGCCGCCATTGCTCTCTCAGAAGCGGTCGAAACACGTAGTTCCGCAGTACGCCGGCGAACAGTTTCGTTTCGGTCTCCTCGAGAGAAAGCATCCTCCAACATGCGCTCATCCCGCTTACGAGCGACCGCGGCCGCGGTCGCCGTCAGTACCATCGTGGTCGCTTCGGCGATCAGCGCCTCTGGCTCCGCCGTCGCTGTTCCTGCGGACCACGTTGCATCCTTCGCGGCATCAGGATCCGTGCAGACCTGGGTTGTCCCGGCCGGAGTGACCGAGATCGGGCTTGAGCTCGCAGGTGCTCAGGGTGGACATGCCTACGGTGGAGGTGGCGTTGGCGCTCGTCTCGCCGGCACGGTGACGGTCACTCCTGGCGCGACCCTCAATATTGTGGTGGGCGGCGCGGGAGCGAACGGCGTGCAGTACCAGGCGGGGAGTGGCGGCGGTGGCGGTTCCTTCGTCTACACGACCGCAACTCAAGCTGGTCTGCTCGCCGCCGCGGGTGGCGGCGGCGGTGCCGGGTCGAATAGCTTCCCCACTTCGGCAAGCCTCGGCAGTGTCGGTGAGAACGGCACGAACGGCGGGGGCGCTGGCGGCAGCGCTGGCGCCGGCGGACAGGGATCACCTTTTGGTTCGAGGAGTCTCACTGGCGGCGGTGGCGGCCTACTGACTAGCGGCGGGAACGCTGTGGGCGGGCAGGGCTTGGCGGGCGGCGCGGCCGGCGGTTCAGGGGCTCGTGCAGGCGGCTTCGGCGGTGGCGGCGGGGCCGACGGATCCGCTGGTGGCGGTGGCGGCGGTTACAGCGGCGGTGGCGGCGGGAACTTTGGCCAGAATGGTGAGGCCGGCGGTGGCGGTGGCGGCGGGTCCTACTTCTCCGGGACGCTCGCCAACTCGGCCGTTGACCAAGGCGGAAACGGCATCGTCAAGATCACCTACCCCTCAGTTGTCGGTTCAGTCTCAGCCACGATCGGAAAGGCCGGCGACGCGTTGACGCTGAGCGGAGCCGGGCTGGCCGGCGCGACCGCGACGATCGGCGGGGTCGCCGCGACGGTGATGTCTTCGAGCGACCGGCAGCTCGTGCTGACAATCCCGGCACGGTCTCCGCTGCCCCTTGCAGCGCAGCCGATCGTGGTGACCATTGCGGGCGGATCTGCGCTCACAGCCCCCAGCGAGTTCACCTACGCACCCATCCCGACGGTCACTGCGATGAGCCCGTCGACCGGGTTGGTGTACGGCGGCAAAACTATCGAGATCACCGGAACAGGCCTCGAGAACACTCAGGGGGTCTTCTTTGGCGACGAATTTGCGAGCTTCATCGAGTCGTCGGGCACCACAATTTCAGTGACTGTGCCCAGTTCGGTCGTCGGCACTGTTGATGTCACTGTTATCACTCTCGGGGGCGTGAGCGCCACGAGCGCTGCCACGCGGTACACCTACTTCGCGCCGACCATCGGCGTGGCCCCCTCCTTGCTCGGGGCGATAAAGCAGGGGGTCGCGTTCTCGCTGACGTTGAGCGCGAGCGGGGCCCAGAGCAGCTCATACAACTTCGCGGTGACAGACGGCGAGCTTCCCACGGGCTTGTCGCTGAGTAACGGCGTGATTCACGGAATTCCGAGCGAGCCCGGCTTGGGAGCCTTTGTGATCACCGCGACGAGCGTGGACTCGTTCATGGGGTCGAGGCTCTACACCTTCGTGGTCGCGTCGTCGGTTCCGGTCATCACGAGTGTGGCTCCCGCGACGGGGATTGCCGGTGGGGCGGTCACCATTACGGGAACTGACCTTGACGGCGCGAGCGTTACCATCGGCGGCGAGGCGGCCCAGGCCGACTCGAGCGCGTCAAACACCGACACCTCCCTCACCGTTCTCGCCCCGGCGGTGGCCCCGGGAGCCACTGGCGGCGCGGTCGATGTGACAGTAACGAACGACTGGGGCAGCGACACCGAATCCGACGCGTTTGCATACATTCCGCCGACAGTATCGGGCGCGACTCCATCGACCGGCTCGGTGTATGGCGGCACGATCGTCACCCTCGCTGGCACCGGCTTTGTCGGGGCGACCGCGGTGAAGTTCGGCAGCGAGAACGCGGCTTCGTTCACTGTCAATTCAGACACCTCGATCACGGCGGCGTCCCCGGCCGGCTCGGCAGGCAACGTCGACATCACCGTTACTACCGCCAATGGCGTGACGTCGACGAGCGCGGCAAGTGAGTTCAGCTTCGCGGCGCCGACGATTTCGGTCTCTCCCCAGACGCTCGCCGAAGGAAAGCAGGGCGTCGCGTACGCGCAGGCGCTCACGGCGGCTGGCGCAGCGAGCGGTCCGTACGAGTTCGAGGTCACGGACGGCGCATTGCCGGACGGCCTGGCGCTCGCCGCAGACGGCACGCTCACCGGCACACCGACCGAGCACGGCTCGTTCGACGTCACCGTGACCGGCACGAGCCCGGACGACTACACCGGCAGCGCGGACTACACGATCGAGATTGCGTCATCCGTCCCGACCATCGCGGGCATCTCGCCCGACAAGGGCAATGCGGGAGGCGCCGTCACCATCACCGGTACCGATCTCGACGGGGCGAGCGTCACGTTCGGAGGCGAGGCCGCGCCGATCGATGCGAGCGCTACGAACACGGCGACCTCGCTGACGGTGCTCGTGCCGACCGTGCTGGCCGGTTCGGAAGGCAAGAGTGTCGACGTCCAGGTGACAAACCCGTGGGGCGAGGCCACCGCAGCCTCGGCGTTCACCTACAACGCGCCGTCGGTCGAGCTCTCGGTTCAGTTCAAGGTCGGTGACACAGCCAAGGGTGCGAAGGTGGCCTTCGTGGCAAGTGGCTTCGCTGCCGCGCAGTCGGTCACGGCCGTGGTGCACTCCACCCCGACCACGATCTACTCGGCGTTCACCGGTGCGGGCGGCACGCTCGACGCGACCGTCACCCTCCCGGCGGTAGAGAAGGGCAGCCACAAGCTCGTGATCACCGCGGGTGCCGAGTCGCAGACGGTCTGGTTCGCGGTCGACGCCGCGGGCAAGATCACGGCCGTCTCGACGACCGGCCCGGTGGGCAACCCTGCGGACATCATCGCGCTGACCGGTGCCGAGATGGGCCCGGCGCTCTTCGGGGCTATGGGGCTGCTCGTGGCCGGGCTGCTGGCGGGCGCGCTGGCGCTGGGTGGTCGTCGCCGCCGCGAGGTCTAGGCGAGGACCCGCTCACGAACAAGCAGCGCCCGGTGGGAGCCAGTTATCTGGCCTCACCGGGCGTTGCTGGTGTGTATCGGCGAAACGTGTCCGCCTGATCCTGCAGTTACAGGGTCTTCGTATCCAGTACGAAGCGGTACCGAACGTCGGCCGACAGCACGCGCTCGTAGGCGTCGTTGATGCCGTCCGCTCCGATGAGCTCGGTCTCGGGGAGGATGCCGTGCTCGGCGCAGAAATCGAGCATCTCCTGCGTCTCGGGGATGCCGCCGGTCATTGATCCTGCGAGCGAGCGACGCCCACCGATCAGGGCAAACGCGGGGACGGTGAACGGCTCTGGCGGGGCGCCGACGTTCACGAGCGTGCCGTCGATGTCGAGCAGTTCGAGGTACACGACGATGTCGAGCGGGGCCGACACGGTGCTCAGGATCAGATCGAAACTGCCCGCCAGCTCGGCGAGGGCCGCCGCGTCGGTGGTGTCGACGTAGCGCGATGCGCCAAAGCTCAACGCATCGGCCGACTTCGCGGTGCCGCGCGACAGCACGGTGACCTCGGCACCGAGCGCGCTCGCGATCTTGACGCCCATGTGGCCGAGGCCGCCCATCCCCAGGATCGCAACCCGCTTGCCGGGCCCTGCACCCCAGCGCTTGAGTGGCGAGTACGTCGTGATGCCGGCGCACAAGAGCGGCGACGCCTTGGCCGGGTCGAGGCCCTCGGGCATCTTCAGCACGAAGTCCTGGTCGATGACGGTCGCCTCGGCATAGCCGCCCTGGGTGATTGACCCGTCAATGTCGGGGCCGTTGTACGTCGGCACGTTGCCGTTCAGGCAGTACTGGTCTTCGCCTCTCAGGCACTGCTCGCAGGTGCGGCAGGAATTCGACTGGCAACCGACGCCGACCAGGTCACCGACCTGGTGACGGGTGACGGCGCTGCCGATCTCGGCGACGCGGCCGACGATCTCGTGGCCGACCACCTGCGGGTATGCGATGGGTCCCCAGTCGCCGCGCACCGTGTGAATGTCAGAGTGGCAAATCCCGGCGTACTCGATATCGATCAGCACGTCGGTCGGTCCGACGTCGCGGCGCTCAATCGTCATCGGCTCGAGGGGATCGGTCGCGGAAACTGCGCCGAAAGCTTTCACGGTTCGCATGGGGCTCCTCAAATTCTGGTGGTCGTCGCTGCTGGTGGCACCGGCGCTCTCGCTACTGACGATATCTGCTGCTGCTTGTGCTGCGCTCGATGGCTGCTGGGCAGGATCCGGCCTGATCACCAGGCGAGTGCCCGACGCATTAGAGTGGCACCCTGCGGAGTTGCAGCGAAATCTGACAACACTGACTGGGGGCGCATGAGCGACGCATCATGGCTGAGCGAATCTGAACGAAAACGCCTGAGCCGGAAGCAGCCCGACGGCGCAATCGTCGCGGCACTCGCGTTCACCGGCCTGGTGGCGTCGTTCATGATGACCCTGGTCACCCCGTTGCTGCCCGAGCTCCCTCATCTGCTCGGCGTGACGCAGGCGGACGCGATGTGGGTCGTGACCGCGACGCTGCTCGCCGCCGCGGTGGCGACACCGATCGGCGGTCGCCTCGGCGATCTCTACGGCAAGCGCAGGATCATGCTGGTGCTGCTCGGCAGCCTCGTGCTGGGCTCGGTGATCGCCGCCTTTTCCTCCACGCTCATTCCCCTCGTGGTCGGGCGCGCGCTGCAGGGCGCGGGACTCGGCGTCATCGCGCTCGGCATCAGCATCTTGCGCGACGTGTTGCACCGTGATCGCCTCGGCAAGGCGGTGGCGCTCGTGAGTGCCACCCTCGGCATTGGCGGCGCGGTGGGGCTGCCGGTCTCGGCAGTCATCTCGCAGTACCTCGACTGGCACATGCTGTTTTGGGCGTCGGGCGCGCTCGGCGCGATCGGTTTCGTGCTCGTCCTCACGATCGTGCCGGTCAGTACGCTGCGCAGCCCAGGGTCCTTCGACTTCGTCGGCGCGATCGGGTTCGCGGTCGGCCTGGTCGGGATCCTGCTGGGCGTCTCGAAGGGCGCTGCGTGGGGGTGGACGAGCCCGCTGACCCTCGGCACCACGCTCGGCGGCATCGCCGTGCTGGGCCTCTGGGCCTGGTACGAGCTGCGCATCTCGAGCCCGCTGATCGACATTCGCGTGTCGATGCGGCGCTCGGTGCTGCTCACGAACCTGGCCTCGGTCACCGTGGGCTTCGCCTTCTTCGCCACGGCAGTCGCCCTGCCGCTGCTGCTCGAGTCGCCGACTGATACGGGGGTCGGCTTCGGCCAGAGCATGCTTATCGCCAGCCTCTGCCTGATGCCGAGCGGCCTGGTCATGTGGGCGATGTCGGGTGCCGCGGCCCGGCTGACCGATCGACACGGCGCCCGGACCAGCCTCTTCCTCGGGATCACCCTGATCGCGGTCGGCTATCTCCTCGCGATCTGGCTCATGACCGAGATCTGGCACACCGTGCTGATCGCCACCCTGGTCGGCTTTGGCGTGGGCTTCGCGTATGCCGCGATGCCGACGCTGATCATGGCCGCGGTGCCTGCGTCCGAGACCGCGGGGGCGAACGGCCTGAACTCGGTCATGCGCACCCTGGGTTCGA
Source organism: Leucobacter sp. CX87 (assembly GCF_018682295.1). Taxonomy (NCBI): domain Bacteria; kingdom Bacillati; phylum Actinomycetota; class Actinomycetes; order Micrococcales; family Microbacteriaceae; genus Leucobacter; species Leucobacter sp. CX87. The sequence continues at coordinate 346,012 of NZ_JAFIRI010000002.1, read as the reverse complement.
CGTCGGCCAGCGCCGTCATCGGCGTGATCCTGTCCGTAAACATCGTCACCGTCAACGGGGTGACGACGCCGAACGAGTTTGGATTCAAGCTGAGCTTTGCGCTCTGTGCGGGGGCCGCCCTGATCGGGCTCGTGCTCACGCTGCTGCTGCCCAAGCGCCAGCCGCGCTACGACACCGCGAGCCTGCCGGTGCAGCCGAGCGCGTCCCGATAACGCCAGTCAAAGCGACGGGTCCGTTCGCGGGAGTGTTGCGTCGCCGACCCCTGTTACGCTAATCATCTGATGAATGTGTTCCTCCAGGCCGACTGGGACTCCAGCGCGCTGCACCCCTCGATGGTGCACCCGCCGTGTCTCATGGGCACCGGGGTGGTGACGGGTGCGGGCGGCTCGACCAGTCGACCGCTGTCGCCGCCGCATCGTCACCCGGACGCCATGCTGGCCTGGTGCTATCGCGGCACCGTCTCGGTGCACCTGTCAGACACGATGTGGCGCCTCGCCCCGGGTCAGGGCGTCTGGATTCCGGCGGGAATCGCGCACACCGCGCGTCACGAGGGCACTGCGATCGGGTGCTACACCTATGTCCCAGATCAGGCGCTCGCGGCGCCGATGCGCGCGGTTGCCCGCGTGCAAGTGCCGCGCGCGGTGCAGGAGATGATGCTGCACCTCGGCGTGAACGACATGGACGAGGGTCTGCGCGTGCGCATCCAGTCGGTGTTGATCGAGCTCCTTCAGCTGCCCGCGGCGAGCCTCGCTGGCGCCGGGGGAGAGGTGCCGCTGCCCGGAGACGAGCGGGTGAGTGGTTTGGTGCGGACCGTGCTGGCCGCGCCGGGGGACCCGCGCTCCGCCGGCGAGCTGTGCGCTGCGCACGGGCTGCACGAGCGGAGTGTGCTGCGGATCTTCCAGGGCGATGTCGGCATGACCTTTGGTCAGTGGCGCACGGGGGTGCGGCTGACTGCGGCGGCGCGGCTGATGGTCGACGGCGATCCTGTCGGCGTCGCCGGGGTGAAGAGCGGCTTTGCCTCGACGAGCGCGTTCTCGGCGGCCTTCAAGGGGCGCTATGGCGTGACCCCGCGTCGGTATGTCGCGCAGGTCAGGTCCGACCCCGCGAGTCACCAGTACTGGCGATAGATCTGATCTATGTCTGTTTTTCGGGAATAGTCGTCTGTTTGACGACACATGCGTCGCGGGTTTCGCCGTAGCATCGTTTTGTTAGGTAAGGCTTTCCTAACCGCGTGCCGTGTCGTTGCGGCCCCTTCCCCCTCTTCTCGATCGGAGAATCATGTCGATTACTTTTGCGCGCCCGAAGGCCCGGCGGGCCACGGCGCTCGTCACGCTGGTGGCCGCGGCCGCGCTGGCCATCAGCGGCTGCAGCGCGTCCGCTACAGAGACCTCGCCGGGCGCGGTCGCCACCGACGGCGTGGTGGTTGAACATGCGCACGGCTCGACCACAATCCCGGAGAAGCCCAAGCGCATCGTCGCTCTCGGCTGGATGACCCCGGACATCGTTGCGGCCCTCGGTGAGAACCCTGTGGGAATCGAGGAGGTGTGGGGCGCCGGCGAGAGCGGCTTCCAACCCTGGTTCGAGGAGTTCGTCACCGAAGAGTACGGCGAGACCCCCGTGATCATTCCCTCCGCCAAGGAGGGGCCGAACTACGAGGCGATCAAGGAGCTGAAGCCCGACCTGATCCTCGGTCTCTACTCGGGCATCACCGACGTCGAGTACGAGCGTCTGAGCGAGATCGCCCCCACGGTTCCCTATATCGAGGGCCCCTGGAACCCGGGTACGTGGGAGGGCATGACCCGCACCGTCGGCCAGGCGATGTGGGAGGACGACAGAGCCGAGGAACTGATCGAGGAGACGAGCGCCCTCGTGACCGGCCTCGCCGAGGAGCACCCAGAGTTCCAAGACAAGAGCTTTGTCTGGGGCTTGACCCTGAACGAGGGCGGTACCGACCTCGGCGTGTACCTCGAGTACGACCCGCGCGTGCGCATCACTGAGGCGCTTGGGTTCACCTCGACCTCGGCGATGGACTCCTTCCTCTCCACTGCGGAGGGCGACAACTGGTACACGGGTGTCAGCCTCGAGAATCTGTACGACGTTGACGCGGATCTCTTCGCCGCCTGGGGAAGCAGTGCCGCCGAGGGTACCTACACTGTCGAAAACAAGGTGGTCTCGCGGTGGCAGCCGATCGCCGCGAACTCCTACGTGATCTACGCGAGCGACGCCGAGGCCTCCGCCATCAGCGCCCCGACAGTGCTCTCGCTCGAGTACATCCTGCCCACCTACGTCGACGACCTCGCGGCGGCCCTCAAGGGCGAACCGACGATCCTGGGCAAGTGAGTTCGCCGGTGTCAGCGCTTGGCCAGGCAACGGCCTCGCCGGCCGCGGGCCTGAGCGTCGGCGCCGCGCGCGACCAAGTTCAGCCGGGCGGGGGTGGTCGTCGCACACGCGGCGGCCGGCCCCGCCGCAACACGGCCCGCGTTGTCGGGCTCTTCGTAGCGGCGGCGGCCCTCGTCGTCGCCGCGATCGTCTCCCTTGCCGTGGGGAGTCGACCGATCGACCCGGTGACCGTGCTCACCGCGCTCACCCACTACGACGAGGCCAATCCGCTGCACCTCATGGTGGTCGAGCTGCGCGTTCCGCGCACCGTCCTCGGCCTGCTGGTGGGTGCGGCGCTCGCCGTATGTGGCGCGCTGATCCAGGCCTTCACGCGCAATCCGCTCGCCGACCCCGGGATCCTCGGCGTCAACGCCGGTGCCTCATTCGCCGTCACGTTCGCCGTTGGGGTTCTCGGGCTCAGCTCGCCGGGCGCCTACGTGCCCTTCGCCCTGCTCGGGGCGCTCGTGCTGACCCTCCTGGTCTACGCGCTCGGCTCGGTCGGCCCGTCCGGGGCCACCCCGATGAAACTCACGCTTGCGGGCGTCGCCCTCGGGGCCGCCTTCACCGGATTCACCACCGCGATCGTGTTGCAGAACAACAGCACGCTGCAGGTCATGCGGTTCTGGGGCGTCGGCTCAGTCGGCGGGCGAACCCTCGACCAGCTCGAGTGGGCGCTGCCGCTCATCGCCGCGGGCCTCGCGCTCGGACTCGTGTGCGCCCGCTCGCTGAACGCGCTCGCGCTCGGCGACGATCTCGCGCAGGCTCTCGGCGCCCGGGTGGCGCTCACGCAGATCCTGGTAATCGTGGCCGTTACCCTCCTTGCCGGCACGAGCGTCGCGGCCGCAGGTCCGATCGCCTTCGTTGGCATTATGATCCCGCACATGGTGCGCTGGTTCACCGGCCCCGACCAGCGCTGGGTGATCGCCTACTCGATGATCGTGGGTCCCATCTTCCTCGTACTCGCCGACGTGCTGGGCCGCATCGTGCTCCCGAACGGTGAGCTCCGCGTCGGAATCGTCACCGGGATCCTCGGCGCCCCAGTGTTGATCGCCCTCGTGCGACGGGGGCGGGTGAGCGGGCTGTGAGCGTTCACCCTCCCCCCGTCGACTTCGGGCGCCGACAGTTCCGGATCGAGACCAGGCGGCTGTCCGCCCTCGTGCCGGTGCGCTCGGTCGTCGTATCGGCGGTGCTGATCGTCGTGATTCTCGTCGCGGGAATCGCCTCCATGACCATCGGCGCCTACGACGTGAGCTTCCCGGACGTGCTGCGCGCGCTCGTCGACCCCGCCGCCGACCCAGACACAGGCCAAGTCGTCTTCGAGTGGCGCCTGCCGCGCGTACTGTTCGCCGTGCTGTGCGGTGCGGCGCTTGCGCTCTCGGGCGGGATCTTCCAATCGCTTACCCGTAACCCGCTCGGCTCGCCAGACATCATCGGCTTCGGCGTGGGCGCCCAGTTCGGGGTCACGCTCACCATGGTGGTGCTCGAGCTCAATACCTACATGTACAAGGCGGCCGGCGCGCTGGTTGGCGGGCTGATTACGGCGCTGATCGTGTACGTGCTCGCGACGAAGAACGGCATGTCCTCATTCCGGCTCATCATCGTCGGCATTGGGGTCTCCGCGGGCCTGGGCTCTCTGACCTCGTGGATCTTAATCTCCGTGAGCGTCGAGAAGGCGATGATGGCGGCGACCTGGGGTGCGGGGTCGATCGCGTCGCTCGGCTTCGACCAACTGGTCCCGGCCACCCTGGTGTTCGTCGCGGTCATGCTGCCGGCGCTGCCGCTGAATCGAACGCTCCCCGTGCTCGAGATGGGCGACGACGCGGCCACCGCGCTCGGGGTGAGCCCTGGGCGCACGCGCTTCTCCGCGATGGTCCTCGGCGTCGCCCTCGTGGCGCTCGTGGCCGCCGCCGCGGGCCCGATCTCCTTCATCGCGCTCGCCGCACCGCAGATCAGCCAACGGCTCACCCGCTCGCACAGCCCGATGGGCACGGTGCCGGTGATGCTGACAGGATCCGCGCTCGTCGTGGTCTCAGATGCGTTTGCGCAGCTGCTCACCGTGCCCGTCGGCGTCGTCACCGTTTCGGTCGGCGGGTTCTACCTCGCCTGGCTTCTCGCCGCCCAGTACTCGCGTCGCACCTGAAAGGACCCGCCATGACCGCATCGCTGCTCGCGCGCGACATCACCCTGAGCTACGGGGACACACGCATCATCTCGGAACTCAGCCTCGAGGTCCCCGACCACTCGTTCACCATCATCATCGGGCCCAACGCCTGCGGGAAGTCGACGTTGCTGCGCGGCTTTGCTCGGCTGCTGCGACCCGCGACGGGCGCCATCCTGCTCGACGGCTCGGAGCTGCACACCCGCAAACCCAAGGAGGTCGCGCAGCGGCTCGGGCTGCTGCCGCAGTCCTCAATCGCCCCCGACGGCATCACCGTGGCCGACCTCGTCGGGCGCGGCCGCTTTCCCCACCAGAACGCGATGCGCACCTGGAGCCGGGCGGACGAGCGGGCCGTCGCGGACGCGATGGCGGCGACGGCTACCACTGACCTCTCGCGTCGCCCCGTGGACGAGCTCTCGGGTGGGCAGCGCCAGCGCGTGTGGGTCGCGATGGCGCTCGCTCAGCAGACAGGACACCTGCTCTTGGACGAGCCGACGACCTTTCTCGATATCGCGCACCAGATCGACCTCCTCGAGCTGTTCGCCGAACTCCACCGTGGCGGCACGACGCTCGTGGCGGTGCTGCACGACCTGAACCACGCAGCCCGCTACGCGACGCACCTGGTCGCCATGCGAGACGGGGAGATAGTTGCGCAGGGCGACCCGCGAGAGATCATCACCGCAGAACTCGTGGAGGCCGTCTATGACCTTCCCTGCAAGGTCATCACCGATCCGGTCACCGGCACGCCGCTGGTGCTGCCGCTCGGCAGGCGGAGGCCGTGAGCGTTTCACCCAGGCAGCTCTTCGGGATGGCGCTGTCGGGAGAGGGGCGCGGCGCTCAGCTGAGCGTGGCGATCCTGCTGCTGGTCGTACACGCGCTCGCGGAGGCCGCGATCCCGGTGCTGATCGGAGTGACAATAGACCGCGCCGTACTGCCGGCGGACCCGGGCGCGCTCGCCGTCTGGCTCGGCGTGATGCTCGGGGTGTTTCTCGTGCTGACCCTGAGCTATCAAGGTGCGTCACGCCTGATGGTCTCGATCTACGGCTTCGGCGAGCAGGCGCTGCGCCACCTCACACTGGCCCGGATCCTGCGGCCCAGACTGTCGCAAGAACCGCTCAGCGCGGGCGAGGCGCTTACCTTCGTGACCTCCGACACGTACCGCGTCGCCGGGGTCGCCTGGTCTGTCGCGCAGCAGTGCGCCACGATCGCAGCGATCGTCGCGTCTGCGCTCGCGATGCTCGTGATCTCCCCGGTCGCGACGATCGTGGTGTGTGCGTCGACCGTGCTGATGATGGTCGTGATGCGCGCCGTGTCGCGACCGCTCGAGCGCCGGGGCCTCGCTGAGCAGAGCGCTGCGACCGAGGCGGGCGCCGTCGCGGCCGACTTTATGAGCGGGTTTCGGGTGCTTGTGGGAATGGGCGCGCGGGACGAGGCGGTGCGCCGCTACGCCACCGCAAGCGACCGATCTCGCCTGGCTGCGACCGCCGCTGGGCGCACCCTCGCCGGTTACGAGGCGGTCAGCGCGACGCTCGCGGCACTCACCCTTGCTGGTCTCGCGGGAATGTCCGCCTGGTTCGCGGCGGAGGGGCACATCAGCATCGGCGAGCTCGTCACCGTGCTCGGGCTCGCGCAGTACATCAGCGGCTCGCTCGCCTATGCCGGGTCCTTCCCGTCGAATTGGATCCACAAGTTTGCGTCGGCCAAGCGCCTCGCCGAGGTCATCAACGCCCCCGACCTCCTCGGGGAGCCCGGCATGGGCGCGGCGCTCGAGCGCCCGGATGGCGTGGTCTTGGCATTCCGCGTCGGGATCGACCGGGTCGACGTGCGCCGCGGTGAGCTGCTCGGCGTGCGGCCGGGGGACAGCGATGCGGCCCGCGCGCTTGCCCGACTGCTCGGCATGCGTGCACCCGTCACCCGCGATGACGTCTCGGTCGAAGTAGACGGCGCCCACCGCGACCTGCGAGATCTCGACCCGCTTGACTATCGGGCCCGGGTGGTCTCGATGCCGCACCGGCAGGCGATCGTCAGCGGTACCCTGAGCGACGCCGTGCGTGGGTGGCGCGCTCCCGGGCCGCCCGACCCGGCGCTCGTCGAAGCCGCGGCCCTGCACGACACCGTCGCGCAGGTGGGCGGATGGGGAGCTGAAGTCGGCGAGTCGGGCCGGCGGCTCTCTGGAGGCCAACGGCAGCGGCTCGGGCTTGCCCGCGGGTTGCACGCCGAAGCGGAAGTGCTGGTGCTCGACGAGCCCACGTCCGCGGTCGACGCGCTCACCGAGGCCCACATCGCCCGGGCGCTCGCTCGGCTCGAGGGCACGACGATTGTCATCACCACCTCGCCCGTGCTGCTTGCCGCCTGCGACCGGGTCGTCGCACTGCGCCCGAACGATTCGGAGAACCCGCATGCATGAGCACGCACCCGCAACGACGCTCCCCATCGCGACGGGCGGCCAGGTCCGTGATGTCGTACGGCGGCTCCTGAGCCAGCACCGCGGGCGGGCGAGCGCGGTGGCGACCCTGTTCCTCGCGGCCTCCGCGCTCGGGCTCGTCATGCCCGCCTGCATCGGCAAGATCATCGACGCGGTCTCGAGCGGCGCGGGCCTGCCCGTCGTCGCTGCCTGGATCGCCGCGCTCGCGGCGGGCGCGATCGGGGCCGCCGTGGTCGCGCTGTGGGCGGCTCGGGTGCTCACCGCGCTCGTGCAGGACGTCCTCGCGAGCCTACGAGAAGACGTGTTCTCTGCCGCCATGCGCCTCCCGGTCTCGACGATCGACGACGGCGAGAGCTCCGACCTCATCTCGCGCGTCACGGGCGACGTCGACGCGGTCGCGGAGGCCGGAGGAAACGTCGCCCCGACCATCCTCTCGGCAGGGTTTGCAATCGCGGTGTCGCTTGCTGCGCTGATGTCGCTCAACCCCTGGCTGGCGCTCGCGGGCATCGCGTGCCTGCCGTTCTACGTGCTCGGCACTCGGGCATTTCTGCGTCGCTCGCGCATCGTGTTTGCCCAAATCCGGGTGCGTGAGGCCGCCCGCAGCCAGGCCGTGATTGATGCGGTCGAGGGCCGCGAGACCCTCACCGCGCTCAACGAGCAGGACCACGCCCTCGATCGAGTGCGTTCGCGGGCGCTTGAGTCGATCGATGTGCAGATCGAGGGCGTCCGGCTGCGCAACCGGCTCTTTCGCTGGATCAACGGGGGCGAGGCGTTTGGACTCATCGGGATCCTGCTGGCGGGATTCGTGTTGCACGCTGGCGGAGCCATCAGCGTCGGCATGGTGACGACGGCCGCGCTCGTCTTCCATCGACTGTTCGGCCCTATCGGTCAGCTCATCTTCGGCCTCGACGACATCCAGCGCGCCTCGATTGGTCTCGCTCGGCTCGTCGGGGTGATCGATCTCGCGTCAGCGGTGCCGACAACCGCCCCGCGCCTGGCCCGCCCAGGCGATGCAGGCGCCGCTATCGAGCTGCGCGGAGTGAGCTTCCGATACCCGACGACAGGACGAGGGGTGAGCGAGGTCACCCTTCGGGTGGAGCCCCGCACCACGACGGCGCTCGTGGGCGAATCTGGGTCAGGGAAAAGCACCCTCGCGCGGCTCGTCGCGGGGCACTTCCCGCCGAGCGCCGGTGAGCTGCGTATCGACGACGCGATCAGCCCCTACTATCTCTCGCAAGAGCTGCACCACTTCCGCGGCACCGTATCGGACAACATGCGGCTGGCCGCCCCCGAGGCGAGCGACGCGGAGATCGCTGCGGCGCTGACTGCGGTGGGCGCCGACTGGGCCCTCGCGGATCGCCCCGAGACCGGCGTGCCGCTGGACGAGGGCCGCATCCAGCAGGTGGCCGTCGCCCGGGCGCTCCTCGTCGACCCGCCGGTCGTCGTCTTGGACGAGGCGACGGCCGATGTCGGCCTGCAACACCGTGCCGCGGTTGAGGCTGCGATCGGGGCGCTTCGGCAGAATCGCACCGTTGTGCTCATCGCGCATCGACTGGAACAGGCCCGCACCGCCGATCAGATCGTCGTGTTCGCGGCGGGTGAGGTCGCCCAGCGCGGCACCCACGCCGAGCTCGTCCGGACCGACGGCTCCTATCGGGGCTTTTGGCTGGCGCAGGAGGGAACCGCGCCGAGCCGCACATCGACCATTGACCCACAACGCGACCGGCCCACACCCCGTCGGTCGCCAGACACAGAACCGGAGACACCGTGAAGATTCACCGCGGCATCGTGACCCTGGCCACCCCGCTGACGCCATCGCTGGTGCGCATTACGCTCGGCGGTCCCGGGGTCGCCGACTTCCTGAGCACCGACGTCGGCGACGAGTACGTGCGCGTGTTCTTTCCGCACGGCGACGACCCCGCCGACGTCTCGCTGCCTGTGCCCCAGGACGACTGGTGGGTGACCCCTGACGGCGCCCCGGAAGCTCCCATGCGCACGTACACAATCAGCGGTGTGCGCCCCGGAACGGGCGAGCTCGATATCGACTTCGTGACCCACGACGCCGGCGTTGCAGGCCCGTGGGCACTGGGCGCGCGACCCGGCCACGTCCTCGGGCTGAACTCGCCCACCGGCCTCTATAGCCCGCCTTCGGGCACCACCTGGCAGGTGTTGGCCTCGGATCTCACCGGGCTGCCCGCCGTCGCCCGGATCGCGGCAGACGCCGCGGCGGGGGTCCGCACGCGGGCAGTCATCGAGATCGCCGACGAGCGTGACAGGATCGACTTTCCCGTCGGCGAAGGCGTCGAGGTGACCTGGGTGATCGGCGGGAACGGCCATGGCCCGAGTGCTCTCGGTCAGATCGTGCGCAGCATTGTCGACGATCGACTGCCCCTCGACGAGGGATATATCTGGGTGGCCGGGGAAACCGTCGCGCTGCGCGATGTGCGCAAGTATCTGCGGAAAGAACTCGCGTTACCCGCAACACAGTACACAGTGATGGGGTACTGGACGCCGATCACCGACTGGGACTCGAAGTACGCCGCGCTGGGGGAAGCGGTACAGCGTGAGCTTGACGCGATCTGGACCGAATCAACCGATGCGGACCCAGAGGACATGCAGGTGCGATTTGAGTCGCGCCTCGATCAGCTCGGGCTCTGAGTTAGCGCTTCCGGCGCGGGCGATCGCGCCAGGCGCCGGTGGACCAGAGCGCGGCGAGCACGAGTACGGGCTGGAAGAACAGTCGGACGAAGCGCTTCGTGTCGGTGTCGAGCCCAAAGCCGTCGCGCGCATTCAGCCATTGTGAAATGTTCCCGGGAAACACGGCGATGAAGAGCAGAGCCACCGCCCAACCGACGGGGACTCGGCGTTTGGCGAGCAGCGCGAGCGCCCCGCCCAGGGTGATCTCGACGACCCCTGAGGCGACGACGACCTGGTCGGCGCTGAGCGGCAACGAATCGGGGACCTGCGCCTGAAACTCCCCGCGGCCAAAGGTGAGGTGGCCGATGCCGGCGAAGACGAGAAATGCCCCCAGGATGACGCGCAGAATCGTGCGACCGCGCGACGTCGGCGGTTTCGGCTCGCTCAGCTGGGCGAGGAACGTCTTCGAGGAGCGAGCCATGGGGTACCTGGACAATTCTCTGGGGCGCTACCCAAGTGGGCGCGGGCCGATGTGGGTCACATGCTGTCACGGATGGCTGTCAATTGGCGAGGACATCTGCGGCAGGATCCTTCGCGACGTCTGCCGGAGCCTGGTTCGCGCGGCTGAAGCGCGCGAGGAAGAACCGGTAGATCAACGCGCAGGCGCTCAGCGCGAGTGCTCCAGCAAGTACCGGGGTGAACAGATAGTCCCATCCCTCCCCGCCGAGCATCAGCGCGATCGGGGTTCCTCCGGCGGGCGGGTGGATCACGCGCGCGGTCGCCATCGCAGCCATCGCGAGGCCGACCGCAAGGCCGAGACTCCACCAGGTCACGGGGAGGAAAGTCTGCACGATGAGACCGCAAAGCGCCGCAAGGAAGTGCCCGCCAACCACGTTGAGCGGCCGCGAGAGCGGGCCGTCCGGCACGAGAAAGATGAGCACGCACGATGAGCCGAACGCGGCGATCAGGATGGGGGTGCCGGCGAGGTTGCCTGCCTCGCCCAGGAGAGCGATGGTCACACCGCCAGCGACGGCAGCTGCGAGGATGGCGTGCCACGGGAGCGCTGGTTGAGTCGGGCGAATGCGTGCCCAGAACGCCGCCGCCCAAGTACCGCGAGCAGCGGTGGTAGGGATGGGTAACTGTTCAGTATCGGCCACGAGTGTTCCTCAAGGTTGCGCGGGGTGCCACTCGAACGAAAGGCTGGGGGGAGAGGCGACGGGAAGCGCGTGCCGCCTGTGCCCTGAGATCAACGCTATGGCCGAATGCGCCGCCCCCACAACGAACCACGGGTTGCCGTGTCACAACGCATGGTTGTGCGTAGAATGCTGAAGTGTTCAGTCCTCAGCTGCCCGACCTGCGCGCCCTCGAGCTGCTCGAATCGATCGCGCGAACCGGCTCGATCACTCTTGCCGCTGGCGAGCTGGGGATCACCCAGCAGGCGGCGTCGCTCAGGGTGCGCCGGCTCGAGCACCGTCTCGGAAGAGAGCTCGTCGTACGAGCCGCCCGTTCCTCGCACCTGACGGGGGATGGAGCAGCGCTGCTCGCCCTCGCTCAGCCGGTGCTGCGCGCGGCGGCCGAGATGGACGAGGCGTGGGAAGCATTTGTGGCGCCCGGGACCGCCGTCTCCGTTGCCGCAAGCCTCACGATCGCCGAGCACTTCCTGCCCCAGTGGATCATGACGTTCGTGCAGAACGGCAACGACCCCCGTTCGATCAAGTCCCAGTCCACAAACACGCGTGAAGTGGTGCGACGCGTCTTCGCTTCCGAAGCGGATATCGGTTTCGTCGAGGGGAGCGAGCCGCCGCCAGGGCTGAGCTATGCGTTTCTCGCACAGGACGAACTCGGCGTCTATGTCGCACCGGAGCATCCCTGGGCGACGCTTCGCCGCATCAGCCCGTGGACCCTCGCAGAGACGCCTCTGGTGACACGCGAAGTGGGCTCAGGGTGCCGATCGGTGCTGCTAGCGACACTCCTGCAACACGGTGTTGAGCCCTCCCAGTTCGCTGGGCCGGCGCTGGAATTGCCCAGCAACTTCGCCGTACTCGAGGCCGCTGCAGCGAACGTCGCACCCGCGGTCATCAGCACGCGTCCGGCCGAGAGGTTCATTCACGAGTCGCGCCTGGTTCGGGTGAGCGTCGATCGCGTCGCCTTTCAGCGACAGTTGGGCGCGGTGTGGAGGCAAGGAAAACAGCCGCCCACGCACGCGGCACGCGAACTGCTGAGCGCTGCGCTGCAGACGCCGGCGCGTTCTCCGAGATAGCGCAGCTTCGCTGGATCGCGCAAATTTTCGGGCCCCGACCGGCCGCGGAAGGACTGGTCTGCCTCTACGCTGGGAGAACGTGCATCGACGGGATCCTGCGAAGCGCACTGGAGACCTGAGGCGGGCCGCACCGGCCCCAAAGACTGGGAGCGCAATGAATACGGCGAACGGCACCGCGGGGCGCATGGCAGGGGATGACCACCCAGCAGGGTCCGGGTTCGGGCGCTTGCGCCAGCTCGGCGTGGCCAGCTGGTCGGCCGTCGGAGTGATCCTGTTGGTCGTCGTCGTGGCCGGCGGTATCAGCGCGCTGAGCGGGATCCTGACGCCCCTCGTGATCGCCGTGATTCTCGGCACCGTGTTCGAGCCCGTCGTGACGTGGCTTGTCGGGCGGCGGGTGCCGCGCACGCTGGCGGCAGCGATCGTGTTGCTCGTGGCGACCGCGCTGGCTACCGTCGTGGCCGTGGTGGTCGTGCGGGGCTTCATCCAGCAGCTGCCCGAGATCACACAACAAGTGATGAGCGGCTGGAACCAGCTGATGGACTGGGCGCGCTCGCTCGACCTCAACCCCGCCTGGATCGACCAGCTACGCAAGGCCGGCAGCGAGTACGCCGGGATCGCGGGGCGCGGGGCGATGGGGCTCGCGACGGGAGCCATCTTCGGAGCGGTGTCGTTCGGCATTGGGACGTTCTTTGCGGTGTACTTCCTTTTCTTCGTGCTGCGCGATGGCCAGATCTTCCCAGAGTGGGTTGCTCGGATCACCGGGCAAGACCGGGAACTTCTCACCCAGATTGACGTCAACGTCCGTCAGTCGCTGCGCGGGTACTTCAGCGGCACCGCGGTTACGGCACTCATCACGGGCCCGATCTTCGTCATCCCGCTGCTGTTGCTCGGGATCCCGCTCGTCATCCCGATGATCATCCTCTATTTCTTCCTGTCCTTCGTGCCGTACGTCGGCGCGTGGATCACCGGAGCATTCGCCGTGCTGATCGCCTTCGGGTTTGGGGGCGCGCCAGCCGCGCTGATCGTCGCGCTCAGCCTGCTCGTCTCAAACGGCGTGGTGCAGAGCGCAGTGAGCTCGTGGGCGCTCGGGTCGTCGCTGAACCTGCATCCCGTCATGGTGCTGCTCTCGACCATCGTCGGTGGCGTTGTCGCCGGGGTGCTGGGCATGGTGCTCGGCCCGCCCGTGATGTCGGCGGTCCAGAAGGCATGGGCGACCGTGCGCAGCTACCGGGCGCGGGCATAGCGCCCGGCGATCACCCTCTGCCATCCTGAGAACATGAGTATCAATGAACGTCCTTCGCAGCGAGTCCATGGCTGAGCCCCGCGCCGCAGCGGAGCAGCTCATCGCCGTCCTTGCGCCGCAGCGATCGGTCAGTGTTGAGTCGCAGGCGATCTATGCAGCGCTGCTCGCGGGGGCCATCGGGGCCGTGATTGGACTCGTGGTGGGCCTCGCCTTCCCGCCGATGCCGCTGCACGGGGACTGGTCGCTCGGTAATATCGTCGCGATTGCCGCTGGCGTGGCCGTCGGCGTCACCACAGGGGTGGGCTACTGGCGGATGCGGTACTCGCCGGGACAGGAATGGCGGCTGAGCCTTCGACCGTTCACGTTCTCGGTCAACGCGGTGGCCGTCGTGTCGGTGCACGTCGTCCTCACCGTGATTTCGGTGCTGGCGGCCTTTCTCGTGCTGAGCAAGGGGTTCGTTGGCCTCTTGATTGATCCCTTCTGGGCGACGGCGCTCACCGCGTTGTTCGTGGGGCTCAGCGCCTACGTGACGTACCTCTCGATTGTGCTCGTGAACACGCAGCGCATGTCGACGCTGCTCATGGCCTTCGTCACGATGGGCACGTTTACGGCGATGGTGACCACCCCCGACCCTCAATGGTGGAAGCTCCACTTCAGTGAGCTCGGCACGTTCTGGAGCATCTCGAGCCTCGTGTTTAACGGCACGCTCGTAGTGGGCGGACTACTGCTCACCACGTTCGCTGTCTACCTCTCCCACGACCTGCAGGTACTCGTCGAGCGGGGAGTGCTCGCACAACAGAACAGCGCCAAAGTGATCTCGCGGATGTTCATCGTGATGGGCCTCATGCTCGCGGGCGTCGGCATTGTGCCGGTGAACGTCAGCCTCATCGTGCACAACACGTTCGCAAGCGGCATGGCAGTCATGTTCTTCGGCATGCTCGTCCTTGGCCCCAAGGTGCTTCGCGGCATGCCGCGCGCCTACTTCATCTCCGCTTGGGTCTTTCTCGCAAGCGTCGTGGTTTCGGTGTTGCTGTTCGTCGTCGGCTACTTCGGGCTGACGGCGCTCGAAATCATCGTCTTTGCGCTCATCTTCGGCTGGATCTCGGTGTTCATCCGCTTCCTCGGGGTCGCAGGTCAGCCGGCAGGCTTGGCGCACACACCACAGGAGGCTGCCGCGCGCTAGGAGTTTGGCCCGCTGCCGCCTCGGCCGGTGAACTTGTCCATCGACGAGTACACATGGAAGACGCGGCCGGCGATCGCGTCCCACGCGCGGGTCGGCAGGACCCCGCGCATCGCCATCGCGAGCTTGACCGTCCACGGCTTGGTCACGACGGGGGTACCCGCGAGCATGCCGCGCCACGCTGCGCTCGTCGCCTGGCGGGGCGTCATGATGGGGGTGAGCAGCGGGCCCCGCGCCCCCTCGAACATGCCGGTCGAGACGAAGCTCGGGCAGAACGTCGTCACTGCAACGTGCGTGCACCCGGCCTGGGTGAGCTCGAGGCGCAGCGACTCGCTCCAGCCAAGCAGTGCCCACTTCGAGGCCGCGTACACACTCATGTTCGGGTTCGCGATCGTGCCGGCGGCCGATGCGATGTTCAAGATGCGCTTCGGGCGCGAACGATTCAGCATCATCGACGGCAGCAGCTCGTGCGTCAGCCACATGGGCGCGAGCGCGTTCACCTGCATTGTGCGTTCGATGTCGCGCTCTGGGTCGTGCTCCCAGAACGGGCCACCCTTCACGATGCCCGCGTTGTTGATGAGCACGTCGACCTCGCCGAGCTGTTCGCGCGTTTCGGCGACCCCTCGGCGCACGTCCTCGAGCTTGGACACGTCGACCACGAAGGGCCGCACCGTGCACGATGCGCGGTCGAGGCTGGCCGCAAGCGCGCTCGCCGCAGCCTCGTCGACGTCCCAGATCGCCACCGCCCGGGCGCCCTGCGCGACGGCCATGCGTGCGTAGATTTCGCCCATGCCGCGGGCCGCGCCCGTGATGAGGACGACGGCGTCGTGAATCACGGCGTGCTGTGCCAAAGTGCTCAAGTGGTGCCTCCAGAGTGGTCGTGGGACACACGCTACCGCCAGCGAGGTCAGGCTGCGCCCACTACTCTCGGAGAATGACCGGGGCTCACCGCACGCTCACGCCGCTCGAGGCGGCGATTGACCGGACGGCGAACCGTGTTCTCGCACGAAACCCCGCATCGGGGCGCCGCGCCGTGGCCATCGAGTGCGCCGTGTTCCTGCTCAAACAGGGGTGGGCATGCATTTTCGGGGCGTTGCTGCTTCTCGTGATCGTCGCCGCGAGGCTCTGGTACCCGGACGACGCTGCGCTTGCCCGCAACGACGCCCTCACTATCGCGGCGATCCTGATTCAAATCGGGATGCTTGTCTGCAAACTCGAGAGCGGCCGCGAGCTCTGGGTCATCGTTTTGTTCCACCTCACCGGCACCGCGATGGAGCTGTTTAAGACCGACGCTGGCTCGTGGACCTATGGCGCAGAGGGCGTGCTCAGGATCGGCGCCGTTCCCCTGTTCAGCGGATTCATGTACGCGGCCGTCGGCTCGTACATGGTGCGCGTCTACCGGCTGCACGACCTGCGCTTCAGCCGCTACCCGCCGATCTGGGTGACCACCGTCGTCGCGACCCTGATCTACGTCAACTTCTTCGCGCACCACTTCATATTCGATGCGCGCTGGATCCTGCTCGGGCTCGTGCTGCTCTTGTGGGGTCGCACGATCATGTACTTCCGGATCTGGCGGGTCACGTTGAAGGTGCCCGTGCTCGTCGTGTTTGCCGGGGTCGCGCTGGTGATCTGGCTCGCCGAAAACATCGCCACCTGGGCCGGAGCCTGGCTGTACCCGAATCAGGAGGCCGGCTGGGAGCTCGTCTCGCCGCAGAAGATTATCGCGTGGTTCTTGCTGATGATCATCTCGGTCGTGATGGTGACCTGGGTGTATCGACCCAGGCCACCGTCCGACGAGGCGTAGCTTCCTACTCCACGAGCTTCCCGACCGTCGACACCTCCACCATCAACGCCGCGATCTCTTCCGAGATCGGCGGGATCGCCTCGCGGGTGACGCCCGTGCTCGGCGACCAGACGAGGTTCACGGTGAGCGCCGGGTCCGTCTCGGGGAAGTCGCTCCGGTTGTGGCAACCGCGGGTCTCGCGCCGTTCGAGCGCGGCCTCGAGCGTGGCCCTCGCCGCGAGCGCCGAGGCTTTGAGGTCGAACGCGTGGGCGAGATCCTGGAAGCCAGCGATGTCGGGGTGGATGCCCACCCGGGCTATGCGCTCCTCGATGCTGTCAAGCTTCGTGAGTCCCTCGCGCAGCCCGGCCTCGTCGCGCACGACGCCCGCGTGCTCGGTCATCATGTTGCGGATCTCGCGCTGCAGCGCCCGCACATTCTCGTGGCCTTCCGCGGCCAGCAGATCGTCGATCTCGGCGCGCGCGGTCGCGAGGCTCTCGCGCGAGCGGGGCTGGGCGGCAAGCGCCGCCGAGTATTCGCGGGCCGCCCGCGCCACGATCCTGCCGAAGACCAGCAGTTCGATGAGCGAGTTGCCGCCGAGGCGGTTTGCGCCGTGCAGGCCGCTCGACGCCTCTCCGATCGCATACAGGCCGTCGACGTCGGTGCTGTGATCTTCCGGCCGCACCCACACCCCGCCCATCGAGTAGTGCGCGGTGGGCGCGATCTCGATCGGCTCGCGGGTGATGTCGCGCATTTGCAGCTCCATCATGGTCTGGTAGACCCGTGGCAGCCGCTCCATGATGACCGCGCGCGGCAGATGCGACACGTCGAGCCAGACGCCGCCGTTCGCGGTGCCGCGCCCCTCCGCAATCTCGGTGTACGCCGCCAGCGCCACCCGGTCGCGGGTCGAGAGCTCCATGCGCTCGGGGTCGTAGCGCTCCATGAAGCGCTCGCCGAGCGCGTTGGTCAAGATGCCGCCCTCGCCGCGCGCCGCCTCCGAGATGAGGGTGCCCGCAGCGTTCTCGGGTTCGATGATGCCCGACGGGTGGAACTGCACGAGCTCGGGGTCGCGCAGCCGGGCGCCCGCGTCGACCGCGAGGCGGAACGAGTCGCCGGTGTTCTCGTCGCGACGGGACGAGGTGCGCCGCCAGATTCGGTTGTGCCCGCCCGCGGCCAGGATCACGGCGTCGGCGTGGATGAGGATGCGGGTGCCGGTGTTGATCTCGAAGCCGTAGGCGCCACAGACGCGGCCGTCCTGCACGAGCAGACGGGTGATGTAGACCTCGTCGAGGATGGGGATGTTCAGCGCGGCGGCGCGGTTCACCAGGGTGCGCTGGATCTCGAGCCCCGTGTAGTCGCCCGCGAACGCGGTGCGGCGGAACGTGTGTGCGCCGAAAAAGCGCTGCGAGATGCGGCCGTCGGCCTCGCGCGCGAACGGCATGCCGTAGCGCTCGAGGTCATGGATGCCCTCGGCGGCGCCGCGGGTCACGATCTCGACCGTGTGGGGGTTCGCGAGCAGGTAGCTCTCCTTGAGCGTGTCGGCCGCGTGCTGCTGCCACGAGTCTTCCTCGTCCATCGTGGCGAGGGCCGCGTTGATGCCGCCCGCGGCGAGGGAGGTGTGCGCGTCGTGCCGCGGGCGCTTGCCGATCGCGAGCACGTCGGTGCCGAGCTCTGCGAGTTCGATGGCGGCGCGCAGGCCTGAGCCGCCGGTGCCGATGACGAGGACGGTGGTGGAGAGTTGGCGTTCGTGGGGGAATGAGGAGGTCATGCGCTCAACGCTAAAATCGGCGACTTGATTAGTCCAATGAATGATATGAGTCATTTCGATAGCGGTACGCTATGAACATGAACTTGGAACAGTTGCGGAGTTTCGTGGAAGTGGCCCGGACCGGGCATTTCACTCGGGCAGCGGCCAACCTGCACCTCGCTCAGCCGTCGCTCAGCAGGCAGATCGCGACGCTCGAACAGGGACTCGGCGCGGAGCTGTTCCACAGAATCCGGGGCAACGTCTCGCTTACCGCCGCCGGTGAGTCGCTGCTGCCGCTCGCGAAGAGAATGCTCGCGGACGCGGAGACCGTGCGCCACGAGATGCAGGAGCTCGCGGGGCTCAAGCGCGGGCGAGTGCGTCTCGGCGCGACCCCGACGCTGTGCATCAGTTTGGTCGCGGAGGCGCTCGCCGCATTCCACACCGCATACCCCGGGATTCAACTACACCTCACCGAGGGCGGCTCGCACGGCCTGCTCGAGGGCCTCGCCGAGGGTGCGCTCGATCTCGCGCTCATCACCACCTCGGACGAGGGCGGCGGTGAGTCCTCCGGCCTCGAGCGTATTCCGCTGCTCACCGAGGAACTCGTCGTGATCTCGGCGGCGCAGAGCCCGCTCTTCGGATCCCGGACTTCCCTGACGCTCGCGCAGCTCGCGAAGCTGCCGCAGATCACCTTCCACGAGAGCTACGACGTGCGCGCGGCCACCATGCGGGCGTTTGGCGACGCGGGGCTCGTCCCGCAGATTGTGCTGGAGGGCTCGGAAATGGATGCGGTGCTGCGCTGCGTCGAGCGCGGGCTCGGCGTCGCGGTCGTTCCCGCCATGGTGCTCGCGGACCGGCCGTCGCTGCGCTCGGTGCGCCTGCGAGCCGACGGCCTGACCCGCACCGTGAGTCTCGCCCATCGCGGTGACGTGCCGCTCGGGCGGGCGGCGCGGGCGATGCGTGACCTCATCATCGACACGGCGAACGTGCTCTCCGCGGTCACGCCCGAGGTGGACGGGCTGGTAGGCCGGGCCTCACGTCCCACTGTCGGGACCGAGGCTAGCTGAGCTTGCGGCGATAGATCACAATCGCGTAGGCGTAGGCGGCGATGAGGATGCCGACCAGCCAGGCGAGGGCGATCCAGAACTCGCTGCCGACGGGCTGCTCGGCGAAGAGTGCGCGGATCGTGTCCACGATCGAGGTCACCGGCTGGTGTTCGGCAAACCAGGCGACTGGACCGGGCATCGAGCTGGTGGGCACGAACGCCGAACTGATGAACGGCAGGAAGATGAGCGGGTAGCTGAACGCGCTCGCGCCGTCGACCGTCTTCGCTGAGAGTCCGGCGATCACGGCGAGCCAGGTCAGTGCGAGGGTAAACAGCACCAGGATTCCGGCGACCGCGAGCCAGGCGCCGACTGATGCCCCGGATCGAAAGCCCATCAGCAGCGCGACCCCGACAACGATCACGATCGAGACGATATTCGCCACGAGTGACGTCAGTACGTGTGCCCACAGCACGCTCGAGCGGGCAATCGGCATCGACTGGAAGCGCTCGAAGATCCCGCCCTGCAAGTCGAGGAAGAGTCGGTACGCGGTGTACGCGACGCCGGACGCGATCGTGATGAGCAGGATCCCGGGCAGCATGTAGTTGATATACGACTGGTCGGAGCCGGTCTTGATCGCCCCGCCGAGGACGTAGACGAAGAGCAGCATGAGCGCGATCGGGGTGACCGCGGTCGTGATGATGGTGTCGGGGCTGCGGAGGATGTGCCGCAGCGAGCGGCCGGTCAGGACGCCGGTGTCGCCCAGGACGTGGCTGGTCATCGGTCTTCCTTTCGTGCGGGGTCGTCGACCGTCTCGCCGGTGTCTCCGACGAGGGCGAGGAACACGTCCTCGAGCGACGGTTGTTTTTCCACATACTCGACCTTCGCGGCCGGGAGCAGCTGCTTGAGCTCCGCGAGGGTGCCGTTTTGGATGATCGTGCCCTCGTGCAGGATCGCGATCCGGTCGGCGAGCTGCTCCGCCTCATCGAGGTACTGCGTGGTGAGGAGCACGGTGGTACCGCCCTCGGCGAGCTGACGCACGGTCTGCCACACCTCGATGCGTGCCTGGGGGTCGAGTCCTGTGGTCGGTTCGTCGAGGAAGATGATCGGCGGATTGCCGATCAGGCTCATGGCGATGTCGAGCCGGCGGCGCATACCGCCCGAGTAGGTCGCTGCCTTGCGGTCTCCCGCCTCGGTGAGCGAGAACTGGGCGAGCAGCTGGTCGGCGATCGCGCCCGGCTGTGCGAGGTGACGCAGTTTGGCAATCAGGATCAGGTTCTCGCGCCCGGTGAGTACCTCGTCGACCGCCGCGAACTGGCCGGTCAGGCTGATCGATTGTCGAACGTCGCCGGGCGCCGCCGCGACGTCGAACCCGTGCACCGTTGCGGTGCCCGCGTCGGCTCGCAGCAGGGTCGACAGGATCCTGACGAGCGTGGTTTTGCCCGCACCATTCGACCCGAGCAGCGCGACGATGCTTCCCGCTTGGACCTCGAGGTCGACGCCGCGGAGGACTTCGACCGTGCCGAAGGACTTGGTGATGCCCTGTGTCTGAATCGCGGGCGCTCGGGTGGTGGCCATGGTGAAATCTCCGTTCTCGAGGCGCTTAGGCCTCGCAGGCGGCCCGATCGATGGCGTCGGTCAGGCGCGTGCGTTCTTTGTCGATCCACTGCTTTCCGTTGTACGACCGGGCGAAGTCCTCGGCGAACTCGACAGGGTCGTCGCCCACCAGGGCCCGGACTGAGGTGCCGTCGATGGACGCGCGCTCCCAGAGGTCGGCGAAATCGCCAAACATGGTGACGAGCGTGTCGCCGTCGGTGACGCCGCCGAAGTACATGAAGTACCGCTCGAACGCCTTCGCGGCGGCGCGGTACGGCTCGGGGAGGGCTTCGAGGCGTGCCTTGTACTGCTTGTACTGCTTCTTTTGTTCGAGGGACCCGGTGAGGGTCTCGATCCACTTGGCGGCCATGGTCATTCTCCTTCGTTCTGTGTCTGTTCGATGTCTCGGTGAAGCTGTTCGATGCGCTCGGCGAGGAAACTCCAGGTGCCCCAGAATTCGCTGAGGTACTCCCTGCCCGCCGCGTTGAGGGAGTACACCTTGCGTGGCGGACCCTTTTCGGAGGGGACCTTCGCCACGTCTACGAAGCCGCGCTGTTCGATCCGCACGAGCAGCGCGTAGACCGTGCCCTCGGCGATCTCGGCGAAGCCCTGCTCGCGGAGCCTTGCGGTGATGTCATACCCGTAGGCCGGCTGAACGGCCAGGATCGCCAGGACGATCCCCTCGAGCGTGCCCTTGAGCATCTCGGTCATTTGCTTGCCCATGACGCCCCATTTCTCGCTACTTGGTGTTACTGACTACCACTAGATAGTAACACCAAGTACCGAGAGCGCAAGGGGAAATCTCCATGCACAGCGTGCAGGGGCAGACGCGAAACTCCCGGCCAAATTTCGCCGCCCGAAACTATCCTGGAGGTGATTCACCTATTCGCTCGACGCAGGATGGGAATGATCATGGCAACCTTTCGGGGGCTCCACCGCACCGGCAAGCCGCTGCTGCTGCCCAACGCCTGGGACCTGGGCTCCGCGCTCGCGTTCGCCGCAGCAGGGTATCCCGCTATCGGCACCACGAGCTTCGGGGTCGCGGCCAGTGCAGGAAATCCCGACGGCGCAGGGGCAAGTCGGGCGGCCACCATTGCACTCGCGGAGCAGCTGTGCCGACTACCTGTATGCGTCACCCTGGACCTCGAGGACGGGCATTCCGATGACCCCGAGGAGGTGGCGCAGCTGGTGCAGGAGCTTGCCGACTGGGGCGTCGCCGGAATCAATCTCGAGGACAGCGCGCACGGGCATCTGGTCGACCCGGCGATCTTGACGGCGAAGATTTTCGCCGTCAAGCGGCGAAGCCCGGGCATATTCGTCAACGCACGCGTGGACAACCTGTGGTTCGGTGAGGACTCGACGGTGGACGCGGTGCTGCGGCGCGCCCGCATGTACGAGGAGGCCGGAGCCGACGGGGTCTTCGTGCCCGGCGTCTTGGACGCAGCGGACATTCGGCTGATCGCTGACGGGGTTCGGCTGCCGCTCAACGTCCTCGCGCACCCGGCGCTCACGCTCGCCCAGCTGGGTGCACTGGGGGTGCGCCGGGTGAGTTCAGGGTCCTTACCGTATCGCGCTGCAGTCGACGCGGCGGTCGCCTCGGTGGGAGAGCTTCGGGACGGTTCGCTGCCCCGCGCGGCGACCAGCTACTGGGAGATGCAGGCGCGTCTCGAAGGCTTGCTTTAGGAGACCGACTTCCGCACGAGCTCGGTGACCTTCTCCTCAACGGCCGGTGTCCATTCCTCGAGTGCGAACGATACGGCCCAGATGTCGCCGTCGTCGAGGCGGGCGGCCTCCTGGAACTCGATCGTGGAATACCGGGAATTGAACTTGCCCGAGTTCTTGAACGCGAGCACGACCTTGCCGTCCGCGTTCGCGTACGCGGGCATGCCGTACCAGGTCTTGGGCACGAGGTCAGGGGCGTTCCGGGTGACCGCCAAGTGCACGCACTCGGCGAGCACGCGATCCTCCGGCGTCATCTTCGCGATGCTGTCGAGCAGCGCCTCGAGCCCGTCGGCGCGCTTCGCGCCTGCCTTACTTTCGGCACGCAGTTCGGCGGCGTGAGCCTTCATCGCAGCGACCTCAGCGGCGCTAAATCCGCCGTGTCCGTGGGTGTTCTGATTCTGGGCCATGCTCGGACTTTACTCCCGCGGGCGGATCCTGAACAGGTCAAAGAGTACGCGCAGGGTGAGAATTCCCGAGAGCACGACGAGGAGATAGCCGAAGACCTGAAAGAGGGTCATGCCCTCCGTAACCTCCGGCCCACTGGTACTCACGAGCATCATCGCCGCCATGATGCCGAACGCCGCCGCCAAGAAGCTCGCCGCGATCAGGTTGACGAGGCTGCGGACCAGGTCGCGATCTCGCCGATCGGCGAACAAACGCATGTTGATCTTGAGGCGGCCGTCAGCAATCGTCCCGGTGAGCTGGTCGAGGCGCTTGGGCAGGCGGCGCGCGATCGGCAGGATCGAGGCGAGCTCGTCGCTGAACGAGGTGAACACTGCCTTGGGGGAGAACCCTCGTGTGACCCGGTCCGCTGCATAGCCGCTGGCCTCACTGAGCATGTCGAAATCCGGGCTCAGATGGCGAAGCGTTCCCTCGAGGGTGGCGATCGCGCGGAACGCGGTCGCGAGCTCGGCGGGCACCGCGATCCGGTTCGTAGTCAACAGCCGCATCATCTCTTGGAACACCGTCACGTCGATGGCCGAGCCCGGGCCGAGCTTCGTCGCGACGAACACGCCGAGTTGACGCCTGAGTGCCGTCTCGTCAATTTCATCGGGCAGTTCGACGAAGCCGAGCAACGCGTCAGCGAAGGCGCCCGAATCGCCGCGGTAGAACGCAAGCAGGACCTCGCCGATCTGTGCGCGTAGCTCGGAGTCGAGGCGGCCGATCGAACCAAAGTCGAGCAGGACGATCTCGCCGTCGCCGCGGAGAATGATGTTGCCCGGGTGGAGGTCGGAGTGAAAGACGCCGTCCTCGATGATCTGCGTGAGCGTGGAGCGGAGCAGGCGGTTCGCCTGCTCGATGCGCTCCGCCTCTGGGTGTTCGGTGAACGCGCGAGGGTCGCTCAGGGTCTCGCCCACGACCAGCTCCATCACAAAGACCTTCCCGGTGCACAGCGCGGGGTAGTGGCGGGGAATCCCGACGCGTTCGCCCTCGGGGTGCTTCGCCTGCGTGATCGCCATGGCCGAGATGTTGCTCGCCTCAACGCGGTAGTCGAGTTCTTCACGCAGGCTCTCGGCGAAGTTCTCGACGAGCGCCTGAACGCCGAGGTCGCGCCCCCAGCTGGTCGTGCGCTCGAGCTGGGCGGCGAGGCGCAGCGTGATGTCGAGGTCGCGCTCGACGAGCGGCGTGATCCGGGGCCGCTGCACCTTGACCGCGACGGCCTCGCCGGTCAGCAGGGTCGCGCGGTGGACCTGGCCGATTGACGCCGCGGCGAGGGGCGTCTCGTTGAACTCGGCGAAGAACCTGTCGACCGGGCCGCCGAGCTCCTCCTCAAGCAGCGCTTTGACCTCGGTCCATTCGGCAGGGGGTACCCGCTGCTGCAACTGCGAGAGCTCCGCGAGGAACTCGGGAGGCAGCAGATCGGTGCGGGTTGAGAGGAGCTGCCCGAGCTTCACGAACGCGCCACCGGCGCTCTCGAGGGCACTCCGCAGCGCACGCGCCTGTTTCGTGCGCTCGGCGCTGCCCGCGGCGGTGCGCTCGGAGTTGGGCCGGAACGGGATCAGGCCGCTGCGCAAGGCGATTCGGGAGATCTCGGTGTACCGCCGTGTCCGCGCAACGCGCGCCTTGAGCGACGGCAGCCACTGGTCGGGGCGAGGGATGGAACCCGTGGGCACCAGGAGCTCGGCAATCACCAGCGTGGCGATCGAGACGAGGAAAATGATGCCGATCTGGAGCGGCAGGAGAGCCAGGGTACTGTCCTCTTGGCCCCAGACGAATCGGGACTCGAAGCCTACCTCGAGCCCGAGGCCCAGTGCGCCAGCGAGGAGCAGCCTGCCGAGGCCGATGCGCACCCCGAGCACGCGGGAGGCGAAGCTCGAGAGCACGACCAAGAACACGATTGTGAGGACAAACATGAGCACGCTGGTCCAGATCACACCGCTCATTGCAGCCTCCAAATATTCTCGTCGGGGTGCTTACGTTACTGGGAAGGCCGTGTCAGGACGGACTTTGGGGACGAATGTCGGCATGAGTCAACCCTTTGGTTGATACCGACCAGACTTTCGATACTCCTAAACTGGGCGCGGAAAGCCTCGGCATTCCCTCCGGGGCGTTGGGGGGTTGGCATGACCGACAATGTGGGAGTCTCGTCAGGCGCAGAGGCCGAAACGCACTCGGGTCGCCGTCGCTGGATCGGGCTCGGTGTACTCGCTGGGGCGTTGTCGATGATCGTGCTCGACGGCACCATCGTGGGCGTCGCCCTGCCCGTGCTGATCGACGAGTTGCAGCTTGATCTCAGCGACGCCCAATGGGTGAACGGCATCTACTCGGTTGTCTTTGCGGCGTTGCTGCTCACGGCTGGTCGCCTGGGCGACCGGCTCGGGCGTCGCCGCATGCTCGTGGTCGGGATCCTGGTCTTCATGGCGGGCAGCCTGTTGGCGGCGCTTTCGGGCACGGCAGGATCCCTGATCTTGGCCCGGGTCGTGCAGGGCGTGGGTGGCGCGCTGATTTTGCCCACGACGCTCTCGACGGTCAACGCCACCTTCCGCGGACGCGACCGCGCCGTCGCGTTCGGTGTCTGGGGCGCGGTGATCTCGGGCATGGCAGCCTTCGGTCCATTACTCGGCGGCTGGCTGACCACCGCGTTCAGCTGGCAGTGGATCTTCATCGTGAACCTGCCGATCGGCGCGATCCTGCTTGTCGGGGCGCTTCTCACGGTCGACGAGACCCGGGCCGTCATCACCGCTCGCGGTCTTGACGTGGACGGGCTCTTGCTCAGTGTCATCGGCTTTGGCGGATTGGTATTCGCGATGATCGAGGGGCGCTCGCTTGGCTGGTGGGCCCCGATCGCGGACTTCAAGGTTTTCGGTTGGGTGTGGCCGCAGACGGCTCCGCTTTCGCCGGTGCCGATCGCCGGCATCATCGGGATCATCGGCATCGTGCTGTTCATACTCTGGGAGCGCCGTCGCGCGAAGAATGGTCGATCGGCGATTCTTGACCTCCAACTGTTCACCGTCCCGACCTTCACCTGGGGCAACCTCACCGCGCTCTGCGTCGCGATCGGCGAGTTCGGCCTGCTCTTCGTGCTCCCGCTCTTCATCGTGAACGCGATGGGGCTCACCACGCTCGGGGCGGGGCTCGTGCTCGCGGCGATGGGCGTCGGCGCGTTTCTGTCGGGCGCCTCGGCCCGGCATCTGTCCGAGCGGATGGGTGCGCCCAACGTCGTGCTGCTCGGCCTCGGTATCGAGGTGGTGGGCGTTGCCTTGACGGCGCTGCTGCTCGGTGCGGGCATCTCTCCCTGGATCCTGGCCATTGTGCTCGTTATCTATGGGGTGGGTCTGGGGCTTGCGTCCGCCCAGCTCACGGGCACTGTGCTCGCGGATATTCCGCCGGATGAGTCGGGCCAGGGATCGGCGACGCAGAGTACCGTGCGCCAAATCGGTTCGGCCCTCGGCACTGCGCTGATCGGGGCGGTGCTCGCCGCGGGCCTCGCGACGGCGCTGCCCGCACGCATGGACGCGGTAGCTGGTCTGCCATCGGAAAGCGCGTCTCAGATTGTGGAGGCGACCGAGCTCAGTGCGGGAGGCACGATCGCGCAGATTCGCGGGGAAGGGACGACGGGCAAGCTGGGAGAGTCGGGACCGGCGGTCGCGCAGGCGCTTTCTGACGGGCTTGCAGACGCATCACGCGTCGCCCTGTTCTCGGCGGGCGGATTCCTGCTGCTCGGGTTTGGGGCCGCGCTGCAACTACGGGCTCGGGCTCGGAGGAGCGCGAACTGACGCTTACCCTGCAGCGTTCCACGCCTCGACGAAGGACCGACCAGCCTGTGCGCCGCTGCCGCGGATCGAATCGGGGTCGATGATGGGGGCGGTCTCGACGCAGAATGTGCTCGTCGTCCAGTCGAAGCACAGTCGCTCGTCGAAGGCGGAGAGCGATTTGAGTGGCGCGGCGTAACTGGCGAGGTCGGCGGGGGAGTCGAGCCCGACGTCGAACGAGTTCCCGGGTTCCAGCCGCAGTCTCGTGACGTGGTCCTGGTTCGCGAGAGCCAACGCAGTTCGGGTCGAGGCCTCGAGGTCTCCCGGGGTCGCCTGCAGGCTGAATGTCTGCTCGTCCCCCTGGCCTACGGCGAGGGTGACTTGATCGAGCGCGATCGAGCTCTGGGGATCGGAGATCGCTCGCGCCAGCTCTGCGAGGTACGCGGTCGAATCCAGGGTCAGGGTCGCGCTCTGGTCGTTCGTCCATACCGACACGACGCCTGCGAGTGCGTCGGGACCCACCTGCGCCAACAGGGATCTCGCTTGGTCGCCACGGGCGCCGGGGAACAGCGTGACGAGGTCGCTCTGGAAGAACACCTCTGCCGAGGTTGAGCCGAGGGCTGCCTGGGTGAGCGCCCGCGCGCGGTCGAGGTCGACCTCGTGAGCGAGCGTGACGGTGACGGCATCTGCTTCGGCGCGGAACGACGTGAGCGGGATCTCGGCGCGGAGTGCGTCGTAGGCGCGAAATGCTGCGTCCGCCCAGGGCCCCATGTGGCCGGACACCTCGATGGGGGCGGGTTCGTCGGCGGGGGATTTGAGCGTCATTGGAGGGCTCATGCCCGCGGCGGCGAAGGCGGCGGGCGCGTCGATGATCAGCGCGGGTATTTCCGCCGGGGTCGCGGCAACCAGGGTGACATGAGTGACGTCGGCTTGATATTGCTTCGAGCTGAGCGTTGCGGCGTCCACGCGTTGATCGGCGCGCAACTCAGAGAGGAGCGTCAGGAGCGCGTCATTTGCCTGGGGTGCGGCCAGAACCGGAAACGCCCAGTCGCTCATGACGAGGTCGATGCGCACGCGGGAACCGGCCCCGTCGCCCGCGTGTTGCGTGGCAAACTCGCCGACTCGCTCAGCGAAGTCGCGAATCGCTGCGTCGCTGAGCCCGTCCCTGAGGGTGACCGTGCCGCCGACGCCGCCCGTGAATGGCATGTTGTCGGCGCTCGAGAGGTCAACGCTCAGGACCGCAGGGTCGCCCGCAAACTGTTGTGAGAACGACCGCTTCACCCCGTCACCGGAAGCGCAGGCAGTAAGCGCGATGAGGAGACCGCCCACCAACGCAGCACACGCCATGCGAATTCCGGCGGGCCAGAGCATCGGCTTCTCGCGCATCGTTTCCTCTCTGAGACCACGCCGTTCCTGCCTCGGCGCCCCCTGGTTCCATTGATTTCCGAGTATTGCATGCTGGTGACTCGTCGGAAATAACCGGGACGCCGCCGCTGTTGTACTGCGGGTAGGCGGCGAACGAGTCGCTGAAGAAGGCGAGCCATGATGACGCAGAACACCCCCGCAGAAGTCGAGCGCGCGGCGACGGACGCCGCGGCACGCGGACTGAACGTTGAATTTCTCACGCGGGAGGGCTCCGGCCGCCCGACCGGGGCGGACTTTGACGGCGCTCCGATCGTGAAGACCATTGTGGTGCAGCGCGGCGACACCTTCGTGTTCGTGTTGACCCCGCTCGACGCCCAGTTCAACTGGGCGAGGCTTCGCGCCCACCTCGGGGTGAACCGGCTGTCGCTGCCCGACGCCGACGCTGCCTTTGCCGCCACCGGTTATCGGCGCGGCACGATCACTCCGCTCGGCGCCAGCACGGCGTGGCCGGTGATCCTGGATGAGAGCCTGGCAGGTCAGGACATCCTGTTGGGTGCGGGAGCTCCGGGCGTCGGAGCCAAGGTGTCAGCCGATGACCTCGTGCGGGTCTTCTCCGCGGACGTCGTCGACTTAGCCGACGCGCCAAAACCCATGGTCTAGGCTCGCGTCGAGGCGCCGGAATACCTGAGCGCCACAGTTCACAGGAGGCCCATCATGGTGATCGCAGGACTCGTACTCGCTGGCCTCGCCGCGTTGCTGCACGTCTACATCTTCTACATGGAATCGATCGCCTGGACGAGCACGCGCGTGCGCGCCACCTTCGGCACGACCGAGGACGAGGCGCGCGCGACGAAGGATCTCGCGTTCAACCAGGGCTTCTATAACCTGTTTCTCGCGATCGCCGTGGCCCTAGGGATCGTGCTGTTCGCGCTTGGCCACACCGCAGTCGGTGCGACGCTGGTGTTTGTCGGGGCCGGCTCGATGGCGGCAGCCGCGCTCGTACTGCTCGTGTCGAGCCCGAGCAAGGCGCGCGCCGCACTGACGCAGGGAGTCTTCCCGGCGCTCGGCGTGATCCTGCTCGCGATCGGGCTCGCTTAGCGCTTCTGTCCTGCCGTGTTGACCGGACGACCGAACGGCTCTGACGGCAGCGAGGCCTTCCCCTTCACAAGGAAGATCGCGACAATCGCGACCGCGAAATAGACGTAGTTGAAGACTCCCGCGAGTGAGATCAGCGACTCGGATCCGGAAGTTGCGCCCGAGGCGTCAAGGCCTCCGGTGGCGAGGAACGTCGTGGGGTCGGTCGCGGCGTGCAACAGGATGGGCCAGATAATGTTCCCCGTCACCCGCAGCACGAGGTACAGCATCACGCCCATCCCGAACGTGTAGGCCACGGTGATCGCGACGTTGAGGAGCGGCTGGGTAAACGCGTTGACGGTGTGCATCAGGGCGAAGATCAGGGAAGACAGCACCATGACCGTCCGTTCGCCGTGACCCGCTCGGCGCAACAGGTTGACGGCGATGCCGCGGGTGATGAGCTCTTCTGCGATGCCGATGCACAGTCCAGTTGCCAGCATCGTCAGGATCACCCCGACCGAGTACTCGGACCAGTTCGTGGCAGCGACGCGGAGCCCGATCGGGATGACGAGCAGCGCGACGGCAATCCACATCCACCAACGCCCGGCTATGGGCTGGCGGCCGAAAATCTCGCGGAACCAGCCGAGCGACCCAATGAAGCAGAGAAGTACGATGGCGCCGATCAGGATCGGGAGTGCGAGGCCAATGAAAATGCTCGCCGGCGTCGCCAAAATATTCTCGGCATCGACGTACTGGCCAAACCAGGCGCTGATCGGGAACGAGAGAGACACATAGAACGCGAGGTAGACGGCCGCGGCAAGCAAGGCCTTCCACCACCCGCCACGATTCCAGAATCGTTTCCAGCCCGAAAGGTTTTCGTGCGCGTGTTCTGCCCCCATGATGTGCCCCTTTGGTGTTCGTTGCCGCTCGAATCGCAATTCTCGGTCCGTTCATCATTCCGCTCGCACGCCTCAGCGCGCAAGACGGCGAGCCGGTGCACGTGGAGCGTGCGTCTCGCACCGCTTTCGTGGGACCCTGGACGCATGGACTTGGAGGTGACGCCCGCGCTGACGGTTCCGGAGTCGGAACTTGGTTGGAGATTCTCGCGCTCGTCGGGCCCGGGCGGCCAGCACGTCAACACGTCCGACAGCAGGGTGGAGGTCATGTGGAACGTCGAACGTTCGGCTGCGCTGACCGATGCGCAACGGGAACGCCTGACCGGGCGGTTGGGGCGGCGCCTCGTCGCGGGGACGATCACCGTGACCGCTTCCGAGCAGCGCTCGCAGCTGCGCAACCGAGAGATCGCGCTGGAGAAGCTCACTGAGCTCGTGCGGGCGGCGCTCGCGCCGGACCCTGCCCAGCGGCGACCGACCAAGCCGACGCGCGGCTCGGCTCGCCGCCACCTAGCCGCGAAGACGCAGCGCTCGGCGACGAAGCAGCTGCGGAAGCGGCCCGCCGGAGATTAGGGCTCGCCGCCGCCAGTCAGGCGCTCGCTAGTAGGCGACGGTGAAGCGCGTGCGCCGGTGCGCCGGGCGCTCGATCTCGTCGACGAACGCGTGCGCGAGGTCAGCGCCCGAGATCGTCGAGTTTCCCGCCTCGTCCGTGAGCAGGACGTCGCCGCCGAGGCGGAATGTCCCGGTGTGCTCGCCCGGAGCCCAGGCGCCAAACGAGGCCGCCGGGCTCACGAAGAACCAGTCGAGCGCGTCGTCCGAGGCGCGCAGATCCTCAAGCGCGGCCGCCATCTCGCCCGCCTCACCCTTGAACGCGTCCGGGAAATCAGGCGTGTTTGCGAGGGCGGGGCCGCCCGGCGCGACGAGCAGGGATCCTGCGCCGCCAACGACGCCGAGGCGCGCGCCGGCGCTTTGTGCCACAGCCGCGAGGTCGCGCACGATGCTTTGCAGCTTGCCCTCGAGCGCGCCGCGCGGGGAGAGGGCCTCAACGACGACATCGGCGCCAGCGACGGCCTGGTCGAGGGTCGCGGGATCGAGCACGTCGGCCGCGACGTAGGTGACTCCGGGGATCTGCTGCTCGGGCACGCTGCGCGAGATGGCGGTGACCTGGTGGCCGCGTGACGCCGCCTCGCGGACGATATTCGAACCTGCGTAGCCGGTGCCGCCGAGGACGGTAATTCGAGTCATGGGATCTTCCTTCGCTCTCGGGCTCGTATTTCGGGCCCGCAATAGTTACGATAGGAGAGTAAGGCGCACTTGGGAAGTAGGCACCTTTCGGTAAGTAACTACCGATTTGGTGCGCGAGAGGACACGATGACTGAGCTGGCCGCGAACCCGTACGACCGGAACTGCCCGTCGCGGCGACTGCTGGATCGCATCGGCGACCGCTGGACGGTGCTGATCGTCGGCACCCTAGCTGACGGCCCCATGCGATTTGGGCAGATCGCGCGGCACGTCGACGGCGTCTCCCAGAAGATGCTCACCCAGACGCTGCGTGCGCTCGAGCGGGACGGGCTGGTGAAGCGGACGCTCTACCCGGAGGTGCCGCCGCGGGTCGAGTACGAGCTCACCGAAGCCGGGCAGACGCTGCGTGCCCCGCTGCGTGCCCTCGAGCAATGGGCGATGGAGCACCTGCCGAACGTCGCCGTCGCGCGTACCGAGTACGACCACGCGACCGACTCCCCGGAGCGATCCGCCGTTCCCGCATAGCGGCCACGCCCCGATTGGCCTGTGCCACACTGGCTGACGGAGTGGTGCGCAGATGCGCCACGGTGGGAGATCGGCATGTCGGCAACGCTGTTTATCGGGAACATCCTGACGCTTGACGAGGCGCGCCCGCGCGCGGGCGCGGTGCTGGTCGAGAGCGGCAGGATCGCGGCCGTCGGTGAACCGGACGAGCTGCGAGTCGGGCTGCCGGCAGGCGCGGAGGTCGTCGAACTCGGAGACCACGTGCTCATGCCCGGTCTCATCGAGCCCCACGGCCACCCCACCTCGAGCGCCGTCGTGCTGAGCGAGCACGTCATCGACATTCGTCCCGTCATCGTGCCGACCGCGGACGAGGTCATGCGTCGCATCCGCCAGGGCATCGCCACTCGGCCGGCCGGCGTCGTTGCGAGCGGCTGGGACCCGCTCTTGCAGCGCGGCCTCGTCGACCCGAGCCGCACGAGCCTCGACGAGCTCGCGGGCGACGTCCCCATCGTGATCCTGCACAACTCGGGGCACAGCGCCTTCTTCAACAGCGCGGCCGCGATGCTCGCCGGCATTGACCGCGACACTCCCGATCCTGCCGGCGCTTCGTACGCGCGCGACGTGCAGGGTGAGCTCGCCGGCGTCGCCCTCGAGATGGGGGCCGTGCTCAGCGTGATTGACCCGTTGCTCGCGAACGCGAACGCCGAGTTCGGCGAACTCGTCGCCGCCGAGCTGCGCCGTGCTAGCGCGGTGGGCGTCACCACGATGGGCGACCTGTCCTGGAACCCCGCGCAGGGACCGCTGATCGCCGCCGTCAGACAGCAGCACGAGCTGACCGCGCGCATCCGCGGGTACGAGATGTCGCACCCCGGCGGCAGCGGCTCGGTGCCGCGCGAGAATGGCGACGACATGGTGCGCCAGATCGGCATCAAGACCTGGGCCGACGGCTCGCCGTGGGTGGGTAACATCGCGACGACGTTCCCGTACCTCACGAACGAGACGACCGCGTCGATGGGCCTCGAACCCGGCCACCATGGCGCGGCAAACTACGACCAGCAGCAGATCACCGACATCTCGCGCGCCTACGCGGCCGAGGGGTGGCAGCTGGCCTGCCACGCGCACGGGGACCTCGCGATCGACAGCGTGCTGAACGCCTGGGAGACGGTCATCGCCGAGCTGGGGCTGAACGACCACCGTTTCCGCCTCGAGCACGTGGGCGCCATGACCCCAGCGCAGTTCGCGCGCGCGGCGGCCCTGGGCGTCACCGCGAGCGTCTTCGTGGACCATGTGCACTACTGGGGCGACGTGCTCGTCGATGAGTTGTTCGGTGAGCCCGGCGCCCGCTGGGCCGATGCCGAGTCAGCGTTTGCCGCGGGCATGCGAGCGACCTTCCACAACGACGGGACGGTCACGCCGCTCGAGCCGTTCCGCAACATGTCGGTCGCAATGACCCGCCTGAGCAACACGGGCCGACGCCTGGACGGCGCCGCGGGGGTCTCGCTCGACGACGCCCTGCGCGCCCACACCGTCAACGCCGCCTGGCAGCTGCAGTCGGAAGATCACATTGGCAGCATCGAGGTCGGCAAGTACGCCGACCTCATCGTCGTGGACCGCGACCCGCACGAGGTCAGCCCCGCGGAGCTCGCCGACACCGTTGTGCTGGCGACGTACCTGGCGGGCACGCTGGTGTTTGCGCGATGATCTGACGCACACTCAGATCCCTCAGAGACTCGTTCGACAGACTGAGGTTTCGTGCTCGACCAACCGTCTGGATCGCCTCGTATGAGTTCTCCCACCGCGCAATTGCCTCGAAGCTTTGTGAGCGGTTCGCCGAACCAGGAGCGGCTCGTTTTTGCGCGGAAGATGCGCGAGGACTTCCTGCGGTTGCAGATGGAGCACCAGTTCGGGATCGACGAGGTGCTGACGAAAGTGTCGATCCTGCAGCGCGAGTTTCTGCACCTGCACCAGTACAACCCCATCGAGCACGTCGGGTCGCGCATCAAGTCGACCGCGAGCATCTTGGAGAAGGCGTTGCGGCGCGACCTCGAGATGACGACCGAGTCGATCCGCGCCGGCATCACCGATATCGCCGGGATCCGGATCACCTGCAGCTTTATCTCGGACACCTACCGGGTGCTCGAGACGCTGACGTCGCAGTCCGACGTCCAGGTGCTGAAGATCAAGGACTACATCAAGAGCCCGAAGGCCAATGGATACCAGAGCTTGCACGCCATCATCCAGATTCCGGTATTTCTCACGTCGGGTCCGGTGCCGGTGACCGTTGAGGTGCAGATTCGCACGATCGCCATGGATTTCTGGGCGAGCCTGGAACACAAGATTCACTACAAGTACAACGGCTCGGTGCCCGACCACCTCGCCGCGAGCCTGACGCAGACCGCCGATATCGCCGGCCAGCTCGATCGACGGATGGAGCAGATGCACCAAGAAGTGCGGGGCATCAACCCGCAGCTCGAGGACGACTCGCACGCGATTGAGGGCGTGGACGAGGCGCTGCTGCTGCAGATGTGGGAGCGCGCACAGCCTCTGCCCGAGGCCGTGCGCGAGAGCGCTTAGTTCGCGAACGCCCGCGTGGCGACGAACGGCGAGGTCGCCGCGACCATGAGCGCGCTGTAATCGAGCCCAAACGTGAGCTCGTCTCCCACCGACACATCCTGGTCGCCGAGGTCGACGACGAGGTGGTCGCTGCTCATGCCGATCATAGTGATGCCGGCCGGTGGGATGAGGCCAGCGAGATCGGTGTCTTGGCGGCCGAGCGCGACGATGGCCTGACGGATGAACCCGTTGCCCACGGGCGGGGTGCGGTGCGAGAACGCGGCCGCGGAGATCTCGCCCCATGGCTGCACGGGCTTCAGCTTCGCCTCAATAACCTCGCCCACGAGGGTGAATGCGCCGGTTTGCAGGCCCGCGATGGGGCTGCGTTGCAGCGGCTCCGTCCCCAGCAGGATCGCCTCTCCGAGCCGCAGCTCGGTGATGCGGCCGGTGTCTGAGGTCGAAAGTGCCCACTCGAGGTTCGCCGAGTTGCCGCCAGAGATAACAGAGAGCGGGTGGCCGACGGCGGCCTCGACGCTGTCCGCGAGCCGCGAGAGCTCGTCCATCTTGCGTTGATCGGGCACGACCCCGCTATGGCAGGCCAGGTTCGTTCCGAGCCCCTCGAGCGTCAGCCCGGGGCTGTGCTCGACCGCCCGCGCGGCCGCCACGACGTCGTCGGCCGCGATGCCCTCGCGCAGGTCGCCGAGTTCGACCATGAGGATCACCCCGTGCGTCACGCCGAGCCGCACGGCAGCCTCAGAGAGCGCGTCAAGCACCGCAGGCTCGGTGTTCAAGCTGGTGCTCGCGTGTAATACCGTCTGCTCAACCTGGCTCAGCATGGGTGAGCGGACCAACGTGAGCGGCGCCGTGACGCCCGCCACCCGCAGCCGGGTCAGGTTCTCAACGCGCGAGTCGCCGATGCGGGCTGCCCCGCCACGCAGCATGGCCTCGGCGACGTCGGGGGAGCCGCACACGGCCTTCGAGATGCCGGCGATCTGAATGCCCTTGGGGGCGAGCAAGCCGACGAGTACCCGAGCGTTGTGCGTGATCGTGGTGAGATTGATGTTCAGGCGTGGGGCGTTCACCGGGTGGCCGAGGCGAGCGGCGCCTCGATCGTCGGGAACGCGCGCAGCACCATATCTACGAGCCGGTCGAGCGGCCGGGTGAGCGGGTCGGTCGCGGGCAGGCCGAGCTCGATCTCGTGCTGGTCGATGGCCGCGCCGATCTCGACGTCGGTCATGCCCTCGTGGTTGATGGTGACGCCGATCACTTTGGTGTCGGCGAACGCCTCAATCAGGGCGATCTCGCTCGCCACAGTGGGCGTCCTGATCGCCGGGTAGTCGCCGAGGAACTCGCGCGTGGGCGCGTGCTGCACGACGACTCCCTGCGGGCGGCTGCCGCGCAGGATCGCGGTGGAACTCAGGTAGGCCGGGTGGCTGAGCGCCCCTTGGCCCTCGACCACGATGACGTCGGGGTGCTCGTTCTCGAATGCGAGCACGACTTGGTTCTCGACCTCGCCCGAGCAGAACTGAGGGATGATGGCGTCGAGGGCGACCCCGTACTTCCCGCCCTGGATGAGCGTCGTCTGGCCGGTGCCCACCATGACCGCTTTGATACCGCGCTCATTGAGCGCCTGCACGAGCAGCGTGGCGGTGGTGCGCTTGCCAACCGCGCCGTCGGTGCCGAGGACGGCGATGCGGGGGCAGGTCACGTCAAAGATCCTGCCGGTAAACATCTGCAGGTCTTTCTTGGCCTTCGGCTGCCGGATGTCGGTGATCGTGACGCCAGCGGTGAGGCTCGCGGCGACGAACTCGGCGTCGTCGTTGAGGAACTCGTGCAGGCCGTTGATGATGTGCATGCCGCGATCAATGCCGTCGAGCAGCACGATGCGCTGGGCGTTCGAGAGTAGCCCGTCGGCCGGGGCGAGCCCGCAGATGAGGTAGTCGGGGACGCTGCCGGCGTGCGCGATCGCGTCGTCCAGGCTCGCGAGCACGGGGATGCCGTTGGGCTCGCCATCGAGCAGCATGCCGGCGTCGACGCCAGCCTGCGTGCGGTCGATGACGCTCAAGATCTCGTACTTCTCGGAGTGGCGGACGAGGCCGTTGGCGGTCTTGCCGTCCTGCTCGCCGAAGAGCCCGTCGCAGTAGACGATGGCGCGGCTGCCGCGGGGGAGAGTGGGTACGACGGAAATGGGGGTGGACGGGTGCATGAGCAATCCTCTGAGTAACTCAGAGGAGGCGACGGAATCGTGGCGGGGCGGAACGCCGGGCGGTCAACGAGAAGTCTTCCCTAAGGCCAGCGAGTGCCAGCGCCCCACGGTAGCAGCCGAAGTGGTGCGTGGGCTGGGCGCCGTCTACTTCGGGGGCTGCACAGGGTCTGCGTGAGCGTCCGGTGAGAGATTTCGTCGATCCTGCGCCGGATCACACTCGTCGGGGCGACATAGATGAAACCGACCAGTCGGCTTGTTGAACAAACCGTCTGGTCGGTAGGCTGGTGCGCATGGCACACCCCGAATCATCCGCACCGCCCGCCCGCGCCGGCCGCCGTCAATGGGCTGCCCTCGGGGTGCTCGTACTGGTCGTCGTCCTGTTGACGGTCGACGGCACGGTGCTCTACCTCGCTGTGCCTTCGATGACCGTGGACCTCGAGCCGACGGCCTCGCAGTTGCTCTGGATCGGCGACATTTACTCCTTCGCGCTCGCTGGCTTACTCATCACCATGGGCAACGTCGCTGACCGCATTGGTCGCAAGAAGCTCCTGCTGATCGGCTCCGCGGCGTTCGGCGTCGCCTCGGTGCTCGCCGCGTTCGCCCCGAGTGCCGAGATGCTCATCGCCGCGCGGGCGCTGCTCGGCGTCGCAGGCGCGACGCTGATGCCCTCGACGCTCTCGCTCGTGCGAGCAATGTTCGTCGACGCGAAGCAGCGCACCAGGGCCATCGCCATTTGGTCGATGGGTGCCACCGCCGGTGCCGCCCTCGGACCGTTGGTCGGCGGCGTGCTGCTCGAACACTTCTGGTGGGGGTCTGTCTTCCTCATCAACGTGCCGATCATGGTGCTCGTGCTCGTCGCCGGGCCGATCCTGATCCCCGAGTCGCGGGGGGACGCGAAGGCTCCCATTGACCTGCTGTCTTCCGCCCTGTCTATTTTGGCGATCATTCCGCTCGTGTTCGCCATCAAGCACTGGGTGAGCGACGGCTTCGACCTCGTGGTGGTGGGCACCGCGCTACTCGGGCTGGTGGCCGGTTGGGTGTTCATTCGCCGACAGCTGCGGCTCGCGCACCCCCTGCTCGACCTCACGCTGTTCCGCATGCCCGCATTCGCCGGATCGGTTGCGGCGAACGGGCTCGCCATCTTCGCGTTCATGGGGCTGCTCTTCTTCTTCTCGCAATATCTGCAGTTGGTGCGCGAGTTCGGGCCGCTGCTCGCCGGGATTGCCGAGCTGCCCTCGACGATCGCCTCGATGGTCGTCGTGCTGTTCATTGGGTTCCTGGTGGCGTGGATGGGCCGGGGGCGCTCGATCGGGCTCGGACTGGCGCTGGGCGGCATCGGGCTCGCCGGCATCGGCCTCACGATAACGATGCCGAGCTATTGGGGTCTCGGTATCTTCCTTGCAGTGGTCGGGCTCGGCATCGGCATCGCGATGACGCTGTCGACCGACGCCGTGGTGTCCTCGGTGCCGGAGGCCCGCGCGGGGGCCGCGGCTTCGATTGCCGAAACGGCCTACGAGCTGGGTGCCGCGCTGGGCATCGCCGTGCTCGGCTCGGTCCAGCTGGCGATCTATCGCTCGAACCTCGCGCTTCCCGCCGACACCGATGCCGCGACTACGAAGGCGGTGGAGGAATCGTTGGCGGTGGCGATGGCGACGGTCGACAACGCCACGGTCATCGAACACGCCCAGCACGCGTTTACGGTCGCCGTGCAGACCACGTCGTACGTTGCCGCGGCACTGCTCATCGTTGCCGCGGTGGTCGCCTGGCGAGTCATCCCGTCGCCGCGCGGGGCAGAATCGGCCGTGAATGTCGCGCACTGACCCCATCGCTACTCGCGACAAAGAACGCACCCGTCGCGCGATCCTTGAGGCAGCCGAACGGTTGTTCTCGGAGCGCGGGGCCGGGGTCAGCCTCGCAGAGATCGCGGAGGGTGCCGGGGTCGCCAAGGGTGGGCTCATGCACCACTTCCCGAGCCGAGACGCGCTGGTCTACGGCGTGATGGAACACTGCGCCGTGCGGATGTGGGAGGAGGTGCGCGCACACATCGACCTCGGTGAGGTACGCGCCGGGCAATTCACCCGTGGCTATGTCCGTGCGCTTACCGGAGACAGCGACTACCTCAGCTCGGTCTACAGCCCGACCGGGCTCATCGCGGTGTTCGGGAACGCCGCCGAGGTGCAAGACATCTTCGAGCGGGACGCGGCGCTGTGGAATGCCGC
This sequence comes from Leucobacter sp. CX87, assembly GCF_018682295.1. NCBI lineage: Bacteria > Bacillati > Actinomycetota > Actinomycetes > Micrococcales > Microbacteriaceae > Leucobacter > Leucobacter sp. CX87. Next base: position 307,593 of record NZ_JAFIRI010000002.1, on the reverse strand, counting down.
TTTTGCGGCCGACGGTTTGTCCACCGAGCGCGTGTTGGTGATTCGTTACGCCGCAGAGGGCCTCGCGCTCGCAGCCGGGAGCCCGTATGTGACCCCCGCCGCCCTGACCCTCGGCCGGTCGGCGCTGCTCGCGCTCGCCGAGCCTCTTGAGACGCCCGCGTAGGGAAGTTCACCCGAAAATTGGTCGACACTCTCCTCTTGCTCGGATAGCGTGTGAATCCAGAGCGAGCGGCAAAGGGGCAGCGATGGCACACGTAGTGGCGACCGGGGCGGGCAAGGCCATGATGCAGCGGGGAAATGACCCCACGCACGACTTCATACTCGGGTTGACCGGCAAGAAACGGCCGCGGGTGCTCTTCGTCGGCACCGCGACGGGTGACGACGCGTCATACATCGTGAGCTTCTACGCGACGTATGATTCGGACCGCTGCGCCCCGCACCACCTCCCGCTCTTTCACCGCACGGTGGACGACCTCGCGTCGTACGTTCGGGGCTTCGACGTCATTCACGTCGGCGGCGGCAACACCGCCAACATGCTCGATGTGTGGAAGCGGCAGGGCCTCGACGCGATCCTGCGCGAGATGTGGCAGGATCCGTCCTCGAACGTGGTGTTTACTGGCGGGAGCGCCGGCGGGATCTGCTGGTTTGAGGGTGGAACGACCGACAGCTACGGGCCGACCCTGCAGGTGTTGCCCGAGGGGCTTGGCCTCTTGCCCGGCAGTTTCTGCCCGCACTACGACGCGGAGGATCAGCGCCAGCCGCTCTTTCACGCGGCGCTGCTCAGTGGCGAGCTCGGCACGGGCTACGCGGTCGGCAACCTGCAATCCGTGCACTTCGAGAATGGTGTATTCCAAACGGCGATCAGCCCGGTTGAGGGCGGCCTCGCGCTGCGAGTCGAGGCCGTGGATGGCCGCATCGTCGAAACGCCCCTCCCGCTCACGGTGCTGACCGCGTCCGCACCCGTGCAGACTGGGCCCTCCTCATGAATGACAACGTGTGGGTGATGCTCGCCCAGCTCGTCGTGGTTGTTGCGGCGATCTACATGGGCACGCGCACGAGCGGCATTGGGCTCGGTGTCTGGGGGCTCGTCGGCGTCGCCGTGCTCGTGTTCGGCTTCGGATCGGCCCCGGGAAGCGCCCCGGTGGACGCCGTGTTCATCGTCATCACCGTGATTACGGCGGCCTCCGTGATGCAGGCGGCGGGCGGGATCGAGTGGATGGTGTCGGTCGCCGCGAAGGTGATTCGGAAGCGGCCGCGTTCGGTGGTCTTCCTCGCACCCGCAATGTCGTTCCTCTTTACGGTCGGCGCGGGCACCGGCAACATCTTCTACCCGCTGCTGCCGGTGATCTACGACGTCTCGTACCAGCAGAAGATTCGGCCGGAGCGGGCGCTCGCGGTGTCGGCGGTCGCCTCGCAGGTCGGGATCCTGTGCTCGCCGGTCTCTGCCGCCACCGCCTCAATGGTGGTGCTGCTGGCGCCGCAGGGTGTCGATCTCGGTCGGCTGCTCCTCATCATGTGGCCGGCCTCGATCGCCGGACTCTTCATGGCCGCGCTCGTCATGCTCAAGCACGGGAAGAACCTCGAGGACGATCCCGAGTTCCAGCGCCGGCTGGCGGACGGGCAGATCAAGCCACCCGCAACCAATGTCGGCGAGACCAAGCTGCCGCGCACCGCAGTCATGTCCGCCTCGCTCTTCCTCATCGGCGTCGGCGTGATCGTCATGTTCGGCCTGTTCGAGGGCCTGCGCCCCGTCATCGGCACCGACGCCGACGGCGACCCCACGCGGCTGAGCGTCACGGTGATCATCGAGGTGACGATGGGCGTGATCGCCGCGCTCATCTTCGTGTTCTGCAAGGTCAAGGCCGCGGACGTGCCCAAGCAGGCGACGTTCCCCGCCGGCATGGTCGGCGCGATCGCGCTGTTCGGCATCGCCTGGCTCGCGAACACCTTCGTTGCCGCGAACCAGAAGCTCATCGTCGACGGGCTGGGCTCGGTGGTCTCGGGCTCCTCAGCCTTCCTGGGCGCGCTGCTCTTTGCGCTCGCACTCTTCGTCGTGGCGATGCTGACGACGAGCCAGTCGAGCGCGACCAACGCGATAGTCCCGATCGGTATCACGATCGGTCTGCCGCCCGCACTGCTGGTGGGGCTGTGGCCGTCCGCGATGGGCATGTACACCCTGCCGGCGAACGGCAGCCAGGTCGCGACCGTCGCATTTGACCAAACCGGCACGACCAAGATGGGCAAGTTCGTGTTTGACCACTCGTTCCAATTGCCGAACCTGGTCTATGTAGGGGTCGCGGTCACCGTCGGCGTGTTGCTGTCGTTCGTCTTCGTGTAGTGCCTGGAATCGCGGTTGAGGTACTTCAAGACCGCCAGCACGCGCCGGTGGGCGTCGGGGGCGACCGGGAGTGACAGCGCGTCGTAGATGCGCGAGATGTGTTGCACGACCGCCTTTTCGCTGATGAAGAGGCGGGCGGCGATCGCACCGTTGCTGCGACCCTCCGCGACGAGCGCGAAGACCTCCCGTTGGCGCGGCGTGAGCGATCCGACGGCCGAGTCGGCGATCCGGGCGCGTGCCACCATCACCGCGACGACCTCGGGATCGATCGCGGTTCCTCCCGAGGCGACTTCGCGCAGATCTGCAATGAAACCGTCGACGTCAGCGACGCGCTGTTTGAGGAGATAGCCCACGCCGCCGGCCGATTGCGTTCCGGCATCGCCGGGCTCAGCCTGGCCGAGGAGTTCGAGCGCGTAGCGCCGCTGCACGTGCTGCGAGAGCACCATGACCGCGAGGCCCGGGAAGCGTGAGCGGATCCTGCGAGCCGCGATCAAGCCCTCGTCGGTGAACGTGGGCGGCATGCGGATGTCGGTGATGACCAGGTCGGGCGAGAGGCCGGCGACGGCTTGTTCGAGGTCGGTTGCGTTGCCGACTGAGCCCACCACCACCATGCCCGCCTGGTTCAGCACGAGCTCGAGTCCGCGGCGCAGCAGTACCTCATCCTCGCCGAGCACAATGCGCAGCGGTGCGTCCTTCGGCGTCTCAATCACTCGGTACCTCCGCCCGAATCGTGGTGCCCTCGCCCGGCACGCTGGTGATGCGCATGACCCCTCCGAGCACGTCGATGCGCTCGGCCATTCCCGTGAGCCCGGCACCGGTGCCGGTGTGCGCGCCGCCCACTCCGTCATCGCGTACCTCGATACACAGGGTGGAGCCGGAGCGCTCGAGCGCCACACGGATGGAACTCGCCGCCGAGTGCTTGACCGCGTTGGTGAGCGCTTCGGCGACCACGAAATATGCGGTGCTCTCGGTGGCCGCCGAGAGTTCCCCGTCGGCGACAGCGAGGTGCAGTTCGGTGGGGATCGGCATGCGATCCACGAGGTCCTCGGCAGCGGCCGAAAGACCGCGCTGAATGAGGGGCGCGGGCATGACGGCGTGCACCAGGCTGCGGAGGCCGGCGGCCGAGCGATCGATATCGCGCCGCAGCCGAACGGCGCGCTCGGCAAGGTCGGTGTCGGCCGCGGCCGCGTGCGCCATCTGCTGGGCCTCGATGCCGAGCAAGACGAGCTCGGATTGGAGACCGTCATGGAGATCCTGCGCGATCCTCCGACGCTCGGTGTCTGCCACCTCGACGAGGCGTTCCCGAGAACGCTGGAGGTCGGTGCGGCTCGCGTGCAACAGGGCGGTGAGCCGTTCGCGGTCAAGTGCGAGCGCGACGACCCTGCTCGCGGTGCTCATGAGTTCCGGCTCGGACGACAGCGCGCGGTCGAAGCTGATGGCGCCGATGTGACGACCGTCAAGCTGGACAATCTCGATTCCCCGCCGATCGTCCCCGTGCGGGTCGGCAACCTGGGCGCCGTGAGCGTCGACGTACGCGTCGAGGTGCGGCGCCCAGAACCAGACGGTGAGCGAGGGGTCACCCAGGGTTCGCGCGAGCGCGGCGGCGATTCCCGGTTGGTTCGTCATCGCGGATTCGAGCCACTCGCCGAGCTCTTCGACCTCGCCGGTGCGGGCGACTCCGCCGCGCAGCACGGCGAGCGAAAATGCCACGGGCAGCGCCGTGAAGACGACGAGCTGGAAGACACCCACCTGGTCGCGCTGCCAACCGAGCAGCAGGGGGAACAACTGAGCGGACACGACGAGCAGCATGATCGCGATGAGTCCGTATGAAAAGAGCGGGATGAGGACACGGCGTTCGGCCCCGCTGGCTGCGCGCAGGCGCACGATGAGCAGCAGGGCGGTGGCAGAGAAGACGACGGCGCCCGCCGCCGCCTGCATCGAATGACCCAGCGGTGGCACCTGCAGCACGGTGGCGGTGGCGTAGGCCAGTGCGGTGGTGGCCCGCGCCGCGCGGGTGCGCAGCCGACCGGTGGGGAACGCGAGCAGGAGGTGAATGAACGTGGCGAGCGGCAGGGTCGCGGCAAGGGCGCCAGCCGCCGCGAGCGCGGGAAGCGCGGAGTTCCCGAATCCGACTAGGAGTACGGCGGCACCGGATAGCAGGATGAGCGGACCCATCAAGCTGCCAGGGCGTCCGTGCCACGCGAGCAGGCCGGCGCCCAGATACACCGCGACCGTGAGCGGAAACAATACAAACGGGGCGAGCGGCAAGTCCGTCGGAGTCACCGCCACTAAGACGAGGACCAAGAGCGCCCCCGCGCACGCGAGCGCGATGAGCGAGCGGTCGAGCGATCGACGCATGGGCGGTCGCCCTCGGTGTTGCGCGCCAATCCTTCGCATTCGCTCGCCCCCCTGGGTCGCAGAGCACCCTGCGCGCGGCGCCGCGAGGCTGGCGCCGGCAAGTGCGAGACCAGCTAAGCACAGCGAGCGTGCCCGGTGCACCGCCGCTCGGCCGCTCGCCCAAAGACAGGACGTAGGTCTAGGGGTGCCCCAGCCAGAGCGTGCTTGAGTTCAGGCGTTATTTCGCCGCGAGCAGTCGCTTCACGCGGGGCGCCACCTCGGTGGCGAGCAGGGTGAGTGACTCGAGGAAGTGCTCCTGGGGCAGCCCGCCGATGTCCATCTGGAGGAAGTGGCGCACGTGCCCCAGGTGACCATGCAGTTGCGCAATGCGATCGGCGATCTCGTCGGGGGATCCGACGTAGAACCCGCCGAGCGGCCCCGTCTGCGCCTCGAACTCTGGCCGACGTGGCGGCGCCCAGCCGCGAAGCTTGCCCATTTCGACGGTGAGGTTGTGCCATCCCGGGTAGAAGCGATCGAGCGCTTCCTGCTTGGTCGGGGCGATGAGCCCGAGCGCGCCCACCGAGACCTTGATGTTGTCTCCGGTGTGCCCGGCCTGCTCTGCGGCCTTGCGGTAGAGGTTCGCGAGCGGCGCGAAGCGGTGGGGCTCGCCGCCGATGATGCCGTACGAGACGGGCAAGCCGAGCTTGCCGGCGCGCACGGAGGAGGCGGCGTTCCCGCCGGTGGCGAGCCAGATCGGGAGCTTGCCGCAGACCGGCCGCGGGACGACCGCGAGCCCCGGAATGTCGGGGCGGACTGTCCCCGACCAGGTCACGGTCTCGCTCGCGCTGTCGTTGATGGTCATGAGGAGGTCGAGCTTCTCGGCGTAGAGCTGGTCGTAGTCGCGCAGGTCGTACCCGAACAGCGGGAACGTCTCGACGGACGAGCCGCGGCCAGCGGTGATCTCGATGCGTCCGCCGCCCGAGATCGCGTCCGCCGTCGCGAACTGCTGAAACACTCGCACCGGATCGTCGGTGCTGATGATGCTCGCACCGGACCCCAGGACGATCTGCTTTGTCACTGCGGCCGCTGCGGCGATGACCGTGCCGGGGGACGACGCCGGCATGCTTTGGGTGTGATGCTCGCCGACTGCGAAGTACTCGAGCCCGACGCGGTCTGCGTGGGTGATGGCCTCAAAGAGGTTGCTGATGCCTTCCGCGGTGGAGCGAGGGTTGCCGTTGTCGTAGAGCGGGGTGTCGCCGAAACTGTACGCGCCAATTTGCATGGGTAACTCCTGGTGATGTGGTGAGGGAATGGGTGATTATTGCCGGCTGGCGTCGGCGGGTTCGTGAGTCTCACAGCCGCGTGTGGCCTCTGCGCGCAGCTCGGCGGCGGTATGGTGGCCGCCAAAGATGGTCGTACCCGGTTCGAGCAGGGTGCCGCTCGCGAGTGGGCCGGTGGAAACGGGGTCGAATCCGAATCGGTCGATCACCTGCGCGACCAACGCCACCGCTTCTGCGTCGTCCCCGGCGATACCGAGTGCCCGGCGTTCGGGGTGCCCTGCGTCGCGGGCATCGAGTTCGAGGTCGTGATAGCCGATGTGGTTGAGCGTCTTCACGAGGCGTGCGCCCGCGAAGTGGTCGTGAATGACCGCGCTGCTGCCCAGGCCGGCAGAGGCGAACTCCTCAATGTGGCCATCGATCGGTTCCCAGTAGTTCATGGTGTCAATGACGACCTTTCCGCGCAGCACCTCGGGGTCGACGGAACGGAACTTGTGTAGTGGGACGGCCACGACCACGACGTCGGCGAATTCCGCGGCCTCAGCAGCATTCATGGCCCGGGCGCCCGGGGTAACCAGTTCCGCGATGAGCTCGATTTCCGAGGCTGGACCGGAGGCCGCGATGGCGACGTCGAACCCTGCGGAAAGAGCGGTGCGCGCAATCGCGGAACCGACGCGGCCGGCGCCGAGGATGCCGAGGGTGACCTGCATTGCGAGCCTTTCGTGTGTTGCCTGGCGGGGTGCCGAGGCGGTACACACCAGCATTCAGGGTGCGTGCACTTTTCGCGAACCGAGTGTAAGCTGCTAACTAATAGTTAGGAAACGTATTGAGCTCCAGCAACATCTCCATGATCGACGAGGAGGAATGCCGAAGGTTTCAGTCGACGGTTGAACTTGCCGGCAGGAAGTGGAACGCAGCGATCCTGCTCGCAGGGGCGCGCGGCGCACGTCGATTCTCGGAGTATCACTCCAGAGTCGAGGGGATCTCGGACCGGCTGCTCTCGGCGCGCTTGAAGGAGCTCGAGGCCGAGGGGCTGATCCTGCGCGACGTTCAACCTACGACGCCGGTAATGATCAGCTACGTGCTGACGGACTCGGGTCGCGCGCTCATCTCGCTGCTGCACCCTCTGGTGAGCTGGAGCAAGGAGCGCACCGCTCAGGGTAGATAGCCGAACACGGAGGCCTTATTCGGCTTGCGCGGCTACCTTGGTATCGAGTCAGATTGCGAGGTCGCGATGAATCAGTTCACGATGGGGCCGGTCGGGCAAATTTCCCGGCGAGTAAGTGACATCGAGGCTGCGGTGGAGTGGTACTCCGACGTGCTCGGCTTTGCGCTGCTGTATCGATTCGGCGAGCTGGCGTTTTTCGACCTCGGCGGCTTGCGGCTGTTTCTCTCCGCGGGCGAGCGCGAAACCGATGTGCGCGGGGAATCGGTCATCTACTTCCGCGTGGACGACATTCATGCGACCTACGCCTTGCTCACCGAGCGCGGCGTGAGTTTCATCGGGGCGCCGCACCTCATTTACCAGCACGAGACGGGCGTCGAGGAGTGGATGGCGTTCTTCCGCGACCCCGACGGGCAAACGCTCGCGATCATGTCGCAGGTGCGGGGCGACGGCAACGTGCACGCTGCCATCGCCCCGGAACTGCCTCGTCGAACAGCTCGCTGAGCCAGTTTTCCCACCTCTTCAGTCGGTGTTTCGCGCGAGCACTCGGTATGCGCCAGAATGGCGTCAATCGATCGCTCGGCGACTGTCGCAGACGATTCAGGCTGGGAAGTTGGGGGACCGCGTGAACTACGCGAAGCGGATCGCAGTGACGGCGTCACTCGCCGCCGCGGCACTGGTGCTGCTTGTCGGATGTACGCAGGCCCGTTCGGGGGTCGCGCCTGAGGCGGCCGAGGGCAGCGCGGACGCGGTGACTGGCGCAAGTTGCCCGCTGCTTCCCGAGGGCTTTGACTACGTCCGCGACGTCGACCCGAGCATCGCGGTCGAGCTGCGCTACGCCACCCGCGCCAACTTCACCGGCGAGGTCATCGACGGGTACGAATCGGAATCGGCCGCGGTGCTGCGCGATGACGCGGCCGAGGCGCTCGCGGCCGTGCAGTCGTCGCTCGCCGGTCAAGGGCTCGAGCTGCTCGTTTTCGACGCGTATCGCCCAACTCGCGCCGTGCAGTTCTTCATGGACTGGGCGCAGACAGACGACGACGCGACGCAGGCCGAGTACTACCCGACGTTCGAGAAGTCGCAGCTCTTCGAGCTCGGTTACATCGCCGAGCGTTCAAAGCACTCGCTCGGCGGCACGGTCGACCTCACCCTCATCGACTCGGCCACGGGTGTACCGCTCGACATGGGCGGCGAGTTCGACCTCTTCGATCTGCGCTCTCACTACGAGGCGGAGGGTCTCGACGCTGCCCAGTTCGAGAATCGCACCCGGTTGCGCGAGGCGATGCTCGCCGCTGGCTTCGAGCCATACCCGCAGGAATGGTGGCACTTTTCATTCCCGCTGCCGGAATCAGCAGGGGCGCGAAACTTCGCGATCGGCCCCTGCTGACGACGGGTGGCTTAGTCGAACAGCTCGCTGAGCCAGCTTTCCTTCTTCTTCGGCCGGTTGTACCCGCGGTTGTCGTAGCCGCGGTTGTCGTACTGCGGCTGCTGCTGTGCGTAGCGGGGGTCCGGGTAGCTCGGCGCTGCGTGCGCGGGCGGCGCGGGGGGAGCAGCCGGAGCAGCCGGAGCAGCCGGGGCGGCGGCCGCGGGGGTGCGCGCGGCAAACTCTGCCTCGGCGCGATCGATGATCTTGTCGAGCTCGCCGCGGTCGAGCCATACTCCCCGGCACTCGGGGCAGTAATCGATTTCGACGCCGCTGCGCTCGCTCATGACGAGTGTCGCTGAATCAGTAGGGCACTTCATGGATCCTCCAGAGCTTCGTTGGTGGTCCCAGCGTATTGATGCAGGCGGGGAATTTGCCTGGGAGGATGGCGGTCCCGCACCCATCGCCGCGTAGGCTGTGACTACGAATTCGTGCACAGGGGGACCAGATGGAATCACCGATCACCGCTCCGGAAGACGTCGGGCGTCTGGTGCGCTCCGTGCGCGAGCGATATGGAGCGAGCCAGCAGGATCTCGCCGACAGGCTGGGCGTCAGCCAGCGCTGGCTGTCCGAGCTCGAACTCGGAAAGGGCAAGCAGGCGAACGCCCGGTACTTCGAGGTGTTGCGGCTGCTCGGCATCCGCCTGAGCGGAACTGTGTCCGAAGCGAAGCCCGCGATTTTCGAGGCGTCCTAGGCAACGACCGCCTCCACCGACCGGTGGAGGGAAAGATCAGTGGGCTGACGGCTGCCAATTCTTCCGTGACGGGGCGAGACTGGTGTCATGACCGCACACACTGCCCCAGGGGGCGCCGCGATTGAGGCAATCGGGCTCTCCAAACGATACGGCGCGCGCACGGTGCTCGACGAGGTCTCGTTGGAGATTCCCACGGGCGAGACCTTTGCGTTGCTCGGCCCGAATGGCGCCGGAAAGTCCACCACGATCGGGATCCTGACCGGGGTGGTTCGTCCGAGCAGCGGCAGCGTGCACGTGCTCGGGAACGACCCGGTCGCGGCGGGGCGAGCCTGGCGAGCACGCATCGGGATCGTGACGCAGACGAGCGGCGACACGGGACCGTACACGGTCGCCGAGCTCGTGCGGCACTATGCCGCGTTGTACCCGAACCCCCGCGACTCGGACGTGGTGATCGAGGCCGTCGGCCTGGCCGAGCGCCGAGACGTGCGCGTGACCAAACTCTCGGGCGGACAGCAGCGCCGCGTTGACGTCGCCCTCGGCATCGTGGGCAACCCCGAAGTGCTCTTCCTGGACGAGCCCACCACCGGGTTCGACCCCGAGGCACGGCACCAGTTCTGGGGGCTCATTGAATCGCTCAAGGCGGACGGCACCACTATCCTGCTCACCACCCACTACCTCGAGGAGGCGGCCCGGCTCGCGGATCGCGCCGGCGTGATCTCGGGCGGACGCCTCGTCGCAATCGACACCGTGGACCGGATCGGCGGGCCGCTCGCCCGCGTGCCCCGGGTGCGCTGGCGCGGTCCCGAAGGGCAGGAGCACGACGAGCGCACCCAACATCCCGGCGAGTTGGTCGCGCGCCTGGTCGAAACGCACGGCGGTGAGCCGCCCGAGCTTGAGGTCATTCGACCAAGCCTCGAAGACATCTACCTCGACCTCATCGGCGAGGACCGCGCCACGCAGTTGGAAGGAAATGCCGCATGAGTGCCGCAGATATCTCAGCTCCCGTCGTCCAGCGCACGAGAGGGGTGCTTCCCGGGATCCTACCCACCGGGCTGCGGCTGGCGCTGTTCGAGCTCCGGGGGTACTTCCGCGCGGGCGACACGGTGTTCTTCACCTTCCTCTTCCCCGTGATGATGCTGGTCATCTTCAGTGCGGCATTCAGCTCGCAGGGCAACATCGGCACGAACCCCGACGGGAGCGGTGGCATCAGTGTCGCCACCTACTACCTCACGGGCATGCTCGCGGCCGGCATGCTGCTCAGCGGCACCCAGAACCTCGCCGTCGATATCGCGATGGAGAAAAGCGACGGCCGGCTTGCCCGCCTCGGCGGCACCCCGCTCTCGCCCGTGAGCTACTTCATCGGAAAATTTGGTCAGGTGTTTGTCACGGGGCTCGCGCAGGCGGCCCTGCTCTTGCTCGTCGCCCGCTTCGCCTTCGGCGTGGAACTCCCGACTGCAGCCGCGAACTGGTGGACCTTTGCGTGGGTGTTCCTGCTCGGCACCGCGGTGTGCGCGCTGCTCGGGGTCGCGCTCGCCGCAGTGCCGCGCACCGGGAAGAGCGCCGTTGCGGTCGTGCTCCCGCCCGTGCTGATCCTGCAGTTCATCTCGGGGGTCTACCTGCAGTTCTCGATGCTGCCCGAGTGGCTGCAGAACATCGCGTCGATCTTTCCTTTGAAGTGGATGGCGCAGGGCATGCGGGCTGCGTTCCTTCCCGACAGCTTTGCGGTCGCCGAGGTGTCGGGGGCCTGGGACCTGGGCGTGGTCTCGGCCGTGCTCTCCGGCTGGCTCGCGATCGGATTGGTGCTCAGCTTGCTCACGTTCCGGTGGGTGCGCCGCTCGTGACCCATCAGCGTGGGAGGCTGTCTCTGTGATGCGGATGAAATGGTGGGACATCGTCGTGGCCGCGGCCCTGGCCGCGATGGCGGGGGCGCTCGTGTGGTCGACACCCACGCCCACACACGCGGTGCTCGGCGCGGCGTCGCTGGGCGGGATCCTGCTGGCATACCTGCTCCTCGGGCGCGGCCTCATCTCCCGCACGGACACTCCGCAGGAGCGGCCGGGGCTCGGCCTCGTGTTCCTGGCGATCACCGGCGTATTGGCGGCCGTCGGCGTCGCCGCGGACCCCAATCTCGCCAGCCTGCAGGCGCTGCTCTATCCCATGCTCTGGACGCTCTCGCCAACCTACGGCCGAGCGGTCGCGGGCAGCGCAGTGCTCGCGCTGCTAATCGGGGTCGGTTTGTGGGTCAGCCTCGGCCCGACCGGCGTCGATCTGACCGCGTCGATCGCGATTGTCGCCGGGATACAGGCGCTCAGCTTCGCGTTCTCGATCGCGCTCGGCACTTGGATTACCCGAATTGCGGAGGACGGTGCCGCCGCGAAGGAATTGGTCGCGCAGCTCACTCATGCGCAGAAAGAGGTGGCGCAGCTCAGCGCCGCGGCAGGCGCGGCGGGGGAGCGGGAGCGCCTCTCGCGCGATCTCCACGACACCTTGACGCAGAGCCTGACTGGTCTCGTGATGCTGGCGGAGCGCGCAGGGGTCGAGCTGCGCGAAGGACCCGAGGCGGCGCCGGCCGCTTCCCGCTCGGTCGCGCTGATCGAGCGCACCGCGCGCGATGCCCTCGCCGAGGCCCGCGCGCTGGTCGCGAGCACGCACCCGCTCGGTGGACGGGGGCTTGCCGAATCGCTGCGCCGGATCGCGGAACGCACCCAGGACGAGACGGGAGTGACGGTCACGGTGAGCGTGACCCCCAGCGAGCTGCCGCGCGAACTCGAGGTTGTGCTGCTGCGCTGCGCCCAGGAAGGTCTCGCGAATGTGCGCAAGCACGCGCGAGCTGGCACCGCGCGCCTGAATCTCGCGGGAGGGCCCGACGCTGTGCTGCTCACCGTACTCGATGATGGTGTCGGGCCCGCCCCGGTGAGCGAACGCCGGACGGCCGGCGACTCGGCTTCGGGCTTCGGCCTCGACGGCATGCGCGAGCGAGTGGCGCTTGCCGGGGGAATGGTGTCGTTCGGAGCTGCTCCCGGGGGCGGCTCGCTCCTCAGGGTGAGCCTCCCGCTGCCCGGACGGGCGGCGCTCGCGGAACGGACCCTGTGATGATCCGGATCCTCGTCGTGGACGATCACCCCGTAGTCCGCGCGGGAATCGTGGCGCTGCTCGGCCACGAGTCAGACCTTGAAGTCGTGGCAGAGGCGAGCGATGGTGCGGAGGCCGTGGCGCTCGCCGCAGCACACCAACCCGACGTCGTGCTGATGGACCTCCGTATGCCGGGGGTTGACGGCGTCGAGGCGACGGCCCGCATCGCCGATGGGCGGGCGGGCGCCCCGCAGGTGCTCGTGCTCACCACGTACGAGACGGACGATCAGATCCTGGCGGCGATCGAGGCGGGTGCCAGCGGCTATCTGCTCAAGGCGTCGCCGGCGGCCGAGATCCTGGCGGGGGTGCGCTCGGTCGCGGCCGGGCGCAGCGTGCTCGCGCCGGAGATGGTCGCCCAGCTGGTCGCGCGAGCTCGGTTTGATGCGGCGCCGAAGCCGACGCTGACGCCGCGCGAGACCGAGGTGCTCGCACTCGTCGCGGCCGGCCTGAGCAACCCCGAGATCGCGGCGCGGCTCGGTATCGGAGAGGCCACCGTGAAGACCCATCTCTTGCACGTCTTCGAGAAGCTCGCGGTCAGTGACCGTACGCGCGCGGTCACTCGCGCGATGGAACTCGGGCTGCTCTAGGCACTGCGGTTCGGGTCTGCGTCCTGCTGAGGCAGGATCACCAGGTTGCCGACCTTCCGGCCCGAGTCGATGCGGCGGTAGGCCGCAGGGAGGGCTTCCAAGCCGCCGAGCACCTCGACGGACGGATCGAATCGTCCATTCGCGACGAGCTCAAGCAGCAGCGCGAAGTCCGCCGCACGTTCCGGCGCGGTCCCGGTGACGACCTGACCGCGCGAGCGAATCATGTCGGCAAGGCTCGCCACCGCGAGAACCAATGTCCCGTCGGGGGCGAGTAGGCGCAGGCCGTCCGCCCGAGAGAGGTTGCCGACTGCGTCGAACACGACGTCGTACTGCTCTTCCAGCGACACCAAGGGGGTGCGTGCATAGTCGACGTGGTGCTGCGCGCCGAGCCGGGTCACGAACTCGCGATTGCGGGCGCTGGAGACTGCGGTCACGACGGCCCCGAAGGAGGCGGCGAGCTGCACCGCGGCGGAACCCACAGCGCCGGAGGCGCCGTTCACGAGCACCCGCTGCCCGGGGCCCGTGCCCGCGCGGTCTCGCAGGAAGTACAGCGCAGTGCTGCCGCCAAACAGCGCGCCCGCGGCATCGGGATGGCTGACGGCCAGGGGTTTTGGCGCGAACGCCTTCGCCGGCACCGCGACGAACTCCGCGTGGCCGCCGAGGCGCATGCCGGTCATCCCGGCAACGTCGTCGCCCGCGGCGAACCCGGCGACGTCCGCTCCGACGCGCTCGATTCGGCCCGACACGGCCACGCCCAGGACGCTCGCCCGGGGGCCGCGTAGCCCGATCGCGAGGCGGGCGGGAAGCCCAAACCCGGGCGGGAACCGACCCGCGCGCATGCGAGCGTCGCCGGAGGTGACGGCAGCGGCCTCAACGCGCACGAGAATCTGGCCCGGGCCGGGTTCGGGCGTGGGCAGTTCGGTGATCCTGACCTGCTCGGGTGGTCCGTACCGGTCGACGACTGCTGCTCTCATGAGGCTCCCTTGTGGTGGAAGGTCGATGTCACGAACTGTAGCCCGACTCGCCGAGATCGGCGAGCGCCCACCGAGCGGTGGCACCCGCGCGGGCAGGATCCTGCCGGACGCTAAGCTTGCCCCACGCCGAGGGAGAACCATGATCACGTCAGAATCAGCCAGTGTCGCGCAACGCGTATCCACTGGCGACCTGCCCGCCTGGGACAAGGTGGAGGCGCTCACCATCGACGCATACGAGCGCTACCGCGACCTCGACGATGGGGAGCTTGCGAACTACATTCCGGCGCTGGCCGCGGCCGACCCGTCGCTCTTTGGGATCTCCGTCAGCCGAGCCGACGGATCGGTGCACGACACGGGGGATGCCCTCCACGAGTTCTCGATCCAGTCGATCTCGAAGGCGTTTGTCTATGCGCTGGTCTGCGAGGAGCTCGGGCACGCCGCGGTCAAGGACCGCATCGGCGTGAACAACACGGGCCTCGGGTTCAACTCGGTGATGGCGATCGAGCTGAACAACGGGCACCCGATGAACCCGATGGTCAACGCGGGTGCCGTCGTCACCACCTCGCTGATTCCGGGCCGCACGACGGCCGAGAAGTGGGAGCTGGTGCGCACCGGCCTTTCCGCCTTCGCCGGGCGCCAGCTCAAGCTGGACGGCGAAGTGTACGCGTCCGAGTCGAGCACGAATCAGCGCAACCGCGCCATCGCTCACCTGCTCGAGTCGTACGGCAGGCTCGACGCCGACCCGCTCGAGATGGTCGACATCTACACGCGCCAGTGTGCGCTGCGCGTCACGGCGCACGACCTCGCGGTGATGGGCGCGACGCTCGCGGATGGCGGGGTGAATCCGGTGACGGGCGAACAGGTCGTCTCGGCCGCGGTTTGCCGCGACACTCTCGCGGTGCTCGCCGCGACCGGGATGTACGAGCGCTCGGGCGAGTGGCTCTTTGAGATCGGCGTCCCCGCCAAGTCCGGGGTCGGCGGTGGCATCGTGGCCGTCTCACCGGGCAAGGGCGCGATCGGCACCTTTTCCCCGCCGCTCGATTCCTCGGGGGCGAGCGTCCGAGGGCAACGGGCGATCGCATATCTCTCGCGGGGTCTTGGCCTCAACCTCTTCGCGTCCTCGGCGGATTCGTCTGCCGCCTGATCTGGGGTGCGCCGCACCCTTGCGCTGAACGCCGGACCCTGTCTACGATTTGCGCTGGGGCCGGTCAGGTCACGCATCGCCGTGGGAGATCTCGGCCAAGGGAGACGTCAATGAAGACAGCGCATTCCGTATCGGTGCCGACCTCGGCCGGCAGGACCTTCACGTTTCTCTCGCACACGCAGAACGAATTGCAGTGGCGGGGGTCGGTTGAGGCCTCTCGCTACCTGGGGGCGAACAGCCCGGGAGTCGGGGTGCACGGGAAGACGGTCGCAGGCCCGCACTCGGTCGCGGTGCACTGGGTGATTACGAACTTCGAGCCCGGCGCCTCGCTCAGCTGGAAGCTGGACGGCGACCCCTGGAGCGGCGGGGGCACGTACGTGGTGACGGCCGATGAGCGCGGATCCCGGGTGCGCGCATCGGTCGTGATCCGGCTGAAAGGAATTGCCCGCCTGGCGGAGCCGATCCTGTGGGTGAGGTCGCGCAGAGAACTGCGGGAAGATCTGCGGCGGCTGGCGGATGTGTTGGGGACAGCCCAGCGCGTCAGCGTTGCATCGGTTCCCCGCTAGCGCCGCTGCGAGCGAGATCCAGACGTAACGAAAGACCCGCCGGACGGGTCGTCAGACGGGCCTATCAAACGCACGGAGCGCGCAGATGTGACGCGAGCTACATGCGCAGCGCGTTTTCCTTGATCGCGGTGAACTCGTCTGCAGTGATAGTGCCTGAATCGAGCAGGGCCTTCGCCTTCGAGATCTCGTCCGCGGGCCCAGCGCCGGCGAGCGTGCGGATGTACTCCGTGGCAGCCTGCTCGTTGCTGCGGGCCTCCCTCTCGGTACGCGTCGCCATGCCCTCGCCTCGAGCGATCAGGTAGACGAGCGCGGTGATGAACGGTACGAAGATCAGGAATACGAGCCAGAGCGCCTTCCACCAGCCGTTGAGCTGCTTGTCGCGCACCAGGTCCATGACGATCACGATCAGGGCGAAGAGTGCCGCGATGAAGAAGAATGCGACAAAGAACACGGTGATGATGTTCCAGAGTGATTCCCAAAAGCTCACGGTGGCTCCTCAAATAGTGGGTGGGTTGGACTAATCGTGACATCGGGGGCACGCTCGCGGGGACGGATTTCGCTCTGGCCCCTGCAATTTCATTGGTTGTTGATGAGCCCGTCGGTCGCGCTTGTGAGGGCCGCGAGCGCGGCGCGGTTCGTCGCTAACTGGGTGACCCCCTCGGTGAGCTCGAATTGGGCCAGGCGGTCGCGAAGCTCTGGCCGAACCCGGGTGTAGGCCAGCGCGACACCGTTCTCGCCGAGGGTGTTGATGGCACCGCGAAGCGCCTCGGCGCCAGTGACGTCGACATCGGTGACCGCCTCCATGTCGAGCACAATGGTGCGCAGTCGTCCACCCAACTCCGAGGCGATGTTGTTCAGGCGCGTTGCCAGGACGTTCCCATTCGCGAAGAAGAGCGGTGCGGCAAATCGAACCACGACGATCCCCGGCGCTGTCTCTTGCACGCTGGAAGCAGAACTCAGGAGGGAATCCTCAGGGTCCGCCGAGGCGATCAGGATGTCGACCGGCGGAGCAGCGGCTCGCCTCGCCAAGTTCACGAGGGCGAGTACAAAGGCCAGGAACAGGCCGCTGAGCGGGCCGAGCACGAGCACGGCGGCAAAGCAGGTCGCACCGATCCCGAACTCAAACTTCGATTGCGCCCAGAGCACGCGAAACTCCCCGACACCGAGCAGGCCGAAGACGGCGACCGCCACGACCGCTCCAATGGCAGGCGAGGGTATTTGCGCGAGCAGTGCGGTGCCAAACAGCAGGAGGAGGAGCGTGCCGGCCGCTAGCACCAGACTCGGCAATTGGGTGCGTGAGCGTAACTGATCCATCGCCGCGGTTCGGGAGGTGGATGACCCGACGGCGAATGAACCGGAGAAGCCTGCCGCGACATTGGCGGCCCCGAACGCGAACAGATCTCGGTTCGGCGAGGTCGTGTAGTGGTTCTTTTCGGCGTACGATCTCGACACGAGCAGGCCCTCAGCAGTCGTAATGAGGGTGAGGGCGAGCGCCGAAGGGATGAGGGCAAGCCAGGTGGCAAGGTCGAGCCTGGGGACCTCGAGAACGGGCGGTCCGGAGGTCACTTCGCCGAGGACGGCGACCCCACGGGCTTCGAGCCCCCAGAGCGCAGTGACTAGCGTGGTCAGGACGAGGACGACGAGTGCCCAGGGCACCACTGACGCCAACTTCTTTCCAACGAGCAGGATCGCGAGTGCGCCTGCGCTCATGCCGAGAGACCACGGATCCACCGAGCCGAGATTCGCGAACAACGCGACGAGGTTTTCGAAGAACTCCTCGCCCGGCTCGAGCTTGATTCCCAACATCTTTGCGACTTGGCTGAGCAGGATCTCGAGGGCGAGGCCGCCGACGAACCCCACCAGGATCGGTTTGGACAGGAAGTTGGCGAGGAAGCCGAGCTTGAGCGCGGAGGCCGCCCAGAGCATCAGGCCGCTCAGAATAGCCTGTGCCGCCGCCATCGCAGCGAAGTTGTCTCCGCCTACTTGCAGACCCATCAGGGAGGAGAATACGAGAGCCGCGGCCGCGGCATCAGGCGAGGCAACGACCTGCCGCGAAGACACCGTGAGCGCGTACACGATGGTGGGAATCACGAGGGCGTAGAGGCCTGCCGTCGCGGGGAGCCCGGCGATCTGCGCGTACCCAATGTTCAGCGGAACGGAGATCGCGAGCAGCGTGACGCCCGACAACAGTTCCCGAGTGATGTTGTGCCGGTTCAATCCCGAAAGCGGTCTGTACATATGTCGGATTCCTTCCGCGCCGTTGTCTCGCAGGTTCCCGATTGGGATCGCACGTGCGGGGCAGCAGGGCCAGTAAGTGTGCACGTTCAGCGTGCCGGAGTCCTCACTCACCTGACCAGCCGCCAGGAGTCAATTCATCCAGAGGTGATGAGGGCCGGGGCGACAATCGCCCGCGCGGCTATGATCTGTTCCTATGGGGGGCCATTCAGCGACGCAATTTACGCCATCTGCGTGGTTTCTGGTCACCCCTCCTGAACCCATTCCCGGAGTGCTGCCCAGGCCCCGGGTTGCCCACCTGCTGGAATCCGCCGCGCGAACACACGGTCTCGTCGTCGTGACGGCCCCACCCGGCTCTGGCAAGACGACGGCACTCGCCGCTTGGGCGGGGGAGCGCGAAGAAGCGGTCGCCTGGTTGACACTCACCGATCAGATCCGGAGCGTGAGTCAGGTGCTTTCTGGCCTGTTGAGCGCGCTGCAACGCGTCGCGCGCGGCCGCGCGGCGCTGAGCCCGGTGTTTGAGGTGATGCCCGATGCGGAGGACGACGAGCTGCTGCTCGACCGGCTCGGGGCCGCGATTCGTGAATCGGCCACGGTAGTGAACGTCGTGATCGACGATGCGCACTTTGCTCAGAAGAACCTGGCGGAGGCGGTGCTCGGGCCGCTGCTGCGGCGATCGGAAGGGCTGATCCGATTCGTCATCGCCGGAACGCACGACCTCGACGCCTGGTGTGCGATCGAGCTGGCCACGGGCACCGCGGTTGCCATAGGCCCGGGTGAGCTCGCGATGAGCGTATCTGAGATTTCCGTTTTCGCTTCTCGCGAGCTCGGCTCCATGGACGAAACGTCTGCCGAGCAGGTGTGGTCGAACACTCGGGGATGGCCGGTCGCAGTCCGCCTCGCGCTCCACTCCAGGAAGACGAGCTCAGAATCTGGTGACGAGCTGCTCGCGGAGTACATCTCGCAGGCGGTGTTGCAGCGGTTGCGTCCGGAACTGGTGGACTTCGTGCTTTCCGCGACCACTTGCTCGCGGCTCGACGCTGATCTCGCGCAGGTGCTGTCGGGACGAAACGATGCCGCTGCGCTCTTGCACGAGAGCGTACAACTGGGGCTGTTCATCGACCGCTACATCGATGGCGACAACGCCCCGGTGTTTCGTTGGCACGAGGTGTTTGCACGGCATTGCCGAATCGTGTTGCGGCGGACGGACTCGGCGCGCGCAGACGACCTCAACCTCCGGGCGGCACGGCACCTTGCGGCGGACTGGCCGCTGGATGCGGCGGCTCACGCGCTGCGGGCAGGCTCGCCGGCACACGCCGCCCAGGTGATCCGAGACAGCTGGGTGCGGGTCGTGATCGATTCGGGCGCCGCGGCGCTGTATGAGTGCTGCTTGAGCCTCCCCGAGTACCTGGCGCAAAGCCCCGAAATGCTCTTCATTCGGGCAAGCTGCCTCGATGTTCTGGGCGATACATCCGGCGCGAGCCGACTGCTGGCACAGGCAGAAACCGCGAGCGAGGCGTCTGGCGCTAGCTCGTCAGAGGAGCTGCGTTTCACGGCCGCATTTGCTCGACTATTTCTTTCGCGCGAGCACGACGCCCTGTCGCGCGCGGCAGACGAGGCGAAACTGGCGTTGCAGTCCGATCAGCCTGCCCAAGGAACGCACGTCTATCTCCTCTTCCTGCTGGGCTGGACCGAGCTTCGCCTGCGGCGGGATCCCGGCGAGGCTGTCGCCCTGTTGTCCTCGGCGCGGAGGGACGCCCTCGCAAGCCGGCATCCGATCCTCGCTCGTCGAGCCTCGACAAACCTGATGTTCGCGTTCTCCTATAGCGGACGATTCAACGCGACACAGGAGCTCATCGAGGGGTTGACCGCCGAGTCCGACGGCGGGGCAGCCGCCGAATGGCGGCACTACGACGGCGGCATCGAGCGCGTTGCCCGCGGCTTCATGCATTTCTGGCAGGACGATCTTCCGGGGGCGGAGGACCAATTCCGAAGCCTGATTCAGCAGGGTGGTCACCCCGCCTCATACACGGCTTTGGCCCGCGTCTACTTCAGCCTGACGGCGGCCGCGGCGGGCGATGCCCGGATGATTGCGGAGGCTCAGTCGCAGCTCCCCGGCATCAGCGACACGAACGCCCATGGGGTTCCCTGGCCGGCCTACCGCGCTATCGCGGCGGCGACGCTGGCAGCGGCCTCCGGGGACTCGGCTCATGCCCTTGCCCTCATGGCGCCGCTCCTTGAGGTGCAGGCGATTCCCGTCACGAACGTGCTGATGGCGGATCTCTATCGCCGGTTCAATCAACCAGCGGCGGCAATGCAGCTGCTCGGACGGATCCAACGCCCCGACCAAGCGTCCTACGTGCGTGTGAGCGCGCTGGTCATCGCGGCCTCGATTGCACGGCAACGCGGTGATCGAACCCACGCACACCGTTGCCTGGAGCGTTCCCTGGAGATTGCCGTGCCCGAAGGGATTTCCCGCCCGTACGGACAGGCTCCGGACGGTGAAGAGCTGCGCGAGCTCCTCATCAAGCATGCGGCCTGGGGGACGGCCCATGAGCACTTCCTCGCTGAACGCCTGGCAAGTAGCGCGCAACCGGGGGCAGGACCCCAGATAGTGGGATCCGCGCTGTCGCCGCGTGAACGAGACATCTTTGGGTATCTCTGTACGACGATGACCGCTGAGGAAATCGCGCAAGTGCTCCACGTTTCGGTCAACACCATCAGGACCCATCAACGCGCGATTTACCGCAAGCTCGGCGTGAGCAACCGTCGCGAAGCGATCAAGTATCGAATCTAGCTCCGCTGAATGCTCGAGTGAGTTCAGGCGGAACGCATCGGTACGGGGACATCCACACCACCCTCTTCGGTGATGCGCGGCCCCATCTGCGTGACCGTCGGCGCGTCAATGAAACCGCCCGCGAAGAGCGCCTGGCCCTGCAGGAAGCCCTGCGCCGCTGAGAGGGTTTCTTCGGGCGCATACCCGAACACCTCGCCAAGTTCGGCAAGATCCCTCGGCGCGTTCATGCGCATGACGCAGAGGTTGTCGCACTGCGACAGCACGTTGGGGTGCACCTTCGTGGGCCGTTGCGTGGAGAGCAGCAGCCAGAGGCCAAACTTCCTGCCCTCAGCGGCGATCTGAATGAGCTGCTGCGTGAGCGCGCGCTCGACCTGTGACCTCGGGTCTGGCGGGCAAAGATTGTGCGCCTCATCGATCACGATGAGCACCGGTCGGTGATCCTCTCGGGTAGCCCAGAGGTGCTCGAGCATGGCGAGCGCCGCAACCTTTGGCTCGTCTGGGTGTGTAAAGCCGCCCAGGTCGAGCACCGTGGCGCGCGGGCGGGAATGGATGATGTCCGTGGCCGACTCGCCGCCGCGCGACCAGAGCTCCCAGTTGAGCACTTGCAGGTTCTCAACGCGAGTGGCGAGCCGCCCCGCCCCGGGGTGGTCAGAGGCGCGAAGCGCGCTGAGGAAGTCCGCGTCTTTGAACACATGGGGGTCGACCTCGGTGTGCAAGAGGGCGTTGTATTCCTCAGCATCGAGGACCGGATCCAACTGCAATACTGCGGCCCGTGACGCCACCGAAAGCCCGAGGTAGCTGGCGTGCAATCGCTCGCCACCGTCGCGCGTCGAGTAGAGAACGCGGGTGTCGGTACGCTCCAACATTTCTGCGTCGCTCGGATCGGCGTCGACTCGCACCTCAGAGAGTCGCACGAAGTCGGAGTTCGGGTCGAGGATGAGCACCGGGAGCTCTGTGTGGACGAGAATCTGTTCAAGCAGCACCCCCAGCGCGTACGTTTTCCCCGAGCCGCTCTGGCCGCACCAGAAGGTGTGCCGGTTGAGTTTCTCGGCCAACAGGTGCACTGGCAGACTGGAATTCCATACACGGGTGCCGATGGTGAGCTTCGTCATCGGACTCACTCCGCCTCGTCCTGGCGCTGAATTGCCGGGATTTCGTACTCGCCATCCACGACCGAGGTGTCGGGCTCGTACATTCGAAGCAGCGGCCGAAACGGCCCGCTGGGCGTCGGCAGCCAGTTCGCACGCTCACGCAGGTCGGCGGGCGCCTCATGGCTCATGATGATCGTGAGCGCACCGTCCTCGTCGAAGTGCAGGCCTTCCGTTTGGCTGCCGATTGAGTATCGATGAATCGAGTTCTCGACGAGGAAGAAATCGGGCATCGAATACATGGTGAGCGACCAGAATGCCTTGGCTGGCGGGGCGGGGAGAAAACGCAAGGTGTAGCGGTGTGCTCCATCGAGTTGCTC
The DNA here is from genome assembly GCF_018682295.1 of Leucobacter sp. CX87. NCBI lineage: Bacteria > Bacillati > Actinomycetota > Actinomycetes > Micrococcales > Microbacteriaceae > Leucobacter > Leucobacter sp. CX87. Next base: position 285,456 of record NZ_JAFIRI010000002.1, on the reverse strand, counting down.
GCCATTCGCATCGACGTACACCGCGGCGTATGCCGCCTCATATGAGTGGTTGCCCCACAGACCGCCCAGGGCAGCGCCGGCGCGAAGCTGGTACTTCATGTCGGGCGGCACGGAGGTAAAGAGCGGCGAGTTCACCGTGCCGATTTCAAAGAAGTCCGAGTTGTAGTCGAACGAGTGATATGCCAGCTGCCACCCGCTTTTCATCGGAACCCCGCCTGCACGAAGGAACTGAGCCAATTCTTCCTGGGCATGAGGAACCGACTCGGCCAGTGCACGGTGCATGTCTTCGCCGAGCGCAAAGTACGGGCTCTCGCCGCGATCGGTAAGCCCGAGGGTGGCGAACGATTCGAGCGCCGGGCGATCGCTTTCGGCCGGAGGGAACGCCTGCGACCAGAGCCGCAGCTTCTCCCAGAACTGCAAGTTCACCGGGGTCCCTTCCGTAGAGGCGGGGATACCTGCAGGCGCCGCGGCAGGATCCTGTTGGGTCAGCGTCGTTGCATCCTGTAGCGCATGGACTTGGGGCAGATCCGCCTCGCCCTGGCACGCCCAGCGACCCACGATCGACGCGACCGTCGTGGGGAAACGGATGACCTGCGCGCCGTCCACCGGCTGCCCCGACCATCCCGGCGGGACGAGGAGGAAATCCTGTGCGTCGGTACCGGTCGCCCGATGGCCGACGTAGGCAAAGTTGTTGGTCCAGGCGTCGACGAACTGCAGCACGAAGTAGCGTCCAGCCGTGTCGGGAGTGTGGAGCAGCACCGGCCCGACGCTCAGGTCGAGCTGAGCCATTGAGTACAGCGTGTCGTTGTTGATCGACACAAACGTGTCAGCCGGGCCGGCGAGCGAGCGTGCGTGACTAAAGCTATTGAACGGAGCGGAGGGGTTCGCGCCAACTCCCGTCTCGACGTAGCGCTGAACCTGGTCGAGGTTGAAGACCAGTGGGAAGCCGAAGAGGAAGGCGTCCTTGAGTAGCTGGGGTTCGAGTGTGTGCATCGGTTGCGCCTCTCTACGTGTCGGCAGTCCATGTGGGAGAGCGCCGAGGTCTCGTTTCGAGGCTGACACACGGACCGGGTATCGCCGAGTGCGCCGCCAAAGTTCGTGGGGCCTCGCGTCAATAATCATCAATCGGTGATGAGGGTGCGAGCGAGAGCAGTCGAGAAGATGGGGAGAGGAAAATTGCCGGTTTAAGGGGGCGCTGATGAATGACCAGAAAGTCTCGGTAGACAACTTTGTGCGTGTCGAGAGCAACCGCATGTTCGCCGCGATTGTTCGCCAGGGCGGCGGCGATGGCAACTGGGCGCACGGGTTCGCCCCAACCCCGATCGACGAGCAGACGATCGTTCGGATGAACCGCGACACGCTGTACAGCGCCGCGGTCGTGGACATCTCAGCCGGAGCAACGCTCACCATTCCCGACACGGGTGACCGGTACGTCTCGGTCATGGTCGTCAACCAGGACCACTACATCAACCGGGTGTTCCACTCCCCGGGGACGGTGGAGCTGGGGCTCGCGGATTTCGATACCGAGTACGTCATGCTTGCGGCGCGCATTCTGGTTGATCCGGAGGACCCGGCAGATGTCGCGATCGTGAACGACCTGCAACGTCAACTGCGCATCGAATCGAACTCGGCGCGGCCCTTCGAGCTGCCCAGCTACGACGAGGCATCGTTGATGTCCACGCGACAGGCGCTGCTTGAACTGGGCCGGGGCCTGTCTGGTCTCGAGCGGTGTTTCGGAACGAAGGACGAGGTTGACCCCGTCCGTCACCTCATCGGTACGGCTGTGGGCTGGGGCGGGCTGCCTGAACGCGAAGCCTCGTACATCAACGTCACCCCCGGTCTGCCAGTCGGGGAGTTCTCCCTCACCGTCGGAGACGTCCCCGTCGACGGATTCTGGTCAATCTCGCTCTACAATGCGGACGGATATTTCGCCGAGAACGCGCAGGGCCAGTACAGCGTGAACAGCATCATCGGGAAGCCTGGCGAGGACGGCACCATCACCATCAACTTCGGCGGGACGGGCGACACCCCGAACGCGCTGCCCATCATGGAGGGCTGGAACTATCTCGTCCGCCTCTACCGCCCGCGCGCCGAAGTGCTCGACGGCACGTGGAACTTCCCCAGCATTTCGAAGGACGGAGAGTCACTATGAGCGACCCCGCCTACGGCCCAGTCGAAATCTACGTGGTCGAGTTTTCAGGAACGACCCCCAACCGCGAGGTGCTCTCGGCCGTGGCGGATCTGGCCCAGGCCGAAACCGTACGCTTGCTTGATCTGCTCATCGCGATCCGCCAACTTGACGGTTCGGTCACCGTCACCGAGATCAGCACCGAAAGCGATCTCGGCAGCGCGCTCGGCCTTGAGCTGGAGGTCCAAGGACTCTTCGGCGACGAGGACATCGCGGAGCTGGTCGAACCGATCGAAGCGGGCCACGGCGTCGCACTGGTGGCCCTCGAGCTCACCTGGGCCACGGAGCTAGCGGCGCGGCTATCGGCGGCGAACGGCAGCGTTATCCGCAGCGACCGGATCCCTGCACCGATCGTGAACCAGCTCATCCGCGAAGCGTCGACGCACAACGCCTAATCGAAAAGGACACCTCATGCCATTCATTCGGAGAGTCGGACGGCCGGGCCTGCTCGGTATGGCCGCACGCACCGCGGTCGTCGCTGGGACCGCCACCGCCGTGAGCGGAGCCGTTGCAAATCGGCAGCACATCCGCGCGGTCGAACATCAGTCCGCCCAAGAGCAGGAGCTGCGAAGCATTGCTGAGCAGCAGGCTGCAGCGGCTGCTCAGCCGGTTGCTGTGCCGCCGGTCGCACCGTCTTCCATGCCGGCTGTCACTGTTGACCTTGTCGCCAAGCTCCAGGAGCTTGGCCAGCTGCACCAACAGGGCTTGCTCAGTGCGGAAGAATTTGCCCTGGCAAAGAGCCAGATGCTTCGCGGCATCTGAAATTCCTTCTTCACCTTGTTTGGAGTGACCTCGATGCAAACCATCAAGACTCTTCCTGTCCTCGGCGCCGTCGCGCTGCTTGCGATCTCGCTCACCGGGTGCAGCACGGCAACGCCCGTGGAGAACGCGGACGCCGCATGCGACGCGTACAGCTCGTTCGTGGGCGTCGTCGCCGAGGCAAAGTCGAGCATCGACGCCTCCTCGAGCATTGGCGACATTGCCGCGGCCCGCGACGACATCAAGGCGGAGTACGCCGCGTTGAACGAATCGCTCGCTGACGTGACGACCGATCGTCAGATCGCGCTCGAAGCGGCCTGGGGCGAGCTCGACAACACCATCGCCGAGCTTGATGACACGCTCACCGTGCCCGAGGCAATCCAAGCCGTGCAGGGCAGCGTCGCCGACGTAGAGAGCGCCCAGGAAGCGCTCGCAGCAGACCTGACCTGCTAGCGCAACAACAGGCACCATGAATCTTGCTATTGGGGAGACGCTCCCGTTCGCCGTAGCGATCGCGATCAGCCCGATCCCGATTATTGCCACAATTTTGTTGCTCATGTCCGAACGGGCGCGCTCGCTCGGGTTGAGCTTTCTGGGCGGGTGGGTTGTCGGCATAGCCTTTGCCACGATGTTGTTTACGCTGCTCGCCGGGGTCATTCCGGAGCAGGGCGACACTGGCGCGAAGCCCGTGGTGGGCGTAATCCAGCTCGTGTTGGGGCTGACATTGCTGTTGCTCGCCGTCAAGCAGTGGCGCTCGCGCCCGCAAGCAGGCGAGGAGCCAGAGCTTCCCGGCTGGATGGCGAAGATTCAGACGATGAAGCCGCTGCCGGTCGTCGGTTTTGCGTTTATGCTCGCCGCGGTGAACCCCAAGAACATCCTGATGGCGGTCGCTGCGGGCACCATTGTTGGCCAGGCCGGGCTCTCGGCGGGAGCAGGAGCAGCCACGATCGCGGTGTTCGTCGTCATCGCCGCCCTCAGCGTGTGTGGCCCGATTGTGGCCTACCTCGTGGCCCCCGAGCGTGCTGCCGGCGCGCTCGACAAGCTGCGCATTTGGCTCATTGCAAACAACGCGACGATCATGTCGGTCGTGCTCGTGCTCCTCGGCGTGCAGATGCTGGGGAAGGCAATCGCTAGCTTCTAGCGAGAGCGGGGACGTGTGTGCCCCGAACCCTCTCTGCGGAGGGCTCGGGGCACACACCTCCTAAACGGAAGTTCGCGGGGGAACCGTGCGGCGATCCCCCGTGGTCTCCACCGCCGCAGCGAGCCGGAGCAACGCGACGTCGTCGTACCCGCGACCGGAGATCGTCAAGCCGACTGGCATGCCGATGTCGGACATCGTCCCCATCGGCACGGTGACGGTGGGAACACCAAAATGCCGGATGGCCAGGTTGCCGTTCGCGACCCAGACGCCGTTGCGCCAGCCCACCACCGCGGACGCCTCATTCACGTCCATGTCGGCCGGGGCGACGTCGGCAACCGCGGGGAAGACCACTGCGTCGAGGCCGAGCTCGTCCATCCACTGCTCGAGGTCGATCCGACGGGTCTCCTCGAGGCCGTGCACGCCTGACTCGAGATGGGCAATCTCCGTGAACGAGCCGTAGGGCCGATCGCGAATCATTCGGGGGAACTCCTCCAGTGCTCCGTCAAAGTCGTCGTACTGATCGGGGAGGGCGCTCTCCGGGTGCGGGAAGATGTGCGCGCCATCGACGTCCGCCATGGTGCGCAGGGCCGGATCGCCATTCGCCTGAAGAAAGTCCTCCATCGCCCACGCGGCGAGGTCGACGAGCTCATTGTGAAGGAACTCCGGGCTGACGAGGCCGCGACTCATGATGGTGGGTGCGCCTGGGCGGTCTCCCTCATAGTTCGTTACGAGGGGGAAGTCGACTTCTCTCACTTCGGCGCCCGCGGCCTCGAGATCGCGGCGCATGGCCTCCCACCGTTCGATGATCGACGCACGCGTTTCAATGCGTTGTCCGGTGGGGCCGCCGATACTCACCTGGGCTGCGGTGCCCGCAAGCTCGTCCGCATTGATGTACATCTTCGGCACCCCGAGACGCTTCCCCGAGAGATGCTGGGTCGCAGCCTCGAATGTCTGGGGCGCGAGATCCCGGTAGGAGTGGGGGCGGTGTGCGGAGGCCTTCGGGATGTCGATCCATGGCTGGACCCGCCAGAAGTCGCCGCGCGCCTCGGAGTCGTCCACCACCACGACGTCGAGGAGCTCGAGCATGTCGGCCATGCTTCGCGTGTGCGGGACGACAACGTCCATCGTGGGAATGAGCGGCCAATTGCCCCGCATCGAGATGATGCCGCGGCTCGGGGTGTACGCGCACAGCGCGTTATTGGACGCCGGTGCCCGGCCGCTCGACCAGGTCTCCTCGCCGAGGCCAAACGCCCCAAACGAAGCTGCGGTCGCGGTGCCGGAGCCGTTGGAGGAACCCGAGACGTATGCGGAAGTGAGCCAATCGGCGTTGTAGGGGCTTTCGGCCCGCCCGTACACCCCTCGCTGCATTCCGCCGTCCGCCATGGGTGGCATGTTCGTCAGGCCGATGAGTACGGCGCCACCAGCACGCAAGCGCTCGATTGTGAACGCATCGTCCTGAGCGACGAGGTGTTCGAACGCGGGGGAGCCGGCAGCGACGGTGAGGCCCGCGGCGCGATAACTGTCTTTTGCCGTATAGGGGATGCCGTCGAGCGGGCCAAGCACCTCGCCGCGAGCGCGCCGAGCGTCCGATGCCGCCGCGTCAGCGTGGGAATCGGGATTGAGGACGACGATCGCGTTCAGCGCGGTCTCGCTGTCGGGGGAGTCGTACTGCTCGATGCGTGCGAGATATGCCTCAAGCAGATCCACGGCAGTGGCCTGACCCGTCTCGAGAGCGCGACGAAGCTCAGCAATGGAGGCCTCGACGACCTCGATCCGGCTCATCGCTGGACCTTCGGCTGCTGCTGCGTGATGCAGTGAATCCCGCCGCCGCCCTCGAAGATCGCGCGCGCGTCGACCGTCACGGCGCGGCGACCCGGGTACACGCTTTCGAGGATCTCGCGCGCACGCGCATCGGCCAGCTCTTCTCCAAAACCGCAGGCAATGATCCCGCCGTTGACCACCAGGTGATTGACGTAGCCGTAGTCCACGAAGCCGTCCGCGTCGCGCAGCAAATCGGGAGCCGGAATCTCAGTGATATCGAATTGACGCCCTGCTGCGTCCGTCTCCTGCTCGAGCTGGGCAATGAGTCGTTTCGAAACCTCGAAGTCAGGGTGCTCAGGGTTTCGTTGGCTGTGCACCAGGATCCTTCCCGGAGCGGTGATGGTCGCGAAGACGTCAACGTGGCCGCTCGTTCCAAAGTCTTCGTAGTCGCGAGTGAGGCCCCGAGGGAACCAGATGGCCTTCGTGCTGCCGATCGTGCGAGCGAACTCCGCTTCAATGCGCGCCTTGTCCGCGTACGGGTTGCGGCGTGGGTCGAGCTGCACCGTCTCGGTGAGCAGCACGGTGCCCTCACCGTCGACGTGGATCCCGCCGCCCTCGTTCACCATGGTCGAGCTGATGAGTTCCGCGCCCGTGAGCTCGGCGACGAATCGGGCGTTCTGGTTCGCCTTCTCCCAGAGCGACCACTCGTGGTCGCCCCAGCCGTTGAAGGTCCAATCCACCGCGCCCAGCACACCGGGGCGCGAATCGTCGACGACGAAGGTCGGACCGTGATCCCGCATCCAGCACTCGTCGATGGGGGTTTCGAACAACTCGATCTCCGAGTTCAGCATGCGACGCGCGCGCTGCGCCTCGGACGGATCGACGAGCATCGACACCGGCTCAAACTCAGAGGTCGCGTTCGCCACGTCTGCCCATGCCGCGTACGTCGACGCGCGTTCCTGTTCGTCCCCTTCGAGTGCGGGCCCTTCGCAGGGAAATGCCATCCACGTGCGTTCGTGCGGATCGGTCTCGCTGGGCATACGCCAGTTCATCAGTTGCCTTTCGTTGCGGGTGTGCTGGGCGCCGAGACGCCCTGCTGTTGGAGGTCGTGGGGAGCGCCCGGTCGGACGCTGGGATCGTTGAATGGACTCATCGTGTGCCAGAGCAGGGCATACAGTCCACCACCAATGAGCGGTCCGACGATCGAGGACAGGTCGGCATCGCCCATCGCCGCAGCGATGGGGCCGATGAACAGCGTGGTGTTGACCATAAGGAGGGCGGCCGTTGTGCCTGCAAGCTGGGCGATAACGCCCGGCCAGAACACCCCTGAGCTGTACCAGAACGGGCTTCCGGGCCGCTCGTCGTTGAGCGCGATGCCGTTGTACCGGTTCTTGCGCAGCACGATATCGACCGCGTAGATCGCGATGAGCGGCCCGAGGATAGTGACTGTGAGTTCGAGTGCGTATTCCATGGTGTCCAGGAAGCCGGGCGAGAAAAAGACGAGCCAGATCGACGCGGCTGCCGCGATCGCGCCCGTAATCACGACCGTTGTGGCGCGGTGTACCTTGACGCCGATGCCTTGGGTTGAGAGCCCGAGGGAATACCCCACGACGGCGTTGTTTGCGATGCTCCCGACGATGATGATTGCGAGGAAGACCGGGGTGAACCACGCGGGGACGATCTCGCCGATCGTCAGCTCGGGGTCGGTCATGTCAATTGCCGTCGCTGAGAAGATCCCGACCAGGCTGATCAGCACGGTGGGAATGAATCCGCCAAGCGCCGTCCACCATACGATTCCGGCCCGCGACGCGGACTTCGGCAGATACCGGGAGTAGTCCGCGCCGGTGCCCCAGGAGAGCGGGCCGGAGGAGACGATTGCGTAGCCGAGGAGCAGTGTTGGCCAGTGCGCGGCCGCCTCGAGTGGCGCGGGCGTGTAGGAGAAATCAGCAACGCGCAGCACGAAGACTGCGAGAGCGACGAACGCCACGGCGAGGGCGACCGACAGGTACGGTGACGCCTTCACGATTGCGCCGTGGCCATAGACGCTCAGTACCAGGCTGAGTACGACGACGGCAATGAGTACCATCCACTCGATCCCGGCGGGGACTGCAATGTTGAAGAGATCAAGAAGCGCAAGTGAGGCAAAGGTAGCAACGGCAATGTTGATGATCTCGTAGAAGAGGCCGATCACCATGCCCTGTCCTGCTCCGAACACTCTGTTGCCCCGGATCCCGAAGATGGCGCGCATGACCGTCACGCTCGGTGTGCCTGACGCCGGGCCGCTGACCGAAAGCCAGCCCACGGCGATGTACCAGAGATTGCCGATCACGGTGACGATGATTGCTTCCCAGAGCGAGAGCCCGATCAGGATCAATAGTCCGCCAAACACAAACGACAGGTAATTCACATTGGCGCCCATCCACACCCAAAACAGGTCGAAGGGGCGGCCGTGGCGCTCGGCTGACGGGATGTAATCGAGTCCGTGGACCTCGACGTGCGCGGTGGAGTACTGAGGTGCGGGGCTCGGGGCGCCAGGTGGGGCGGGCTGCGTGGTCGTGCTGGTCATGCGCACCTCTTCGTTGAGCGAACGTAGTTGTTGATTGAGCAATCAATACGGTGGCAACAGTAGTCGGGCGCCCGCGATAAGTCAACGTGACTGACTAGAGTGAGATGTGCGGCGGGGCCGTCGTCAGCGAACCGCGGGGGAGGTGCAGCTCCGCCTCGACCAGTTCGCGCAAGTACTCCGCGAGCCCGGCAGCGTCGTGGTAGTTCACGAGGGAATTCGTGTTCAATCCGTCGATGAGGCTCAAGATGTGTGCCGCGACGATCTCCGGCCGATCACAGGTGAACTCGCCCGCGGCAACGCCCTCGCGAATGAGGCCGCTCACTGACTCCTGCCAGCGATCGAGCTGTTGCCGGACCTCGGCCGCGAGCGTCTCGTTCCTCCGGCCGAGGAGGGTGGCATCGAGCCAGGTCGCCGTGACGTCGAGGCGCTCAGCGCCCTGCAACCAATCCACCAGAATGCGCATGCGACTAAGGGCCGAAGGCTCGCGCAGCTGGAGCACCCGAAGCGAGTCCAGCTCGTCCCCGGCAAGCGCGCGAAAGGTTTCGACAACGAGCTCATTCATCACCGGGAAGTAGTGGGCGACCAGGGAGGAAGCGACTCCGGCCTTGGCGCCGACAGATTTGAGGGTCAGCCCGAGCAGACCTTCGCTCACCGCAACCTCGCGGGCCGCCTCGAGGATGGACTCCCGTCGCTGCTCCGGTGACAGCCGCGTGCGCGTGCGGGTCGGCGTGGACGGGGACATGGTCTCGACTCTAGTGAATGCCGGAGTCGGCACAGTGACAGCCTTGCCGCGCATGCGCAGCTGCCTGCGTGGCCTCGCCGTCCTGCGCCGCGTGCGCGATCGGATCGACCGGGACTACACCGAACCTCTCGATATCGAGAGCCTTGCGCGTGGGGCCAACATCTTGGCGGGCAATCTCATTCGGATGAACCAGGTTGCATAGCTGCCGGCCTCTACGCGTCCCGGCGCAGAGACTGGCGGGTCGCGACGAGGCTGGCCACCACCACGCAGGCCACCGTGAACGAGATCGCGCTCAGCGCCGGCCACACCAGGTCGGCACCCGACGCCGTCGTGGCGGTCAGGAGCGTCGTGGGGAACCAGCTCGACAGGAATGGGACCTGGCTGAACACCGGAAGCACGATCAGCAGGATCGCGGCCACCGAGATCGCCGGCGCCGTCCGTCTCGTCAGCGTCATGATGAGGTGGCCGATCGCCATCGACATCACGAGGTAGGCGATGGAGGCGAGACCCACGCGCAGCGTGAGGCTCCACGGTACCGGGCCGATGGTGGCGGTCGTGAGACCCGCCGCGATCGCCAACCCGAGCGCGTAGCTGGCGGCGACCACGGCCCAGCCGGTCGCGAGCCGTGGCACCGTGAGCTGGCTGAGTCGCCGCAGGCGCACGCGGTAGAAGATGGACGAGCCGGGCCGGGAGTCCCAGGACAGCGCGGTGATCGCGACCGCGACCGCCAGGATCAGTCCGAGCTGCATGGCGCTCTGGTTGAACATCGTGAGGGCGGAGGTCGCGGTGGCCGGGGCCGCCTCGATCGTGAACTGGTCGCTTCCCGACGCGGCGCCAAGGATCTCGGGCAGGTAGCTGGCGAGGAGGGGTCCGGACAACCCGAAGAAGGCGAACGCGGCGACGAGCCCGAGCAAGAGACCCGAGCGCAAGAGGCGGCGAGACTCGAGGCGAGCCGAGGCTAGGGCGATGCTCATGACTGTTCCTGATTCTGGACGATACGGGCGAAGGAAGCGTCGAGGTCGCGGTCCTGTAGCGTGACCTCGATGATGGGGGCAGCCAGTAATCCGACGAGGCGGGTGAGTTGCGTTTCGGCCGCTGCGAAGCTCTCGAAGGATGCGGTAATCAGGGTGTCAGAGGCCTGCGTCAGGGTGACTCCAGGCAGCGCGGCGGCGAGCTCGTCAAGCGGGGTGGGGGACGGGGAGCCCAGACGAATCGTCCAGACTGGCGACAGCCGGTGCGTCAGGATCTCGGCCGTTGTACCGGAGGCAACCAGTTGGCCCTCGCTGATCACGACAATTGCGTCGGCAAGCTGTTCAACCTCGCTCAGCAGGTGGCTCGAGAGCACGATGCAGCGGTGCTGCTTCTGTTGGGCGATGAGTGCGCGCACGTCCGCGCGACCGATCGGGTCGAGCGCGCTGTTGGGCTCGTCCAGGATCAGAATGTCGGGGTCGAGCACGAGCGCGGCTGCGATGCCGAGGCGCTGCAGCATGCCGCGGGAGAAATCGGAGACGCGGCGCTCTGAGACGGCGCCGAGGCCGCACTGCTCGAGGGCCGCGTTCGCGCTCAGCGTGCCGGTGGACTGCGAGAGGACGAGCGATGTCGAAACGACCTCGCGCGCAGTGAGCCACGGCTCAAACTGCGGCACGTCCGGGCAGTAGGCCACCCGGGCGGTGGCGGACTCGGGCCTCGCCGAACCGGAATCGGCGTGAACGAGGCCCGCGATGATGCTGAAGAGCACCGTCTTGCCCGCTCCGTTCGGGCCGATCACCGCGGTGACGGCGCGATCCTGCGCGGTGAACGAGATGTCGCGAATGCCGGCGCCGGACGCAAACGTCTTCGTGACGTGCTCGACACGGAGGGCGGGATGGTTGGCCGGGCTCCGGGCGGGGTCGGTCGGCGCGGTCGCAGCGTGCCGCGGGTATCCGGCGGTGTCGCTGGGAATCGCGGCGGCACTCTGCGCGAGCGCGAGTTCCGCGGGCGGTTCTTTCGCGCCGCGACCGAGCACGAGGTACAGGATCGCGCCGAACGGGAACGAGGCGAGGACGATGATCGCCCACACGAATCGCGGCAGGTGCAACACGTGACGACGGCGCACGATGTCGACGATGCAGAACAGGTCGAGTGCCAATGCGAGCACGGCGACGGGGATCAGCGGCACCAGCTGGTCGGGTGCGAGGTTCATGTGGGGTCCGAGTCGGGTCGAGGGATCAGTACGGTGGTGAGCGTGCGGCGGCGGCGGCCCTTGCCCGGCTCGTTCGCCAGAAGCCGCTGGAGGGCCGCCGAGACGTCAGCGAAGAATGCGTCCGTTTCGTCGGTACTTGCCCAGACGTCGGCCTGGGCGAACGTGACTCGATCCGTGTGGAGGTTCGTGGTGCCCGCTTCAAGGTAGGCCTCGAAATCGCGAAGGAGCCCGCTGCTGAAGACGCTGAACGTCGTCAGCAGTTGCTCGGGGCTGAGTGTCGCGAGGTCCTCGGGGGTTGGGTTCGCGAAGCCGGGCGAGAGCCGGTACGACTTCTCGCTGACACCGCGAACCTGCTGGGCATCAGCCGCTTCGATAATGCCCGCCTGCACGAGATGGGCCATCTGGCGATAGAGGGTGGCGATGGGCACGTCGCGGAGCTGCTCGTGAAGTTCGCGCGTGGTGCGCTGGTCGTCGCGGAGGAGCGCCTGCACGATGCGGAGGCGCACGGGGTGGAATAGGGCGTGAGCGGTGGCCATGCGTGAATGTTATCACTATTGATAATGGTTTCGGGCGCGGCCCACTCGCGTACCTCGTGCCTGAGATGAGGCGTGGCTGCCAGCGAAAGCGAGCAGGTCGTGCCGCGGCTCGTCGTGCTCCAGGTGGGGCGCCCGTGGCGGACGTACAATAGAACTCCGCCGCCCGACAGGTACGCTCGGGTCTGACGCGTTTTGTTCTTCGGACGGCACCTGTCGCTGAACGAGTGGAGATGGCCGTGATAGACGCCGAGCAACTGCCGGATCGCGCAGTGCGCGAGCTTGCGATGTTGCGCGCCGTGCGCAGTTTCGGCGACGCACACGATCGCATGAGCAGCGGCATGAAGCAGGGCATGCGCATGAACCCGACGGACCTGGCGACGCTCCGCCTGCTCATCATGCGCAGTGAACGCGGGGAGTCAGTCAGCCCGAATGAGATCGCGAAGCACCTGCGCATCTCGACCGCGTCCACGACGAAGCTGTTAGATCGGCTGAGCAAGACGGGACACCTGCGGCGCGTGCCCCATCCCAGCGATCGCCGGGCGCAGGTCATCGAACTCACCGACCTCTCAAAAGCCGAGTTCTTTCGCCTGTTCGGGCCGAAACTGATGGCGATGCGGGCCGCGTTTGCGCAGTTCAGTGACGACGAGCTCGACGCGGCGGCCCGGGTCATTGACGCCATGGGCATCGCTTTGGACCCAGAGGCGAGCTGAGTCCGACGCTGCCGGCAGGATCCTGCTGGCGCGGAACCTGCGCCAGTAGAGTGCGAGCATGAGCGCATCACTGCACGCCCCAGGAATGCTGCGCAACCAGTTTGCGCGCGAGCTTCCCGAGCTGTCCGTGCCCTGGCGTGCGGCGGACGCCCCCATGCCCGAGCTCTTGGTGCTGAATGAACCACTCGCGCGTGAGGTCGGGCTCGACCCCGAGGCGCTGCGCGCCGCCGCCGGCCTCGGACTACTGCTGGGCACTGTGCTGCCTGAGGGGAGCGGCCCGGTGGCCCAGATCTATGCCGGGCACCAGTTCGGCGGGTACTCACCGCGTCTCGGCGACGGGCGGGCGCTGCTGCTTGGCGAACTCGCCGACGCGCGGGGCGGGCTCGTTGACCTGCACCTCAAGGGCTCGGGGCCCACCCCGCTCGCCCGGGCGGACGGGTTCGCGGTCGTGGGGCCGATGCTGCGCGAGTACCTCGTGAGCGAGGCCATGCACGCGATGGGCGTGCCCACCACGCGGGCGCTCGCTGTCGTCGCTACGGGCCGCACCGTGCGACGCGACGCCGAGCCCATGCCCGGCGCGGTACTCGCGCGAATCGCGAGCAGCCACCTGCGGGTCGGCAGTTTCGAGTACGCGCGATACGCGGGCGGCCCTGAGCTCCTCTTGCGCTTGGTGGAGCACGCGAATCGGCGCCATTACCCGGAGCTCGCGGGCTCGGACATTCCCGCACGCGGATTGCTCGAGGCCGTGATCGAGGCCCAGGCCGCGCTCGTCGCGCGGTGGATGCTGCTGGGCTTCGTGCACGGCGTGATGAACACGGACAACACGACCATTTCAGGGGAGACGATCGACTACGGACCGTGCGCGTTTCTCGACCGGTACGACCCCGCCGCAGTGTTCAGCTCGATCGACCAGCAGGCCCGCTACGCCTACGGGCGGCAGCCCGAGATCGCTCTCTGGAACCTCACGCGCTTCGCCGAGGCGCTCGTGCCGGTGCTGGGCGAGACGCAGGAAGCGGCGATTGCCGCCGCCGAGGGTGAGCTGTCCGGCTTTGGCTCCGCGTACGACCGGCACTGGACGGCCGGCATGCGAGCCAAACTGGGGCTCGCGTCTGAGGTGTCGGACGACGAGGTCTCGACGCTCGCCGGCCGGTTGCTCGGACTCATGGCGGAGCACCGCCTGGACTTCACGGGAACCTTCCGCGACCTCGCTCGGGTGGCGCGCGGCGGGGCTGGGGCCTGGGCCGCACCAGAGTTAACCGCGTGGGTGGCCGACTGGACGAGGCTGGCCCCCGATACCGACGCCATGGACCGCGTGAACCCGGTGTACATTCCCCGGAACCAAGTCGTCGATGAGGCCCTCGTCGCGGCGAACGCGGGCGACCTGACGTTGTTCACGGGGCTGCTGGAGGCGGTGTCGCACCCGTTCGACGAGCGGCCAGAGTATGCGCGCTTCGCGCTCCCCGCGCCGGCCAATCTTCCGCCGCACCGGACGTACTGCGGTACGTAGGGATCTGGCGCGGGCCGCCCGCGCGGCTGTGGGCGGGCTCGCCCAGAGGCCAGCCCGCCCGCAGACACAACTTGCGGCTACTGCTCGGGCATGGGTGGGACGACGCCCGCGTTCGCCATCGCGAGCAGACCCTCGACCTGGGCGAGGTCGACGCCGGTGCCCGGGAAGCCGAGCATGCGGCCGATCGGGGCCGACGCGAGCATGCGCAGCACGGTCGGGTCGGCAAACAGTCCCTCGCCCGAACCGCCGCCCATCGACTGGATGATGATCGGGCCGGCAATCGGATCGGCCATAACCTCGCCGATCGATGATTCCATCGTCAACGGGACGGAGACCGCGTCTCCCGTGACTGCGGCAGCTGCCGTCGCGCGAATGTCTCGACTCGAGCTCCCGATCTCCACCGTGTAGTCGCCGCCCTCGACGATCCACTGCGAGACGCGCGTGTCCCAGTAGGCGAGATCCTGTCGGCGAATCGCGACCTCGACCTCGCGGCTCTCGCCGACGTCCAGTGTGACCTTGGCGAAGCCCTTGAGCTCGCGCGGGGCCCGGGTGACGGCTGAGCCGGGCAGCGAGACGTACGCCTGCACGACCTCAGCGCCCGCGAGCGAACCGGTGTTCGTGATCGTGACTCGAGCGGTGAGTCCGTGCTCATGCGCGGAGACGCTCGCGTTCGAGTACGCGAAGCTGGTGTACGAGAGTCCGTGCCCGAAGGGGTAGCTCACCTCGAGCTTCTTCGCGTCGAACCAGCGGTAGCCGACGAAGATCCCCTCGCCGTAGCGCACGTGGCCGTGATCGCCCGGGAAGTTCAGGTAGGCTGCGGTGTCCTCGAGGCGCAGCGGGATGGTCTCGGTGAGGCGGGCCGACGGGTTGACGTGGCCGTACAGGACGTCGGCGACGCCGCCGCCCCCGGCCTGACCGAGCAGCCAGCCCTCGACCAGCGCGGGGACCCGGTCGGCGAAGCCCGACACTCGCACCACGCCGCCGTTCGAGAGCACCGCCACGGTGCGCGGGTTCGCCGCGAGCACCGCGTCGAGCAGCGCGAGCTGCGCTGCCGGGAGCTCGAGGTCGTCGCGGTCGAAGCCCTCCGACTCTTGGGCGGCAGGGACGCCGAGGAAGAGCAGTACGGTCTCGGCCGCGGACGCGACGGCGACCGCCTCGGCCGCCTGCGCATCAGTCTGGCCGCCGTCGTTGTCGTACCCGGCGGCGAAGGAGATCGAGCTGTCGAAGGCGCGCAGCTCGTCGAGCGCGCTCTCAACCTTGGTCGGGTTGATCTGCGAGCTGCCGGCGCCCTGGAAGCGGGGCGTGCGCGCGAGCTCGCCGATGACGGCAACCTTCGTGCCGGCGCTCACCGGCAGGATCCCGTCGTTCTTCAGCAGCACGACGCTCGCGGCCGCGGCCTTGCGGGCAAGCTGATGGTGCGCCTCGGCGTCGTAGCTGGCGTTCGCGTCGGCGCCGGCCACGGCCTTCTGTACGAGGTCGATGACCCGCGCCGCGCCGGTGTCAACGACAGCCTGGTCGAGCGTGCCGGCCTCGACCGCGGCCATGACTGCCGAGTCGCCACGACCGCCGCTCGACGGCATCTCGAGGTCGAGGCCGGCGGCGAGCGACGCCACCCGGTCGACGACGGCGCCCCAGTCAGAGACGACGAGCCCCGTGAAGCCCCACTCGCCGCGCAGCACGTCGGTGAGCAGCCAAGGATCTTGCGAGGCGTGCACGCCGTTGATGCGGTTGTACGAGCACATGACCGTCCACGGCTGCGCGTCCTCGACCACGCGCTGGAAGCCGCGCAAGTAGATCTCGCGGAGCGGGCGCTCGTCGATATCGGACGAGACGCGCATGCGATCGGTCTCTTGGTTGTTCGCGGCGAAGTGCTTGAGCGAGCCACCGACGCCCTGCGACTGGAGGCCGTTCACGAGGGCAGCACCCATGACGCCCGAGACGTACGGGTCTTCCGAGAGGTACTCGAAGTTTCGGCCGCAGAGCGGCGAGCGCTTGATGTTCACGCCGGGGCCGAGCAGCACCCCGACGCCCTCCGCCTTCGCCTCTTGCCCGAGGGCGACGCCGACCTCCTCCAGGAGCTCGGTGTCAAAGCTTGAACCGAGGGCGACCGCCGGCGGGAAGCAGGTTGCGGGAATGCTGTCCGAGAGCCCGAGATGGTCAGAGCTTTCGGCCTGCTTGCGCACCCCGTGCGGGCCGTCGGTGAGCATGATCGACGGGACGCCGGGCGCCTCCTTCGTCGTCCAAAAATCGCGACCGCTCGTGAGGCCGACCTTCTGCTCGAGCGTCAGCGCCGCGAGCACGCTCTGCGCCGGGTGGGGGGAGTCCGAGGGGGTCATGCTGCTCCTTTTGCAAGGGTGCCGTCAGTGCACACGTTTTGAACACCGTACAGCGCTCGGTTTTAGAGTGCAAGCGACTGGGCTGCATGGCACCTGGCAGTCGGCGCGGCTGCGGTTAGGGGCGGGTGAGGCTTGCCCAGAGCAGCGAAATGTGCGAGATCATGTCCACCGACGGGTCGAGGAGCCACTGCACCTGCAGGCCGTCGCTCGCCGACATGAGGAGTGTGGCCACGCGATCTGCATCAATGGAGTCTGCGAGCGTCCCGTTGTCCTGCTGTGCACGAATCGCCCCGGAGAATGTTGACCTGAGTTTTTCCGAGCGCTCGAGAAAGTACTGGTGTGCGGGGTGGCCTGGCTCGGACGCCTCTGAGGCAAATTGCGTGTAGAGGTGCACGAGCCCCGGAACCTCGGTGTTGTGCTGGATGACCTGCATGAAGACGTCGATGATGTTCGCACTCGCGTCGATCTGCCCAAAACTGCCGCCGAACATGGCTGAATCGACCTCGTCACGCTTGCGGAGCACCTCAATAAAGAGGTCCTCCTTGGTGCCGAAGTAGTGCAACAGGCCGGTCTGGCTGAGATTCACAGCGGTCGCAAGCTCGCGGATGGTTGTCTTGCGATACCCGTTTGTGGCGATCACCTCGAGCGCGGTCGTGAGAATCTCGTCGCGCTTTGCGATGCCTTTCGCGTATGAACCTCGTGCTGCCATGGTGTCAGCCTAGAACACGTCTCATCCTTGACGGTCAAAACTGAGCGCGGTACTGTTTTGAGACTTCCGGCGGCACAAAGGAGCGCTCATGAATGCAATAGATCAACCGCAGCCACCCGTCGATGATCGCTATCGAGATTCCACGATTCCCGTGTCGAAGCGTGTCGAGATCCTGCTCGGACAGATGACGCTCGAGGAGAAAGCGGGGCTCTGCTTTCACACCATGATCGCCCCGGGAAGCAGGGGCGAAATTGAAGCCGAAAATCCCGTGATGCCCGTACCGTCCACGACGAAGCTCGTGCTCGACCAGGGCATGACGCACTTCAATGTGCTCGGCGCGGCGCCGTCCGGGCGAGAGTTTGCCGAGTGGCACAACGCGGTGCAGCGGCTGGCCGCATCGACCCGGCTCGGAATTCCGGTGACCCTGTCGACTGACCCGAGGCACCACTTCTCGGAAAACCCGGGCGCCTCGATCCTGGCCGGCCCGTTCTCACAGTGGCCGGAGACACTTGGGTTCGGGGCGATCGGAGACGACCGCCTCATGGAAACGTTCGCCGACATCGCGCGCCAGGAATATGCCGCGGTCGGCCTGAGAGTCGCCCTCCACCCCCAGATTGACCTCGCCACCGAGCCTCGATGGGGTCGCCAGAACGGCACCTTCGGCGAGAATGCCGAGCTGACCTCAAAGCTCGGGGCCGCCTACATTCGAGGCTTTCAGGGCGCCGCGCTCGGCCCCGAATCAGTCGCGACCATGACGAAGCATTTCCCCGGGGGAGGGCCGCAGCAGGGCGGGGAAGACCCGCACTTCGCGCACGGCCGCGAGCAGGTCTACCCCGGAGGAAACTTCGAGTATCACCTCAAGCCGTTCCTCGCTGCCTTTGAGGCAGGCACGAGCCAGATCATGCCGTACTACGGCATGCCGGTGGGCACCGAATACGAGGAGGTCGGCTTCGGGTTCAACAAGTCGGTCATCACTGGCCTCGCCCGCGAGCGATTCGGATTCGACGGCATTGTCTGCACGGACTGGGGACTGCTCAGCGACGACGAGGTTCTGGGGGTGCCGTTCCCTGCTCGTGCCTGGGGCGTCGAGCACCTCCCTATTGCAGAGCGGATGCTTAAGGTGATCGAGGCCGGTGTCGACCAGTTCGGCGGCGAAGCCCTCCCCGAGCTCCTCGTGGAGCTGGTGCGCGGTGGCCGCATTGACGAGGCGCGGCTCGACCAGTCGGCGCGGCGCTTGCTGCGCGAGAAGTTCGTGCTCGGCCTGTTCGATTCGCCGTTTGTCGACGAGGACGCTGCGGAGCGCATCGTGGGGAACGCGGATTTCGTCGCGCAGGGAGCGCAGGCGCAGCGTGCCGCCCTCACCGTGCTCGCTCATGGTGATGAGACCCCCGAGCTGCCGCTGCCCAAGGGGGTGCGGATCTTCGCGGAGGGATTCGCCGAAGAAGCGCTGGCCCCGTTCGGCGTGGCAGTGCAGAACCCGGACGATGCGGACGTTGCGATCCTGCGCCTCTCGGCGCCGTTCGAGCCTCGCCCGGGCTTCGAGAGCTTCTTCCACCAGGGCTCGCTCGCGTTTGAGGAGGAAGAGATTGCGCGCGTCACCGCGATCGCGGGCCGGGTGCCGACCGTGCTGGTCGTGTATCTGGATCGTCCGGCGATTCTTACCCCGTTCGTGGGCAAGGCGGCGCTGGTCGCGGACTTTGGTGCCGCGCAGGAGGCGGTGCTCGACGTGCTCTTCGGCGACGCCACCGCCCAGGGACGCTTGCCGTTCGAGCTGCCGTCGAGCATGGCCGCGGTCGAGGCGAACCGGCCCGACGTGCCCTCGGACACGAAGGACCCGCTGTTTCCGTTCGGGCACGGGATCGCGCTCTAGCGCTGGCGCACAGCTGGGAGCCTGCCCCTGCGGGGCAGCGGAGGGGCAGGATCCGGGCCGCGTACTACGCGTTGAGCGCGGCAGTGGGGGAGGTGTTCGCCGCGCGAATTGCCGGGAGCAGCCCCGCAATCGCGCCCACAGCAATCGTCACGCCCACCGCGGCGACGAGCACCGCCGGCGGAATGGCGAGCTTCCAGCCATTCGCCCCGGCTGCGATAGCCGTAATGACCCAACCCAGGATCGCGCCGGCGAAACCGCCATATGCCGACAGCAGCATGGCTTCGAATAGGAACTGTAGTCGGATGTGTCGCTTCGTCGCGCCGAGGGCCCGGCGCAACCCGATCTCGCGACGCCGTTCCAGCACCGTGATCACCATGGTGTTCGCGACGCCGATACCGCCGACGAGCAGCGCGATCGATCCCACGCCGATGAGCAGTCCGGTGAACGCCTGATCGACGGTGTTTTGTGCAGCGAGCGCATCGGACGGGCGGCTCACCTTGACCTCGCTCGGAGCCTGCGGGTTGATGGTGGGCGGAAGCAGCCCCCGCACCTCGGCCACCGCTTCGTCGGTCGAGCGCTCGTAGATCGTGCTCGGACTGCCGTCGTAACTAAAGAGCTCTGTGGCGATCGGCTCGCCGATCAGCGCCATCGAGTCGAGTTCGGGAGCGAGGGGCGAGAAGTCGAGCACCCCTGCGACGGCAAACTGTTGCTCGCCGAGGGTGACCAGCGTGCCTGGCGTCTGCACGCCGAGGCGCTCGGCAGTCGTTCGGCCGAGCACGACTACGGGGTACTTCGCCGTCGCGTCGTTCAGCCAGTTGCCGAACAGGAGGGTCGCGCCAGTCGCTTGGAGCAGGTTAAGGTCTGCGGCCGCGACCGAGAGCCCGCCCGTGGCTGAGCGATCGATCTCGGCGCTGCGGAACACGAACACGTCCTTGATCGTGCCGGTCGAGCTCGCCTGGAGCACGTTGGGCAGACGCCGAATCTGCGACAGCGCCTCCCGGGAAAGCGGCGCCGGCTGACCGATGATGTCGGTGCCCCCGGTGACCGTGAGCAGATTCGTGCCGAGCTTGGACAACTCTTCCTGCACCCGCGCCTGGCTCGACGTCGAGATGCCGATGACCGACACCATCGCGGCAATGCCGATCGCAATGCCGAGCGAGGACAGCACGGCCCGCATGGGGCGTGCGCGCAACCCGTGAAACCCGAGCGTCAAGAGGTCGCGGGCGCGCAGGCGGGAGCGCGTGATGGCGCTCATGCGGCTGCCTCCGTCTCTGACTGGCCGCGCTCATCGGCGACAATTGCGCCGTCGCTGATGCGCACTCGACGGGGCATGCTGGCGGCCAGATCCTGGTCGTGCGTGATGACGACCACGGTGGTCCCGTCGTGGTGGAGCTCGGTGAGGATGCGCATGACCTCCGCCCCCGACTTCGTGTCGAGGCTGCCGGTGGGCTCGTCCGCGAGCAACAGGCGGGGCGCGCCGACGACCGCACGCGCAATCGCCACGCGTTGGCGCTCGCCGCCAGAGAGCTGGTTCGGGAGGTGGCGTAGTCGATCACCGAGACCGACCCGCGTGAGCGCGGCCTCGGCGCGGAGGCGGCGCTCGGCCTGCGGAACCCCCGTGTACAGGAGTCCCATCGCGACATTGTCGAGGGCGGTGACGCCCTCCGACAGGTGAAACTGCTGAAACACGAACCCGATTGTGTAGGCGCGAAGTGCCGACAGCTCGGTGTCGCTGAGGTCGCCCACGTCCTGCCCGGCGATCACGGTCTGGCCATTCGACGCCCGGTCGAGCGAACCGATGATGTTCAGCATGGTCGACTTGCCGGAGCCGCTGGGGCCGACGATGGCGAGCATCTCGCCCTCGTCGATACGGAGGTCCACCGAGTTCAGCGCGACGGTCGGAGGCGAGCCATAACTTCGTGTGACCCCGGAGAGCTCGACGATTGCGGCGGTCACTTGGCCACCACGACGGTGTCGCCTGCCTGCAGCTTGCCCCCAGTGACTTCGACCTGACCATCGGCGAACGCCCCCAGCTCAATCGGGACGAGCTCGGACGTTGCGCCATCCTTGGCCGGCTGCTTCAGCTGCACCTCGACGGCGAAGCCTCCGCCCGGCTGGGCGAGCAGCGCGACCACCGGCACGAGCAGCAGGTCGCTGCCCTTCACCTGAGTGAGCAGCGCCGTCACGGTGATGTTGTCGAGGCCCTCGGCCGCGGCCGGATCGTCGAGCGTAAGGGTGAGGGGCACCTTGACGGCCTTCCCGTTTGCCCCCTCGCGTTCAACAGGGGCGCCGACATTCGACACGGTCCCGGTGGTCTCGGCGCCGCCGGGAAGCGTGATCTTCACCTGTGCGCCGACCGGAGCGAGGGGCTGCTGGGCCGGATCGATGAAGACCTCAACCACCTTCGCGCCGCCGGTCACTGAAATGATCACGGCGCTCGCCGCATCACCGACGACAGCTTTTGACGCCTGCACGCGAACATCGCCTGGAGCGAAGACAATTCGGCCGAGCTCGATGCTTCCCGTCTGCTCAATGTCCAGGGACTTTTGCCACTGCATGATCGCCTGCTGGGTGTCCCAGTTGAACTTCTCGTCCGCGTCGAATCCGAAGAATCCGAGGGCCGCGAGGTTTCGCTCGAGCTGTGCAACGTCGGCGCCGCTACTCATGCCAGATGCGAACGAGCGCCACACCGGGAGCTCGCCGTGCATCAAGATGACCGGGGCGTTGTCGATGCGGAAGAGCTCGCCACCAGAGACCACCCCGGACCCGACCGGGGGCAGCCCCGTGACGGTGCCCGGAAGCTGCGTGCCGAGGTCACGCGGGCTCGCGAATCCGAGCTTGCCCTGGGTGCGGATCTGCTCGGTGAGATCGCCCCGTGTGACGGTGGCAGTCTGCACCGCGACGGTATCTTTCTTCGTTCCCGAGCTCGCCGGGCGCTGCACCAGCAGGACGGTGGCCGCGATCGCCGCCACGGCGAGGACGCCGAGCGAGGCCAGCAGGATCCTGCGCTTTCTGGTGTTCCGGGGTTCACTGGGGATCACGGACTCTGCGTCGCTCACTGCTGGGCTCCGGCTTCCGCCTGTGCCGAGCACGTGTCGATGTCGTCCGGGTTGGTTTCGGATCCGAACGCCTGCGTCATGCCGCCCGAGCCCCGTACCGGGTCGGGGTAGTCGTAGCCGGCCTCACGCATGCACTGCGCGAAGATCAGCTGCGTCTCGAACATCTCGTCCTCGGTCGGCAGGCTCTCGTCGACGGGCGCCTCGCCGACCTGCTTCGTGCAGGCCGCGTACTCCTTCTCGAACTCGACCATGTCGAACTGTGAGGTGTCGATCGTGCCCGTGCTCTCGCTGTCGCCGCCCGTTGGGGTCATATCGAATCCGGCGTCGAGCATGCAGCCGTCCATCTGATCGCGCCAATCGATCAGGGCGGTCTCGAAGTCGGCGGTCTTGAGCTGTACGTCTTCCTCGCCCACCGGAGCGCACGCGGTGAGTCCGAGCAAGAGGGCTGCTCCGGCTGCTGCTGCGGCGAACTGGGCGATGCTGCGGCGGGTGCCGCGTGGGGAAGAAAACTTCATGGCTGACTCCTTGACTCACGCCACGGCCAAAGCGCCGGGCAAACTTCAGTTCAGCAGCAACCCGGTTCGAAAAAAGTAAAGGAGGCACGTTTACCTTTCTCAGACCCTGCATCTGTTTGACTTGCACGATCAAGCGGGGCTGCCCGCCCAACTGAGCGGAGATACATGCGCGTACTGATCGTCGAGGACGAGGAGTTTCTTGCCGACGCAATCCGAGCGCGCCTGGAAATGGAGTCGATTGCCGCCGACATTGTCGGAGACGGAGCTGCGGCCCTCGCCGCAGTGGAGGTCAACGATTACGACGCCGTCGTGCTTGACCGCGACATTCCTGAGGTTCACGGTGACGAGGTGTGCCGCGTGCTTGCCGAGAATCCGGAGAGCCCCGCGATCCTGATGCTGACCGCCGCGGGCGGCCTCGAAGACCGGGTAGATGGCTTCGAGCTCGGCGCCGACGACTACCTCGCTAAGCCCTTCGAATTTCCCGAGCTGATCGCGCGCCTGCGCGCCCTGGGGCGGCGCCGCTTCACCAAGCTGCCCCCGGTACTCGAGCGGCGGGGAATCAGGCTTGACCCGTTTCGCAGGGATGTATCGGTCGGCGGTCGGCCGGTGCAGCTCACGCCGAAGGAGTTCGCCGTGCTTGAGCTGCTGCTCCGCGCCGACGGCGGAGTGGTGAGCGCCGAAACGCTGCTCGAGAAGGCCTGGGACGAACACGCGAACCCGTTTACCCACACGGTGAAAGTCACGCTGAGCTCGCTGCGTCGAAAGCTCGGTGACCCCAGCCTCATTACGACGATCTCGGGGGCCGGCTATGCCATCACGCCAGAACGCTGAGCACGCAGCCCGCGACGGTGAGATTCGGCGCTACCGGGTCACCGTACGCGCGCGGCTCGCGCTCACGTATTCGGCGCTGCTGACCGGTTCGGGCATCGTCATGCTGGCGCTGATCTACGCGTTCATGCGCTTCGTGCCTACCTACGCGTTCACACCGGCAGCGTCGGTGCCCGCCACCCCGGTCCCGGTTGCCCCCGAGGGGGCCGAGGTCGCGGCGCTCACGACCCCGGCGAGCGAACTGGTGGTCGCGTCCACGGACGAGCTGTTGAATCTGCTGCTCGTGATTTCGGCCATCGTGTTGGTCCTGCTCGCGCTGGCGGGGGTCTGGGTGGGCTGGGCGGTCGCCGGGCGCATGCTCAAGCCGCTGCAGTATCTCAACGGTTCCGCGCGGCAGGCCGCCGGGGGAGATCTGCGCCAGCGGGTGCGGCTCGAGGGCCCGCGCGACGAGATCACCGAGCTCGCCGGAAACTTCGACCACATGCTCGAACAGCTGGAACGCTCGTTTACGGCGTCGAGACGGTTCGCTTCGAACGCGTCGCATGAGCTGCTGACGCCGCTTGCGACGACGCGGGCCATGCTCGATGTGGCCATCGCGCAGCGTTCGGAGCCTCAAGATCGCGAGGTGTTTGACCGATTACGCCTGATGAACGAGCGCAGCATCGAGACGGCCCAGGCGCTTCTCGAATTGGCCCGGATCGAGTCATCGTCCCCGGCGCCAGAGCCGGTTGACCTGGCGGCCTGCGCTGCGGCAGCGGTCGAGATGTGCGCGCCCGATGCCGAGATGAGTGGCGTCTCCGTCGACCGAGAGCTCGCCCCCGCGTCGTTTGCGGGGGAACCCGTGCTCGCTCGCCAGTTGGTCGCGAATCTCGTGCAAAACGCGATTCGGCACAACCTGGCCGACGGCGGGTTCGTCACGGTGCGCACACGCGCGGGCGGCGAGGGCCGAGGGGCGACGCTCGAGGTCGAGAACAGCGGACGTTTGCTGAGCGAGGCCGACTTGGCCCAGCTCACCGAGCCGTTCGTACGGGCATCAGGGCGCTCCTCGTCGGCGCACTCGGGCCACGGGTTGGGCCTCTCGATCGTGTCGGCGATCGTCGATCGATTCGGCGGCACGCTCGGTCTGGCAGCCCGCCCCGAGGGCGGGCTGCGAGTGACCGTGAGGCTGCCTTAGCGCGTTACTTCGCATCCTCTCTGGCGAGCTTGGAGGGCCACCAGATCGCTTTGCCGATGTCGGTCGCGAGTGCCGGAACCAGCAGCGACCGCACGACGAAGGTGTCGAGCAGTACGCCGAAGGCGACGATGAACGCGATTTGCACGAGGAACAGGATCGGG
Source organism: Leucobacter sp. CX87 (assembly GCF_018682295.1). Taxonomy (NCBI): domain Bacteria; kingdom Bacillati; phylum Actinomycetota; class Actinomycetes; order Micrococcales; family Microbacteriaceae; genus Leucobacter; species Leucobacter sp. CX87. The sequence goes on along the minus strand of NZ_JAFIRI010000002.1, from coordinate 260,712 downwards.
ATGATCGACAGGGCCGCGAACGTCGCTGCGAGCACGAGGCCCGCCGAGGTGATGACGCCGCCGGTGATCGCGAGACCACGCAGGATCCCCTCCCGGGTGCCGTGCTTCTTCGACTCCTCGCGCACGCGCGTCATCAAGAAGATGTTGTAGTCGATGCCGAGCGCGACGAGGAAGACGAAGCCGAAGAGTGGCACCGCCGGGTCGGCCCCGGGGAACTTGAAGATTCCGTTGAAGACGAGCGCCGAGACGCCGAGCGCGGTGCCGAACGACAACACCGTGGTGAGGATCAGCAGTACGGGCGCAAGGATCGACCGCAGGAGCAGCATCAGGATCAGCAGGATCACCGCCAGGATGATCGGGATGATGGTGTTGCGGTCGTGGATCGACGCCTCGTTGGTGTCGACCGCGGTCGCGGTGACTCCGCCAATGATCGCTCCGGTTCCCTCGAGCTCCCCGCGCAGGCTCGTGACGGTTTCGCCGGCGGCGGCAGAGTCTGCGGCGTCGGTGAGTGTCGCCTGGAGCAGCACGCGTCCGTCGCTGACCGTCGGAGCCGGGGCAGGCGTTCCGGGAGGGCCGAATGCCTGGATACCATCGCTGGTCACGGGGGCGCTCCCACTCGGGGAGTCGTCGCTGGTGACCGAAACGGCATCCACGCCGGAGTTGCTCAGCAGCACGTCGGCGGTCTGCTGGAGCTTGTCCTTCTCGACCAAGACGTACGCTGGGCTGCCCGATCCGCCGGGGAAGTGCTCGCCGAGCACCACCTGGCCGTCGCGCGCGTCAGACTGCCCGATCACGAGGTCCGAGCCCGGTACGCCCTGCGCGTTCAGTTGGGTGACCCCCACCGCCCCGACGGCGAGGACGAGGGTCGTGATGATCCAGATCGGGCGCGGGTGCGCCTTGATGGTCTGCGCGAGCCAGTGCCAGAGCCCGCGAGTGGGCATGCCGTTCTCGGCGCGCACTACCTCGGGCTCGAAGTGCGGGCGACGCGGCCAGAAGGCCGCGCGACCAAAGGCGAAGAGGAGCGCGGGGAGCAGCGTGAGCGCCGCGAGCATCGCGAAGATGATCCCGATCGACGCCACCGGGCCGAGCGTGCTGTTTGATTTGAGGTCGCTCAGGAGGAGGCAGAGCAGGCCAGCGATCACGGTGCCGCCGGAGGCCAGGATGGGCTCGACGGACCCCTTCATCGCAGCGATGATCGCGCCGCCGCGGTCGTGGGTGACGCGCAATTCCTCGCGGAACCTGGCCACCAGGAGGAGCGAATAGTCGGTCGCGGCGCCGATGACCAGGATGAAGAGGATTCCCTGGGTCTGCCCGCTGAGCAGCAGCACGCCCGCATTTGCGAGGTGCCACACGGTGAAGAGTGCGACGCAGAGGGCGAACAGGCTGGTCATCAGCACAATGACGGGCAGGAGGAGCGAGCGGTAGACCACGATCAGGATGACAAACACTGCCAGCAAGGCAACGAGCAGCAGGATCCCGTCGATACCGGCGAACCCCGCGACGAGGTCGGCGGTAAAGCCTGCCGGGCCGGTGACTGCGACTGCGACGCCGTCCGGACGCTGTTCGTCCAGGGCCGCACTGAGGGCCTGGACCACCTCGCCGACGTCGGCATCAGAATCGATCGGCACGAACACCTGGGCGGCGAGGCCGTCCTCGGAGACAATCGCGGGCGAGGCACCCTCCGAGATTTCCGCTGACTCGGTGGCCGAAGTCACGGCCTCGTCGATGGCCGAGATCTGCTCGTCGCTCAGCTGAGTCTCCGAGGAGAACACGATGATCGCCGGAATGGTGTCGTCGCCGAGGAAGCCGCCGAGTGCCCCGCGCACCTCGGTCGCGTCCGCCGACGTGGGCAGGTAGGCGGTGGGATCGTTCGACGACACCTCGTCAATCTTGCCGAAGAGTGGGCCGCCGAGGCCCGCCATGGTGAGCCAGATCAGGATGAGGGCGGTCGGGAGCAGGATCCTGATCCAGCGCCCCAGCGGCTTCGAATTCCCGGTTGCGGGAACCGTCTGGTCGGCACTGTGTTTCGGCTGCATTTTGCCACCCAATCTCTTTGCTAGAAAAGCTAGCTAAATCATAGCGCTCCCTGCACGCTGTAGCGATGCAGTGTGACGCCATTTTCGTAGCGTTGCTGTTCGATGAGGTCGAGTCCCAGCGGTTCGTCAAGGGAATCGAAGAGCGGACGTCCGGAACCCAGCACTGCTGGATGAGTGAAAAGCATGAGCTCGTCGAGCAGATGCTCGCGCAGCAGCTGAGTCGCGAGCGTGGCGCCGCCCACCCCAATACGGCCCTCCGACTGGGCGCGTACGACGGCGAGTTGTGCGATGGCGTCGTCCCCGCCGATGATGCGTGTGTCGTACGCCGCGCTCGTGCGGGTGCGTGAGACGAGGATCTTCGGCGTGGTGACCCAAATCTCGCCGTACTCGCGCATGACCTCCGATTCCGACTCGTTGTCTCGAGCGTCGGGCCAGTACGTCTCCATGATCTCGTAGACCTTGCGCCCCGAGATGTCGAGCGAGAACTCACGCGCCCGCCGGTTGAACTCGCGGTGCAGGGGCTCGTCGATCCGCATCCAGTCACCGCCGCCGTTTTCATCGGCGGTTGCGCCGATATACAGATCGAGCGAGACATTCATCCAATACACAAACCGAGCAGACATCAGTCCTCCTTGCGGGTGCGTCGCCGATGACGTGCTTCGACGGTACGCCCGTGCCCCGCTCCCGGCAAGGAGTCCTGCCGGGAAGGACTCCTCCCGGGAGGGCGCTCCTACTCTGCGAGCGCCGCTGCAATCGCCTCTGCGGCGGTGCGGTGGGTGAACTCGAATCCCGAGGTCTCGAGGGCTCCGGGACGCACCCGCGCGTCGGGCAAGAGCAGCGAGTCCGCCGCGGCGCGGCCGAGGGCGGTCCGCAGCGCCCAGCTCGGAGCGGGGAGCAGGAACGGGCGGTGCATCGCGCGGGCAAGTTCCCGACCAATCTCGTTCGCGGTCGCTGGCAGGGGCCCGCTCAAGTTGACCGGCCCGCTGATCTGACCGTCGATGAGGTGTCGGATCGCCCTCACCTCGTCGTCGAGCGAAATCCACGGCCACACCTGGGTGCCCGGGCCGAGCGGGCCGCCCAGGCCGAGCCCGGTGAGGGCGATGAGGGGCTTCAACACCCCGCGTCGATGCAGCAGGGGGGCGGTGCGCAAGAGCACGACTCGAGCGTCGGGGCCGGCGGTGAGTGCCTCACGCTCCCACTCAGCGCAGAGCTCCGCGAGGTAGGTGTCCCCTTGCCCACTGGCCTCGCTCAATTCCTCGCCGGGACGATTGCCGTAGTACCCGACGGCCGAGGCTGACAGGAATGCCGGCGCCTCAGGCCCGAGCGCGCGAAGCGCGGTGGCGAGCGCGCGGGTGGGGATCAGGCGGGACGAGCGGAGTTCTTCCTGGTATGCCCGCGTCCACGGAAGACGTCCGATGCTCGCACCGCACAGATTGACGACTGCGATCGCGCCGGCGAGCGTCTCTGGCGCGAGCGCGCTGCCGGAGGTGAGCCACTCGACCTCGTCGGGTGCGCGCGCCGGGCGGCGCACCAGGCGGCTGACGGTGATTCCGTCAGCGCGGAGGGCCGTGGTGAGCGCCGAGCCGATGAGCCCCGAGCTTCCCGCAATCACGACGTGTCGGGTGAGAGGAATGGTCATCGGGTGCCGCCCTTCGAAAAAACGTTGTGTCTGCCTGAGGCTCTATTCTGGCGAACCCCGCGAGCCTCGTGTCGAAATTGGTGGGATTCACGGCCCGGCAGGGAGCGCCCCGGAATCAGTCTCGTTGACATTCGCCAGTAGGCTGAAGCGGAATTCGAGCGAGCGAGGGTGCAATGAGTGATTTCGATACGATCATCGTCGGTGCGGGAGTCTCGGGTCTCACCGCTGCGCGCCTACTGGCGCGGGCGGGTCAGCGAGTGCTGGTGCTTGAGGCGCGAGACCGGATCGGTGGCCGCACCTGGACCGAGCGCAGTGACGGGCACATCACTGATCGCGGCGCCTCCTGGATCCACGGTGTTGACGACAACCCGCTGGCGGAAGTCGTTTCGGCGTTCGGCATGCGCGAGGTCGAGTTCACGGTCGGTAGCTATCAGCCCGATGGTCGACCCATCGCGTATTACGGCCCCGCGGGCGAGCGCCTGAGCGACGAGGCGGCGGCGCGTTTCGCCGGCGACGTCCGGGAGTGCGATCGGCACCTCGCCGACACCATCGCGGCCTCGTCCGCGGGCAGCACCTACGACGATGCGATCGAGGCGACGCTCGCGCGCCTCGGCTGGGGCGACGCGCGAGCCGAGCGGGTCCGCGAGTTTCTGCGGCACCGCTCGGAGGAACAATACGGGGTGTCGGCGAGCGGACTCGACGCACACGGCCTGGACGACGACGCGGTGGACGGCGACGAGGTGGTCTTCCCCGAGGGGTTCGCCGTGCTTGCCGCGAGGCTTGCCGCGGGGCTCGACGTTCGGCTCGAGCACGAGGTCTCCCGCGTGAGCTGGTCGGCCGACGGTATTCGTGTCGCCTCGAGCCGCGGTGAGTTCAGCGCGGCCCGCGCGGTCGTGACGGTGCCGATCGGGGTGCTGAAGTCGGACGATTTCGTCATCGACCCCCCGCTGCCACAGCGGCTCGCCCAGGCGATTTCGGGGCTCGAGATGAACCACTTCGAAAAGGTCTTCCTGCGCTTCCCGACGAGGTTCTGGGACGAGGGCGTCTATGCCATCCGGCAGCAGGGGGAGGCCGGGAAATGGTGGCACTCCTGGTACGACCTCACCGCGCTGCACGGCACCCCGACCCTGTTGACGTTCGCGGCCGGCCCCTGTGCCGAAATGATCCGGGACTGGAGCGACGACCAGGTCGCAGATTCGGTGCTTTCTGCGCTGCGCGGAATCTACGGCGACCGCGTCGAGGTGCCCGAGCACGTGGTGGTGACGGACTGGCAGCAGGATCCCTTCTCCCGTGGTTCTTACGCGTACATGCTGCCCGGGGCAACCCCCGAAGACCACGACGTGCTGGCGACGCCGGTCGGCGGCGTACTGCACCTCGCGGGGGAGACGACCTGGACGGAGGACCCGGCGACCGTGACCGCGGCGCTGCGCTCGGGGCATCGTGCTGCCGAGAACATCCTCGGCAGCGAGGTCTCGTTCAGTGAGTTGTGGGCGTAGGGCCAGCGATATGGTGGCTGCAGGTCGGCATAGCGATTGCCAAGCCTGAGGCAAGGTCGCGCGAGGGGGAACATGTCAGGGTTTGCGGTCATTGACTTTGAGACAACCGGGCTGGTGCCCGAGCGCGCCGACCGGGTGGTGGAGGTCGGGGTGGTCCTGCTCGACTCGGCTGGGCGCCGCGAAGACGCCTGGACCACGCTCGTGAACCCGATGCGCGATGTGGGTGCGACGCACATTCACGGCATCACTGGAGCGGAACTGCTTGACGCCCCGAGGTTCGAGGAGGTCAGCGACCAGTTGCTGGATCTCGTCTCGAACCGTGTGGTCGTGGCACACAACGCGTCGTTCGATATGCGCTTCTTGCACCGCGAGTTGGACCGCGCCAGGTATCAGGTTGAGCAGCGTCCGGCGGCGTTGTGCTCGATGAAGTGGTCGGGCCGGGTGCTCGGGCCGGCCAAGCTCGCGCACTGCTGTGAGGCGCTCGGGATTCCGCTCGATGACGCGCACACGGCGCTCGCCGACGCCGAGGCGACCGCGCAGTTGCTCGCGCGTTTGATGGAGCTCGTCCCCGCTTCGCGGGAGTGGGACGGCGATCTCGAAGCCGCGCGTTCGTATGTCTGGCCGGGAAGCAAGGGCCGTTCATGTGCCACCCTTGCCCGGCGGTCGGCTGCGGCCGCGCCTCTGCCGAGCTCGTGGATGTCCGGGGTGCTTTCCGACGCCTGGGTGCCCGGCGTACCTGAGGACGAAGCTGCGTACCTCGTTGCGCTGAACAACGCCCTGCTGGACTTCCACGTATCAGTCACCGAAGGTCGGGAGCTGGTCGAGATTGCCCAGCATTCGGGACTCAGCCGTGACCGTCTAACCGAGCTGCACCAGGCGCACCTGCGCCGCCTCGCAGCCGAAGCCTGGTCGGACGGTCAAATAACGGCGGAAGAGGTTGCTGACTTGAACGCCGCGGCGCTCTGCCTGGGGCTCGTAGCGGACGATGTGGCGGCGGCACTTGCCGAGACTCGTGACGTGCGCGCGGAGCCCCGCGAGAGCTTCTTGCGGCTCAGCGATCGAGTCGTTTTCACCGGCACGCTCGCGCGCGAAAGGGACGATTGGGTCGCAGAGATCGTTGCCGCAGGTCTCGCCACGGGCGGCGTCACGAAGTCGACTCGGGTGCTGGTCGCCGCGGACCCAGACTCGTTGAGCGGGAAAGCAGCGAAGGCGCGAGGGTATGGCGTGCCCGTCATCGGCGAGCGTGCTTTTGCGCAGTACTTCGAGCAGTACCTGGCCGGACGGCGGAATCTGGCGTTTGGCTAGCAGGACCGCGGGCTCTTCGCGCGGGTCGTCACACTTCGTCAAGCTGCCGGGGCGAATCGGGATGCCCGGAAGAATGAGCGCAGTGCGGAAGTTCCGCTGTCGAGTTGAAGTGGAGCACCCGCATGAAGTTTCGTTCGCCCGTCGCGTTTGTCCTTGCCGCAGCGGCACTACTGCTGACCGCCTGCACGAATGCGGGCCCCAGCGCCGGTGAGGCTGGGCCGTCGGACGCGCCCGCCGTCTCGCGCACCTGGGCGGAGATCGAGGAGTCGGGTGTGCTCAAGGTCGGCACGATCGTCGACTATCCGCCGAATGAGTTCAAGACGCCCGAGGGGGAGCCGACCGGTTGGGCAGTCGATCTCGTGGCGGAGATCGCCGACGAGCTTGGGCTCGAAGTCGAGTGGACGGTGCTGACGTTCGACGCGATCCTGCCGCGCATCCAGGGAGGCACGATCGATATCGGGGTCGGCTCGTTTTCGGATACCAAAGAGCGTCAGCAGGTCGTTGACTTCGTGAACTACTTCGAGGCCGGGTCTCTGTGGGCGGCGCGGAGTGGCTCGTCGGTCACTCCGGAGAACGCCTGCGGGCTCAAGGTTGCCGTCATGGCAACCGGCACCCAGCACCTGGACGAGCTCCCCGCCCGCAACCAGGCCTGCCTCGACGCGGGGAAGCCGGGCATCGAGATTCAGCCCTACACCGGGCAGCCCGAGGTGACGAACGCGGTCGTGATGGGGAAGGCCGACGCGTTCTCTGCCGATTCGCCCGTCACGATCGACGCGGTCACCCAGCTCGACGGGAAGATCTCGGTGGTCGGCGACCTGTTCGACGGGTTCGTCTACGGCTTCCCGCTGCCGCGGGGCGGCGAGCTGGGTCCAAAGGCACAGGAGGCGCTCCAGCAGCTCATCGATGACGGCCGCTACCTCGAGATTCTCCGCTCCGGGAACTCAGAGCAGGGCGCGATCGAGCAGGCGACGATCAACGCGGCGACGGAATAATCAGAGCCTGCGTGGGCCGCAGGTGGCTTGCGGCGGAGGGCGCTCGCCCGGGTCGGCCTGTTTCTCTGTGGCTCGACCCCTTTCATGCTCGATCCCTTTCATGCTCGACCCCTTTCGGCCTCAACCTGGGCGGATCGCTTCGCTGAGGCCCGGACTCGGGGTTGACCCGCTGTTGGGCGGAGCTGTCCCCTTGGGTCGACTTCTCGATCTTGAGAACTGATCTTCGGCAGTTTGGCCACCGATCTGGCGAGGGAATGAGCTTGTGGCGGTGTCGTCGATCCGGGCAACGTCGAGTCGGGCCGCGCCGTCGCCGGGCCGAAACCTCACCGTCGGCCCAGGGATTGCTCCCCACGCATACGAGCGGATGACCCGGACTGGGAGCTCGATCCCGGTGGCGGCCACGTTGCCTATCTCGCCTTTGAGTCTGCCTCCGGTCGCCTCGCGTCTGTTGTTCGTGTCGCCCGGCGGCGGGTGTAGCAGGAATGGCCCGCTGCCGTCGCGGGTGATGCTCCATCCGTTCGAGTGGAGCTGCATGTGATGGAACCGGCACAACAGGACACCGCGATCGATGTCGGTGCGACCGTGGTCTTTCGCCCATTCGTCGATGTGGTGGGCTTCGCAGTACGACGCCGGCCGGTCGCAGCCTGTCCACCGGCAGCCCCCATCGCGCAGCGAGAGCGCGACACGCTGCCGAGCCGTAAAGAGGCGCTGCTCGCGCCCGACATCGAGCGGATTGCCGAGTGGGTCGATGGCGACCGGCACCGTCCCGGTGTTGCAGACGGTGCGGTCAGCGACCCAGGCCGGGACCTGTGTGCCATCGCCCTCGAGGAACGCGTGGTCGGGGTGGGCATCGGTGACGACCCGGACGACCCGGACGCCTGCTTGGCGGGTCCCGAACACCTGGACCGGGGTGGCGAGGGTGCCGCTACGCAACACGTCGATCATGAGGTCGTGAGTGAGCTGATCGTTCGTGCGCGGGTCATTTCGAAGCTCGTCCGCCCGGGCGTTCTCGGTCGGATCGACAAATCGGGGGCCGCCTCGGCGCGGCCGGAGGGCGGCGTCGATGAGGCCGTGCACCCAGGCCGCTGATTCGTCGTCAAAGGTGAACGTCCCGTGGTGCGTGCCCTTCGCATCAACCCAGATACGAAACGAACGAGCCTCGTACCGCTCGGTGAACCTGCGCTCGGCCCCCACGGGATCGAGCTCGTCGCGCACTGCCCGCGCGGCGGCGCGGAGCTCTTCGAGGGTGCGCAGGCCGGCTTCGGTAATGAGGTGCTCGGTGGCGAGGCCCCACGTCGCAGCCATCACAGCGGCAAGCTCGCCCTCGAGCGGCGTTGGGGGTTCCCCCAGACCCATCCGGATCGCGTCGTGCTGATCGGCCGTGATCGTGCCGCTCAGTAGCGCGCGATCTAACGGCGCATGCCATGGGGTGGCAAGACCGTCGGCAGAGGTGCCGACACCATCACTCGCGTCTGCGCCGAGTTTCATGCCATAGGGCCCGGCACCAGCCCCCGTCCCCGCCGCACTCTCAAGGAGTGACTGCCCCACCCGGATTTCACGCATCGCCTGCGATCGGCTGACTCCAGTCAGCTGCTGCACCAGCGACACTGGGCCCCGGTGACCGCGTGATTGGGCGATGCCCGAGTGCCCGTCCGTGCGGGTGGACCGAAGGGCCACGACGCCGGACGCGGCGAGCTGCAGCCGCTCGACCGAACGAGCAAGCGAGGCTGTCGCCTCGAGCACCGCCACCACGTCCTCGTCGGACAGCGTGCGCACGATCTCGGGGAGTGAAGATGCCGACGGCACCTCGCCGACCAGCTGGCGCACTGCCGCCAACTGGTGCTCGAGCGAGGTGATGAATTCCATGTTTCGATGTTCCGCCAGACCTCCGACATTGAAGCCCCGCACAGCCGCGAGAGACCTCACGAAAGGTCACGGTACGGTATCGAAAATCACCCGGCTGCTTCGACCGTGATCCTGCGAGACAGCGTGGCAACCTCATCGGTGCCGACGCGGCAGCAACCGCCGATCGCACGAACGCCGAGGGCACGCCACTCGTCAACAGCGCCGACAATTGAACGGCCGGTGCCCGACCAGGATCGTGACCGTGCGTCCCACACCTCGCCGCTGTTCGGGTAGGCGATGAGGGGCAGCTCGGTGTGGGTGGCGAGCACCCGCAGCGCCGCGTCAGTCTCGTCCACCGACGAACAGTTCACCCCGAGCGCGACGATGCCCGGGTGCTGTGCGGCGAGCGCTGCAAGGTCCGCGAGCGCGTCGCCGCTGCGGAGTGCGCCGTCCGCGACGGTCACGCTGAGGACGACGGGTAGGTCGAGCTCGACGCCCTCCGCGGCGATCGCAGCCGCCTCAGCAAGGCTCGGGATGGTCTCGGCGAACACGACATCAGGACGAGCCGCGACGAGCGCCGCGAGGCGCGGGCGGTGCCATTCGCGAAGCTCGGCGACCGAGAGCCCGTACGCGCCCGTGTACTCGCTGCCGTCGCCGAGGCTCGCGCCGTACGGGCCGAGCGAGGCCGCAACCCACGCCTCGCCTGGACCGAGTCCCGCGGCAGACCGGGCCTCGCGCGCAAGCTCGACGCTGCGAGCCAACAGCTCGGGGGCCAGTCCGGGGTCGAACCCCGCACTCGCCAGCGCGCTCGCGCTGACCTGGTACGACCCGGTCGTCGCGACGCGGGCCCCGGACTGGAAAAAGTCGAGATGTGCGGCCCGTACCTCGTCCGGCTGCTCCAGCAGGATCCGCGCCGACCACAGGGCCGATGCAACTGAATTCCCGCGCGCCTCGAGGTGCGTGCCGAGGCCGCCGTCGAGGGGAACCACCCCGGATTGAAGGGCGTCGAGGAAAGCAGGCATAAGCCGAGCCTAGAGCGCGACGCGCGCGAAGACGGCGCCGTTACTCCGTATATCGCGACGAGCCCCCTGGCAGGATGGCGGTCATGGTTACCCCCACGCCGATCGACCTCGAGTACTGGCCGCGCCGCGAGACCTTCGACCACTTCCGCTCGCGAGTGCCCTGCAGCTATGCGATTACCGTCGAGCTCGACGTCAGCGAGATGGTGCGCGCGCTCGCCGCGTCGGAGTTCAAGACCTACCCGGCACAGATCTGGGCCATCGCGACCGTGGTCAATCGATTCGCGGAGTTCCGGATGACCCTGAATGCGGAGGACCTGCCTGCCGTCTGGCCAGTCGTGCACCCCGCGTTCACGGTGTTCAACCGAGAACGAGAGACCTTCGCGTCGGTCTGGGTGCCGTATGACGCAGACTTCAGGAACTTCCACGAGCGAGCCGTCGAGGTGCTCGCGAGCGCCGCTCACACCGATCAGATGTTCCCGCAGGGGGAGCCGCCGGCGAACACGTTCGATATCTCGAGCCTCCCGTGGACGAGCTTTACGGGGTTCTCACTGCAGATCGCGGGCGGAAATGACCACTTCGCCCCGATCTTCACGCTCGGACGCTACGTCGTGCGCGAGGGGCGCACGCTGCTGCCGGTTTCCCTGCAGATTCACCACGCCGCGGCCGACGGCTTTCACGCCACGCGGCTCCTGGGTGAGCTCGAGGGGCTCTTGGGCGACCCGGGGTGGCTGCGCTGACGGACGGGGGCCGATCTGGCCCTCATCTGCTCTCCGCGCCCGTAGGGCAGGTTTCACATACTCACACAAAGTTCATTATTATTAAATGGTGATACACCCCTAGCTCTTCTGTGAGAAGTTCACTATGCTCTCCACGTAATACAAGTGATCTTGAAGCAAGGGGGCTTCGCGTGGCCAGAGACAGCATTATCGCCGAATCGGTGGGCATGACGTTCAGGCGTCAAGGCCTCTCCCACGAGGTCCTGAGTAGCCTGAATCTCCAGGTTCCGGCGGGGGGATTTATCTCACTGCTTGGTCCGTCAGGCTGTGGAAAGAGCACGTTGCTCAAGATCCTTGGCGGTCTTGAAGAGCCCACCACCGGCACAGTCCGCATCGGCGACGAGGACGTGCACACCGCGGTGAAGAACGGCCGCATCGGCCTCGTGCAGCAAAAGGCTGCGTTGCTGCCGTGGAAGACAGCGCTCGAGAACACCTCATTTCTCATTGAGCTGAGCCAGCCCAAGACATCGATGGCTGAGGCGCGCAAGCGCTCGCTCGAGGCCCTCGAGCTCGTCGGTCTGTCGAACGCGATCGATAAGCTCCCGCACGAACTTTCCGGCGGCATGGCGCAGCGTGTCTCGATCGCCAGGGCGCTCGCGCTCGACCCGTCGATCCTGTACATGGACGAGCCCTTTGGCGCCCTCGACGCCATCACCCGAGACCAGATGAACCTGCTGCTGCAGGATCTCTGGAGTGCAACGGGCAAGACCGTCGTTTTCGTCACCCACTCCATCTCCGAGGCAGTATTCCTCTCCGACACTGTGCACGTCATGTCGGCAAACCCCGGCAGGATCACGCTGAGCGAAGACATCTTGCTGCCGCGCCCCCGCGATGGGCGCTCAGCCGGTACACCCGAGTTTGTCGCCTATGAAGAGAAGCTGCGCGAGCAGCTCGACCAGAACGTCGAAGCAGCAAGGAGCGCAGCATGACCGCCACGACTACCGACACTGTCGCGATCGCGACCCGAGCGATGGCGGTCCCGCGCGAAAGCCGTATTGCGAAGTGGTTTTCCGCGAGTTGGCCAGCACTGTTGCTGGCAGCGCTCATTCTGGTGCTGTGGGAACTGGCGGTCGTTGTATTTCAGATCTCCGAGTTCAAACTCGCGAAGCCCAGTGCTATCGCGCTCGAACTAGTCGACTCAGCGGGCCTGCTCCTCGCCGCGACCTGGGTGACCACGCAAGAGATTCTCTACGGATTTCTCATCAGCATCGCGGTCGGGGTGCTGCTCGCACTGATCGTTGTGCGCTACCGCTGGCTCGACCGCGCGCTCTACCCGCTCATCGTGCTGTTTCAAGTCGTCCCCAAGGTGGCCCTCGCGCCGATCTTCATCCTCTGGTTCGGCTACGGTCTCGCCCCGAAGCTCTGGCTGATCGTGGTCATTGCCTTCTTCCCGATCACCCTCAACATGATGGTGGGGCTGAAAGGGTACGACGCCGACCTCAAGATGTTGATGAAGTCGATCGGCGCGAGCAGCAGCCAATTCCTCTGGCGCATTCAATTCCCCACCTCGCTGCCGAACCTCTTTGCAGGCCTGCGCATTGCCATCACCCTGTGCGTGATCGGTGCCGTAGTCGCTGAGTTCTCGGGGGCCTCCGCCGGCCTCGGTTACCTGATTCAGTTCGCATCGACGCAGCTGGATACGCCCCTCATGTTCGCGGCGCTCACGGCTATCTCGGCACTCGGCTTGGTGCTGTACTACGCGATCGCGTGGCTCGAGATGCTACTGGCGAAGTTCTACCCGCACTTGAAGTTCCAGCAGGCGAACTAACCACACTGCCCACTTCTCACCATCCTGATTCAGTAACGAAGGAGTTATCTATGAAATCTCGACTGATCACCACGCTCGCGTTCGCGGGTGCGACAGCCTTGCTGCTTGCCGGCTGCGGCTCGACGGCCTCGGGCGGCGGCGAAGGGGGCGGCGAGAGCGCAGCCGAGCTCGACCATGTGACGGTGCAGCTCGACTATGTGCCCCGCGGGAACCACGCAATGTTCTTCGTCGGCCAGGAGAAAGGCTTCTTCGAAGAAGAGGGCATCGTCGTCGACGACATCATTAAGGGCACGGGTTCTCCCGATGCCATGCGTATTGTCGGCGGTGGCCAGGCCGACTTCGGCTTCGGCGACTTACCGACCCTGGCGACCGCCCGCTCGCAGGGCGTCGAGGTGACAGCGCTGGCCGCCGTCAACCAGACGAGCCCGCTCGCCATGTGTGGGCTTTCCGAGAAGCACGACCTGCAGACGGCCGCGGATCTCAAGGGCCTCAACATCGGCGTGCACCCCGCAGGCTCAACCTACATCTTCTGGCAGGCGCTGCTGGCCGCGAACAACTTGACCGCTGCCGATGTGACCGAACTCACGGTGACGCCGCCCTACGAGAGCTACCTGCTCACCGGCAACGTCGATGCGATCATTTGCTACATCGACGCCGAGGTGCCCGAGCTCGAGGCGAAGGCGGGCGGCCCCGGCAGCCTCAGCGTGATGCTCGGCTCCGAGAACGGTTACGACGTGTACGGCTCGGGGATGTTCACGAGTTCGAAGCTGCTGGCAGAGGATCCCGATCTGGTCGAGCGCTTCACCCGGGCTTACATCAAGTCGTTCCAGTACGTCATCGACAACCCGCAGGAGGCCGCCGAGATCGTGGCCGCCTCGGCTCCCGAGCTCGCCGACAAAGCAGAGGTCTTTCAGGAGCAGCTGCAGGCCGACATTGACCACACCTTCGAGAGCGACCTGACGGCTGAGCTCGGCCTCGGCGCGATGAGCGAAGAGGTCTGGCAGACGACCATTGACGTGTTGAGCAAGCAGGGCGTCATTGAGCAGGCCCCTGACGTGAACGACGTGTTTGACTCGTCGTTCGTCGAGAAGGCGCACCAGTAGCCCTGGCTGTACGACCACAGATGCGGGCGGGGCAGTCGCCTCGTCCGCACCTGTGGCTATAGCCGATATGGTGAAGCAAACGCACGAGTGAGGCCCGAATGAGACAGAGAATGACCTTGCGCCTGGCGGCGGTGCTGGCAATGTCGGCGGCCCTGCTCGGTACGGCCGGATGCGCCGGCGGCGCCGCGACCGTTGGTGGCGAGGATGGCCGGATCATCGCGCAACTCGCCGACATTGCCCCGCGCGATTCGAAGGTCGAAGAGCCGATTGAAGCGGTCGAGTGCTGGAAGCCGTCGGAGAGCATGATCGACGACGACACGTTTCGCGTGCTGTGTCGACTGCACTACACGCAGGCCGGCGCCGAGCGCTATCGCGACATGATCTGCCTCGGCAGCGTGACGAAGGACCCCGTGAGCGAGTATTGCTACCTCTGGGCGTTTTACAGTGATATGCCCGTATATGAGGATCAGCCCGGCTATCGGGCGGCATGACGGGGCCCCGGGGCGCGAACGTCCCGGGGCTCCACTTGCGCAGTGTCTACTGCTCTGCCGCGTTAAAGGTCGCAAGCCGCTGCTGCGGCCGGCCCTGCGCTGCGCCCGCGAGCGCGATCAGGATCTCGCCCGGGTGAGGGGCATCCGAGACGCGCGCCTCGACGGTTTGGTGATGCGAACGCACCGTCGCGTCGGTGAAGTGCTTCAGCGGGATGTCAAACAGGGCGCCGGCCAGCCCGCGCTTCTCGACCGCGGGCAGCAACGTCGTCGCGCCTGCCGCGTTTCGGAAGTGATTGCCAAACGTCAGCGTGTGGATGAGTGCCGAGCCATGCTCGATTTCCCCGTCAAGACCGACGATCGCTGCCTTGCCATACGCCTCGAGTGGTGAGCCAAGCGCCGCCATTACCCTCGGAGTGAGCAATGCGCCCAGCTCCGATGCGCAGCTCGCTATCCCGGGGCCGAGGTCGCCGACGAAGCCCTGGCCCGCCCACGGGTTGTCGATTACTACAGCGACGATCGCGACGCGCGCGATGGGAGTGACCGCGCGTCCGCCTTCGAAGGCGACCTCCTCGACGGTCGTGGTCAGTTTTCGGAACTTCATTGGCGGATCCCGTCGTAGGTGAGAGCGACCTTGACGAACTCGCGATTGTCGAAGCGTCGGTACGCTTCTTCAGCTTCGGTGAACGGCAGGACGTGCGTCAAGACCTCGCGCGGCGCAAGCTCACCAGACTGGATCATGCCGAGCAGCAGCTCGCGTGTTGCGAACGGGTTGCCGATGCAGAATTTGAGCGTGAGCTCCTTCTCAAACATGATTCCGTTGTTGAGCGGGAAGTCGGCTTCGAAGTGCGCGCCGACGACCGAGATTGTTCCTTGGGGGCGGGCGAGATGGAGCGCCTCCTGCAGTGCAGGAATACTGCCGGACGCTTCAATGACGCAGTCCGCGCCGTCGTCGCCACTCGCGAGGGCGACTCGTTCGCGCGCCTCGGAAGGCTCGCAGGTCTCGGCGCCGAGCTTCACCGCGAGCTCTCGCCGATTCGGCACCCCGTCCACGGCGATGACCCGGGCTCCGCGCTGCAGAGCGACCATGATTGCCATGAGGCCGACCGGGCCCGCGCCCTGCACGACTACCAGCTGCCCAGCGCTGACCCCGGCGGAGTCGACACCGGCGTATCCAGTGGGCAGGATGTCTGCGAGAAACAATGCGTCCTCATTCGACACCGAATCGTCGAGCGGCATGAGGCTCCGAGAGGCGTTTGGTACACGCACGAACTCTGCTTGGCCGCCGTCAAGCTTCGGGTACACGCCGGAGTACCCGAAGAGCGAGCGCGTCTCGCACTGCGTCCACCGCCCGTGGGCACACTGGGAACACTCGCCGCAGCTCGTCATGCTCGTGTTTACGACGCGGTCGCCCACGGCGATCCCGGTCACGCTCGTACCGACCTCAGTGACGACGCCGACAAACTCGTGACCGGGAATCATCCCAAATTCAAATCCGGGCGTGTGCCCGTGGAAGGGCAAGAGGTCGGCCCCGCAGATCGCCGAGTGACTGACGCGCACGATGGCGTCTTCGGGTGACGAAATCTCGGGAGCGGGCCGATCCTGAATCCCAATTACTTCGGTGGCCGCTAGGACGATCGCTTTCATGCCAGTTCCTCAATCTCGATCAGGTTGTTCTCGGGGTCCGCGACAAAGAATCGTGCGCCACCCCACGGCGGCCGAAACGTATCGGAGCGGAAATTCACATTGTGCCCGACGAGTTCGGCGCGCACCGCATCGCAGTCAGCAACCTCAAGCACCAGGCAGGCGCTTCGTTCTTGTGCCGAATGGGGCACGCGGAAAGTGACGTCGGGCAGGTCGTCGCCCACGGTGCCATCTTGAGTGAGCGAGAGCCGCATTCCCTGCTTTTCGAGAATCACGTAGGGCGGGTCTTCGAATCGGGCCGAGGCCGTGAAGCCAAGCACCTCGGTATAAAAGTTGGAGAGTGTGAATACGTCCCTCGCGGCGAGAATGATACCCGCCCGGATGGTCTGCACTTGTGCTTGCACGGCTGCGCTCCCTTGCGTTTGCGTTACATGTTGAGACAACTATTTCGTCATGTGAGAAGAAACTCAAGGCCGAGTTTTGTTCCGGGTGGTTGACATGCCTCATTTTGTTCTCATAACATGAGAGGAATCTTGCGCCGGTTGAGATAAATTGGCGCCGATCGAGGTCTATCTCAACGAGGAGGAAGCAATGACCGACCCCAAGGTCACGCTGCTTGACGGCGGCAGTTTGGTGATTGATGGCTCGCAGGTGCATTGGCACCATGATCTCGGCGACGAGGTTCGTTTTCCGGTGTACAGCGTGCTGGTGCAGATCGCCGACGGCCCCAACATCTTGTTCGACACCGGGTTTGACCTTGACCATGTGAACGCGGTCTTGCCTTTCGAGAAGCCGCTGCAAAGCCCCGAGCAGACGATTCCCGCGCAGCTCGCCCTCTGCGGGCTGGCGCCGGAAGACATCGACATTGTCATTAATTCGCATTTCCACTTCGATCACGTCGGTGGAAACAAGTACCTGACGAATGCGCAGATTCTCGTGCATAAGGACGAGCTGCGCCACGCGCTCGTGCCCGAACCCTTCGAGCGCCTCGGCTACTCCGATCTCTCTTTCAACTTCGATAAGTCGAAGTACAGGTTCATTTCGGGGGAGTACGAGATCGCGCCCGGCGTGACGCTGATCGAGACCCCCGGTCACACGGTCGCCCATTACTCGATGCTGGTTGAGTTTGCGGGCGCTCCCGCGATGCTCTTTGCGGGAGACGCGGCTTACACCTACAAGGCACTCGAGGCCGAGGTGATCGGCGGGTTCCACCTTGATCCTTCGGCCTCGATCGACTCGCTGCGCAAGTTGTCCTACATCAGTCGCACCAAGGGTGCGGATATCTACCCGTCGCACGAGATGGCCCCGTGGCTGCTGTGGAAGAAGGCTCCCGAGTCGTACGGCGGCTAGCGCCCGCTGCTGGGGAAGTGCGACCTACAACTTTTGAAATTCAGTGAGGAATTGAGGAACAATGACGAAGCATGAAAAGCAGGTAGCAATTGTCACGGGCGCAGCCCAGGGTATTGGGGCGGCCATTGCGCGGCGCATCGCGAAGAACGATGTCACTGTGGTCATTGCCGATGTGAACGCTGAGAAGGGCGAGGCGGTTGCTGCCGAGCTTTCAGGTCACTTCCACCGCACCGACGTCAGTGATCCCGCCGCAGTGCAGGGCCTGGTCGACGACGTAATGGCCAAGTATGGCCGTATTGACATTCTGGTGAATGATGCGGCGATCGTGCCGTTCGTTGCGTGGGAAGAGCTGTCGTTTGATGAGTGGCGCCGTGTCATGGCGGTCAACGTCGACGGGCTGTTCCTGGTGACCAAGGCGGTCTCAAAGCACATGGCCGAGGCCGGCTACGGTCGCATCGTGAATATCTCGTCGAACACCTTCGTGGCGGGGACGCCCAACGCGAACCACTACGTCTCGGGCAAGGGGGCGACCATTGGTTTCACTCGCTCGCTCGCGTCCGAGCTGGGCAAGGACGGCATTACGGTCAACTCGGTTGCCCCGGGGCTGACCGAGAGCGAGGGCGTCAAGGCCGGGCCGCACAACGATGGCTTCGGCTACGTCGTTCCGATGCAGGCGTTTGCGCGCAAGGGGCAGCCGGAAGATATTGCTCCAGCCGTCGCGTTCTTGACGACGGAGGAGGCTGGCTGGGTGACCGGGCAGCTGCTCGTGGTCGACGGCGGGCACACGCGCAACTAGCAGGGTGCCCGCGCCTTCGGGCGCGGGCTTTCCGCCACAAGAAATCGGGGATTTCTTGTGGCATGCCACAAATACTTTTTATTACAAGCTGAGATTTGGTTATCACGTGAGTATGGTGGCCATGAAAGGACGCAACAACATGAGTAATCGTACTGCCGAGGTTGCAGGGGCCGGGTTTGCCGGGCTCGTCGCGGCTACGACGCTCGCCCAGAACGGGTGGGACGTCACGCTGCATGAGAAAGATACGGAGCTTCGCCCGCTGGGCGCAGGGATCCTGCTTTGGAATAACAGCCTGCAGGTACTGAAGGCGATCGGCGCCTACGACCGGCTGCTGCCTCACAGCGTGATGCCGCCGTTCTACGAGACGCGCATGCACAACGTGACGAAGTCGCTCGAAGACTTCGGGGGTCTGCCCTGGCGCACGATGACCCGCAAGGCGCTGCACGACGCGCTCGTCGCGACGGCCATCGAGGCGGGCGTCACGATCCTGGTGGACTCCGAAGTCGTCGCCGCTGATCCTGCCGGCAGTGTCACGCTTGCAAGTGGCGAGGTGCGCCATGCCGACCTGGTCGTCGGCGCGGACGGCGTCAACTCGAACGTGCGCGACTCGATCGGCTTTGAACAGGAGCGCACGCGCTCGAAGGACGGCGTCACGCGCCTCATCGTGCCCCGCTGCAAGGAGGAGCTGGGCGGAGGCGACGAGTGGGACAACGTCATCGACTTCTGGAACCTCGAACCCCGAGTGCTGCGCGTGCTGTACATTCCCTGCAACGAGGATGAGCTCTACATCGCGCTCATGGCGCCGATCGAGGACGAGGAAGGGTCGGCGGTGCCGATCAATTACGACGTCTGGGTTGAGAGCCACCCGTACCTGGCTCCCGTACTGCGCGAGGCTGCGAAGATCTCGGGACGCTACGACGGCTACCAGACCAACGTGCTGAAGGAGTGGTCGAACGGCCGCGTCGCACTGGTCGGCGACTCGGCACACGCGATGTGCCCGGCGCTCGCACAGGGTGCGGGTTCGGCCATGGTCAACGCCTACACGATGGCCACCTCGGTATCGAAGGGCTCTGCCGACCTCACGCAGGAGCTGGTGGACTGGCAGGTGCGCGAGCGCGGGGTCACCGACCGCTGCCAAGAGAAGTCGGCGTGGTTCGCTGAGACGCGCAGCATGGCAGAGGGAAACCAATTCACGCCCGAGGTGCTCGAGGCGGCCATTTACGATCCGACAACGGGGGTGCACGCATGAACGCAGTAATTGATGGGTACGAGATCCGCGCTTGGCACTCGAGCGTGGTGGAGGTGACCGAGCTTGCTGGGCAGCAGCTAGCTGAGCCGCTGGTCAAGGCGGCGGTGGGTGTCGTGATTCGAAACCCGTTCGCCGGCCAGCCCTTCCAGCAGGATCTCAGTGCATTGACCGCCCCGAGCGGTGAGCTCGCGTTCGCCCTGGGTACCCGGGCGAAGGCGCTGCTGGGTGGCCGCGAGGTCGAGGGGTATGGCAAGGGTGGCGTTGCTGGCATCGCGGGTGAGCAGGAGCACGTGGTGGCCTGCGTGACCACGATCTTCGGCAACGGCTTCCGCGACGCTGTTGGCGGGGGCAAAGCCTGGATCTCGTCAATGACCAAGGTCTCGTCGGCGGGCGTCACGCTCGACATTCCCCTGGCATTTAAGGACGAAGTCTACGTCCGTGACTACTACGACGGCATCACGTTGCACGTCGCAGACTCTCCCAAGCCAGACGAGCTGCTGATCTGCGTGGCAGTCTCGAGCGGCGGACGCCCGAATGCCCGCGTCGGCGGAATGACCAAAGCCGAGGCTCTGGCGCAGCGATAGCGGCTCGTCAAACAATGCACTTCAGAATCGCAAGAATAGAAGAAGGAGCTTCACATGCGTGAGCCATTCAACCCCTCACCGGAAATTCAAGAGGTTCTCGAGAACCTCGCCCGCGTACATCGCATCCTCGAGATCGAAGGCCACGGGGACATGTCGATGGGGCACATGTCCTACCGCGACCCGGAGGGGCGGGGTATGTGGCTGAAGCGCGGGCATCTCGCGCTCTCGGAGGTTACGGCTCAGGACTACCTATTGGTTACGCTCGACGGCGAGGTGTTGCAGGGGGAGGGGTTCCGTCACCTCGAATGGCCACTGCACGCTGAAATCTTCCTCGCTCGCCCCGACGTGAATTTCGTAGGCCACTCGCACGCACACTTCGCAACCGTCTTTGGTGCTGGCACCAACCAGCTCGCACCGGTCAATAATCACGGCGCGTGGTTTGCGAACGAGGGCGTGCCGCGCTTTGACGAGACGAGCCACATCGTCACGACGGTTGAGCTCGGAAAGGCCGTCGCGGCGAAGCTGGGGCAGGCAGAGGCGATCCTCCTGGCCAATCACGGCGTTGCCTTCACCGGCGGCGATGTTCGCGAGCTGCTGCTGTGCGGCATCTTCCTTGAGTGGTCCTCGAAGTTTCAGATTGATCTCGAGTCGTCGGGGGCCACGTTCCCGATTCCCGACCACGCGGAGTCGATTGAGAAAGCCGCGCGGATCTACCCGCACCATGCAAAAGAGAACTACTGGAAGTACTTCAACCGCCTGCTTGACCGCGCTGAGGGTCGGGAACCCGAGGCGATCTAGCTGGGCGCAGTTCAGCACAGCTCAACGACATTTCATTCAAAGGAGAAGGAAACATGGCACATCTCAAGAAGGTCACCGTACTTGGCTCGGGCATCATGGGCCCCGGCATTGCCGCCGTATTTGCGCGCTCGGGTGTCGACGTCACGGTGTACGACGTGGTCGAGGACGCCCTCGTGCGCGCCGCCGACGGAGTGAAGCTCGCCGCCAAGGTGCTTGACAACCTTGAGTCGCCCCGCGGTGATCGCCAGGGCGAGATCAGCTTCACAACCGACATTGGCGAGGCGCTTTCAGGGACGGAGTTCGTGCTCGAAGCGGTGCCCGAGCGTGAAGACCTCAAGCGCCAGGTGCTCGCGCAGGTTGAAGGCCTGGTTGGCGCGGACGTGATCATCGCATCGAACACCTCGGGCATTCCGATTACCAAGCTAGCTGAAGGGCTTGCTCACCCCGAGCGCCTGGTTGGGATGCACTGGTCAAACCCGCCGCACGTGATTCCGCTGATCGAGGTTGTTCCCGGTCAGCAGACCAGTGAGGCAACGAGCGACCGAGTCACTGAGGTTGCGAACTCCTTCGGCTATGAGGCCGTGCGTGAGCGCGAGACCCCCGGGTTTGTTGAGAACCGGATCCTGTACGCAATCATGCGTGAGAGCCTGGCACTTGTCGACGAGGGAGTTATTTCGCGCGAGGACATGGACATCTGCGTGCGCTGGGGGATTGGCTTCAAGCTTTCGGTGGTGGGCCCCATGCGTCTGCTCGACATGGCCGGTCTCGACACCTATAACAATGTCGCGAGCTACTTGAACCCTGACCTCTCAAAGGCGGACGGGGTTCCCGCCGTCATCACTCAGAATGTTGAGGCACAGACGTTTGGTTTCAAGAGCGGAAAGGGCTTGTTCGAATATGGCGAGGGCGAAGTTGCGGCCAAGCGAGCGCAAATCGTCCAGCAGCTCGTGCAGGTGCGCAAGGCGATGCCGCAGCCGCTGAGCAGCGACCAGGTCTAGCGAAGGGCTCTGGCTGTGATCCAACACTGCTCTTCGAACGGAATCGAGATTGCCTACGCCGAGCTGGGGCAGGGAGATGACACGTTCTTCCTGCTCCACGGGGTCACGGCGAATCATCAGGTCTGGACGCCGGTGGCCCGCGCCCTCGGTCAGCGTGCCCGGGTGATCGCCGTAGATCAGCGTGGACACGGCAATAGCGCAAAGCCCGGAGCGGGATATTCGGCGGAGGATTTCGCCGGCGACATCCGCGGGCTTGTCGAGGCTCTCGGCGGCGAGGGGAAGAACGTTCTGGTGGGACACTCACTCGGATCGCGAAACTCCATCGCTGCAGCCTCGCTCTATCCAGGGCTCGTCGACGGGGTGGTCGCTATTGACTTCACGCCGTTCATCGAAACTGAAGTTTTCGACAGCCTCGAGGCCAGAGTGGGTGCCGGCGCCCGGACGTTCGAATCGGTCGGAGCAATTGAGGCCTACCTCCACGAAAGATATGCCAACATGCCGCACGACGCGATCATGCGTCGGGCGGAGTACGGCTATCGCGAAACCGAGAAGGGTTTCGAGCCGCTCGCATCACCCGCAGCCATGCTGCAGACGGTGCAGGGACTCCGGGCCGACCTCGCCGGATACTACGGAGCGGTCGCGGTCCCGACGGTCGTCGTGCGTGGCGCAGAGAGCACGCTCGTGACCCAGGTCGCATTCGATCAATCGCGTGCGCTCCGCCCGGAGTTGCAATACGAAACCGTCGCCGATGCTGACCACTACGTCCCGGAGGAGCAGCCGGGCGCCGTTTCCCAAATCGCGCTCGATTTGCTCGATCAGATTTCCTAACCCCACCAGATACAAAGGAGACGCCCATGGGCCTCAATATTCAAGACCTCGCTCTCTCGAGCCCCGACATCGAAAACCTGGGCGCGATTGCCTCACGGTTTGCAGCGGACACCGGAAACGAGACTCCTCGTCTCGTGATTGCCGGCGTCCCGCAGGAAGCCGTCGAGCTTGCCGTGGTGCTACACGATCCCGACGCTCCGCTGCCGCAGGGATTCACACACTGGACGGTCTATGGCATCGATCCAGGTACCACTGAGCTCGGCGGTACCGTGGCGGCGGGACGTGTCGGTCCCAATGGAATGGGCGAGGCCGCCTACAGTGGCCCGCAGCCCCCGTTTGGGCATGGCCAGCACCACTACTACTTCTGGGTCTATGCGCTCAACCGCAAGGTCGACGGAGCGCCCTCACGCGAAGAGTTCCTGGCCTCGTATGCTGATGCTATCGTCGAGCAAAATCGCTTCGTCGGAACGTATCAGCGCTAACTTAGCCGCCCGTACGGTCGTTGTTGCGGGGAGACGATCGGCCCGAAGGATAGAGGACCACATGCAAACGAGTCGTGCAAAAGGTGTCGACAGTGCACGTCGGGTATTGCAGATTCTGCTCAGCTTCACCGAGGCATCGCCTGAAATTACTGTGGAGCAGATTTCCGCCCGATTCGAGATCTCGATCCCGAGCGCTTACCGCTACATCGCGCTCCTACGTGAGCTGTATCTCATCGAAGAGCGCAGGAGAGGGGTCTACACGCTGACGTCGCAGATGTTCCGACTGGCGAGCGTGGCAGAGTCGTCGCTCGACATCGGCGCGATCGGGAAGCCGATTCTTGAGCAGCTCGTCGAAGAAACTCACGAGACGACCCTGATCCTGCGTCGGGTGAAGGACTCAGTGTTGTGTGTGGCATCGGTGATCCCGGACAAGCCCGCAATGATTTCCTTCAAGCCGGGGCACCTGATGCCGCTACATAAGGGGGCGGGCCCAAAGGTCCTGCTTGCAGCAGCGCTCCCCGAGAAGCGGGAGAAGTACTTCCGCAAGCTCGAGCAGACGCTCTCGAAAGAGGAAGTGGTGGAGCTGCGCAATGAGGTCGCCCTGGCGGGAAAGCTCAATCACGCCGTCTCGGCGGCCGAGGTGGACGAGGGCATTTACGCGGTAGCCGCGCCAATCATTGTGGAGGGGCGCACGGTCGCTGCGCTCTCTATTGCTGGGCTCGAGTTCCGGCTCGACGATCAGGCAAAAGAACGGCTCCTCGAGAAGGTAAAGCTGGGCGCCAGGGAGATCGCGGAGCTCGTGCTTGCCGAGGAACGCACTCAGTAATCACCTATCGGCCGCACAGGTTGGCGGCACCGGTTTCTCAGCATGTGATTTATGTCGGGATGGGGCGTTACTTCGCCGGAATTCCGGGAAAGTAACGCTGTTATCTCGGCGCTCTGAATTGCTTGACAGTGCTTTTTTATTCTTATAGCTTCATAAACCAGCATTACAAAGTGATAATTCTGGGTGAGGGTGCCCGCTTGTATATGCTCAGCAACTCAACGGTGAGTCAAATTGGAGAAACGCAAATGTTCTTGGAACGATCAACGAAAAAGGGGCTCCGAGCCGGTATCGCGCTCGCGGTCAGTGCCGGCTTGCTTTTTACGGCCGGATGCGCTGGACGTGGCGCTGAGACAGGCTCCACCGATGGTGAAGGCGCCGCGGAAGGCACGAAGGTGACTCAGTTCGCCATCGTCACACCTGAGAAGGAGTCCGACTACGGCTGGAATCAGCAGGGCATCTGGGCTGCCCAGGCGGCAGCAGACGAGTTGGGAATCAAACTCGACGACAACTCGAACGTCGGCTACGACAACACCGAGACGATTCTGACGCAGGTTGCGGAGGCAGGGAACCAGCTCATCATCGCCCACGCAAGTGGATTCAATACCGCCGGTCACCGCGTCGGCATGCAGACCGGGGTCCCGACCCTGGTTGTGGACTTCGATAAGAATGAGCCGGGCAAGGTCGCCACCGTGATTACGCAGGCCCAGGAAGGCGCCTATCTCGCAGGCGTTGCCGCGGCGAAGAAGACCACGACGAAGACCGTCGGTATTGTGGCCTCGGCCGAGGACCTGAACTGGTTTTTGATGGCCGGTGGCTTTGCGCAGGGTGTCTACAGCGTGGACCCGACGATCAACGTCGTCGTGGCGTATGTTGGCCCCGCAGGATATGGGGACTCCGCGGGTGGCAGCACGGTGACCACCCAGGTCATCGCCGCAGGCGCCGACGTCATTTTCGGCATGGGGGATGGCGCGACCATCGGCTATCTCCAGGCAATCGAGACCGCCGACGTCGGCTACCCGATTTCGTACATCGCCACGATTGGCGATGTTACCGAGATCGTTGAGGACCCGGACATGGTGCTGACTTCCGTGCTCTGGAACTTCAAGGACTCCTATGTCGCCGCGATCAAGGACGTCGAGGCTGGAACGTTTGGCACGAAGACCTACGAACTCACGGTAGAGAACGGTGGCCTGTCGCTGCAGGACACTCCGTCGCTTACCGGTGATATTGCGACGGCGGTCGATGAGGCCAAGGCTGGCATCATCGACGGCAGCGTCAAGGTTGAGCGGGCGACCGATACTCAGGCGGTCCAGAAGATCATCGACTCCAAGGGTAAGTAACACACGGGAAATATGCGCTGCACGGGGTGCCCCGGCAAAGTGCTGGGGCACCCCGCTCGTATCTGAGCCGCGCGATAAACGGAGGGGACAGCCTTGTCCGAGAACACCCAGGTGAATGTCCCGGATTCGGACAACGCCGAAGCTTCGGTGATCATTCGACTCACCGAAATTACCAAGTCATTCCCCGGCATCATCGCGAATGACGCGATCTCACTCGATGTGAAGCGCGGCGAAGTGCACTGCTTGCTGGGCGAGAACGGTGCTGGCAAGTCGACCTTGATTAGCGTCCTTGCCGGGTTGCAGCAGCCAGACTCGGGCACCATTGAGATCAACTCAGTACCGACCGTCCTGAGCTCGCCGAGCGTGTCGATGGCACAGGGTATTGGCGTCGTGTACCAGCACTCAGCACTGATCCCATCGCTCACGGTGCTCGAAAACCTCATGCTGAGCGACTCCGACAACTTCTGGCTCGACAAAGCTGGTGCCACCGCCCGCCTGCAAGAGCTCAGCGAACTCCTCGGAGTCGAGATCGACCCCGACCTCCCCGCAGGGGATCTCGGTTTGGGTCAACAACAGCAGGTCGAAATCGCAAAGGCGATGTGGAAGGGCTCGGAGGTGCTCATTCTTGATGAGCCCACGTCGATGCTGACTCCCCAGGCCATTGACAAGCTTGTCGCGAGTATCAACCGGCTGAAGGCCGAGGGTCTCGCCGTGATTTTCATCTCCCACAAACTGCACGAGGCGTACGCCATCGGAGACGCGGTGACCGTATTGCGCGGCGGCAAGGTGGCCGGGCGCATTGATCCTGTCGAGATGCACGCGATGACCGAGGAGCAGGCGAAGGCCCGCATTCTTGAGGCGATGTTCGGGACCAACCCCGAGGCACTGACGACGGACCAGGCCGAGGCCGCCGGCGCGGGTGCTGAGGAGCGTAGACACGTCGTGCCCACAGATGCTCCGGTAGTGGTCGAAGTGCGCGGACTGAGCACTGCGTCGCGTTCGGGCGAGATCCCGATCAGTGACATTAGCCTGTCGATTCGCGCGGGGGAGATCGTGGGCATTGCCGGCATTGACGGCCACGGCCAGCAGCACCTCGCCGAAGCGATCGCTGGGCAGCTCGCGCCGATGAAGGGTTCGGTCGCGCTCGATGCGAAGGACATCACGAAGCTCAGGGTGAAGGAACGGCAGCACCTCGGCGTGCGCTACGTCACTGATGATCGCCTGCACGAGGGAATCGTCGGCAGCTTCAGCGTTGCTCTCAACTTGGTGTTGAAGAAGGTGGGCGAACGTCCCTTCTGGAAATTTGGGCGCATGGACAAGGCCGCGGTGCTCGAGGAGGCACATCGGCAGATTGCCGACTACGAGATCCGGACCCCCTCTGAGCAGACGCGGGCAGGCACGCTCTCGGGTGGCAATATCCAGAAGATTCTGCTGGCACGAGAGCTCTCGCATGATCCGCGAGCTGTGATTTTCCACAAGCCGACCTACGGTCTTGATCTCAAGACCGTATATCGCGTGCGCGAGACCGTCCGGGGATTTGCCCGAGGCGGAGGAGCAGCGCTATTGATCTCCACCGACCTCGACGAACTTGCAGAACTCTCAGATCGGATCGCCGTGATTTCCAACGGCCGTCTGATCGGCGAAGTTCTGAATGACGGCGACCGGGTGACCGAACGAGTGGGCGAGCTCATGGTCGGTTCGAAGACGACGATTGCGACAGCAAGGGGAACACATGAGCACGAATAGTGAGTCGCTCGCAGAGAAGTCGACCCAGAACGAGACGGATCTGCCCGGCGATCCAGGCCCCGAAACTCGGGTGATCGAGGCGGCGCGGAAGCCGGAGAAGAGTAAGCTCGGCGTCGCAATGCAGGTACTCATTCGCACGGTCACCCCGATTGTGCTGGCGCTGATCGTTGCAGGGTTCATCATCTGGACCATGGGCGTCGACCCGCTGAAGTTCTACGGAGACATTCTCGCTCTGGGACTTGGCGGTACAGGCTGGCAGAAGACGCTCACGATGATGGCGCCCTTGTTGATCATCTCGCTTGGCCTGATCATCTCGTTCCGCGCCCAGCTCTGGAATCTGGGCTACAACGGCACTTACCTCTTGGCCGCGGCGGTCGTCGCGGGCACTGCCCCAGATGTGATGGCGACGCTGCCGTTCGGGGTGGGGATCGTGGTGCTGTTCGTGATGGCATTTGTCATCGGCGCGGCGATTGGCTACCTGCCTGCTTTGCTCAAGGCGAAGTACGGCACGAATGAAATCATCACGAGCCTCATGCTTTCGTTTATCGCGATCAGCGCGGCAAATATTCTGGTCAAGGGCCCGTTTCAGGATCACGGCGTCACCGTGCCCCAAACTCGCGTACTCGACCTGGGCCTCATGCTCCCCTTTATCCCGGGCACCCGAATCCACGTGGGATTCATTGTTGCCTTGGTAATTGTCGTGGTCTTCCACTACATCCTCACGAAGTCGTCATTCGGGCTCAAGATCGACGTCTTGGGGGCAAGCCCTAAGGCAGCCACCCACGCCGGGATCGACGCGAAGAAGATGATCATCATCGTCTTCCTGCTCTCCTCCGGAATGATCGCGCTCGCGGGTGCGGTCGACATGCTGGGGCTCTGGGGCTACATGCGCACCAACTGGAACCCGATGTATGGCGACAAGATCCTGCCGTTCGTGTTCCTGGCGCGCTTGAATCCCATCGGTTCGATCCCGCTTGTCGCGTTCTATGCGATTCTCGCCACGGGCGGCACGATCGCTGCGCAACAGGTGGGGCTGTCGGTCGACTTCCTGCTCATTATCGTTGCACTGATCCTGTTCTTCATGACGGTCATCGAGTTCATGGGAAATCGCAAGGACTTGGGCAAGAGCTATCTCCCCACTGGTCTGTTCAAGAGCGTGAAGAAGTAAGGACGACTGGAAATGATTCCCTTTTTCTCTGACGCATTCCTCACCGCGTTTGTCATAGCGGCGCTCGCCAGCGCGATGCCCGTCATGCTCGCGGCAATTGGCGAAACAGTGGGCGAGCAGGCAGGCGTGCTCAATATCGGCATGGAGGGCTTGCTGCTCATCGGCGGGTACTTCGGGTTCGTCGCGACGCTCGCTACCGGCAGCTTCTGGGTCGGCTTCCTCGTCGGCGCACTTGCGGGCGTCGTGTTGTCGTCCATCATGATGGTGCTGTCGGTGCTGCTCGGCCTCAACCAGATCGTCGTGGGTATCGGCATCACGCTTGCCGGAACCGGTGTCAGCAGCGTGCTGTACGACTTCAACTACGGCACTTCGAAGCCGCGGCTCGGTCTCGCCGCGCCGTGGGAGATTCCGTTCCTTTCGGACATTCCGGTAGTCGGACCGAGCCTGTTCTCGCAGCCGGGCATGTTCTACGTCTCGATGCTGTTGGCCATTATCACCTCGATCTGGCTGTACCGCACGACGAGCGGCCTGCGGCTACGTTCTGCCGGGCAGAAGCCCGCCTCGCTCGATGCGGCCGGTGGCAACGTGTTGCTAACGCGCTCGCTCGCCGTGCTGTTTGGTGGCGCGATGTCAGGCCTCGGCGGCGCCTACCTCGCGCTGATCTCTGCCGGTACCTTTACGCCGGGGATGACGCACGGCATGGGGTTCCTCGCGATTGTGGTGGCGATGTTGGCCCGTGGACGGCTGCTCTGGGTGTTCCTGATCTCGCTGATCTACGGCCTGTTCGTCGCGATGGGCACGGTACTGCAACTGACGACGCTGAACATCCCGAACGATGTGGTGACCATGATGCCCTTCATCGCCGTCATGATCGTGCTCACGTTCTTCTCCCGCAAGTCCGCCCTTCCGGCGGCGCTCGCAACACCATACGTCCGCGGTGCCCGCTAGTCCTCTGGCGCGCTCGCACATCTGTTCTGAAAGGGAATCAACGTTGAAGAACCCAGAAGTATTTACTCTGTCTGCCGGGCCGACGATGGCGACGCACCGCACGCTCGCCGCCCTCGGCAAGCCGATTCTGTACCACTACGACCCGCTGTTCCTCGAGACCTTCCGGCGCACGCAGGAGAAGGCCGCGCGAGTGTTCAAGACGAAGAACGACATGATCCTGATGCAGGGCGAGGCCATCGTGGCGCTCGAGGGTGCCGCTCGCTCGCTGGTGAAGCCGGGCATGCAGGTGCTCAACCTGGTGCAGGGCGTGTTCGGCAAGGGTATGGGGTACTGGCTCACGAGCTTCGGCGCCGAGGTGTTCGAGCTCGAGGTGGCTTACAACGAGGCGGTGGACCCGGCGGCGGTCGAGGACTTCCTCAAGTCGCACCCCGGCATCGAGCTCGTCACACTGGTGCACTCCGAGACACCCTCTGGCACAATCACGGACTGCAAAGCGATTGGTCCGATCGCGAAGAAGTACGGCGCCCTCACGCTCATCGACGCGGTGTCCTCAATCGGTGGACTCGAGTTCGAGACCGATGAGTGGCAGCTCGACGTCGTCGTGACCGGCGCACAGAAGTGCCTCGCGGGCCCTCCCGGCATCGGGATGATGTCGGTCAGCCCTGCCGCCTGGGACCGAATCGAAAACAACCCCGCCGCGCCGCGCGCCTCGTATGTGTCACTGCTCGACTGGAAAGAGAAGTGGCTCGACGGGGGAGTCTTCCCCTATACGCCGTCGGTTTCCGACGTGCACGGGCTTGAGTCGGTGCTGGACCAGGTACTCGAAGAAGGACTCGACGAGGCGATCGCGCGGCACACGCTCGCTGCCGAGGCAACCCGTGCCGGCGTCGTCGCGATGGGGCTTGAGCTGTGGGCGGCAAGCCCCGGCATCGCGGCAAACTGCGTCACCTCTGTGCGGCTGCCGGAACACCTTGATCACGTCGAGGTGCGCACACACGTCCGCGAGAAGTACGGCGTCATGCTGTCGAGCGGCCAGGGGGCTGGCAACCTGATGCGCCTCGCGCATATGGGTCCGACCGCCAGCGGAATGTACCCCATCGTGGGGCTTGCGGCGCTGGGGCGAGGGCTCAAAGATCTGGGAATGGACGTGAACGTCGGTGCGGGAATCGACGCCGCTCTCGAGGTGCTCTCGGCCGCTGCGTAGGGCTGAACTGTGGCCGCCTACCTCCCCAACGGGTGAGGTGGGCGGCCATCTGCACTCCCACCAACCCAGCTCGAATCGCCTCGCGGCCGCATCCCAGCTAGCCTGGAGGGCATGACGAACGAAACCGTTCAATCGTCCACCCTGAGCCGCTGGGTCTTCTGGCCCGCGGCCACGATCGTTGTTCTCTTTGCCGCCTTCGCGATGATCCTGCCCGATGCGGCGGAAGCCGCCTTCAAGGCAATCCAGGCCAGCATCGTCCACAACTTCAACTGGTACTACGTCCTCATCGCGTCGTTCTTCGTGATCTTTAGCCTCTCAATGGGGTTCAGTCGCTTCGGCGAGATCAAGCTGGGCAAGGACGACGACGAGCCGGAGTTCTCGCTCGGCTCTTGGTTCTCGCTGCTCTTCGCCGCGGGTATGGGCATCGGTCTCGTCTTCTACGGCGTGAGCGAGCCGCTGAGTCATTTCGCGAGCCCGCGGCCAGGGGTCACCGGCAGCGAGGGGCAGTTGGCGCAGCAGGCCCTCTCGCAGACGTACCTCCACTGGGGGGTGCACGCCTGGTCGATCTACGTGGTGATTGGTCTGGCGCTCGCATACGCGATCCATCGCCGCGGCCGCCCCATCTCGATCCGCTGGACGCTCGAGCCGTTGCTCGGCAAGCGTGTACGCGGCGGCTGGGGGAACACGATCGACGTGGTGGCGCTCGTCGGCACGATCTTCGGCGTCGGCACCTCACTCGGCCTCGGCGTCTTGCAGATCAGCGCGGGGCTTGAGAGCGCCGGCATTATGCAGGCGTCAGACTTCAGCAACATCGTCATCATCGTCGTGATCACCGCGCTCGTGCTGTTCTCGGTGCTGTCGGGCGTCGGGAAGGGCATGAAGTGGCTGTCGAACGCCAACTTGATGCTCGCCGGAGTGCTCGTGCTGGTCATCCTGATCGTCGGGCCCACTCAGTTCCTGCTGCGCGAATTTGTGCAGTCCATCGGCGACTACCTGCAGAACATCGTCGGCATGTCCTTCACCGTGAGCGCGTTTACCGGCGCCGAGGGTGAGGCCTGGCAGGCGTCGTGGACCACGTTCTACTGGGGCTGGTGGATCTCGTGGGCGCCGTTCGTCGGTATCTTCATCGCGCGCATCTCGCGCGGGCGCACCGTGCGCCAGTTCGTGATGGGCGTCATCCTGGTCCCGACGCTGATGACGTTCCTGTGGTTCAGCGTGCTCGGAGGGACGGCGCTCTACTCGGAGCTGTCGGGCCCGGGCGGGCTCGTTGGCCCGGACGGGGCGGTCAACATCGAGGGCTCGCTGTTCGCGATGCTCGGGCAGCTGCCGGGAGGCGCGGCGCTCACCGTCGGTGCGATCGTGCTCATCACGATCTTCTTCGTGACCTCGGCGGACTCTGGTTCGCTGGTCATGGGCATGATTGCGACCGGCGGCCAGGTCGAGCCGAAGCGCTGGATCCGGGTGTTCTTCGCGCTTGCCACGGCCTTCCTCGCGACCGCCCTGCTGCTCTCAGGAGGGCTCGAAGCGCTGAAGACCGCGGCGATCATCATCGCGCTGCCGTTCTCCGTGATCATGCTCGGGATCTGTTGGTCCACGATCATCGCCTTCACCCGCGAGCGGCGCGCGTACGACCGTGCCCAGCGCGCCGCGTTCGTCGATCACATCGGCGACTACTACGGGCTTGAGGTCGAAGAGCCTGCAGAAGAGGGCATCAAGCTGGGCTGGCGGGGCCTCTTCCGGCGCCCGGGCGGCGCTCCCGTGGCGGCCGGACAGGATCCTGCCGCCGATGTAGCTCCGACCGAGCCTCGGGAAGCAGCCGCCGAATAGCTACATCTTCGCGCAGGTCTTGCAGAGCTTGTAGCCGTTGGTCCCGAACTTCTTGTTCTCCTTCGGGATCGCCTTGCCCGCGGGGCAGTCGCGCTGGTTGTGGTGTACGTCGGGGTCGGTCGTGTTGGTCGAGTAGTACGGGTTGGTCTTCACGGTTCCTCCTGGAACTTGGCGACATCCCGTCGAATGAAGGGGTCACTCAAGAGTACGGGGAACAAGGGCCCGCTACCCGACCCCCTTCTCGTCCTGAATCGCGCCTCCGCCGTCGACGATCAGCACCTGGCCGGTGACGTACGAGGCGCCCGGGGATGCGAGGAACTCGATCACCGCGGCGACCTCATCGGGGGTGCCCGAGCGGCCAAGCGGCACCGCGTCGCCCATGCGGTTCTCGTGCTCGGTCGCGGATCCGGTCCGGATCCAGCCCGGGGCGACCGCGTTCGCCGTCGTGCCGCTCGCCGCCAGGTCGACCGCGAGAGCGCGCGTGAGCCCCACGAGGCCCGCCTTCGCCGCGTGATACCCGACGTCGCCGCGGTACGCGAGGATCGGCCCGGACACGGACGAGACGGTGACGATGCGGCCGTGCTCGGCCAGGGCGAGGTGGGGGAGCGCGGCGCGCGTCACGAGGTACGCCGTCGTGAGATTGCGGGTGAGTGCGTGCTCGAAGCCCGAGCGGTCGAGCTGGCCCATCGCGGCCGGCGCCTCGGGGTCCGACACCGAGGTCATGCCGGCGTTGTTCACCAGGACGTCGAGCCTGCCGAACGCGTCGACTGCCGCCTGCACGAGGCGTGCAGCCCCGGCCTCCTCCGTGAGGTCGGCGATGACGGGGACCGCGTGGGTCGCGCCGGGCTGGGCGCCATGCGCCGCCGCGATGGCTTCGAGTTCGAAGGCGCGGTCGTCGATCCGGTCGCTCGTTGCCCCCACGACGACCCGGTAGCCGGCGCGCACCAGTCGGGCGGCGGTGGCAAAGCCGATGCCGTCGGGGGAGCCCGCCCCCGAGACGATCGCGACGCGGGCGAAGGGCGAGGGGGACGACAACGATTCGGACAACACAGTCATGGCTTGAGCGTAGCGGGCCTCGGCCGCGCCACCAGCATCACTCCGGCACGTGCTGCGCGCGGGCCTCAGCCTGCGAGAGCTCGAGCAGCTGGCGCAGCACCGAGAGGTCGACACCCTCGAGGCGCTTGAGGTACAGGCACGCCTTGCTGGCGGTGTGGGGGCCGAGCCTCGCCATCAACTCGGGGTAGTCCTGCGAGAAGTTCTCGGTCAGGTAGATCGTGTGCTTCGTATTGTTGCTGTTGAACCCGAGCAGCGGGGCGTTGCCGGAGTGCCCGCTCGCGTAGCGGTAGTGATATTCGCCGAAGCCGATGATGCGCCTGGCCCACACGACGGGCTCTTCTCCGCTGACCTCGCGGCACAGCGCGAGCAGCTGCTCGGCCTCCGCGCGGCGGGTTGGGGTGAGGGGGATGAGAACCTCCTCAAAGGGCATGTCTGACGGCGACATCGCCGGTGTTTTCGTGGCCATGGTGGCTTCCCCTTCCGCACAGATGCTCACATCCTACGAGGCCCGTGTGCGGCGCGTGAGGAATCCAGAGATAGCCGTTTGGAAACCGTTAGGACGAGGGATCTGACTACCCCGGCGGGGCCAAGATTCAGGGAGCGGCCCCGAGAACGGGCCGGGCGGCGGCCGAGGGGGCCGCCCGCATCGCCCTCTGAAAGGAATCCACATTGCTGGACATCGTGTACGTGCTCGGCGTAATTGCCGTGTTCGTGCTGCTCGGCCTGATCGCGAAGGGGGTCGAGAAGCTGTGATCATCTTCTCCCTGATCGCCGCAGCGCTCGCGCTCGCCGCCATCGCCTATCTCGTGTTTGCTCTCGTGAAGCCGGAGCGATTCTGACATGGACGTACTTTTTGCCGTGCTGCAGGTCGCCACGCTGGCCCTGATCCTCGCGCTCCTGTACCGCCCGCTCGGCAACTACATGGCGCGCATCTATTCCTCGACCCGCGACCTGCGCGTCGAGCGTGGCTTCTACCGCCTCGTCGGTGTCGACTCGGCGAGCGAGCAGAGCTGGCGGGCGTACCTGCGCAGCGTCCTCTCGTTCTCGCTCGTCAGCATCCTCGCGGTCTACCTGTTGCAGCGCATCCAAGGGATCTTGCCTTACTCGCTGGGCCTGCCGCCCGTGCCCGAGGGCCTCGCGTTCAACACCGCGGTCTCGTTCGTCACCAACACGAACTGGCAGAACTATTCGCCCGAGCTCACCCTGGGGTACTCGGTACAGATCGCCGGCCTCGCCGTGCAGAACTTCGTCTCGGCCGCGGTGGGCATCGCGGTGGCGATCGCCGTCGTGCGCGGCTTCGCCCGCACCCGCTCGCTCACGATCGGCAACTTCTGGGTCGACTTGACGCGCGGTACCGTGCGTCTGCTGCTGCCGATCTCCGTCGTCGGTGCGGTCATCCTGATCGCCGGCGGCGTCATCCAGAACTTCGCGGGGTTCACCGAGGTGACGACGCTGTCGGGCGCCGCGCAGAGCATCCCGGGCGGGCCGGTCGCCTCGCAAGAGGTGATCAAGCTGCTCGGCACCAACGGTGGCGGGTTCTTCAACGCAAACTCCGCCCACCCGTTCGAGAACCCGACGGCGTGGACGAATCTATTCGAGAACGTGCTCATGCTGATGATCCCGTTTTCGCTGCCGCGTACCTTCGGCAAGCTCGTGGGTGACCCGCGCCAGGGACGCGCGATCCTCGCCGTCATGGCCACGCTGTACGTCGCCTCGTTTGCGATCCTGTCGAGCCTCGAGCGGGCCGGTCTCGGTACCGCCCCGCAGCTGGCCGGGGGAGCGATGGAGGGCAAGGAGCAGCGCTTCGGCATCTTCGCCTCGACGCTGTTCGGCACGACCAGCACGCTCACCTCCACCGGCGCGGTCAACTCGATGCACGACTCGTACACGGCGCTCGGCGGCATGCTGCCGATGTTGAACATGATGCTCGGCGAGGTCGCCCCCGGCGGCGTCGGCTCGGGGCTGTACGGCATGCTCATCCTGGCCGTGATCACCGTCTTCATCGGCGGTCTGCTGGTCGGGCGCACCCCGGAATACCTGGGCAAGAAGATCGGGCCGCGTGAGATCACCCTCGCGAGCCTGTTCATCTTGATCGTGCCCGCCCTCATTCTCGGCGGCACGGCGCTCAGCTTCGCCATTCCTGCGGTGCGCGGGGATGTCGAGGCGACCTCGATCTGGAACCCCGGCAATCACGGGTTGTCCGAAGTGATCTACGCGTTCACTTCCGCCGCAAACAACAACGGGTCGGCGTTCGCGGGGCTCACCGGGAACACGCCGTGGTTTAACACGGCGCTCGGGGTCGCGATGCTGCTCGGCCGGTTCCTGCCGATCCTGTTCGCGCTCGCCCTTGCGGGTTCCCTCGCGGCGCAGGGCAAGGTGCCTGCCACGAGCGGGACGCTGCCCACCCACAAGCCGATGTTCATCGGCATGCTCCTTGGGGTGACCGTCATCGTGACGGCCCTCACTTACTTCCCGATCTTGACCCTCGGACCCCTCGCAGAAGGGCTGCGCTAAACCATGTCCACTCTCACTGAACTCCCGAACACCACGGACGAGCCCGCCACAAGCGCCTCGTCGAAACCTCGACAGCGCAGCGTCTTCACCTGGAAGGCCGTGGTCGAAGCGCTTCCCGGCACGTTCGCGAAGCTCGACCCCAGGGTCATGTGGCGAAACCCCGTCATGTTCCTCGTCGAGATCGGCGCGGTACTGGTGACCGCGCTTGCGATCGCCGAACCCTTCCTGGGCGGGCCCGCCCCCTCTGGTGGTGCGGAGATTCCCGCGTCCTTCGCGTGGGGCATCGCTCTCTGGCTGTGGCTCACGGTGCTCTTCGCGAACCTCGCGGAATCGGTCGCCGAGGGACGGGGCAAGGCGCAGGCGGAGAGCCTGCGGGCGACCCGCACCAGCACGGTCGCGCACCGGGTCGTGGGGTACGACGCGGCGCAGGATCCCTCGGCCGCATCTGCCGAGCTCGAAGAGCTTCCCTCGTCAGATCTCGGGCTGCACGACACGGTCGTGGTGACGGCCGGGCAGCTGGTGCCGGGCGACGGTGACATCGTCTGGGGCATCGCCTCGATCGACGAGTCGGCGATCACCGGCGAGTCCGCCCCGGTCGTTCGTGAGTCGGGCGGCGACCGCAGCGCGGTCACGGGCGGCACCCGGGTGCTTTCGGACCGCATTGTTGTCCAGATCACGGCCAAGCCGGGGGAGACGTTCGTCGACCGGATGATCCGCCTCGTCGAGGGCGCGGCCCGACAGAAGACGCCGAACGAGATCGCGCTGAACGTGCTGCTCGCGGGCCTGTCGATCATCTTCGTGCTCGTGACGCTGACACTCAACCCGATCGCCTCGGCCGTCGGCGTGAATGTCACCCTCCCCGTGCTGATCGCGCTCGTGGTCTGCCTGATCCCCACCACGATCGGTGCGCTGCTCTCGGCCATCGGCATCGCCGGCATGGACCGGCTCGTCCAGCACAATGTGCTCGCGATGTCGGGCCGCGCGGTCGAGGCCGCGGGCGACGTCACGACGCTCCTGCTCGACAAGACCGGCACGATCACCTACGGCAACCGCCAGGCGTCCGAGTTCATCGCGCTTGACGGCGTGGACGAGAAGGAGCTCATGACGCTTGCGGCACTCTCGTCGCTGGCCGACCCGACGCCCGAGGGCAAATCCATCGTGGAGCTCGCCCGCAGAAAGGGCGTCCAGTTCGACACGAACGCCCCCGGCGAGATCGTGCCGTTCACGGCCCAGACCCGCATGTCGGGGCTCGACCTCAGAAACGGCGTGCAGATTCGGAAGGGTGCCGGCTCGGCGGTTGCCGCGTGGGTGCGGCAGGATCAAGCGCCCGCCGAGGCGGTACTCGCCGAGCTCGACAGGCACGTCAAGCGGGTCTCGCAGGACGGCGGCACCCCGTTGGTGGTCGCGGTCAAGCAGCCGTCGGGTGAGAGCTCCATCCTCGGTGTCGTGCACCTGAAGGACGTCGTGAAGGACGGCCTGCGCGAACGCTTCTCCGAGCTGCGCAGCATGGGGATCCGGACCGTCATGATCACGGGCGACAACCCCCTGACGGCGCGCGCGATCGCGGCGGAAGCCGGCGTCGACGACTTCCTCGCTGAGGCGACGCCGGAAGACAAAATGGCACTCATTAGGCGTGAGCAGGCCGGTGGCAGCCTCGTGGCGATGACCGGCGACGGCACCAACGATGCGCCCGCGCTCGCGCAGGCCGACGTGGGCGTCGCGATGAACACGGGCACGTCCGCCGCGAAGGAGGCGGGCAACATGGTCGATCTCGACTCGGACCCGACCAAGCTCATCGACATCGTGGCGATCGGCAAGCAGCTCCTCATCACCCGGGGCGCTCTGACCACCTTCTCGATCGCGAACGACCTCGCGAAGTACTTCGCGATCATCCCCGCGATGTTTGTGGGGGTCTTCCCGGGCCTCGCCGTGCTCAACATCATGGGGCTGCACTCGCCGGCCTCGGCGGTACTCTCGGCGATCATCTTCAACGCGATCATCATCGTCATCCTGATCCCGCTCGCGCTGCGCGGCGTGAAGTATCGGCCGCTGAGCTCGTCGCGCGTGCTCGGCCGAAACCTCCTGGTCTACGGGCTCGGCGGCGTCATCGCTCCGTTCATTGGCATCAAGCTCATTGACCTTGCGGTCAGCCTCCTCCCCGGCTTCTAGCCGTACCCCTAGAAAGAAGCGAACATCATGAGTTCCACTCGGACTGGCGCCCGCACCACGTGGGTTGCCGTGCGCGTCCTCCTCCTCTTCACCCTCCTCCTGGGCGTGGCATACCCGTTGGTGATCACCGCGATCGGGCAACTCGCGCTGCCCGCCCAGGCGAACGGCTCGCTGGTCGCCCGAGATGGCGAAACGGTCGGCTCGCAGCTGATCGGGCAGTCGTTCTCAGACTCGGACGGTGCCCCGCTGCCCGAATGGTTCCAACCGCGCCCGTCCGCCGCAGGCGACGGCTACGACGCCGGGGCGTCCAGCGGCAGCAACTGGGGCCCAGAGCACCCCGACCTCATCGCGGCTATCACCGAGCGTCGCGCGGGGGTGGCGGAGCACAACGGCACGCCCGCCTCGGAGGTTCCGGTCGATGCACTCACCGCGTCGGCGTCGGGTCTCGATCCGCACATCAGCCCGGCGTACGCCTTGCTGCAGGTCGAGCGGGTGGCGGCGGCGCGGCACCTGCCCGTCGAAACGGTCCGCGAGCTGGTGGAGAGTACAGTTCAGAAGAGGGATCTGGGGTACCTGGGCGAACCCACGGTGAACGTCCTTATGCTCAACCTCGCCCTCGCTCAGCTGGGAGGGTAGATGGCGTCCAAAGGACGGCTGCGGGTGCTGCTCGGTGCAGCACCCGGCGTGGGCAAGACCTACGCCATGCTCGAAGAGGGGCGACGCCTCCTCGAGGATGGCGTTGACGTGGCGGTCGCGATCGTGGAAACCCACGGTCGCGCCGCCACGGCGGCCATGTGCGAGGGTCTCGAG
Organism: Leucobacter sp. CX87; assembly: GCF_018682295.1. NCBI lineage: Bacteria > Bacillati > Actinomycetota > Actinomycetes > Micrococcales > Microbacteriaceae > Leucobacter > Leucobacter sp. CX87. The sequence continues at coordinate 221,905 of NZ_JAFIRI010000002.1, read as the reverse complement.
ATTATCCCGAGAATGAGTGTGCAGCACCGCGGGGTCGAACTCACCGAGATGGACCTCGCGGCGGTGCTTGCGCGAAAGCCCGCGCTCGCGCTCGTCGACGAGCTCGCGCACACGAACGCCCCGGGATCGCTCCACGAGAAGCGTTGGCAGGACGTCGCGGCGCTGCTCGACGCCGGGATCGACGTCTGCTCGACCGTCAATATTCAGCACATTGAGTCGCTGAACGATGTGGTGGAGCAGATCACCGGTGTGCCGCAGCGGGAGACCATTCCCGACGCGATTCTGCGCTCGGCCGATCAGATCGAGGTCATCGACCTCGCACCCGACGCGCTGCGCGACCGCCTCTCGAGCGGCCGGGTATACCCGGCCGAACGCATCGACGCGGCTCTGTCGAACTACTTTCGCCTCGGCAACCTCACTGCCCTGCGCGAACTCGCCCTCCTCTGGCTGGCCGACGAGGTGGAAAGCGCGCTGCGCAACTACCGCGCCGAGCACGACATCGATGCCGCGTGGGAGACCCGAGAGCGCGTCGTGGTTGCGCTCACCGGCGGACCAGAGGGCGACACCCTGCTCCGCCGCGGGGCCCGGATCGCGGCGCGCACGGCGGGCGGTGAGCTGCTCGCGGTGCACGTCGCCGGTCAGGACGGCCTGCGCCTGTCGCGGCCCGAGGCGCTCGCCACGCAGCGCGCGCTCGTCGAGAAACTCGGCGGCACCTTCCACCAGGTGGTGGGGGAGGACATCCCCGAGGCACTGGTCGCCTTCTCGAAAGGGGTCAACGCCACTCAGCTGGTGATCGGGGTGAGCCGGCGCAGCCGGCTGCGTTCCGCGCTGTCGGGTCCCGGCATCGGTGCGACCGTCATTCGCGAGTCGGGCGACCTCGACGTCCACATCGTGACGCACGCCGCCGCTGCCGGGCATCGCTTCTCCCTCCCGCGGCCAGCGGGCGGGCTCACCACTCGGCGACGCGTGCTCGGCTTTCTCCTCGCCCTCGTTGGTGGTCCGGCGCTCACCGCGTTGCTGTCCTCTGTGCGCACCGCGGAGTCGATTACCAGCGACGTGCTGCTCTACCAGCTGCTCGTGGTCCTCGTCGCGCTCGTCGGCGGGATCTGGCCCGCCCTCTTCGCCGCGTTCGCCTCCGGCTTGACGCTGAACTTCTTCTTCATCGAGCCGCTGCACAAGGTGACGGTGAGTAAACCCAGTCAGATGCTCGCGCTCGTGCTCTACGTGCTCATTGCCGCCCTCGTGAGCTACGTCGTGGACCAGTCGGCCCGGCGCATGCGCGCGGCCCGGCGCGCCGGGGCGGAATCGGACCTCCTCGCCTCGATTTCGGGGAATGTTCTGCGGGGAGAGAACGCGCTCCAGGCGCTCGTCAGCCGCACCCGCGAGGCGTTCTCGCTCAGCGCGGTGCGGCTCCTGTCCGGAGACACCGTGCTGGCGAGCGACGGGGAGCCCGTGGATGGCGACGAGCGCACCTCGATTTCCGCCGGCACCCGCGCAACGCTCGAACTCTACGGCGCGAAGCTCCACGCCACGGAGCGGCGCCTCGTCGAAGTCATCGCCACCCAGGCCGACTCGGCCCTCGAATATGCCGACCTCGCGGAGACCGCGAGTGAGGTCGGCCCGCTCGCCGAGGTCGACCGGGTGCGCAGCGCGCTGTTGTCTGCGGTGAGTCACGACCTGCGCCGCCCGCTCGCCGCCGCGACCGCGGCGGTCGGGGGCCTGCGCTCGCCGGGCATCTCGTACTCCGACCGCGACCGAGACGAACTGCTGACGACCGCGGCGGAGAGCCTATCGACCCTCGGCTCACTCGTCACGAACCTGCTCGACGTGAGCCGTGTGCAGGCCGGAGTCCTCGGCGTCTCGCTGGGAGAGGTCGACGCCGAGGACATGATCCTGCCGGCCCTCGACGAGCTGGGGCTCGGGCCGCAGGACGTCGAGCTCGATCTTGACCCCGAGCTACCACCGCTCGTGGCCGATCCCGGCCTGCTGCAGCGGGTCATCGTGAACCTGCTCGCGAACGCGGGCCGCTTCGCCCCAGCCGGCACCCGAGTGCGGATCGCGTCAAGCAGCTTCGGGTCGACCGCCGAGATTCGGGTGATCGATCACGGGCCCGGTATCGCGCCCGAGCGCCGAGACGAAGTGTTCCTTCCCTTTCAGCGCCTGGGGGACACGGACAACCTGACCGGCCTGGGGCTGGGCCTCGCCCTGGCCAAGGGGTTCACCGAGGGGATGGGGGGCACGCTCGAAGCGGAAGACACCCCGGGCGGCGGGCTCACCATGGTGGTCGCCCTGCCCGCGGCGATCGCGCACCCAGCCTCCCCGCCCGATCCTGAACCGCTCACCCCAGACGCCCCGACCGACTCCGCCGCACCATCGAACCCACAGGACGCCTGATGAAGATCCTCATCGCCGACGACGACCCCCAGATCCTGCGCGCGCTCAGGGTCACCCTGGCCGCACAGGGGTACGAGGTACTCACCGCGGTAAACGGTGCCGCCGCGATCAACACGGCGATCGCCGAGCGCCCCGACCTGTTCATGATCGACCTGGGCATGCCAGAGCTCGACGGGATCGACGTGATCTACGCCCTGCGCGGCTGGACGCGGGCGCCGATCCTGGTCGTCTCAGGGCGCACCGGGGCAGCAGACAAGGTCGAGGCGCTCGACGCTGGCGCGGACGACTACGTCACCAAGCCCTTTGCGATCGACGAGCTGCTCGCGCGCATCCGTGCGCTGACCCGGCGCGTGCCGAACCAAGAGCCGGCGCCGCTGACCCGCATCGCCGACATCACAATCGACCTGGCCGCGAAGAGCATCACGCGCGAGACAGCGGCGGGTTCCGAACGCATCCGGCTGACACGGACTGAGTGGGAGGTGCTCGACATCCTCGTGCGCAACGCCGGCAAGCTCGTCACGCGGCAGCGGCTCCTCACCGATATCTGGGGGTCGGAGCACATTACCGACACGGGGTACCTGCGGCTCTACATCGCCCAGCTGCGCAAGAAGATCGAGCCGGATCCTGCCCGGCCGCGGTTCCTCATCACCGACCCAGGCATGGGGTACCGCTTTGAACCGGACGCGGCCGCTGGCGAGCACCCGATACCGTGAGGCATGCGTTTCACTGAGACTGGCCCGCCGGGCGGCCCCGCCGTCCTGCTGATCCATGGCGGGGGCGTCGGTGGCTGGATGTGGCGACCAACTCTCGCGCGGTTGGACCCGTCATTTCGGGTGATCGTGCCCGAACTGCCCGGCCACGACCTCGAATCGGCCGGGTCCTACCTGGGGCACGCGGACACCCTGCACGGGCTCATCGAGCTCATCGAGGCGCGCGCCCCCGGAGGCCTGCACGTCGCAGGATTCTCGCTCGGAGCTCAGCTCGCGATCTTGCTGGCCGCGGCACGGCCGGACCTCGTGCGCAGCATCATCGTGGTGAGCGCGCAAACCCGGCCGATGGCGCTGCCGGGAGCGACGCTGGCGATGCTGTCGCTTGCGACGCCCCTCGCGCGACAGCCCTGGTTCGCGCGGCTGCAGGCGCGGGAGCTCTTCGTCCCGGATGAACTCCTCGACGAATACGTCGAGCTGTCCGCCCACATCTCACCTGAGACGCTGCGCTCGGCGGTCGGCGAGAACATCCGCTTCACGCTCCCGAGCGGCTGGGCGAAGTTTCCCGGACCGGCGCTCGTGCTCGTGGGCGGGCGCGAGCGGCGACTCATGCGCGACTCGGCCCAGGCGAGCGCCGCCGCGTTGCCCGGCGCGGTCCTCGAGGTCGTACCGGAGTGCGGGCACGGGATTCCCCTCCAGCGCCCCGAATGGTTCGCCAATCGGCTGACGAGGTGGATGCGCGGGGACGCCGCGGGAGCGGGCGAGATCGGCGGCCCGAATGTCGGCGGTCGGGTCTAGAGTCCCAGTCATGGGACGAATCATCTTTGACAGTGCGACGACGCTGAACGGCTGGATCGCCGACGAAGCACACTCGCTCGACTGGCTCTTCTCGGTCGAGGGCGGTGACGAGCCCGCGGAGGGGCTATACCCCTCGCGGGCGGCGGTGCTCGTCGAGGGATCGACGACGTATGAGTGGGTGCTCGAGCACGAGAAACTCATGGAGTTCCCCGAGCGCTGGGCCGAACTGTACGGAGAGAAGCCCACATTCGTGTTCTCGAGCCGTGAGCTGCCCATCCCCGACGGGGCCGACGTGCGCGTAGTGTCCGGCCCGGTTGCCGAGGCTCTGCCCGCGATTCGCGCCGCCGCGGGTGACGGCGACATCTGGGTGGTCGGCGGCGGCGAGCTCGCGGGCCAATTCCTCGACATCGGCGCGCTTGACGAGATCGCACTGTCGATTGCGCCGGTCGCGCTCGCCGCCGGGGCGCCGCTGTTGCCGCGCCGGCTCGAGTCCGACCGGCTCCACCTCGCCTCCGTCCGCCAGGTCGGGCAGTTCGCGCGGTTGGTCTACGAGGTGCGACCCGAGTAAGCCAGCTACGCTTTGGGTATGGAGCCGATCTTTGTCTTTCCCGCCAAGCGCGACGTCGCTGGTATGTCCGCGCAGCTCGCCGAGGCCACGCCTGAACAGCGGATTGCGGTCGGCATCGAGACCGATCGCTACGGCGTGACACTCATCGCGGGCCCGGTCTGGGTGAATGACGTCGACGAGATGGTGCTCGGCGGCGTGCACATCGCGAAGAAGCAGACGATGAAGAACGAGCTCGCGGTGCGGGCGCCCGAGCGCGAGGTGAAGCGGGTGCTGCTCGAAGCGCCGGACGCGCCGCGGGGGAGCGCAGTCGACGCGCTGAGCATCGGCCACGGCGACTTTGTCTCGGTCGACTTCACCCAGCACCCCTATGGCGACTTCACGGTCACGGGGGTCGCGACAGCGGGTGACCGCAGTGAGTTCGTGATGGTCGATCAGTGGATCATCCACGACTCGGCCGAGCGCAATACGCGGGCCACCGAGACCCGCCTGATCGCGGCCGCAGACGCGCACGACATGCCGATCCCGTCGCCGCGCACGGCCAACTTCTCGGCGGCGGACAGCGACGTGGTCTAGCCGCTCCGGCAACAATATGGCCGCAGTTCCGTCTTCGGGCGGGGCGGCGTGTTCTACTTTTCGCATGAGTCGACATACGGGTGCGGTCGCCGCCGCCATTGCTGCCACGCTCGCGCTTGCCGGCTGTGCCGGTTCCGCGCCCGGGTCATACGATCCGGCCCCGACTGCCGCAGAAGCGAACACGGCGTGGGGAACGTCGCTCGAGTCGGCGGTCACGGGCATGCTCGGCGATACCGGGATCCCGGGCGCCGTCTTCCTCGTCACTCAGGACGGTAATGAGCTGTGGTCGTTCACCTACAACAGCCCTGACCAGGACGCGATCCCTGTCGCGATCAACCAGAACTTCGGCTACCGCAGCATCACCAAGTCGTTCACCGTGACGGCGCTGTTGATGCTGGTCGATGAGGGGAGCGTCTCGCTGCGCGACCCCATCTCGAAGTTCGTGGAGGGCGTGCCGGGCGGTGACGAGATCACGCTGCAAGACCTCGCCGAGATGCGCTCCGGCCTGGCGAACTATTCCGCGCTGCCGGAGATCGGTGTGCTGATCAATGACGACCCGACGGCGCCGCTGACGGACGATCAGCTGATCGGCCCGGCGCTCGCGGTGCCGCTGGCGTTTTCACCGGGCGCCCAGTTCTCGTACTCCAACACGAACACGATCCTGCTCGGAATGGTGATCGAGAAGGTGACCGGGGAGTCCTGGGCCGAGGCGGTCATGGAGCTCGCCACCGAGCCGCTCGGACTTGCCAGCGTTGCGTACCCGGCGGACGGCAAGATCGCCGACCCTGCGGCCACCCCCTACCAGTGGACCGACGAGGCGCTCGAGCCGCTGCCGGTCGTGTCACCTTCCATGTTCGGCGCTGCCGGCGGGCTGTTCGGCAGCGTCACGGACCTCGCCAGCTGGGCCGACGAGCTCGGCACTGGCTCGCTGCTCTCGGCGCAGACGCAGCAGGACCGGCTCGCCTCGTTCCACCCCGCGACGGGCGACCCGAACGCCCCCGAGTACGACGAGTACGGCATGGGTATGGGCAAGATCGGGGACTACGTCGGGCACACCGGAACGGGTCTCGGGTTCCAGGCTCTCGCGATGAACAACCCAGAGACCGGCGTCTCGGTCGCGATCCTGTTGAACAGCACGACGGCCGATTCGGACCTGCCCGCCCACCTATTCAAGCTGATGGAGCCGATACTGGCGACGCAGTAGCGTCTCGGCGCCGTCTACGCGCGCGCGGTCGCTGTGCCCGCGCCGCGCTGCGAGGCCCGCGATGCCGCGACTCCGAAGCAGGCCTCACCGACCACGGCGACGATGAGCCCCCCGACGATGAGTGACCAGGGGACGCCGGCGGCGGCAAGCAGCCCCATGGCGAGCGGGCCGAGAGCCGCGAGGGTGTAGCCCGCCCCCTGCGCAAAGGCCGAGAACGCGGATGTCTGGGCGACGCTCGGCGCGGTGAAGATGATGAGGCCGATCGCGATGCCGAATGCGGCGCTCTGCGCGATGCCCAGCAGACTCACCGCGAGCGGGGCGAGCGCGGTCGGGCCGAAGGCGACCCCCATCAGGCCGATGGCGGATAGGACCGAGAGCCCGACGATGAGTGGGGTGCGCAGCGCCGGCTTCGCGGCAAGCGTCGGAGCGAGCAGCGAGGCCGGCAAGCCGGCGATGCTCATGAGCGCGAGGAGGAGGCCGGCGTCGGCCGGGGCGAGCCCGCGATCGGTATAGACGGTGGGCAGCCACGAGGTGAGTGAGAAGTAGATGAGGGCCTGGCAGCCGAAGAACCCAGTTACGGCAAAGAGGCCGGGGGCCCGGGTGATGGGGCCCGCCTGGGGGCGCGCCGAGCTGGTGGCCGCTGGGGACGCCCTGCGCAGGCGCGGCAGCAGGATCGCGCCGACCGCCGCGGACCCTGCGAGGGGAACGCCCCAAGCGATGAGGGTGAGCGACGCCTGGTCGGTCAACGCGTGAAACAGCGGTACGGTCAGCGCCGCGCCGACGGCCGCACTGATGCCAAAGGAGGTGGTGTAGATCCCCGTCCAGAGCCCGGCGCGCTTGTCGAGGAAGTGTCGGATGAGCTGCGGGGCAAGGATGCCGAGGAGCGCGATAGCGGCACCGACGATCACGGTGCCGACGAAGAGCAGCGGGGTATTGAGTGGCCGCAGCAGCCCCGCGATTGCGAGGGCCACGAGCAGCAGGAGCAGCGCGCCCTCGAGCCCGAGCCGGCGCACGAGGAAGGGCGCGATGGGGGAGGCGAGGCCGAACAACAGCACCGGGGTGGCGGTAAGGATTGCGAGCCCGGTCTCGCCGAGGCCGAAGTGGTCGCCGAGGGCGGTGAGGATCGGCGAGACGGACGTGATGGGGAAGCGGACGCACAGTCCGATCGCGAGCACCATGATGCCCGCGGCGATGAGCGTCCCGCGACTCCTAGCGGTCATCGCCGAGCGACTGCGCCTGCTGGTCGAGGAGTCCGAGCGCGGCGGCGGCGGCTTGTTCGGGATCCTGCGCGAGCACCGCCTGGAAGAGCGCGTTGTGCAGGTCGGCGCGATCGGGGTCGGCGTTGCGCGTCAGGCACGAGTTATCGGCGACCGAGGTGCGCAGCGAGCCGTCGAAGCTTGCGTAGAGCCCCGCGAGCAAGGCGTTGCCGGAAGCCTCTGCGACGCCGACGTGAAACGCGACGTCGTGCGTGATGAACTGCTCGACATCGCCATCGGCGATCGCGCGCCGTCGACCCTCGAGGTTGCGCTCGAGGGCGGCGATGTCACGGTCGCCGCGGTGTGAGGCCGCGAGCTGGGCAGCCAGCGCGTCGAGGGCGCGACGGACTTGGATGACCTCCAAGCTGTCGGCGGTGCCGAGCGCGCGGCGCAGCGCGACTTGAGTGGCGTCGTCGGCGATGACGTAAGTGCCATCGCCCTGGCGGGTCTCGAGCAGGCCGAGCTGGACGAGCGAGCGCACTGCCTCGCGGACGGAGGGGCGGCTGACACCGAGCGTGTCGATGAGTTCGTGTTCGCTGGGGATTTTTCCGCCCACCGCCCAGTTGCCGGAGCTGATCTCAGCCTTGATCTGATCGACGACCTCGTCGACGAGAGACTTGCGGCGCACCTGCTGCATGAAAACCTCGTTTGAAATTGGGATGGTTGTGTGATTATCATATGTCATATGACCCGACGTTCGGGCATTCATTTGAGAGAGAGCCACACCGTCGTGACTACCCAAGCTACTGGACCCCTCCTCGCCGCACCCGCGCTGGTGGACGCCCACATTCACCCGGACAAGACCACGTGGGGAACCCCTTGGACTTCGCGCAAGCCCGCGAAGACGCTCGAGGAGCTCATCAAGAACGACCTCGAATCGACCTTCGACACCGGCACGGAGGAACGCTCGTTCGCGTTGCTCTCAAACGCCGTCGCGAACGGCACCCTCGCCATGCGCGCCCACGTCGACGTCTCGACGCAGACGGGCATTGCCAACGTGGTGGCGGTGCGCGCCGCCGCCGACCGCCTCGCCTCGCACCTCACCGTGCAGATCGTCGCCTTTCCTCAGTTCGGCCTCATCACCAACCCGGGCACGCTCGAGCTCATGCGCGAGTCACTGACCGCGGGCGCCGACCTCGTCGGCGGGATCGATCCAGCCGGGATCGAGGGCGACGTCGATGCGCACCTGGACGCCGTGTTTGGCCTGGCGCAGGAAGCAAGCCGCGACATCGACATCCATCTGCACGACGGCGGTGAGCTCGGTCTCGAGCAGATCCGCGAGATCGCCCGCCGCGCGAAGTCGCTCGGCATGCAGAATCGGGTCACCATCGGCCACGCCTTCGCCGCGTGCGACACCAGCCTGCCGAGCCTGCGCGAAACACTCGACGCGGTCGCCGACGCGGGCGTCTGGCTGACGACCTGCGCCCTCGGCGCTGATCCCGTGCCCGACCTCGACCTGTTCGAAGAGCACGGGGTGCGCCTCGCGCTCGGCTCTGACGGGGTGCGCGACTCGTGGAGCCCGTACGGCAACGGCAGCATGGTCGATCGCGCGCACCTGCTCGGCTACCGCACCGCCGCCCTCACCGACGCGGACCTCGAACGCTGCTACCGGCTCGCCTCGACCGCTGGCGGCGAGCTCCTCGGTGTTCCCGAGCTCGCGAGCTGGGGCGGCCCAGACTCGGCCACCCGGCTTGAATTCGCGGCGGAATCGATCGCACAGCTCGTCGCGGACCGGCCCGCGCCGAGCGCCGTGTACCGAAACGGCGTCCGCTACTCCGGCTAGCGGATCGCCGCTCGACGAGCGCCGCATCGGCCAGATATTGTCCGCCTCACCCGCACGAAGACCAGCACGTTCTCACTTCATCCCAACGAAAACAAAGGAGTTTTTCATGACTCGACGACCACTCGCCCTGCTGGGGGCCGCCGCCACGGCGACCCTCCTGCTTACCGCGTGCGCGGGCGGAGGTGGCGGTGCCGGTGGCGGCGGCGCGACCAAGCTCGACGTTGACCTCTCGAATCTGGCCACGACGACCGAGCCCGGTACGGCCGCGGTCGACGAGTTGAACTGGAACCTGCCCTACGAGCCGATGTCGCTCGATCCGCAGCACTCGTTCAACTACGCCGAAAACACGGTTATTGCGAACCTCTGCGACAGCCTGCTCCGCTTGAACCCCGACCTCTCGACGGGCCCGGGCCTCGCGGCGAGCGTCGAACAGCCCGACGACACGACCTACGTGTACACGCTGCAGGACGGCGTGACCTTCTGGGACGGTACGCCGCTGACGCCGGCCGATGTCGTGTACTCCCTGAGCCGTCAAGCCGGCCCCGACGCGACCTCGTACTACTCCGAGTACTTCACCTACTTCCAGTCGGCGGAGGTGACGGGCGAGAACCAGGTGACCGTGCGCCTGAGCCAGCCCGACGCACTCTTCGGCCAGGGCATGTCGAGCGCCGCGGGCGCCATCGTGCAGCAGCAGGCCGCCGAGGCCGGGGGAGAATCGTTCGGGACCCCCACCGCCGGGGTGCAGTGCACCGGGCCGTTCGAGCTTGCGGAGTGGAACGCCGGCAAGTCGATCGTGCTGACCAAGAACGCTGCCTACTGGGACGAGACGCTGATCCCGAAGGTCGAAAAGCTCACCTTCTCGGCAATCGCTGACGAATCGACCGCGGTCAATGCGTTGCGTTCGGGCGATGTCGACGGTCAGTTCTTCTACCTGCCCCCGGCCGGGTTGTCGCAGCTCGAGGGCTCGGACGAGGTCACGACCACCTACGGCAAGTCGTTCGTCTTCTGGACGCTCGCCGCAGCGGCGACCGACGGACTGTTCGCCAACCCCGAGGTGCGGGCCGCGCTGCTCGCCTCGATTGATCGAACCGCCGTCGCCGACGTCGTCTTCCAGGGGGCGGCTTTGCCCGCTCCGACGCTCGCTGGGCCCGACTACTGGGACACGCAGGCTGACATCTTTGAGCCCGCATGGAAGCAGTTCTCGACGAAGTCGGATCCTGCCGGAGCGACGAAGCTGCTCGAGGGGGCCGGGGACCTGAGCCAGCCGATCGTTATCGCGATTCAGGGCAGTTCCGCCGTCCACGAGCAGACCGCGAACCTGCTGCAGGCCGCGGGCGAAGCAATCGGGCTCACGATCGAGACCAAGGTGATCCCGGCCGAGCAGTACGGCAACCTGTACTTCGACCCCACCGCGCGCGAAGGCATCGATGCGTTTTTCACGACCTGGTACGGCAACATGGCTGACCCCCTCGACGTCTACAACGTCTTCGCGACTGGCGGGGACAGCAACTTCAACGGGTACGAAGCCGTCGGCGCTCAGATCGAGGCCGCGCGGCAGACCATTGATCCGGCTGAGCGCGCACAGCTCACCGTCGGAATTCAGGATCAGGTCACCCAGGACCTGCCCTGGATCCCGCTGAACTACATGCCGACAATCTTGGTCCAGAACGATCGGGTCTCGGGGGCCACTGCTTCGGTGGCGTACCTGTCCTACCCGTGGGCCGCGACCATTGGCGGCGTCGAGTAACGATGTCCCTCCCGTCCTATCTCCTGCGACGAGCGGGCGGCCTGGTGCTTGTGCTCCTGGTCACGTCGTTCATCGTGTTCGGACTGCTGTATCTCGCCCCGGGAAGCCCGCTCGCATTCGTGCTCGGGCCCCGGGGCGGGAGCCCCGAGCAGATCGCTGCAGTCACCGCGCAGTACCACCTGAACGACCCGTTCTTCGTGCGGTACTTCCGGTGGCTCGGCGACCTCGTCCGCGGCGACCTGGGGTACTCGATCGTGTACCGTCAGGACGTCTCTGACCTCATCGTGACGCGCCTCAGCACGACGGCCGCGCTGGTCGGCCTCGCCACCATCGTGATCGCGGTGGTCGGCATCGGCCTCGGCCTGATTGCCGCGCTCAAGGGCGGGCTCGCCGACCAGATCGTGAACGTCGTTGCGACGCTGGGCCTCTCGACCCCGGTGTTCGTAGTGGGTGTCGCGCTGATCAGCGTCTTCTCGGTCGGCCTCGGCTGGTTCCCGACCAACGGCAGCGGGAGCGGGGGACTGGACACCCTGTTCCACCTCTTCCTGCCTGCGGTCGCGCTCGCCGTGGCGAGCTCGGCCTATCTGGCCCGCATCACGCGGGCCTCGGTACTGGAGGAGAAAGGGCGCGAACACGTTCAGACGAGCGTCGCCCGTGGGCTGAGCTCGGGCGTGACGATCCGTCGGCACGTCCTGCGCAACGCCCTCATCCCGATCACCACCGTGATGGGCCTGACGATCGCCACCTTGATCGCCGGCGCCGTCGTCATCGAGAACGTGTTCGCCCTCGACGGACTCGGCTCGCTGCTCGTGCGTGCGATCATGCAGCGCGACTTCGCTGTCGTGCAGGCCGTGATCCTGGTGCTCGTGGTCGCCTTCGTCGTCGTGAACGCCATCGTCGACTTCCTCTACACGCTCATCGATCCGCGGATCTCACTGGGGAGCAAGCAATGACCGTACCGGCGACCACACAGATCGCGCTCGCGAAGGCGGCTCCCGTAGCGCCGTCCTGGTTCGCGCGCCTCTCCCGCAAGCTCGGTGGATCCGGCATGGTGGCCTCGGCGATCCTGCTGGTGATCGCGCTGGCGGCCCTGCTCGCGCCCTGGATCGCGCCGTACCCGCCCAACCAACCTGACCTCCTGGCCGCGCTGTCGGGGCCGAGCGCCGCGCACCCGCTCGGGGCGGACGCTCTCGGGCGTGACATCCTCTCTCGGGCCATGTGGGGTGCGCGCATCACGCTGGCGGGCCCGACGCTGGTGATCTTGATCGCGACCGTCGCGGGCACCGTGCTCGCCCTGGTCGCCGCGTGGTGTGGCGGGAAGATCGACACCGTCATCTCCTGGTTCCTCGACATCCTCTTCTCGGTGCCGGGTATCGTCTTCGGCCTCATCGCCGTCGCGATTTTCGGCCCGAACCTGATGACCGTCGTGATCGGCCTCTCGATCGGCTTCGTGCCCTACGTTGCCCGGGTCGTGCGTGGGGCGGCGCTGCGCGAGCGCAACATGCCGTACGTCCAGGCCGCTTGGCTGCAGGGCCAGTCGGGCGTCTCGATCACGCTCAAGCAGATCCTGCCGAACGTGCAGCCCATCATCGTGGCGCAGGCGGTCTCGTCCCTCGGCTTCGCGGTGATCGACCTCGCCGCAGTCTCGTTCCTGGGGCTCGGCGTGCAACCGCCGACGGCCGACCTTGGCCTCATGGTGAAGAGCGGGTTTGACTCGCTGCTGCGCGGACAACCGACCGAGGCGATCGTCGCCGGTGCCGGCATCGTGCTCATCGTGTGGTGCATTACCGCAATCGGCGACAAGCTCGCCTCGAACGTGAGGACCTACTGATGAGCGCTCCGCTGCTCCAAGTCGATGATCTGCGGGCGACGCTCGTCACCCGCGACCAGACGCTGTCGCTCTTGAACGGCATCTCGATCAGCCTTGAGCCGGGCGAGGCGCTCGGCCTCGTCGGCGAGTCCGGGTCGGGCAAGTCGCTCACCACCCGCGCGATCATGCGCATGCTCGACCCGAATTTCCGTGTCGGCGGCGACGTCAAGTTCGACGGGAAATCGGTCCTCGGCATGAACCGTGCCGAGCTGCGCCACTACCGCGGCACCGACGTCGGCATGATCTTCCAGGATCCGCGCGCTCACGTGAACCCCGTTCACCGCATTGGCGACTTCCTCACCGAGGCGCTCGTGCGCAACCGGGGCATGGACCGCGCCGAAGTCGAGAAGCGCGCGGTCGCGCTGCTCGACGAGGTGGGGGTGCGCAACCCCGAGCAGCGCCTCACGCAGTACCCGCACGAGCTCTCGGGCGGGCTCCTGCAGCGCGTGCTCATCGCGAGCGTGCTGCTCGCCGAGCCGAAGCTGATCCTGGCGGACGAGCCAACCACCGCGCTCGACGTGACGGCGCAGTCCGATGTGATGGCCATTCTTGAGGAGCAGCGCCAGGCGCGCGGCCTCTCGCTGCTGTTCATCACACACGACCTGGAGCTGGCGCAGGCCTGCTGTGACCGGCTCGCGGTGATGTACGCGGGCGAGATCGTCGAGCAGGGCGCGCACGTATACGACGCGCCGACCCACCCCTACACGCGGGAGCTGTTGGGGGCTCGGCCCAGCATTGACGTGCGAGCCGAGCGCCTTCCCGTGCTCCACTACTCCATCGACATGCACCAAGCACTGAAAGCTGAGGCCGCACTGTGACGAACGACGCCATCATCTCTGCGCACGGGCTGCGCAAGGAGTTTCACAGCGCGGGTCGCGCCCCGGTCGTCGCAGTCGACGACGTCTCGTTCGAGCTGTTCCCGAACGAGTGCCTCGCGATCGTGGGCGAGTCGGGGTCGGGGAAGACGACCGTCGCGCGCATGCTCGTCGGCCTTGAGTCCATCACCGGCGGCACCGTGCACGTGCACGGGAAGCCGAGGGCGGGCGGGGTGCGACGCCTCGCCGACCGGCGCCGCTGGGCTCGCGAGGTGCAGTATGTCTTCCAGGATCCCTACTCTTCCCTCAACGGGCGCCAGAAGATCGGTGACGTGATCTCCTCCAACGTTCGCTTGCACGCCGAATCGGGGCAGAGCGCTCGGCAGATCGAGAACCGCGCGCACGAGATCCTCGAGAGCGTCGGGCTCGACACGAAGTTCTACGGCCGCTTGCCGCGCGAGCTCTCGGGCGGTCAGCGACAGCGCGTGGCCATCGCCCGTGCGCTCGCGGCGAACCCCGAGGTGATCGTGTTGGATGAGGCCGTCGCCGCGCTCGACGTGTCGATCCAGGCGCAGATCCTGAACCTCCTCAGCGATATCCGGGCAGAGCAACAGGTGAGCTACCTCTTCATCTCGCACGACCTCGCCGTGGTGAACCAGATCTCGGACCGCATGATCGTGATGGAGCAGGGCAAGGTCGTCGACTCGGGAAACACCGCCGAGCTGCTGGCGAACCCGGTGCACCCCTACACCCGCGCGCTGCGTGCGGCGGTGCCGGGGCCCGGGTGGAAGCCGGTGCGACGTGAAAAGCTGAGTGCATGACGACGTTTCTCACCGCGCGATATGTGCTCGCCCACGACGGCCGGCGGATGGTGGAGCTGCGTGACGCGGTCGTCGTGACCGAGGGCGACGCGATTGTCGCGATCGCGCACGGTGAGGACGCCGAGGCGATGGTGGCGGCCGCGGCCGACGACCCGCGCGCCGAGGTCATCGACCTTGGGAACAGCCTGCTGATGCCCGGGCTCATTGACCTCGACGCCCTCACGGACATTGATCACCTGAACCTCGACTCGTGGTGGACGCCCGAACACGACGCCCGGCTCAACTGGTCCAGCGCCTATGCCGCCGCTGGCGCGCGAGACGTGCTGAGCGCGACCGAGCGCAGCACGCTGCGGCGCTATGCGCTTGTGCAGCTCGTGCTGCACGGCATCACCTCTGCGATGCCCATTGCCACCGAGGTGCACGGCGCATGGGCCGAGACCCACGACGACCTGCTCGACGTCGCGCGCACCGCGAGCGAGCTGGGACTTCGCACCTTCCTTGGCCCCTCCTACCGAAGCGCGGTACACACGACTTCTGCGGAGGGTGTCCCCGCAATGCACTGGGACGAGCCTCGCGGCTGGGCCGGGTTCCGCGATGCGGTGCGCTTCCTCGACACCGCCGATGCGCTGCAGGATCCCCTCGTCACCGGGATCCTGGCGCCGTGCCGGGTCGAGACCGTTGCCGAGGACGTGCTGCGGGCGACCGCGGAGGAGAGCGCCCGGCGCGGCACCCTCGTGCGTGCGCACGCCACGCAGGAACTCTCGGAGCGGGAGATCATTCGCGGTCGATACGAGGCGACGCCGCTCGAGTTCCTGGCGCGCGTGGGGCTGCTGAACGACCGGCTCATCCTCGCGCACGGCGTCTACCTCGACGTGCACCCCGAAATCCTCGGGCGAGACACGGGGGAGCTTGCCACGCTCGCCGCCGCTGGCGTCTCGATCGTGCACTGCCCGCTGACGAACGCGCGCTACGCGTTCCTCCTCGAAAAGCTCTCGCAGTACCTGGCGCGGGGCATCAACGTCGCACTCGGAACGGACTCGTTCCCGCCCGACCTCATTCGGGCGATCGATACGGGGGTGCAGACCGCGAAGGCGCAGCACGGTAACCTCGGCGCCGGCATGCTCGCCGAGTACATCGAGGCCGCAACCCTGGGCGGCGCCCAGGCGCTGCACCGCGGCGACCTCGGCCGCATCGCGGAGGGCTCGACGGCTGACCTCGTCGCGTTCTCGCTCGACGACTTCCGCATGGGCGTGACGGACGACCCCGTGCGCACCCTCGTGCTGTCGGGCACGGCGCGCGACGCCCACTTCAGCATGGTGCACGGCAGGGTGATCATGCGAGACGGCGTCGTGCCCGGCGTGGACCTCGGCGAACTCGCCCGCGACGGGCAGCGCATCTTCGAGAAGTTGCGCGCAGCCTACGCCGAGCGCGATTACCTGGGCGGAACCGAGCGCGAGCTCTTTCCGCCAGTGTTCCCCGCGGGTTCCTAGCGCGAGAAAAATGCCCGCGGCGGCCCCGCCAACGGTCCGCTTACACACTGTAAGCTGCCGCCCCAATCTGCTGACGCTCTGCGAATTGAGCCCGGCTGCCTGCTCCGCGATGCTGGGTCCAGTGAGTGACGCCTGCAATGGCGAAACAGCTGACAGTGCAGTCAGGTGAGACCCCTCCCGTGTCGATTTTTTCTGCGTTGTCGAATGTCCACGAATGAAGTATCCACTTCCACAGTTAGGGCTGAACCAATGAAGATTCAGAGTCGAAGCAAGTGGCTTTCCCGAGGTGCCCGAGCTGCCGCACTGGCGCTCGCGCTGACTCTGGGCGCGACCGCATGCGCAGGTGGCGGGGGCGCCCCGGCCAGTGAAGGCGGCACCGAGCTCACTCCGGTGAACTACCAATTCAACTGGCTGAAGCTGACGCAGTTCGGTGGCTTCTTCGCCGCGGACCGCGAGGGCTTCTACGAGGATGAGGGGATCAAAGCGGAGTTCACCGCCGGTGGTTCCAATATTCTCTCCTGGCAGCAGGTCGTGACGGGCAAGGCGCTGCTCGGCGACGAGGACAACACCAACGCGCTCGTCGCGATCGAAGACGGGCAGCCGCTCGTCATCATTGGCACCGTGTTTCAGACCTCGCCCTTCTCGATCATCAGCCTCGCGGACGACCCGATCGAATCGATCGACGACTTCGAGGGCCGCACCATCGCGGTATCGGATGCCTCACTCGCGCAGTTCCAAGCCCTCGTCGAAGCGGCGGGGATCCCGAAGGACTCGGTGACGTTCGTCTCGGCCGGCACCGACCCGTCGCAGCTGACGACCGGCCAGGTCAGCGGCTACGCCGGCTACGCCACCTCCCAGGGCGCGGCGCTCGAGGAGCAGGGCATCAAGGTGCACACGCTGTTCCTGGAAGACCTCGGCGTCCCGAGCTACGGCAACGTCATCGTGACGACGAAGGAAAACCTCGAAAAGAACCGCGAGACCATCGTGAACTTCATGCGGGCCAGCGCCATGGGCTTTGAATTCATGAACGCGAATCCGAAAGATATTGCCGCCTACGTGGTCAACGAGGTCAACCCGGCGGGCGGGCTTGACCTGGCTACTGAGGAGCGCACCGCCGAGATTCAGCGCGAGCTGATCGAGTCACCCGACGGCGTTCTCCGGGTCGACCCGACGAAGATGCAGGCCATCATCGATGCGCTCGTCGATGCGGGAACGCTCAAGTCAGGCATCACGGCGAGTGACATCGTCGATACCTCGATTCTCGACGAAGTGTACGGCACCAAGACCACCCTGCTGCCGTAGTCACTCTCGACCCCGCGGCACGACCACCCATCGGCAAAGGAGCCATCTTGATCATCGACGCGTACAACAACACCTGGCAGGCTGGCGGGACCTCGGACTACCTGACGGCCGAGTCCTACACCCCGGAAACCATGATCCGGCACATGGACGAGGCCGGGGTGGACAAGGCGGTCGGGTGCTCGCTGGGGCAGATGATCGACAACGACTTCATCGCTGAGACGGTGGAACAGTCGCGGGGTCGAGTGATCGGATTCGGGCAGGTAGACCCGCGTAAGAACGATGCGGTGCAGGTGGTCAACGACGTCGCCCGTCTCGGGCTCAAGGGGCTCAAGCTGCACCCGACGATGCACGGCTACCACTTCGCCGACCATGGCCTGCTCGATCCGGTGTTCACCGCGGCAGCGGACAACGGGCTGACCGTGCTCGTCAATGCGCTCGACGACCCGTTCTGCGCGCCGTTCTCGATCGAGGAGATCTCGAAGGCGTTCCCGAACGTGCCGCTGTTGATCGCCCACATGGGCACCGTTTGGAACGTGACCGAGGCCATGATCGTGGCAGAGCGCAACGAGCACATCTACCTCGAGACCTCGGGTACCCAGCTGATCGAGGTGCAGATGGCCTACCGGCGCCTCGGCGCCGAAAAGCTCGTCATGGGCACGGACTGGCCGGGCAACCACTTCGACCTCGAGCGCGCAAAGATCGCGCGGGCGATCCCCGATGCGGACGATCGCGCGCTCGTAGAAGGCCTCAATCTCGGACGGATCCTGGGGATCTCATGAGCCTCGCGACCGAAACCGAGGTACTCTCGGTGCGCGGAGTCGGGATGGACTTCACGACGAACGAGGGCACCTACACCGCGCTCGACGGGGTCAACATCGAGGTCCCGGTCGGCGGGTTTACCACCCTGCTCGGCCCCTCGGGCTGCGGCAAGTCGACGCTCCTGCGCATCATCGCCGACATCCTCGAGCCCACCCGCGGCAGCCTGAGCCTGTTCGGCCAGACCCCGCGGGCGGCCAGAGAAGACGGCGCGTTCGGATTCGTGTTCCAGGATCCGGTGCTGCTGCCCTGGCGGACCTGCCTGGAGAACGCTGCCCTGCCGCTGCAGGTTACGGGGGTCGCTCGCCGCGAGCGTACCGAGCGGGCGATGGAGATGCTGCGGCTGGTTGGCCTCGAGGGGTTCGAACACCGCATGCCGACGCAGATCTCGGGCGGTATGGCACGCCGGGTCGCGATCGCGCGTGCACTCGTCCTCTCACCCAGGATCCTGTTCCTCGATGAGCCGTTCAACGGACTCGACGAGCTGCGCCGGCGGCAGATGAACGAGGAGATGCAGCGCATCTGGCTCGAGACCGGCACCACCGCGATCCTTGTGACGCACAACGTGAGCGAGGCGATCTTCATGTCGGATCGGGTGCTCGTGATGGGCAGAAACCCGGGCCGCGTGATCGCCGACGAACGGATCGATCTGCCGCGCCCCCGGACACAGAACCTCACCCGATCGCCCGAGTTTCTCGCCTACGAGGACGGGCTGACCCGACTCCTGACGGACGCCTACCGAGGCGTCGATGACTAGGGGGAGCCGACTCGTCGTGCCGGTGATCTTCTATGCGCTGGTGGTGGTTGGCTGGGAGCTCGTCGGTAGGAGCATCACGGACCCGGCCTCGGCGCTCATCCCGCCGAGCGAAATCCTGGCCACCCTCTGGCAAAAGCGCGTTGCCTTCGGGCTGAACACGCTCACGACTCTCGGGGAGACCGCGGCCGGACTCGCTCTCGCAATCGTCGTTGCGGTCGTGCTCACCCTCATCATTGACCGGTTTCGTCTCTTCGGCGAGGGGCTCTACCGGCTTGCCCTCATCATCTACTCCATCCCGCTCATCGCTCTCGCGCCGGCCCTCATCGCCGCGATCGGGCTCGGCATCGGCAGCAAGATCGTCATCGCGATGCTCGGCGCATACTTCCCGATCGTCGTCAACGTGACGAGCGCGCTGCGGACCCAAGACGCCCGGGTGCTGGAACTTGGCAAGGTGCTCAACCTCTCCTACGGCAGCACGCTTTGGCGGCTCCGCGCCCCGGCAGCCTTGCCGGACTTCCTCGCGTCGCTGAAGATCGCGGCGCCCGCGGCATTCATCGCGGCGATCATCGCGGAGTGGATTGGCGCCGAGTCTGGCCTTGGCCTCGCGATGATGCATGCCATGTTCGGCTACAAGATGGCCGACCTCTGGGCGATCCTGCTGCTTGCGACCGCGATCAACGGGTTGCTCATCTTGATTTTCGGACTGATCGCCAGGTACGCCACCCCCTGGCACGCGAGTTCGCAACGGAGGGCCGAGGTATGACCGTCACACAGACCCTCAACATCCCGCGTCCGCAGAAACGGCGCCTCGTAGACACTCGCGGCGCGCTCATCACCTCGAGTGCGCTCCTCATCACCCTGGTGCTCTGGCAGCTCGCGGTATGGATCTTCAACATCCCGAACTTCATTCTGCCGTCGCCGCTGCTCATCCTGGCGGAGGCGGAGTGGGGCATCGTCCTCGCGGCAGCCACACAGACGATCCTGTCGGTACTGCTCGGTTTCGCCGTGGGTAACCTGGTCGGCTTCGCGCTCGCTGTCGCGATCTCCGCGTCTCCGCTGCTGTCGAACATCATCTACCCGGGCGCCATTGTCGTGCGTTCCGTCCCGGTGGTGGCGCTCGCACCGTTCATTACGCTCGCGTTCGGACGCGGGGCAATGGCCACCGTCGTCGTCGCGGCCATGATCGTCTTCTTTCCGACACTCATTAACTCCCTGCAGGGCCTGAAGTCGGTCTCGACAGAGTCGATGGAGCTGATGAAGGTGCTCAACGCGTCGCGGCTCACGCGGTACACCCGCCTGCGCATCCCGGCCTCGATGCCCTCGTTCTTTAGCGCGCTGCGCATCGCCGCCCCGAACGCCGTGCTGGGCGTCATGACGGCCGAGTGGATCGTGGGAGGAGGCCTCGGGCACCTCATCATCACCTCCTGGCTGGCACTGCGGATGCCGACGATGTGGGGGGCCGTGATTGCCTCCGCGGTTATCGCTGCGCTGCTCTTCTCGCTGGTCGCGCTCGCCGAGCGCTTTGTTATCGGTTGGGCGAAGACCACATGAGCACCGTCTTCCGCTGTGAGGCACTCGTCACGCATGCCGGGGCTCCTGTCGAGTTCGACATGGCGATCGTCGTGCGAGACGGCGCGATCGCCCGGGTGTTGCCGTTTGCCGAGCTGGACCCGGTACAGGACGAGGACAGCGTGACCCGGTTAGCGGGCCTCACGCTCCCGGGCCTGATCGACGCCCACAGCCACCTGCGCAGCGCCCCGGCGGTGCACCAGGCGAAGCTTCCGAACCTGGTGCTCGAACAGTGGCTGTATGCGCTCGGCGGGCTCACCGACCTTCCGGATCTCGAGGACCAGCGGCTCGCCGCGCACGAGCTGGTAGGCGCCGGAATCACGAGCGCCCAGATCCTCTCGCACACCTGGGCGGGCCTGCCCGGCCGGCTGTCCGAGCTGTCCGCGACCATCGGGGCGATTCGCGAATCCGGGCTGAGGGCGCTGCTCGTTCTGGGGCTCACCGATCAGGCGGAGTTCACGCCGCTACCGCTGCCCGCGGAGCTTTCCGCGGTGGAAGATCCGGAGCGCGGGATCACGGCGAGCGAGTGGCCCGAGCTGGTCGAACGCGCAGCGGCCCTGGTCGCGGATCCTGCCGACCGCATCACCCTTGGGGTGGGCCCCGTCGCGCCCCAGTGGTGCAGCGATGAGGCCCTCACCGCGATCGCGCTCAGCCGCGACGGTCGTCGGGTGCACACCCACCTCCACGAGAGCCCGACGCAGCGCACCTGGTTGGGGGACGGCGAATCTCCCATTGAACGGCTCGATCGAGCCGGCCTGCTGGGGGAGTTCACCTCGGCCGCCCACGGCGTCGACCTCAACGACGCCGAGATCGAGCGCCTCGCCGGGGCCCACGCCACACTTGTGCACTGCCCCGTATCGAACCGAACGCTCGGCGTGGGCGCAGCGAACGTGGCGCAGTGGGAACGCCACGGCGTTCAGACCGCGCTCGGGCTCGACAGCCAATCACGGTACCGCCCGGATCCGTTCGCCGAGATGCGCGCAGCGCGGGAGACGGCGAACTCCCGGGGCCAAGTGCTGACCGCCACCACCGTGCTTGAGATGGCGACCAGTGGCGGCGCAGCCGCGCTGGGCATCCGGGCGGGGGCACTCGCGCCCGGCATGCTCGCCGATTTCGTTTCGTTGGCGTTTACGGATCTTGACCCGGTCGACAGCGTGGATCCCGCCCTCGCCGGCGAGACAATCGCCGAACGCATCGTGGCCGAGGCGAGCCCCGAGCTCGTGGGCACCGTCGTCATCGGCGGCACCCAGCACTGGCCGGTGAGCACGGACCGCCTGCACGAACTTGCCAAGATCGAGCGCCTTCTCGAGGCGCTGATCCGAGTCGACACCGATGGACGGGAGAGGCGCATGACGCAACGCACCGAGACGATCGACGCGCTGGCCGGCGTCGTCGGGGCCGGCCGATGATCCGGCTGGAGGCTCGTGTCAGCCACCCCGAGCGGGCACAGCTGGGCGAGGGCCCGCTCTGGCACGGGGAAGCGTTGTTCTGGGTGGACATCCTGGGCGGCCGAGTCCTGCGGAGCGCCGAGACGGGAACGAAGGTGCTGCGGACCCTTGGCGAGCCGGTGAGCGCGGTCTTCCCGCACACGGACGGCGGCTTCGTGCTGCTGATCGACTCCCGCATCGAGTTCGTCGACGACGTCTTCGCCACGACCCGGTGCATCGAGGTCTTTCCCGCGGGCGGAGATTCCCGCCTCTCAGATGGCGCGATTGGCCCCGGCGGTGAACTCTGGTTCGGCAGTCTGCGGCACGACCTGCAGCCCGGGGGTGCGCTCTACCGGCTGCGGCCGGGGGAGACCGCGCCGACCGTAGTACACGAAGGGCTTGGCATGCCCAACGGCATCGCGTTCTCGCCGGATCTCGCGCACATGTACTTCGTGGACAGCGCTGCCCGCACGCTCACCGTCTGGGACTACGAGCCGATCGGCATGGAGGTCAGTAGCCCTCGGGTGCTCGCCACCTTCGACGAGGCGGACGGCACGCCAGACGGCATCGCCGTGGACGCGGTCGGCGGCGTGTGGGTCGCGCACTGGGCCGGGGGGAGCGTCCGTCGACTCGAGCTCGACGGAAGCTGGAGCCAGGAAGTGCTCGTTCCCGCAGACAACGTCACGAGCTGCGTGTTCGGCGGGCCAAACTTGCAGACGCTCTTCATCACTACAGCGACTGCTGGGCTCGGCCCATCCGAGCTCGCGGCTCAGCCGAGCGCCGGGTCGGTTTTCAGCATCACCCTGCCCATCGGCGGCACCGTCGCGCAGGCGGCGAAAGTATGAGCGCCTCGACGGCTGGGAAGTCTGGCGGGCTCGTCGGCGCCTGGCAACAGCACCACACCGGGATCGTCGTCGCCGACCTTGACCAGGACCTGGCGTTCTATCAGCGGGTACTCGGATTCGAGATTGCCTTCGAAGCGCGCGGCATGACCGACCTGTTCCAGCGCACCGTCGGGCTCGCCGGGGTGCGGTGCGACCTCGTGCAGCTGGTCAACCGGGCGACCGGATCGCGCCTGGAGCTCATCGAGGTGACCGGGGTGCCCGATGGGACAGACCCGACGCTACCCGTGCACGTCGGGATCGCGCACACCGCGTACCTCGTAGCCGACCTCGCGGCGGCAGCTGCGCTCGTCGCGCACAACGGCGGAGAAATGCTGGGCGAAATCGTCGACTTCGAGGAGGGGCCCGCGGCCTACTTCCGAACAGCGGGCGGCACCGTCATCGAACTTGAACAGGCAACGAACACTGCACACGAGGAGGACCACAGTGTCACACACGTCCGTTGAAACGTATCGCCTGATGAGGCTCATGCGTGAGTTTGAGGAAGCCTGCATCCGGGGGGTTGCCGAGCGCCACATCCACGGCGAAGTGCACGTGGCGGTCGGGCAGGAGGCGATCGGTGCGGCGCTCTCGGGCGTCCTCCGGGACAGCGATGCCCTCGTGAGCACGCACCGCAACCACCTCCACGCCATCGCGAAGCGGGTGCCGCTTCGCCCGCTCCTCGCCGAGATATTCGAACGCGCCACCGGGATCTGCGGCGGCTTCGGCGGTCATATGCACATCTTCGATCCGGCGCACAAGTTCTCGACGACCGGCATTGTCGGGGGTTCGGTCCCGGTCGCGCTCGGCCACGCGTACGCCGCTCGACTGCGGGGCACGGACGACATCGCGGTGTCGGTGATTGGCGACGGTTCGGTGAACACCGGCGGATTCGCTGAGAGCATGAACATGGCGGGCGCCATGAAACTGCCGCTCGTCATCGTGGTGGAGAACAACGAGTGGGCGATCTCCGTGCCGTTCTCGGAGTCGAGCGCGACCGCCACGATCGCCGAGCGCGCACCGGCATTCGGGGCGCGGGGCATGCGGGTTGACGGACTCGACAGCGCGGCGGTTTGCGACGCCTTCGTCGAGGCGGTCGGGCATGCGCGAAGCGGGGCGGGCCCGGTCATTCTTGAGGCGACCTGCTACCGGTTCCGTGGCCACTACGAGGGCGACCTTGACTTGTATCGCGATGCCGCCGAGAAGTCCGAGCGGCACCAGGAGCGCGACCCCCTCGTGCTCGCCAGGCAGCGCATGTTCGCGGACGGCACGGCATCGACCGCCGAGCTCGACGAGGTTGACGCGGAGGTGGCGGCAGAGATCCTCGCTCTGGTCGACAGCGTGCTCTTGGACCCCTTCCCCGACCCGGCCACTGCGCGCCGCCACGTATTCAGTTCCGGCCTCGACCTTCCCGCGGGAGTGTAGCGATATGAGCACGATCAGACAGAACATCAATATTTCCCAGGCGATCGCGGAGAGCCTCCGCCTCGAGATGGAAGCGGACGAGCGGGTGCTCGTGCTGGGCGAGGATGTCGGTCGCCAGGGCGGAGTGTTTGGCAGCACGCGCGGCCTGCAAAAGGCGTACGGCGCCGAGCGGGTGCTCGACACCCCCATCTCCGAGATGGCCTTCACGGGCATGGCGGTCGGGCTCGCGATGGAGGGGTACCGGCCGGTCGTTGAGATCATGTTCGCCGACTTCATCGGCGTCTGCCTCGAGCAGATCTACAACGCCATGGCGAAGATTCCCTACATGTCCGGGGGAACGGTGTCGATGCCAATCGTCGTGAAGACGGCGGGTGGAGCGATCGGATCCGCCGCCCAGCACTCGCAGAGCCTCTGGGGGACGTTTGCGCACCTTCCCGGGCTGCGGGTGGTCGCCCCGTCGTCTCCACACGACAGCAAGGGCATGATGGCGGCCGCCGTGCTCTCGGACGACCCCGTCGTCTTCATCGAACACAAGGGGCTGCTGCTCAAGAAGGCGGCCAGCTTCACGCACGGCACCGAGGTGCCCAAGGAGCGCTACCTCGTCTCGTTGGACCAGGCAAACGTGGTGCGCGCAGGAACCGACCTCACGATTGTCACTCTGAGCGCTACGGTCGGAGCGGCGCTCGAGGCGGCTGATGTTTTGGCGGAGGCGGGGACCAGCGTCGAGGTGATTGACCTGCGCAGCGTGGTCCCGATCGACTGGGCGACGATCGTCGAGTCACTGCGCAAGACGCGGAAGCTGCTCGTGGTGGACGAGGACTACCTCGGGTTCGGCCTGAGCGGTGAGATTGTGACCGGCGCCATCGAGCGACTCGGTCTGCGAGGGCTCGACCAGGCGGCACGGCACGGGCTGGCGAATGTGCCGATCCCCGCTTCGATCACGCTGGAGCAGGCGGTGCTGCCCACTTCCGAGTCCATTGTCCGCGCGGTACGCCGCATGGAGGAGGACTCATGAGCGACCCCGTGGCCGTGGTCTTCGGCGGCACCGGCGCCATCGGCAAAGGGATTGCGCACGCGCTCGCGGACGACGGATTCCGCGTCGTGGTCTCCGATATCGGCGCGACCGGTCCCGACCTGTCGGCGCTTTCTGGGGAGGGTCACGACTACGTGCAGTGCGACGTCACCGACATCGACGGAGTGCGCCGCGTGTTTGCGCCGGGCTCGCTGGGCGGAGCCGCCGCGGCGGTCGTGTACGCGGCGGGGGTGAACTACACCGGACCCGTCGTGACCACTGACTGGTCGGCGTTCGACCGGCTGCAGTCGGTCAACCTCAAGGGAGCGTTTCACGTCGCAGCAGCGGCCCAGGAACTGGCTCAGCCTCAGGCGTATGTGTTCATCGCCTCGGTTGCGGGGTTGTCGGGGGAGGCCGGCGGGTCCGTGTACTGCTCGACCAAGTTTGGCCTGCTGGGGTTCGTGCAGTCGTTCGCGGCCGAGATCGCGAAGAGCGGTGCTCGGGCGAACGCGGTCTGCCCGGGGAACGTCGACTCTCCGCTTTTGCGGGCCCTCGCCGGTTCGGTTGCCGAACGGGAGGCAACGACACCCGACGAGATCCTCACCCGGTTTGCCGCCGATTCCGCGTTCGAGCGGCTCATCAGTATCGCTGAGGTCGCCGACGCCACCGCCTTTCTCGTGTCGCAAAAGGCCAGCGGAATCAGCGGGCAATCACTCGTCGTCGACGGCCCGCCGAACTAACGCCCGCGACGCACACCTACTTCCCGCAGACAAAGGAATGCTCACATGATCAACGTTGATTCGGTAATTCGCGACACCCAGAGCCTCATTGGCATCGATAGCCAGAACCCTGGCCCGCTCGAGGCGGAGTGCGCGAACTGGGTGGTTGAGCGACTCACGAGTGCGGGCCTCACCCCGACGCGGCATGAGGTCGAGCCGGGTCGCGACAACATCATTGCGACGGTGGTTGGCAGCGATCGGGAAGCTCCTCGCCTCGTGATTCTGGGGCACATGGACACGGTCCCCGTCGGCGAGGGCTGGACCTACCCGCCGTTTGGCGGAGTGATCGACAATGGAAATCTGTACGGTCGCGGTGCCTGCGACATGAAGGCGGGGCTCGCGCTCGGCATCGGGTTACTCGACGCACTGGTGCAGACCGGGACGCAGCCAAGGGGCGATGTGGTGCTGGTCGCCACGGTCGACGAGGAGGCGCCCGGCATGCTCGGCGCGCATCAGCTCGTCGCGGACGGGTTCATTCGGGCGACCGATCAGGTGCTGGCCCCCGAGCCCACGGGCATGCGCCTGCGGCAACGCCAGATGGGTCTGCGCTGGCTCACCCTTACGGTCACCGGTCGCATGGCGCACGCCGGTCGTGCACACCTCGGAATCGACGCAAACCACGTGCTCGCGCAAATCGTCGACCAGATCAAGACGGTCTTTGGCGCGCTACCATTTGACGATGAGATTCTCGGACGAGCTCGGTTCACTTGCGGCACGCTGCACGGCGGGGTCGCCCCGAATGTCGTTCCCGGAAGCGCGACCGCAGAGTTCGATCTGCGCATCGTCCCGCCGCTCGTTCCCGAGGACGCGGTGACGATGGTCGAACGGGTCGCCGACGCCGTGATGGCCCGCCACCCGGGAGCTCAATACTCGATCGATCTGCTCGGCGCGAGGCGCCCTCCGGTGGGCGCCGATGGTGACTCGAAGATCATTCAGGGATTGCAGGCCGCGTACGTGGAGCACACGGGGGCACTCGCCGAGATCGGCGGCGCGGACGGACATGAGGCCTATACCGACGCGTCGATGATTGCGGCGTTGACCGGGAGCACGTCGTGCACCGTGCTCGGCCCGGGAGCGACCGACGAGGCGCACACGGTCGACGAGTTCGTCCCGCTGGCAGACATCGAGCTCGGCGCGCGGCTGATGTGGACCCTCGTGCAGCAGTGGTGAGCGCACCATGACCGGCGGGCACTCGCTTCGCCCACAGCTGCCGAGCGTCGCGCAGGTGCTGCAATTCGATTCGTTGGTCGCGGCAGACCCCGTGGTCGTTGCTGGCGCCGCAGGGCTCACGCGTACCGTGCGCTGGATGCACGTGAGTGAGCTCGCCTCGATCGCGGGGCACCTGCGCGGGCGGGAGATGATCCTCACCACGGGGATCGCGTTGCCCGACGACGACGCGGGGCTTCGGCGGTTCGTTGCCGAGCTCGCGCGCATCGACGTCTCCGCGATCGTCATCGGGCTGGGACCGCACTTCGAACGTAGCCTGCCGCTCGCCATGATGCAGGCTGCGGACGAATTTGCCCTGCCGCTCATCGTCCTGCGCCGGCACACTGCTTTCGTCGACGTGACCGAGGATGTGCACGCGCGGCTCGTCGACAGCCAGATCGCGCAGCTCCAGCTTTCCGAGCGGATCCACGAGACGTTCAGCGCGATGGTCTTGCAGGGCAGCAGCACGGTCGCGATCCTCGAGCAGGTCTCGCAGCTCTGCGGACGTCCGATCGTGCTTGAGAATCTGAACCACGAGCTTCTGGAGGTGTTCGCGGGGCCCCGGCCGCGCAACGATGTCATCGCCGAATGGGCTGAGCACACGCGCAGCCACCGCTCGAAGCGACGCACTGACTACGACCAGCGCACGGGCTGGCTCGTCACCACGGTCGGCGCGCGCTCCGATGACTGGGGTCGCCTCATCATCATGTCTGCCGCGGACGACACCCTGCCGCGCGGGCTCGAACCGGATCCGCTTCGCGCAGTCCAGCACACCCTGATCATGCTGATCGAGCGGGCCGCGTCGACCATCGCGCTCGGGCGGCTGATCGAGCGCGATCGCGGCGTGCTGCAGCAGCAGACGCACCGGAGCGTACTGATAGGGCTCCTGGCCGGCGGCGGCGCCACGGCCGAGGCGGCACGTGAAGCGGCGGCGATTGGTGTGCCCATCGCAGACGCGTCGACCCTTTCGATCGCGATCCGGGGAGTCCGGAGGACGGACGGAGTGACGAACGAAGGGGAGGCCCTGCCGAGCATCGCCGACCGCATTCGCCGGAAGTGCGAGCTGGTGGCCTTGCCGTTTCTCGGCGCACAGATCGACGAGTCGGTGCTCGCTTCTGTGATCTCCGCGCCCACGGAAGAGACGCTTATCCGGCTGACACGTCCGCTGCTCGCGTCCTTTGCGGAGATCGACGCAGGGGAGATCACGATTGCTGTCTCAGGCCCCGCGCTCGGTGTCGCGGCGACAGCCGAGGCGCTCGCCGAGGTGCTCGAGACCGCCGAGGCCGCCTCGCGTCTGGCGGCGCGTCCGAACCCGGTGCGCATCGATGATCTGGGACTGGAGGGATTACTGTTCTCGCTCGCTGGAGACCCCAAGCTTCGGGCCTTCTCTCGTCGTGCGCTCTCAGCCCTTCGCGCATACGACGCCCGCCACGAGACGGCGCTGATCGACGCGTTGCGCCACTTCCTATTCGCCGGTCGAAATAAGTCGCTGGCGGCGAAGCGCGCGTTCGTGTCGCGTCCCTGGCTGTATGAACAGCTCGAACGCGTGGAGACGGTGCTTGGCATCGATCTCGGCGACGAAGCAATGTGCGTCCAACTGCAGGTCGCGATCTTGAGCGACGACGTCCGGTCGCGCGCCTACCCATCCGCATCTCACCACCAGGGGGAATCATGACGCAGAACGCATCTCTGCCGCACCGCGGCGCCGTGGCTACTCCGCATGCCAGCGCGACCGAAGTGGGGGCCGCAGTGCTCCGCGCCGGTGGGAACGCAATCGACGCGGCGGTGGCGGCCGCCGCGGCACTCTGCGTGGTCTACCCGAACAACGTTGCGCTCGGAAGTGACCTCGTCGCGCTGGTACAGACCCCGAGCGGTGAGGTCATAGAGATGAACGCCACAGGCGGTGCGCCGCTCGGGCGAGACCTCGACGGCATGCGGAGCCGGCATGGGGACGCACTCCCGATGTATGGTGCCGACACCATTAACGTGCCCGGTGCCGTGCGCGGGTGGGAGCTAATGCTCATGCTTGGCGGCAGCCGGAGCTGGTCCGAACTACTCCAGCCCGCTATCGGGCTGGCGCGCGACGGGGTGCCCATGCCGAGCTCGGTGGCGAAGGGCATTCGCTCGCTCGAAGACCTGTTACTGGCGGACCCGGGGTGCGCCGAGGTCTTCTTCCGCGACGGTCAGCCGATTGCCGAGGGCGAGCTCTTCCAGCAGCCAGCGCTCGCCAACACCCTCGAGCTCCTGGCGAACACAGGACCGGACGAGTTCTATCGGGGGGAACTCGCGTCGCGCTGGCTGAGCGCCCTCCAGGAGCGAGGCTCGGCGCTGACCACCCGCGACCTGGAGAGCTTTGCCCCACGGACGGGCCCATCGCTCAGTGTGCAGCTCGGTGAGCTGACGGTGCATTCGAGCCGCCCCAATACGCAGGGCTTCGCTCTGCTGCGGGCGCTGCGCGAGGCCATGACAGCGGGCGCCCACGGAATCGACCCGCTCGCGCTCGCGCTCGCGTTCACACGCACCAACGCGATTCGCGATCAATACCTGGCCGATCCCCAGTTCGGTGGGGCAAGCGGCGAGGAACTCTTGGAGGTTCCGGTCCCTGAGCGGGTCGACTCGCAGTTTAAAGGCCGGCCCATGGGCGACACTATAGGCATCGCAGTCTCAAGTGCCGACGGCTACGCGGTCTCGTTGATCCAGTCGGTGTACTTCCAGTTCGGCGCGGCGGTGCTCGACCCATCGACCGGGATCCTGTTTCAGAACCGGGGCACCTCGTTCTCGTTGTCACCGAAGGCCGCCAACGCCTATGCGCCGGGAAAGCGGCCGAGCCACACGCTCATGCCGGTCCTCATTCACGACGGCGGCACCCTGCGATACGTGTCATCGACAATGGGCGGCCAGGGCCAGCCGCAGATCCACGCACAGCTGTTAGCCGCGGGGCTAGCGGGGGATAGCCCCGCGGAGGCAGTCGCACGTCCGCGCTGGCTGGTCGGTCGCCAGGCACCCGCCGATACCCCAGCAACCGTGACGGTTGAGGGCGATGTCGATGATGCGCTGATCACCCGGTTTCTCGAGGCCGGGCTAGAGCCGAAGTCCGTGCCGCAGTGGAGTGACTCGGTCGGGCACGCGAACCTCATTGAGATTCGTGCCAGCGGGGAGGTTCTGGCGGCGAGCGATCCGCGCTCGGACGGCTCCGCGACCGTCGTTTGAGCCGGCGAGACCGCCTGAGCGCAAAGCGGCGGGGCAGGTCACATCACCCGCCCCGCCGCTCTGTGGACTGCTCCGATTCGAATTACGCCGACTTTGCCAGGGCTGCACCCTTGAGCCGGGCGAACTCTTCCTCGGTGATCGCGCCTGAATCGAGCAGCTGCTTTGCCTGCGCGATCTCACCGGCGGCACCGCCGGAGACCGAACGGATGTACTCCTCGCTCGCCTGACGCATCTCCTCGGCCTGACGCTGGGCGCGCTCGCCCATGCCGCGGCCGCGGACGATGAGGTAGACGATCGCCGTGACGAAGGGGACGAACAACAGGAAGACGAACCAGAGTGCCTTTGCAACGCCGCCCAGCTTCCGGTCGCGGAAGAGGTCGGTGATGATCGAGAACAACGCCATCAAATAGGCGATGAACACGAATGCCGTGATAAACCACCAGATGGTGTCCCAGATGACGGACCAGAATGACATGGTTTTCCTTTCGAGGAATCTCCGGGGAGCCCCGGCGAAGGTGCGTTGGCGGCTATGCGCCGGTGAGGATGCGCTGCTTTTGCGTTTCGAACTCGGCGTCTGTCAGCACACCCGCATCGCGCAGCTGTGCGAGCTGCTGCAATTGCGCGATCATGACGGCCGGGTCGGCTGGACCGGCCGCGGCAGGCGTCGCTACCGGTGCAGCCGGTGCTGCCGGAACGACCGCCGGGGCGACCGGCGCTGCGCTCGGCTGCGCCGCAGCTGCGTCCTCAGCGGCCCAGCGCTTCTGTTGACGGCGGTGCGTATTGCCGATGACCCGAGTCGCGATCGACGCCCGCGCAGCGGTGCGCAGGAGGCTCATACGCCGACCTGACTGCTTGGCTCGACAACCTTCGCGAGGTCTGCCACGTCGATGCCGCCGGCCCAGAGGAGCTGCCCGCCCGCCGAGGTGACCTGCGCGGCGACCTCGGCCAGGCTGCGGTCTTCGTAGACGACGACGATCGCGCGATCGTCCGCACCGAGCTCTGCGGCGATCAACGCGAGATCCTCATCATCCAGCACCGCCGACTCAGCCCCGTCGAAGACGCTGACGTCGAAGTCTCCGCCTGCCTCGAGCGCGGCTACCGGGCGCCGAACGGGCGAACCGTCGGCGTCGCGCTCGATGACCTCGAGATCGAGCAGCTCGATCGCACCGAGCTCGATACGTGCCAGGAGCGTGCGCAGCGCTGCGCCGAGCTGTGCATTGCGGGGGACTGCGAACACGGCGTAATCGACCGGTCCGCTGTAGGTGAGAGTAGCCATTGCCTCAGCATATGACGAGCCTCCGACATGCTCGCTTCCCAAATCGATTGGGCTTGCAAAATCCTTGGCGTGAGGGGGAGCGAGCTCAGTCATGAGCGCCCCTGTTCGTGGGCCAGGGGGTTGAGCGCCTGCGTCTCATCGATCGCGTCGGGGTCGTCGGGCTCGAGCTGTTCGGGCAGCTCTCCGGCGATACGCCCCGGCATCCGTGTCGCGGGGACGATCGCCAAGAGCGCGAGGGCGGCGAGTCCCAGCAGCGAGAGCTGCAGTGCGCGCAGGCGCGCGTCCTCGTTGATGTCGATCGCCGCGGCAATCTCGGCCTCGTTCGCGCTGGTGCTCCCCAGCACGGCCTCGAGCTGCGAGTTGGTGAGGAAGTCCGCATCGTTGATGTTGACCTCGCTGATCAGGTCCGACGAGATCTCCGGGTGTTCGAACGCCGAGGTCGCGAGCGTCGAGGCAAGAATTCCGACGGCGAATGCGCTGGCGACTGCGATGCCGATCGAGCCGCTGAGGTTGTGCACGAGACCGCGCCACGCACCCACGTCGCCGGCGAGTTCCTTCGGAGCGGACGAGAGCAGCGTGTTGAAGACGAGGGCAACGATCGATCCCTGGCCCAGGCCGAGCAGGATCAGGCCCAGCACGATGAAGCCCTGGCCCCAATCGCCGCGAACGGTGAACGCGATGAGGGTGAGCGCGGTCGCGACGACGATGAAGCCGACCGAGGCGAGCACCCGCGGGGGGAACTTCTTGTACAGCGTCGCGACGAACGTCGACGCGAGGAAGATCGAGATCGTGTACGGAATGATCGAGAACGAGGTCTGAACGCCGGTGAGGCCCTGCACGACCTGCATGTACAGCGGGATCAGGAAGTTCGCCGCGGTGCCCACGAACAGCATGATGGCCATGCATGCGGTGACGGCGAGCTCAGAACTCGAGGCGAGCACCCGGAGATCAAACACCCGCGACTGCTTCTCGCGCTGCCGCTTGCCGATCCACAGGAAGAAGACCTGCCCGAGAACGATGCCGAAGATGATCAGGATCGGCGCGGGCGAGACTCCGAGGAGGTCGAACGGCGCCTGGTCGGTGGCCTGCCAGAGGCCCCATGAGTTCAGGCCGGAGAAGCCAAAGCTCAAGAAGATAATCGCGACAGCGGCGAGCAGTGCGCCGGTCCAATCAATCTTGAGGTCGGGCTGAGCGGGCACCTTCTTCAGGCGGAAGCTGAGCAGGAGGTTGACGGCGCCGAGGGCGACCATGAGGACGAAGGACCAGCGCCATCCGATCGTCTCGGCGAACCAGCCGGCGAGCACGAGCGCGAGCACGCCAGCGAGCGGAATCGCGGCCGCGAGCAGCCCGATCGCGCGGGCCTGGCTGTCTCCCTGATAGTTGGTGGCGATGAACACCGTGAGGGCGGGAGCGATGAGCGCAATGACGGCGCCCGAGGACGCCTGCGCGATGAACAGCATCGCGGGGCTCAGGCTCAGCGCCACCCCCAGCATCGCGAGGGCGTGAATCGCGACGGCGATCTGGAAGACGCCGCGGGTGCCGAAGCGCGCGCCGATCTTTGCCCCCAGCAAGATGAACGCCGCCATGGCGAACGTGCCCGCGGTGATGGCGGTTCCGACCGAGGTCGCGGGCGTGTCCAGGTCGGTCGTAATTCCCGCCATCGACACGGTGAGCGCGTTCACGGCGAACGAAGCCTGCACCTGGGTGAGGACGACGACGATGAGGGGAAGCCATGAGGCCTTTTCCGTGAGTGCCGACGTCGTGCTCACTGCTGCTGATTGGGTCATTATGCCCACCCTTCCCACGATCGACGCCTTCCAGGGGTGAATGCGTCCGGCCCGTTTTGCTCATTCTGGCGGATCGATGGCCCTCTGCAAAGCGCTAGCGAGAAAATCCGTGTGAGTGTCGACGCGTCGCGGGTGCACCGAGGACCTGTCGTCCCGTACAGTCGCCTCTATGGACCCGATCGCGATCACGCTCACCATCCTCGTGCTCGCGATCGTGGCCTTCGTTTCCAACAGGATCCCGCTGGGGATCGTCGCCGTCGGCGTCGCGCTCGCGCTCTTCTTTACGGGGGTCTTGACCCTCCCCGAAGCCCTCGCGGGCTTTGGCGACCCGACGGTCCTGTTTATCGCCTCCCTCTTCATCGTGAGCGAGTCGCTTGATGCCACCGGCGTGACCGCGTGGGCGGGCCAGCAGGTCATCGCGCGGGCGGGGACGAAGCGGCTTACCCTCCTCATCGTGATCAGCGTCCTCGTCGCCGGCCTTACCGCGCTCATCAGCGTGAATGGGGCGGTCGCGGCGCTGCTTCCGCTCGTCGTGGTCGTCGCCGCGCGGGCAAAGATCGCCTCGTCGCAGCTCCTGCTTCCGCTCGCTTTTGCGGCGCATGCCGGATCACTACTGGCGCTCACGGGGACTCCGGTGAACATTATTGTCTCCGAGGCTGCGAAGGAGGCGGGCGGCCGCGCGTTCGGGTACTTTGAGTTTGCCCTCGTGGGTATCCCGCTCGTCGTCTGCTCGGTCACCTTTATCGCGCTCTTCGGCCGGCGGCTGCTGCCCGAGCGGGCATCGAAGGCGCTGCCGACTGATTTGCACCGCCTCGCGGCGACCCTCCGCACCCAGTACGCGGTCGAGCCAGGCAGCGACGTCCCGGTCGGTGCGAGCCACGGCTTTAGCGAGGTCGTCGTCGCTCCGCGCTCGCCGCTGATCGGGATGCACGTCTTTCCCGGGATGACGACGCCGAGCGGCGATCTCGTCGTCCTGGGCGCGCGCCGGGGCCCCGAGCGGCTGGAGGGTGCCGAGGTTCGGCTCCAAGCTGGCGACGCCCTTCTCCTTCAAGGGGATTGGGATGATCTGCAGCGGCATACCGCCGGGGCTGATGTGTTGGTCGTCGATGCGCCCCAGCGCCTGCGGCGCTCAGTACCCCTGGGTCGCGGGGCGAAGCGGGCAGTGGGGATCCTGCTGCTGATGGTGGTCTTGCTCGCCACCGGGATGATGCCGGCCGCCGCCGCCGCCATGCTCGCCGCTTCCGCGCTTGTCGTGAGTGGCGCGGTGTCGGTGACCCAGGCATATCGCTCAATCTCTTGGACGACGGTTGTACTGATCGCCGGCATGATTCCGCTCTCAACAGCGTTTCAATCCACGGGGGCCGCCGACCTTATTGCCGGATGGCTGATGTCGGGTATCGGCGAGGCGAGCCCGTATGTAGCGCTCGCCGCAATCTGTGCCCTGACGATCGTGCTGGGCCAGTTGATCAGCAACACCGCGACCGTGCTGATCGTCTTGCCCGTTGCGATCGCGCTCGCAGAAGCCATGGGGGCCTCGGTGCAGCCGTTCCTGATGGCACTCACGGTTGCCGGGGCGGCGTCGTTCCTGACCCCCATCGCGACTCCCGCAAACCTGATGGTGATGGAACCGGGCGGGTATCGCTTCGGCGACTACTGGAAGCTCGGGCTGCCGCTCGCGCTCATCTTCTTTGCGATCGCGGTGTTCTACGTGCCGCTCATCTGGCCGTTCTAGGCGCACGGTGGATTGTCCAGGATCTGTTGCCAGAATGAGGGCATGACCAGACGTGTGCTCCCCATTGCCCTGTCCCTGCTTACTGCAGGCGCACTGCTGACCGGGTGCGCGGTCGCGCAGCCAGAGACGGCCGCCGACGATGTCACCGGGGTCGTTCTGGGCGATGCGCTTGCAGAGGCCGGATTCGACGGAAGTGAGCCTCGGGCGCTGGTCGAGTCGCTCGACGCGCTTCGGCTGAGTGATCGGCCCGCGAACCTCATTGTCTCGGTCACACCCACCGAGCTCATCGTGCAGCCCGAAGAGCCGGGCGAACGCCGCATCCCATTCGCCGACCAGCCGTTCTACTTGTCGGTCGCGCCGTACCTGACCCAGACCCATCCCTGCACCTTCCACAGCCTCACGACCTGCATCGGCGAGCAGCGCAATCAGCCCGTGGCGGTGCGAGTCGTCGACGCAGATACGGGCACCGTGTATGTCGAGGAATCGCGCACGACTGCCGACAACGGGTTCACCGGCCTGTGGCTGCCGCGAGACGTGCGCGTGGCCGTCACGATGACGATCGCCGGGAAGACCGGCACGGTCGTGACCTCGACGGGGTTGGGCGATCCGACCTGCCTCACCACGTTGCAGCTGACGTAGGCGCGACGGGCGAGCCTGGTCGGAGCCGATTCGCGCGCTTGTTTGCGTGATTCGGGAGAAGTGCCTATTCTGAGTGTGCGGTATTCGAACCATCTGTTCGAATAGTGAACAATGCGACTGGCGGCCCTGCTGCCCACAACGATGTGAGGAGATCCCCGTGCAGTTCCACGACCAGGGATACGTGTCCGGAAATCCCAGGATCCAGCCGGCCGCAGGCGTCGGTATCGACCGACCCGAGGAGTTGCCCGAAGAGATCGACGTGCTGATCGTCGGATCCGGCCCCGCCGGAGTGGTCGCCGCGGCCCAGCTCGCGCAGTTCCCCGGCATCACGACTCGCCTCGTCGAGCGCCGCGGTGGTCGACTCGAGATCGGCCAGGCTGATGGCATTCAGGCGCGCAGCGTCGAGACGTTCCAAGCCTTCGGGTTTGCTGAGCAGATCATCCAGGAGGCCTACCGGATCACCGAGATGTGCTTCTGGCGGCCGGACGCGCAGGATCCCGCGAAGATCGTCCGCTCGGCCCGGGCCGAGGACGACGCCCACGGCATCAGCGAGTTCCCGCACCTCATCGTGAATCAGGCCCGGGTGCTCGACTACTTCTCCGAGGTCATGGAACAGGCCCCCACCCGCATGCGGGCGGACTACGGCTACGAGTTCGTCGACCTCGAGGTCGCCGAGTCGGGGGAGTACCCCGTCTCCGTCACGCTGGCGCACACCACCGGCGAGCACGCCGGCACGCAACGCGTGGTGCGCGCGAAGTACGTCATCGGCTGCGACGGCGCGCGCAGCGCCGTGCGCTCATCGATCGGCTGCCAGCTCGCGGGCGACCAGGCCTTCCACGCGTGGGGCGTCATGGACGCGCTCGCCGTCACCGACTTCCCGGACATCCGCACGAAGTGCGCAATTCAGTCGGAGGACGGCGGCAACATCCTGCTCATCCCGCGCGAGGGCGGCACGCTCTTCCGCATGTACGTCGACCTCGGAGAGGTGGACCCCAATGACAACGGGGCCGTGCGTCAGACCTCGCTCGATGAAATCATTGCTCGCGCGAACCAGATCCTGAGCCCGTACACGCTCGATGTGCGAAACGTCGCGTGGCACAGCGTGTACGAGGTTGCGCACCGCCTGACCGACCGCTTCGACGACGTGCCGCTCGAGCTCGTGGGCACCCGCTCGCCCCGCGTCTTCATTACGGGCGACGCCTGCCACACGCACAGCGCGAAGGCCGGTCAAGGCATGAACGTCTCGATGCAGGACGGGTGGAACATTGCCTGGAAGCTGGGGCACGTGTTGGAAGGGCGCAGCCCCGAGTCGCTGCTGTCGACCTACTCGGCCGAGCGTCAGGTGATCGCGAAGAACCTGATCGACTTCGACAAGGAGTGGTCGACCCTCATGGCCAAAAAGCCGGAGGACTTCGCGAGCCCCACCGAGCTCGAGGACTTCTACGTGCAGACCGCGGAGTTCCCAGCGGGCTTCATGACGGAATACCAGCCGTCAATGCTCATCGGCGAGCGCACCCACCAGGACCTCGCGACCGGGTACCCCATCGGGAAGCGGTTCAAGTCGGCGCCGGTCATCCGCGTCGGCGACGCGAACGACGTGCAGCTCGGCCACCACCACCGAGCCGACGGGCGCTGGCGCATCTACGCCTTCGCCGGCGAAGCGCCGCTCGGGGCGCCGTCCGCGCTCAGCGACTGGGCCACCTGGCTCTCTCATTCGGACGAGTCGCCGCTTCGCGTATACACGCCGGAGGGCGCCGACATCGATCAGCTGTTCGACGTCAAGGTCATCGCGCAGCAGCCGTACACCGAGGTCG
Organism: Leucobacter sp. CX87; assembly: GCF_018682295.1. Classification (NCBI taxonomy): domain Bacteria; kingdom Bacillati; phylum Actinomycetota; class Actinomycetes; order Micrococcales; family Microbacteriaceae; genus Leucobacter; species Leucobacter sp. CX87. The sequence continues at coordinate 184,247 of NZ_JAFIRI010000002.1, read as the reverse complement.
ATTTGGGTGTCGTCCCCGAGACGTTCCTCCCTCGGACGGGCCCGTTCGGCTTGATCGACTACGAGCTTGTCTATGCCGCCATCCCCGACGAGGACATCTTCGCGCTCCGCGGGGTCTCTCGCGAGGGAGCCATCGTCGTGGTTCGTCCCGACCAGTACGTGGCACACGTGCTGCCGCTCACGGCGACCGCGGAGCTCGCCGCGTTCTTCGCCGGGATCCTGCTGCCACGCTAGGTCCGCGAACGTCAACGGCGGCCGCTCGGTCAGGGGATCCTGCCGGGCGGCCGCCGTCTTGGCGCCGGGGCCTACTGCGAATCGTTGCCGGCCCAGATGTCGTCGCCGCGCAGTGACGCATCGGCGCCGCCATCGTTGTAGATGACCTGCCCGGTGGTGTGCGTGTTCTCGGCGCTCGTGAGCCAGATCAGCAGGTTCGCGATCGACTCGGGCGGCTGGTGCGAGTTCAGCGGCATCGGAACGTGCGCATCGACCATCGCGCGCCCTTCGGGCGTCGACAGCAGATCCTGCGTCATCGGGGTGACCACGGTGCCGGGGGCGACCGCATTCAGCGCGACATGGGCGCCGGCCCAGCGCGGCGTGATCGACTCGCGGCGCACCCAGCGCGCGATCGCTCGCTTCGACGAGGGGTAGATCAGGTATCCGACGGCGGGACCTTGAACGGCGAGCGCCTCGGCGATCTCGGTCGCTCGCGCCTCGTCGCCCAAGAGCGCGGCGTCGACGAGTTCCGCGGAGTTTGCCTGCAGCGAGGCCATCGACGAGACGACGGCGACACGGGGAGCGCTCGAAGCTGCGAGGGCAGGCTGCAGCGCCTCGAGTAGCTCGGTGACGCCGAAGTAGTTCACCTTGATGGTGGCGGCGATGGGTGCCGAGATGCCCGCACATGCAATCACTGCGTCGATGGTGCCGCCCGCAAGCTCGCTGGCCTTCGCCGCGGCGTCGATGCGGCCGGCCGAGGTCGACAGGTCTGCCTCAACGTCGGCGCCCCGCAGGTCGATGCCGATCACGCGGTCTCCGCGTGCGCGAACGAGCTCTGCCGTCGCCGCTCCGATGCCTGAAGCTGATCCGGTAATGACCACCGTACGTGCCATGAAATGCCTCCGTGGGACTGGATGAGCCCTGGCGATCAGGGCTCCCGGCGCAGCCTACGCCTGCATTTCTGGAGCGCTTTGAGGTGCCGGCTCGCGGGCCATGCTACTCATGAGTGCGCCGACGACCGAGAGCACCGCGCTCAGCGCGAACACCAGCCAGAATCCGCCGACGAGAGCGACGAGGCCGGCACCCAGCACCGGGCCGATGAGCTGCCCCAGCTGCGCGGTGGTGTTCACGATACCAAGGTCGCGCGCGTGATCGGCGGGATTGGGCAGCAGGTCTGTCGCGAACGCGAGCCCGACGCTCGAGAACGCGCCGTACCCGAGCCCCATCAGGGCCGCCGCGATCATGGTCACTTCAAACGTCGGCAGGATCACGACCGCGATGCCACACGTCGCCTGCACGAGGGCCGCAGCGACCGTGAGCCCCCGACGTCGCCCGGTACGGTCCGAGATGACCCCCGTCGCGATCGAGGCGATCACGACGAAGAGCGTGTAGACGAGGATGAGGAGCAGGAGGTTCTCCTCGGCGATGGCGTGCGGCTGGTGCAGGCCGTAGAGCAGGAAGAACAGGAACAGCGCGGTCCCGAGCGAGTTGCCGATGTTCACCACGAGCCGGCCGCCGAGCATCCAGCGGAAGTCGCGATCTTTGAGGGAGGCGAGTCCGTCGCGCAGGCGTGCCGGGCTCAGGGCGATTCCGCCGGCGCCGTGCTGCGCAGGATCCGCGCCGGTGGCGCTCGGTCCCGGCGCCGCGGGCGGATCCGGCAGCAGGAGTGCGGTGAGCGTGCCGACGATCGCGACCGCCACCGCCAGGATGACGTACCCGTCCAGTACCCCGAGGCCGAGCAGCACGACCGTGCCCACGCCGAGCACGATGCCGACGGCCTGCGCCGAGCCGACCACGGACGATGCCGCGCCGCGCTGGCGGACGGGCAGCTGATCCGCGATCAGGGCGGTGAACGCGGCCGACATGACGGCGATGCCCACGGAGACTCCGATCCACGCGAGCGCCACCTGCCAGACGCCTTGCGCGAGCCCGAGTAGCAGCAGGCAGACGGCCGTGATCGCGGTCCCGAGCAGCGCCCAGGGGCGACGGCGGCCGATCCTGCGCGCCCCGCGGTCGGAGAGCGCCCCGGCGATGGGGCCGGCGATCACGCCCACGAACCCACCGACGCCGAGCACGATGCCGGAGGCGACCACGCCCGCCACCCAGTCGGTGCCGCCGACGAGGCCATCGAGCTGCAGGGGAAGGAGTAGCTGCAGCGGCGTGAGCTGCGCGGTCCAGATGACGAGCCAGGCGAGAGTGAACAGCGTAAACCAGCGGCCGCCCACCTTGCCTGTCGTATTGGCGGGTCCGGATCCCGCCGCACTCGTGGCAGGCGCGCTCATGCGCGGGCCTCGGAGATCAGCGCGCGGTACCAGTGGTACGAAGACTTCGGGGTGCGTTCTCCCGTGTCGTAATCGACGTAGACGAGCCCGAAGCGCTGCCCGAATCCCTCCGACCATTCGAAGTTGTCGGTCAGTGACCAGGCCGTGTATTCCTCGACCGGGACGCCTGCCGCGATTGCGTCGCCCACGGCGCGGATGTGGCCGTCGAGGTAGGCGATGCGGTCGGGGTCGTCGACCTCGCCATCCAAGAGGTCGTCGGGGAACGCGGCGCCGTTCTCGCTGATGATGATCGGCGGCAGCGCCTCGCCGTACTGCCGCTTCATGTCGATCAGCAGCTCGGTCAGCGCCTCCGGCACGATGGGCCACTCTTCGCCAAACCCGGTGACGGGCGCGCCGGGGGTCGGCACCCGTTTGAAGGGGATGGGGCTGCCCTCGGGGGCGGCTGAGACCGTCGTTGGGTTGTAGAAGTTGACGCCGTAGAAGTCGGTCTGGGCGGAGATGAGGTCGAGATCTCCCGGCTGGACGGGCATGGGCGGCAGGCCCAGCGCCTCGATGTCGGGGTAGGTGGCGGCGAGCAGCGGCATGCTGAAGAGGTGGTTATGGACCAGGTCGTAGATCGCGGCCGCCTGCTGGTCGGCGGGGGAGTCGGTGAGGGGACGCACCTGGGTGTGGTTGTTCGTGAGGCCGACGGCCTCGGCCCCCGCCGCGCGCAGGATCGGCATCGCGAGTCCGTGCGCCAGCAGCTGGTGGTGCGCGGTCGGGAGCGCGCCGAAGAGGAGCTGCCTGCCGGGCGCGAGGGTACCGATGGCGTACCCCTCGAGGGTCGTCATCGCCGGCTCGTTGATGGTGTACCAGTGGCGTACTCGGTCGCCGAGTCGGTCCGCGACGATCTGCGCGTAGTCGGCAAAGCGCTGGGCGGTGTCACGTGTCAGCCAGCCGCCATTCGCCTCGAGCGCGACCGGGAGGTCCCAGTGATAGAGCGTCGGGAAGGGGGTGACGCCGGCGGCGAGGAGGTCGTCGACAAGCCGCGAGTAGTAGTCGAGTCCCGCCGTGTTGGGGGCGCCGGTACCGTCCGGCTGCACACGGGTCCACGAGACGGAGAACCGGTATCGATCGAGCCCGAGGCCCGCGGCGTGCGCGACGTCCTGGGCGCTGCGGCGGTAGCTGTCGGGCCCCGGGTCGGCGATTGACCCGTCGGCGATCGCGCCGGGCCGTTCGACATAGTCGTCCCAGATCGAGCGACCGCGCCCATCAGCGGTGCGGGCGCCTTCGATCTGGAAGGCGGCTGAGGCGGCCGAGAAGCGTAGGCCAGCGAGGTGCGGGGGAAAGGATGCAGCAGTCATGGTTCTCCTCGTGACGCCAGTGTCGTTGGGGAACGGGGCCGGGATGCGGCGGCGGCCCACGCTGTTCGGATTCTATGGCTGCAGCGGGCTCGGGCGCGAGGATGTCCACAAAAACAGCCCGGGGTCAGACGCAATTGCGGCTGACCCCGGGCCTTCGGGGATCGTTGCCCCGCTGCCTACGTGTTGAATCTGACCTACTTCGCCGACTCCGGCAGGCCGAAGACCTTGTCGAACACCCAGGAGTAGACGTAGGTGTAGACGAGGAAGAAGACGAGCAGCCCACTCTCAATCATGAGCGCCTCGAGCAGGCCGACCCGCAGCAGGAACGCGACGAGTGGGACGGTGAAGATGAGGAGGCCGCCCTCGTAGCCGATGGCCTGCACGACGCGCATGAGCGGGCCGCGGCCCTTGATGCTGAATCGCCGCTCGGCCCACTCGAAGATCGAGTTCCAGGCGTAGTTCCAGGCGGTTGCGGTGAGCGACACCAGGATTGCGGTAATGGTGGATTCGCCGCCGCCGTGCCCGAGGAGGCTGCCGAGCACGAAGATGGTGAAGAGGGCGCCGAAGAGTTCATACCCTCCGACGTATACGGCGCGACGGACCGCCGGGCGCAGAGGTGTGCGTTCGCGGTCGGAAACGACGATAGAGATGGGCGCGGTCTGGCCTTGGCCGTTCACGGGTATCACTCCAGGAAACAAGTGGCTCCGCAGGGGCACCCGATTGGGCGACTCACTCGTTCTGCGGATAACGTCACTAAACAGAGGATAACACAACTGATTTCGTTGCAAATTCCGTATTTGCGTACCGCACCCGCATTGTCAGGCAAGCTGACCTAATGGGCGATTCTGCGCCGCTGGTCGCGCTAGGAAGGGGACTCGACGATCGCGAGACCGCGACCGCGCAACCGAAGTCGCTCACCCTCAAGGGTTGCGAGTAGGCGATCTCGGGTACCGCGCGTGTGCAGAATAACGAGCTCGGTCGCACGCTCGGTGTCGCCGGACTGGATCGCCGTCGCAATCGCCTGGTGCTCGCGGCGCGCCTGTGCCCGGGACTCCTGGGTGCGCACCTCAAGCCAGCGGGTGCGGGCCAGGCGAACAAACACATCGCGCATGGCGTCGACGAAGAAAGGGTTCCCGGAGAGCGCGGCGAGGGAAAGGTGAAAGTCGGTGCCGCCCTGCAGGCCGGCCGCTTCGTCTTCGTCCGCGGATCCCGCCTCGAGTCGCTGCTGAATACTCACGACCTCCGCGGCGTCCGCGCGCTCGGTGGCGAGCGCGACGGCCCCGATTTCGAGCGCCTCGCGGAACTCCATCGCCGCACGAATCTCCGTCAAATCGATGGGGGCAACCTGCCAGGACCGGCCGGACCGGCGAGTCAGGCCCTCGACCTCGAGGCGAGCGAGCGCCGCGCGAATGGGTGTGCGAGAAGCGCCCAGCGCCTCCTCGAGCCCACGCTCGGAGAGACCCATGCCGGGCATGAGTTCGAGCGACAGGATCAGGGTGCGCAGGGTGTCAGTGGCGCTCTGCTCGCTCGTGGTGTTCATTGCGGTTGGCTCCGTTGACTCGGTCGCTGCCCATTCCCGCGTCGTCGCGCCGAGGGAATTGGTATACCATTTTGGTATTCCGCAAATCTACACCAGTTGTGCTCCCGAATCGAGGCCATTGCTCATGTCCGCCCAGACCGCAAGCCCCACGCTTACCCCGACCAAGGCGTGGCGAATGTTGGCGCTGGGGGTCGCGGCCCAGGCGGCCGGAACCATGCTGGTGAGCACGCCGGTGTACCTGATCCCGATGCTGCACCTCGAGCGCAACATGCCGCTCGCTCAGGCGGGTGCGTTGGCCGCGGCGCCGACGATCGGGATGGTGTTGACCCTGGTCATGTGGGGCTATGTCGCCGACCGGTTCGGGGAGCGGTGGGTCATCTCCGGCGGGCTGGTGCTCACTGCCGTGTTCTCCTTCGCGGCGGCCGCGACCGGAAACCTCGTGTGGCTCGGGGTCGTGCTCGCGCTCGCGGGCGCCGCCTCGGCGAGCACGAATGCCGCGAGCGGGCGTGTTGTGGTGGGCTGGTTCCCCAAGGAGCGTCGCGGCTTTGCCATGGGCATCCGGCAGATGTCACAGCCGCTCGGTGTGGCGGCGGCCGCGCTCATCGTTCCCCCGCTGGCAGATCGGTTTGGCATCCACGCCCCGCTGCTCGTCACCGGCGCGGTGCTCGCGGTGCTGGCCCTCGGCTGCGCGCTGTGGATCGAAAACCCGCCCCGTGCTCTGCAGCCAGCGGGAGCCACCCGTGCCGATGTGAACCCGTACCTCAGCGGTGGGTTCCTGGCGCGGATCCACACGGTGTCCATGCTGCTCGTCCTCCCGCAATTCACCCTGGCGACGTTTGGCATGGTGTACATGATCGCCACGCTGGGGTGGTCCGCGACCGCCGCCGGGCTCATCATCGGGGCCTCACAGTTCATTGGCGCGCTCGGCCGCATCGCGATCGGCTCGCTCAGCGATCGCTTGGGAAGCCGGGTTCGCGTGCTGCGCTGGGTGGCGATGGGGGCAATTCTCGCGATGATCGCCGTCGCAGTCACTGGGGCGCTGGACTGGACGCTCGTGGGCGCCGCGATTCTGGTGATCGCCTCGACGGTCACCGTCGCAGACAACGGCCTCGCCTACACGTCGGTCGCCGAGGCGGCGGGAAGCGCATGGGTGGGCCGAGCGCTGGGGATCCAGAACACGGGCCAGTTCATCGTGGCGTCCGCGGTTGGCCCCGGGATCGGCGCCCTCATTGCGCTCGTCGGGTACCCACTGGCCTTTGCCGCGGTAGCGATCGCGCCGCTCATCGCGGTGCCGCTCGTGCCACGGAATGACCTGCATCGGGACTGACACGCTCGGTGTCCTTCGGCTGGGCGGATCCTGCGAGAACGCATAGAAAACTCTCACAGTTGGCGTTTTGGGTGACCTATGCCTACGATTGCTCAGTCTTCCGCCGCGGTAATACACCCCGCGAGCGGGCACGTGAAAATCCCAATGACGAGCTTTTCCCATCGAAATGCTCGAAATTCGCGGTATTTCTCGGGGAAGTTACCCACCTTGAGCGAGGCGTATCCCCGAATGTCCACATCGATCGATTCCCCGTATGACCGCCCGGTCTCACCGGAGACTTCTGCGGGCCTGAGCCTGAAGCAGCCGAAGAAGCTGCGCTCGCGCCACGTCACCATGATCACGCTCGGCGGCATCATCGGCGCGAGCCTCTTCGTCGGATCCGGAAACGTGATCCGCGCCGTCGGCCCCGCCGCCGTGATCTCGTACCTGATCGGCGGACTGCTCGTCTTCCTGGCGATGCGTATGCTCGGGGAGATGGCTGCGGCCCGCCCGTCGATCGGCTCGTTCATGGAGTACGCGCGGGTCGGGCTCGGCGACTGGGCCGCCTATCTCGTGGGCTGGCTCTACTGGTACTTCTGGGTCGGCGTGCTCGCCTACGAGGCGGTACTCGGCGGCGAGACCATGTTCGCCTGGTTCCCCGCCGTCCCGTCGTGGGCCTGGTCGCTTATCCTGCTCGGCATCTTCGTCGGCACGAACCTTATCTCGGTGCGCACCTTTGGTGAGGTCGAGTTCTGGTTGGCAAGCATCAAGGTGATCGCCATCGTGGTCTTCTTGGGTGCTGGCCTCCTCTTCGCGCTCGGCCTCTGGCCCGAGGCGTCCTTCTCGGTTCCGAACCTCTGGGAGCACGGCGGCTTCGCGCCGAACGGTCTGGGCGTTGCGGTGACCGGTGTGGCGCTCGTGATCTTCTCGTACTTCGGCACGGAGATCGCCGTCATGGCAGCCGCCGAGTCGGAGAACCCGGCGAAGGGCATCAAGCAGGCCACAAGCACGGTCATCTGGCGGATCCTGCTCTTCTTCGTGGGCTCGGTCCTCTTGATCGTCACGATCGTGCCGTGGAACCAGCTCCCGGAGCCGACCGACGTCGCCACCGCGCCGTTCACCTACGTTTTCTCCCTGTTCGGCCTGCCGGGCGCGGCCCTGGTCATGCAGCTGATCATCTTCAGCGCGGTGCTGTCCGTGCTGAACTCGGGCCTCTACTCCGCCTCGCGCATGTTCGCCGCGCTGGCGGGCCGGGGCTACGCGCCGAAGATCGTCACGAAGAAGTCGCGCACCGGCGTGCCCTACGTCGCGCTGCTCGCCTCGACCATTGGCGGCGTGGTGGCGGCCATCGTCAACTTCGCGGCCCCCGGCTCGGGCGTGTTCGAGTTCATCATGAACTCCGCTGGCCTCGTCGCGCTCTTTGTGTATGCGTTCATCGCGATCACGCAGATGCGCCTGCGGCAGAAGATGACCGCTGAGGAGCAATCGAAATTGACCCTCAAGATGTGGCTGCACCCGTGGCTCAACATCTTCCTCGTTGTCGCGATTATCGGCGTGCTCATCATCATGCTGACCACCGAGTCGGGCCGCACCCAGGTGTGGGCGAGCTTGATCGCCACCGCCGTGCTCGTCGCGTTCTGGCCACTCGTGCGGGTGCACCTGAAGCGGCGTAAGGCCGCCGAGGCTAATCCTGCGGCGGACGAGACCGCGATCGAGACCGCTGCCGAGGATATCTCCGGTCACTAGCGCCGACACATTTTCCGCTCCATCGATCGAATTCGGTGGGGCGGAAAACTGTATGCTCGGGCCCCAGAGACACGCAGCGCATTGAGCTGTGGAAAAAGAGGGGTGCGCGATGCCGCGAGATATGACCGACGGCCAGCTCGAGTCTGCCGCCCGCCAACCGGCGTTGATGCTGGGCATGATGCGCGCCGAGGAGCTGGACGCGGCAGCGCTTCGCGCCCTCGTCTCCGCCGCGCTGGACGCCGGCGTGCAGTGGGTCGATCACGCAGATATTTACGGCAGCGGTTGGCACGGCTGCGAGGCGCACTTCGGTGCGGCCCTGCAGCCAGACGCGGGCGCACGCGCCGCCCTCAAGATTCAGACGAAGTGCGGCATCGTGCGCGGCGAGTCTTCCTACGACCTGTCCTACGCGCATATCGTTCGTCAGGTGGAAGGGTCGCTGCGGGCGTTGCGCATCGACACCATCGACTCGTTGCTCCTGCACCGCCCCGATGCCCTGTGCGAGCCGGACGAGGTTGCCCGCGCGTTCGATGAGCTCGAGGCGTCGGGGAAGGTGCGCGCGTTCGGCGTCTCGAACCATACCGCGCGGCAGATCGAACGGTTGCGGGGAAGCGTGCGCCAGCCCCTGGTCGTGAACCAGGTGCAGCTCTCGCTCGCGCATGCCCCTGCGATTGCACAGGGCGTCGCCGCGAACATCGCCGGCGAGGAGCAGTCGGTCATGCGCGACGACGGGGTGCTCGACTATTGCCGTGCGACCGGAATCGCGGTGCAGGCTTGGGGTCCGCTGCAATCGCCGATCGCTGCCGGGAGCTTTTTGGGCGCTCCCGAGCACGCGGCACTGAACACGGAGATCTCACGGGTCGCAGCGGCACACGGCGTCGGCGAGCTGGAAGTCGCCGTGTCCTGGATTGCGCGACACCCGTCGCGTCCGGCGGTGGTGCTCGGGTCGACGCGGCCAGAGCGTGTTCGTGCCGCTGTGCGGGGGACGACGCTCGAGCTGTCGCGGAGCGACTGGTACGGGCTCTTCCGCGCTGCCGGGTATGAGGTGCCCTAGGGCTCCGGTCGCGCTCCGATGGGGAAATCGAGCGTCCAGAGCGGGAACTGCCCGCTATCGATGAGGTGGCGCAGCATCTCTCCGAGTTGATGTCCAGGCTCGAGGCGGAGCGCATCATCGATATGCTTCGCGGCCACCGAGGTGAGCCCCGTCCACCACCACAGCCACGCGGCGAGGCAGTGCAGTCCGGGTCGCAAGTCGCGAGGCGCGTGCGCGGTGGCCTCGGAGACGAGCGCAATCGCGCGTCGGCAGAGGTCCCGATCCGGCGGTACCGCCGCGAAGAGAATGAGCGCGTGTTCGAGGGGCCCGAAGGCCCGCGTGAGCTCCTGCGGGTCGTCAAACGCGCCGCCGCGGTCGAGGCAGTCCGCGATGTAGGTCATCTCGCTGACGGGGCCGACGTCCTCGGCCCCCATCTCTCCGCTCGGGAAGTACGGCGGAAGAGCGGCGGCGACCGCCGCGCAGACGAGTCGCAGCCAACCCGACTGCCCACTCGCAGTGCAGGCGAGCCGGGCGATGTCGTTTGCCGTTGGGATGGCACCCGGGCGGGCAACCAGCGCAGCGAGCCGGGGAGCCGCAAACACGACACCCCGCTTCGTCCGCGCGGGCCGGGCCGTGAGCTCGTCAATGCGGTGCCGAACGTCGGCGGCACGCGCCGCATTTCGCTCGGGCAGGCTCCCGAGTTGCTCGATATCGGGCACCGGCTCATCGATGATGACGGAAGCCTCGAGCCCGGCCATGCTGTGCTCGATCTCGCTCAGCGGGCGCATCGCTCCGCCGGGCTCGGGGGAGAGGTAGGACGCCCAACCGTCTGCCGCGATACAACAGGAATCGCGCAGTACGAGGCCGGCGCGCGCGGCGCCCCGTTGCAGCAGGCGGGCGAGGTCCTGCCACGGGGCCCCGCGTCCCGGTGTCGAGCGGGCGTCGGTCAGCATCGCGAACGCCACACCATCGACCTGGGCAATTCCGCCGACGACCTGAGCCACCGCATGCGACAGGCTGACGCACTGGTCTGGTCCGGTGTCCTCGGGAAGGTCGAACCGCAGGGAGCCGAAGGACTGGTTTCCTTGGAAGAGGACCACCAAGAGGCTGTTCGTAACGGAGTAGCCGGTGAATGCCGGCAACAAGGCCAGGAAATCGGCGGAGGATTCCGCCTTGATGACGGCGGGGCGGGACGGTGTCGGGGTGTGCGGAGGAGTCATGGCTCCAGCGTGCGCCGGTGAAGGGGCGCTGTGGGCCCTGCGAGGCGATCTGTGGAGAGACTCGTCCGTCAGCCAGCTGTGAACAAGGCTCCGCTCAGCTGGGTACGTGTCGCGGCCAGTGGGATCCTGCGGAAGCTACGCCGAAGTCGTCGGCTTGCCGCGATTGCGCCGTCGCGTCGCCTTCTTGGGCTTGCCGCCGAGATAGGAGGCCGCGGGGTTCACAACGAAGCCCTGCGCGAGCGCCTCGCGCCCGATCAACATACGAAAGTCCATGACGTCGCGGTTCGTCAGCGTGACCTCGGCGGTGACCGTCCGCCCCGACAGCTCGATGTCGAGCAGCACCACGAGTCGCTGCTCAGACTGCCCATTCGAGCTGCGAATCGTGCGGCGGTCATGGATCGGAAGCTCGACCGTCACCGCATCCAATTCCGACTGCTGCCAGGGGTGAATGCCGAAGCGAACCCACGACGCGCCGTCACGCGCAAACTCCGCGACGTCGAATGCGTGCAGCGCGGAGGACCGCGCGCCCGTGTCGATCTTGGCTTTGAGCCAGGGCACTCCGACATTTGGCAGGCTTACCCACTCGCGCCACCCCGTGATAGTGCTTGAATGTGTGTGTTCGTTCACGCTTCTATCTTGGCAGGATCATCACGTGAAACTCGCGATTCTCTCGCGCGCCCCGCACGCGTACTCCACTCAGCGGCTCCGTTCTGCTGCCCTCCAGCGAGGGCACAACGTAAAGGTGCTGAATACTCTGCGGTTCGGTATCGACCTCTCCGCTGACCAGCCCGACTTGCAATATCGCGGGAAACAGCTCAGCGACTACGACGCGATCCTGCCGCGTATCGGCGCCTCGATCACGTACTTCGGCACCGCCGTCGTGCGCCAGTTCGAACAGATGGACGTGTACACGCCCAATACCTCGAACGGCATCGCGAACGCCCGCGACAAGCTCCGGGCCAATCAGATTCTGTCGCGCCACAACATCGGCATGCCCGCGACGACTTTTGTGCGCAATCGCGCCGACGTGCGCCCCGCGATCGAGAGTGTCGGCGGCGCGCCCGTGGTCATCAAGCTGCTCGAGGGAACGCAGGGCATCGGGGTGATTCTCGCCCCGCAGGTGAAGGTCGCCGAGGCGATCATCGAGACGCTGCACTCGACCCAGCAGAACGTCCTCATTCAGCGCTTCATCGCCGAGAGCCGCGGCCGCGACATCCGGGCGTTGGTCGTCGGCGACCGCGTCGTGGCGGCCATGCGCCGCATCGCGAGCGGCGACGAATTCCGCTCGAACGTGCACCGGGGCGGGACCGTCGAACCGGTCGAGCTCGACCCGGCCTACGAGGCCGCCGCCGTGCGTTCCGCCCAGATCATGGGGCTGCGCGTCGCGGGCGTCGACATGCTCGAGGGCGACGACGGGCCGCTCGTCATGGAGGTCAACTCCTCGCCGGGACTGCAGGGCATCGAGACCGCGACCAAGCTCGACGTCGCTGGGGCGATCATTGACTTCATCGCGAACCAGGTCGCCTTCCCCGAAATCGATGTGCGCCAGCGACTGAGCATCTCGACGGGCTACGGCGTCGCCGAGCTGCTCGTGCACGCGAGCGCGGACCTCGTCGGGAAGACCCTCGGCGAGTCCGGGCTATGGGAACGGGACATCACCGTCCTCACCCTGCACCGCGGCACCCAGGTCATCCCGAACCCTCGCAAGCACGAACGCCTCGAGGCGGAGGACCGTCTGCTGTGCTTCGGCAAGCTCGAGGAAATGCGCACCATGATTCCTGAGCGCCGGCGCCGCCGGGCGCGGGTGCGCAAGCTCCCGAAGGAGCCCATCGGGGACCTGTAGGCCGCCCGCGATCGGCAGGATCCTGCTGGGAGTATGGCTGCGTTCACAGCCCTCGTCCATTGCTCTCGGGAGGGGGCGAGCGTACGCTCAAAGTACGGACCGCGCCGTCAACTGACGGCGCTCGGGACGACCCCTCGTGGGCTGATTCCCCCTCCCCGACGCCTGGTGCGACGACGCGATCCCTCGTACGAGGAGGCGAGTCATCATGAACACCATCGAACGCAAGCCCCGTCTCGGGACCATGCCGCACGATGCGGGCGGAGCGCGGCTGGAGGATGTCCATATCCCGGGGCGGCCGGTACTTGACCCCATGAACCACCTCGACGCCGACGCCGAACGACGAGCGGAGGCGGGCACCGAGAATCCGTACTTCGGCGAGAGTGATCCCGGTCGGCTGCCGCACCTGCAGCACACGATGCACGTGGCCCAGACGCGGCGCTGGGTCGTCGCATCAACCATTCTGTGGATCGTTTCTTTGGCGCTCGGCTTCACCCTGATTCCCTTCAACGAGGCGCTCGCGGCCGGGGCGATCGCGGTGTCGATCCTGCTCTACGGGATGGTGTGGATCTTTCGGATGTTCCTCGCGACCGATCATCGACGGACCCTGTTTCTCGCCTCGCTCGCGGGGCTGCAGGCGCTGCTCGTGGTCGCGCTCGCGATATTGCTCGTGACGAGTTAGGAACGATGCCCCGTTCACAGGCGGGGCTCGCTGGGGAGTTGTGCACAGTTCTCGGGCTGCGGACCCCGAGCCACGCTTTTTGGCTCAGGATCGGCGCATGTCGCGTCAGTCGTGGATGCCGCACGGCGGCCCGGGGCTTGCGTTGCGCCCGGATCAATTGCGCGCGATGGGGGTGACGCGGTCGAGGCTTGCCGCCTCTGGCATAGAGCGCGCCTTCCGTGGGTCGGTGTTGCTTCCCTCGACCGCGTATGACCCGGACTCGATGGTGGACCGCTGCCTGGCATTTGGGCCGCTGATGCGCCCCGGCTGGTTCTTCACGCGGCGCTCGGCGGCGGCGCTGTGGGGGATCCCGGTGCCAGACGCTCCAAACGGCGCGATCGAAGTGGGGGCGGTTCGACCGCGTCATGCACCGCGCAGACGGAACGTCCGCGGGCACGAGATTTCGAGTGGGATCCTGCGGACGGGACAGCGGTATGGTCTGCCGGTGCCCATGCCAGCGGATGTGTGGTGTGTGCTCGCCCCCGTAATCTCGCTCGGTGAGCTGGTGGCCGTAGGGGATTTTCTCTTGTCGGGAACGGTGCGACGACCGCGGGTACCTCTCGCAACGATTGCGGACTTGCGGGAGAGCGAGCAGCGTTTCCGGGGGACTCCCGGTGCTCCAGCGCGACGCGAGGCGATTGAGTTGCTGCGGTCACCCGTGGATTCCCGGCCTGAGTCGCTGATGCGCTTCGCCATGCACCGAGCGGGCCTCCCAGCGCCGGTCGTTTCGTGCCCGGTGATGGTGGCTGGGCGAAACGGCCCAATTGAACTCCACTCTGACATCGGGTTTCCGCAGTGGAAGATCGCCGGCGAATATGAGGGAGGGGTGCACTTCACCGACCTGGGTCGAGCCAGGCGCGACGTGGAGCGATGGGAGCTCATGACCGATGCGGGCTGGCGCGTCGTGCGCGCGACGGCTCGAGATCTTCCTGATTTCGGCGAATTCACCACGCGACTTCGCAGGATCATCGCCGAGCGTGGTGGGTCCTAGGGCAAAATGCACCCTTCCGACAGGGTGTTGGGGCGATACACCCTGTCGGAAGGGTGCATTTTCTGAAGGGGCGCCTCAGGCACCGCCCGGCACCTCCTACCGGAGCCCCTGCAGCCGCTCGATCGCGTCCCTGAGCGTCGACTCCTCCTTGACGAAGGTGAAGCGCACCCAGGACGCGAGGGCAGCGGCGGTCGCCGACCCCTCCGCGCAGAACGCCGACACCGGCACGCACGCGACGCCCACGAGTTCGGGCAGCGCGCGCGCAAACGCGGCGCCGTCGGTGATCTCGGCGGTGAAGAACGGGGTCGCGTCGGCGCACACGAAATAGGTGCCGCCCGGCACCACGACGTCGAAGCCCGCCGCCCGAAGTCCCTCCAACAAAACGTCGCGGCGGTGAGCGAGCGCGTCCCGCAGCTCGCGCACGTCGTCGTCGCCATCGCTGAGCGCGCGGGCGATCGCGGGCTGGAAGGGTGCCCCGCCCGAGTAGGTCAGGAACTGCTTGATCGCGAGGACGGCCTCGATGAGGTGCGCGGGCCCCGAGACCCAGCCGATCTTCCAGCCGGTGAGGGAGAACGTCTTCCCCGCGGACGAGATCGTGAGCGTGCGCTCCGCCATGCCGGGCAGCGTCGCGAGCGGAACGTGGCTGAGCCCGTCGAACGTGAGGTGCTCGTAGACCTCGTCGGTCATTACGATCGCGTCGGCGCGCGCTGCGGCAGCGGCGATGAGTTCGAGCTCGGCGCGGGTGAGCACCGTGCCGGTCGGGTTGTGCGGGGTGTTCACCAAGATCAGGCGCGTGCGCTCGCTGATCGCCGCCTCCAGCGCCGCGGCATCGAGCCGAAACCCGGTCGAATCAGGCACGAGCGGGACGGTGACGTGCGTCGCCCCTGCCATCGCGATCGCGGCGGCGTGCGAGTCGTAGAAGGGCTCGAGCGTGACGACCTCGTCGCCCGGGCCGGCAAGCGCAAGGATTGCCGCCGCGAGCGCCTCGGTCGCCCCAGCGGTGACGAGCACTTCGGTTTCCGGATCCAGCTCGATGCCGTAGTGGCGTTGCTGGTGGCCGGCGATGGCGCGACGCAGCTCGGGAACGCCCCGTCCGGGCGGATACTGGTTCGCGCCGTCCATGATCGCTTGCGCCGCGATGTCGCGGATCCACTCGGGCCCGTCGGCGTCGGGGAATCCCTGTCCGAGATTTGCGGCTCGGTGCCGCGTGGCGAGCGCGGTCATCTCCGCAAAGATCGTGGGGCGCGTGGTGCCGTCGGCGGATGCCAAACCGGTAGCGGACGCGACGGACTGCCATCTGAGATTCACGATCCCATCGTAGGGTGCGCTGCCTTGCGGGCAGGGCGTCCAGGGGAAGGCGTGCAACAGAGCGTAATGCTCGCGTCACCGACGTACTCGCGGTGCTACTTTGACGAGGTTCGACACCCCGACCCGGAGGACGCATGACTGGCCCGATCACCGTGCACGCAGACGTTGTCGTCGTCGACCTTGAGGGGACCACGAGCGCGGCCGGATTCATCCTCGGCGACCTCTACGACTACGCGCGGCCCCGCCTCGAAGCAGTGCTCGGGCGAGACGACGACATCGTGCGCGCTGCCCGGGCGCAAGCGATCGTTGACGCCGGGCTCAGCGCGAACGCGACAGACTCCGAGATCGCCGACGCCTTGCGCGGGCTCATGGAGGCGGACGTGAAGTCCACCCCCCTGAAGACAATCCAGGGGATCATCTGGGCAGAGGGCTTTGCCGCCTCGGCAATCACCTCGCACTTCTTCGACGACGTGCCGCCGAAGCTTCGGCAGTGGCACGAGCAGGGCACTCGAGTCGCCGTGTACTCCTCTGGTTCGGTTGCCTCTCAGCAGCCCTGGTTCCGCCACGCGCCGCAAGGCGATCTCTCCGGCTTGGTCGAGGCCTGGTTTGACACCGTGAACGCCGGCCCGAAGAAAGAGCCAGCGTCATATCTCAGGATCGCGGAGGCGCTGGGCGCCGAGCCCGCCAGAATCGTCTTCCTCACCGATCACCCCGACGAAGTGGCCGCCGCGCTGAGCGCCGGCTGGCAGTCCGTCGCGCTTGATCGGGTGGGTGAGCCCTGGGCTGGCGCGGAGTTCCCGGCGCCCGCCGTTTCCCGTTTCGACCAGATTGAGGTGACCGCATGACCACGCTGCTCGCTGAGCGTATTTCCGATGCGAAGGTCCGTGAGGGTGGCCGCATCCTCGCCGCTGAGGCGGCCCGGTTCTCGGGCTATGGCTGGATGCGTGGCACCTCGGGCAACCTCTCGATCGTGCTCGACCGCGAGCCGCTGCTGCTCGCCGTGACGGCGTCCGGGCTCGACAAGTCGGAGCTCACCGAGCGCGACGTCGTGCTCATCGACGCCGACGGGCAGGCGGTCGATGTGAACGACCCGCGCCCCCCGTCGGCGGAGGCGGGTTTGCACGCCCACATCGCCGCACGGACCGGCGCCCAGGCGATCTTCCACGTGCACGCGATTGACCCGGTCATCGCGGGGGACCGCTGGCCCGACGGCGTCGAGTTTCGCGATCTCGAGATGCTCAAGGGCATCGGCCACCCGGCGCACGACGCGACGGTGAGCATCCCGGTGATCCCGAATCACCAGGACATGCGCGTGGAGGCTGCGCGCTTCGACGAGGTGTATCAGCGCGCGACGACCCAGACGCCGGAGGTGCCTGTGCTCATCATCGCCGGCCACGGCATGTACGCGTGGGGCAAGGACATCCCCTCGGCCCGGCGCCACCTCGAGATCGCCGAGTGGCTGTTGCGCTACGCCATCGCGAGTCGCTAGCTCGCCCCTTCGACACCGCGCGAGATGCGCGCCCAACAACGACAGAGAATGCCACAGGAAGAGGAGCCACCATGACACTGCTCACGGTCTGGAATGAAACCGATGCCGCAACGCCCGTGCTTGAGAGCACCGACGAGGCCGAGATTCGTGAGGCGCTCGCTGAGCTGGGTGCGCGCTTCTCGCGCTGGGAGATCAAGGATCTCGACGATACCGCCACCCTCGACGAGGCGCTGAGCCTGTACGCCGACGAGATCGAGGCGGTCAAGCAGAGCGAGGGCTACACGCTCGTCGACATCGTCGGGCTGACTCCCGAGCAGGAGAACTACGACGAGGTGAAGACCGTCTCGCGCGAGAAGTTCCTCTCCGAGCACCAGCACGACGACGATGAGGACCGCTACTTCGCGAAGGGCGCCGGCGTCTTCTACCTGCACGTGGGCGGGAAGGTCTACGCGCTGTACTGCGAGACCGGAGACCTGGTGTCGGTGCCGGCGAACACGACGCACTGGTTCGACATGGGCACGAGCCCCGAGTTCGTTTCGATCCGCTTCTTCCATGACGACGACGGCTGGATCGGCCACTTCACGGGCAACCCGATCGCCGAGGCCTTCCCGACGTTCGACGAGCTGCACGCCCGTCGTGCGCAGCTCGCCACGGTCTAGAAACGCAACAGTCCGGTCGAGCCATGAGGCTCGGCCGGACTGTTGCCGCTCATTCCGGCCCTAGCCGACCTTCTTGAGGTCGGCCTCGAGCGCGACCCACGCGAGCATGGCGCACTTGATGCGCATGACGAACTTCGAGACGCCCTGGAACGCGACGGCGTCGCCCAGCAGGTCCTCGTCGGGCTCAAACTCGGTGTTCCCACGCGACTGGATCATCTCGCGGAATGCGGCGATGAGCGCGTGCGCGTCGGCCGCCGTCAGTGCGGGGGTGTCCCGCACAAGCT
Source organism: Leucobacter sp. CX87 (assembly GCF_018682295.1). NCBI lineage: Bacteria > Bacillati > Actinomycetota > Actinomycetes > Micrococcales > Microbacteriaceae > Leucobacter > Leucobacter sp. CX87. The sequence goes on along the minus strand of NZ_JAFIRI010000002.1, from coordinate 166,276 downwards.
GGCTGAGCACCGATGCCGAGGCCATTGAGATTGAACACCCCGCGCCCTCCCAGGCGAGGTCGACGACTTCGCCGGAGGCGGGGTCGACAGCGATCGACAGCGTGATCTCGTCCCCGCAGCTCGGGTTCAGCTCGTGGTGACTCGCGGTGAGTGCACCGGGCGTCTCGGTCAGCTCGCGCTTCCCGATCGGCCGCCGGGAGTGGTCGAGGATCAGCTGCTGGTACAGGCCATCGAGCGCGCTCATCGGGCAACCTCCGCAGTGTGGGCGGCGCCCGCGGGGAGCACGCCGAAGTATTCCTGAGCCCCGCGCACCGCGGCGAGGAACCGGTCGACCTCGTCGGCCGTGGTGGTGAGGTGGACGCTCGCGCGCACGCTCGCGGTCACACCGAGCGCCCGGTGCAGCGGCTGAGCACAGTGGTGGCCGACGCGCACGCTGATGCCCTGCTCGTCGAGGAACTGCCCGGCATCGTGTGCGTGCACTCCCTCGATATCGATCGCGGTGAGCGCAACGCGCTTGGCGGGGTCGCTCGGGCCGAGCAGGCGCACGCCTGGCAGCTCGCTGAGCCCCTCGACGAGCCGGGTGACCAGCGCGTGCTCGTGGGCGGCGATGCGATGCATGCCGACCTCATCGAGCAGGTCGACAGCGGCGCCGAGGCCGATCACCTGCGAGACCGGCTGCGTGCCGGCCTCGAACCGCATGGGCGGCGGGAGGAACTCCGCGCGCTCCATCGTGACCGTCGTGATGGTCGAGCCGCCGGTGCGCGCGGGGGGCAGCGCGGCGAGCATCTCGGCGCGGCCGGCGAGCACACCGAGTCCGTACGGGCCGAGCATCTTGTGGCCCGAGAACGCGGCAAAATCAACGCCGAGCGCGCCCAGGTCGACGGGGAGGTGCGGCACTGACTGGCAGGCGTCGAGCACCGTGATGGTGCCGTGCGCCTGCGCGAGCGCAACGAGTTCGGCGACGGGGGCGACATACCCGGTCACGTTCGAGACGTGCCCGAACGCGAACACACGGGTGCGTGCGTTCAACGCTGCGCGGGCGTCGTCGAGTGTCCATGTGCCGTCCTCGCGAACCGGGATGAAGCGAAGCGTCGCTCCCGTGCGTGCCGCCAGGCGCTGCCAGGGGATGAGATTCGCGTGGTGTTCCGCCTCGGTGACCAGGATCTCGTCGCCCGCGCCGATCGCGAGCCGGTCCGATCCCGGGACCCCGAGCGAGGCTGCCGCGGACGGGCCCTCTGCCGCCGACGCTCCGGCGAAGGCCGCGCTCGCCTCGGCGATCCCGCCGGCGACCAGGTTCAGCGCGTCGGTCGCGTTCTCCGCCCACACGATCTCGTCGGGGGAGCGCCCCACGAAGCGGGCGACGCGTTCGCGAGCGCCCTCGAATGCCTCGGTGGCGTGCCCGGTCATCATCGATGCTCCGCGGTGCACGGCGGCGTTCTGCGTGAACAGGAAGTCCCGTTCCGCCTCCACGACACGTGCGGGGCGCTGTCCGGTCGCAGCCCAGTCCAGGTAGGCGTCGCTGGGCGCGCCGGGCTGGGCCGGGCGGTCCAGGATGGGAAAGAGCGCCCGAAGCGCCGTCACGTCGCTCGCGGTGAGCGCGGCGGTGCTCAGATCGGGGTGAGAAGTCATGTCCCCATCCTCCCATTTCGGCCGGGGCGGCGGTGGCGAGTTCGCTGAGGGCGCGCGCTTTCTGGGCCGACGGGCAGGATCCGCCGTGGTGCGCCGTGGGCCACGAACGCCCGCGCGGATAGGATCAACGCGTGGGAGAGATCATCCATGAAGCACTGTCGCTCGCAGGAATTTTAGCGTTCGCGATTTCGGGCGCCCTCGTCGGGGTGCGACGCGACCTCGACCTCCTTGGCGTCGTGGTGGTGGGCGCCGCGACGGGCCTCGGCGGTGGGATCCTGCGGGACTTGCTGCTCGGAGTGCACCCGCCCATCGCGTTCGTGTCCTGGCCGAATCTCGCGGTGGCCGTCGCCGGCTCGCTCGCCGTCTTCGTCTTTCACCCGAGCATCAGCCGAATCCGGTCGTTCGAGGTCATCTTTGACGCATTCGGCCTCGGGTTGTTCTCGGCCAACGGCGCGGTCATCGCCGCCGCGCTGGGGCAGCCGCCGCTCACCGCGATCCTGCTGGGAGCGCTCACCGCGATCGGCGGCGGCGTGATTCGAGACGTCCTCGTGAACGACGTGCCCGCGGTGCTCACGCGCGAGCTGTACGCGGTCTCGGCGCTGGCCGGCTCGGGCGTCGCCGTGCTGATCTTCGCGGCGGGCGGGGGAGCCCTTGTCGCATCGCTCGTCGGCGGCGCGCTTGCGGTCGCCCTGCGCCTCGCGTCCTACTGGTTTGGCTGGCACCTGCCCCGGCCAAGCGCCGGCTTTGCGGTGCACCGGCGCGGGACGGACGGCGAGCCCGGCAGGATCAGCCCTACAGCGGCAGAGTGATGGAACCGGTGCGGGTAGAGGCCTCGCGGCCGCTCGGGGTGAGGAACCAGTTGGCGACGCCGGCGACGACCACGATCGCGGCGGACACGAGCGGCATCAGGAGCGCGCTCTCCGACCCGAAGGCCTCCGCGAGGTAGCCAGTGACCGCCGATGAGATGGACTGGCCGACGACGATCGCCGAGCCAAGGATCGTCATGACGGTGGCCGAACGGCCGATCGGGCTGCGGTCTGCGCCGAAGCTGTACTGGGTCACCAGCGTTGGGCCGATTCCGAGGCCCATGACGAGCAGCGACAGGATCATCCCGGTCAGCGTGTCGGTGAACTGCAGGATCAGGGTGCCCACCAGGAGCGTCAGGCCGAAGACGAGCCAGCGTGCGCGACGCGTGAATGCCGGCGGGAAGAGCGCGACGCCGAGGGCGAGCAAGGCCGAGCCGATGCCCATCATCCCGTAGACGAGGCCGGCTCGTTCTGGGGCGCCGAGCTCCTGCATGAACGACGTGAGCGACGTCAACATCGCGCCGAAGAAGAGGCCGACGCCGAAGATGCCGAGGACGACGACGAGCAGCGCGGGACGGCGCAGCTCGGCCGCAGGCGCAAGCGTCTCGGCGCGCTCGGCGTGTGACTGGGCGAGCGCGCTCGTGCGGTGCAACGCGAAGGCGGTCACGAAAATGAGGGTGAGCAAGGCTGCGCCAAACACGGACGCCTGCGGTCCGAAGAACGTCGCGAGCAGGCCCACGATGACCGGGCCGAATACGAAGATGATCTCGTCAGCGGCCGACTCGTACGCCATCGTCGAGTTCAGGACCTTGGCGTGACGGCTGGTCGGCAGCTTGTCCGAAATGATCATGACGAGGCGCGAGCGCGACATCGGCGAGATCTGCGGGGCTGAGGCGCCAATGACGAAGGCGTTCAGCAGCATGACCCAGTCGGCGGCGGGGCTAAACGCGACCCAGGCAAGGGAGGCGAGCGCGACGCTGTTGACCGCGCCGGAGATGAGTAGGGTCGGACGTTGTCCGAACCGGTCCGCGGCTGCCCCGATGAGCGGACCAAAGCACGCAGCTCCCAGCCCGACCATTGCCGAGTTCAGACCGCCCAGCTCGATCGATCCGCGGGCGGCGACGACCAGGGTGAGCACTCCGACGATCATCATCGCGAAGGGCAGGCGCGCCACCAGTGCGAGCGGGAAATACCCGAAGCCGGTGTGCGCCATCACCGTATCGTCCTTCTCGGGGCGTGGGGCGTGGGCGTCGGTCGAGTCTGTTGAGTGCATAGCCGACCAAGCCTAGCAGCGCGGAAATCCCCGAGCTGGGAGACGCGGTTACGGGACCGTGACTCCCTGTGCCTCGAGGAAGGCGCGGAACTCGGCCGGATCGTTCACGGGGCCCTGGTAGGGGACGCCGTTGACGACCGCGAGCGGGGTTCCCTCGACCATGAGTGCCGAGTTGACCGCGTTCGGGACGGGGTTTTCGAAGCTCCAGTTCGTGAACGCCTGGGCGAACGGCACAAACGTCTGGTCGGTGATGCACGAGCGTGCGGCGGGGCTCAGCGCGCCCGCTTCCTGCTCGATCGCCGCGATGATCTCCTTGTCGTCAAGGCCTGGGGTGTTCTCTGGCGGCTGCACGTTGGCGCTCAACAGCGTGGTGTGGGCGAGCCAGGACGAGGCCGGCTGCTCGGTCGCGATGCAGGCGAGGGCGCCGGCGGCGCGGGAGGAGTACGCGCTGCCGGAGGAAGCGCGATCGAGGAACGTCAGGGTGCGCACCTGCAGGGTGGCCGCGCCGCTCTCGATAACCGACTCAAGCGTCGGGGCGTTGGCCTGTTCGAAGCTCATGCAGATCGGGCAGCGGTAGTCGACGAACAAGAGGATGTCCGCGGGTCCCTCGCCGCGCTCGGCACGGGGCAAGAGGGGGACGTCGCCCGGAGTGAGCGCCTTCGACGGCACGGGGGCGAAGTCCTCGCCGAAGGTAATGCCGCCGTCGGCATAGTTCTCGGGCCACTCGCCGGTGAAGTCCAGCGGGGTGAAGGACTGCGGGCCGCCCGATTCGCCCGATTCTGGATCCGACTCGTGACTGTGCGTCTCGGTCGGGGCGCTGTCGAAGCCGCCGGTCCATCCGGGGCTGAGCGCGACCATCAGGACGTACGCCGCGAGCACGATCGAGGCGATCACGCCGATGGCGCCGGAAGCGATGCCCGCGATCGCGGGGGCCTTGGCGCGCTGGCGACGCACGAGCGCCACGATGCCGAGCACGATGGCGACGATGCCAAAGAGGGCGGCGAAGAGCCCCAGGGGGGTGACGGCGAAGAAGCCGACGCCGACGGTGAGCAGTGATACGAGGCCGAGCGCCATCGCGGCGATCCCGAGGCCGCTTCCGGATTGAGCCGCGGGAGCCGCGTACGGGTGCGGCGGCGCATAGGCCGGGGCGGGCGGCGTGACCGCGGGCGGAGTGACGTGGTCGCTGGGCTCGTGCGTATCGGGCATACCCCCATCCTGCCAGGATGCGGGCGGCGTAAGCTGAAACCATGATTCTCCTTGCGGCAACTCCGATCGGAAACCTCGGGGACGCATCAGCGCGGCTGCGCGAGGTCCTGGGTAGCGCGGCGGTCATCGCCGCCGAAGACACCCGGCGGACCGCCCAGTTGCTGCGGCTGCTCGGCATCGAGCACCGCCCCGAGCTCATCGCGCTGCACGAGCACAACGAGCGCGAACGCGCCGAGCGACTTGTTGAGCGGGCCGAGACGGAAGACGTGGTGCTCGTCAGTGACGCCGGCATGCCGACGGTGTCCGATCCGGGTTTCCGCGTCGTGCAGCTCGCCGCCGAGCGCGGAGTACAGGTCAGCGCGATCCCCGGCCCGAGCGCCGTCATTACCGCCCTCGCGGTCTCGGGACTCCCGACCGACCGGTTCGCGTTCGAGGGATTTCTGCCACGCAAGGCAGGGGAGCGGGTCCGCGCCGTGGCCGCCCTCGCCGATGAACGCCGCACGCTGGTCTTCTTCGAGGCGCCGACCCGCCTTGCCGAGGCGCTCGCCGCGCTGGCCGAGGGCTTCGGACAGGATCGTCCCGCCGCCGTTTGCCGGGAACTCACGAAGCTGCACGAAGAGGTCAAACGCGGCGGCCTGGGCGAGCTCGCCGAGTGGGCGGCCGAGGGCGTGCGCGGTGAGATTGCGATCGTGGTGGGCGGCGCGCCCGAGCGGGAGGCCTCTCCGGCCGACGCGCTCGCGGACGTGCTGCGTCTCGTCGCGGGAGGTACGCGCATGAAGGACGCCGCTCGCGAGGTCGCGGCGCAGACGGGCCTGCACGCGCGGGAGCTCTACACCGCCGCGTTGGCGGCGCGCCCTGCAGGTGAGCGCGCGGCCGCTACGCCCGGCGCGAAGCACGCGGACGCGGCGAACGCGATGCACACGCTGCCGACGCGCTAGGCAGCGTGCGCGCGGCGCAGCGCGCTACGCGCCGCGGCCGCCAGCCGAGTACTCGTCAGCGCGATCCTGCCCGGTGAGCGCCGCGATTGCCTGCATGATGCGCTCGGTTGCCTCGCGCCTCGCCTGACCGGCGGGAAGGCCTGCGAGGTCGGCCAGATCGACCGGTTCCCCAAACGTCATCGAGACGCGGGGCGACCGCCCGGTGGCGGGGTCCCGCAGCGCGCGGTTGGTTCCGACGAGCCCCACCGGGACGACGGTCGCCCCGGTCTCGAGCGCCATCCAAGCCGCGCCCGAGCGGCCCCGGTAGAGTCGGCCGTCCGGCGATCGGCTTCCCTCGGGGAACACCGCAAAGACGCTGCCGGCGGCGAGGACCTCGCGGCCGGCGTCCAGCGCGGCCTGTGCGGCGCTGCCCGCCTCGCGGTGGACCGGGATCGCTCCAACTGCGCGGAAGAACCAGCCGCGGAGGCGGCCGCGAAAGAGCGACGCCTTCGCGAGGAACTGCACTTGGCGTGGGGCAAAGGACGGGATGAGGATGGTGTCGACCGCCGAGAGATGATTGCTTGCCAGCAGCACGGCGCCTACGCGCGGAAGGTGCGAGGCGCCGCGCACGGCCGGCCGGTAGCGCAGCCACAGGAGCGGGCGCAGGATGGCCCGACCGATGAAGAAGATGGGGCCTGGGCGGGCGGGCGCTGACAGAGAATCGTGCACCCAGCGAGCCTACTCGGGCGTTTTCCCGCCCGGTACACAGGCGATGGCGAGAAATCTCCGACAGAATCGACCTACTCGGGTTCGTCGTTGCAGGCGGGCCCGCAACTCTGTCACTGTTGCAAAGGACTATTCGTGAAGCGCTCCCTCGCTGTTCTTCCCGCCGTCGCGCTTGCCGCGACCCTCGGCCTCGTCGGCTGCTCGGCAGACGCCGCGCCGCAGGACTGCACTCCCGAGGGGAGCGCGAGCAAGAGCGTCACGATCACGGGCAAGGCTGGCGAGGACCTTGAGCTCACGTCGAAGACGCCAGTGCAGGCTGAAGCGCTCGAGCGGAGCGTCCTCACCGAGGGCGACGGCGATCAGCTCAAGGACGGCGATCGCGCCGAAGTCACCTTCACCGTGTTCAACGGCAAGAACGGGAAGCAGCTCTCGAGCGAGGAAGCGACGCTCGAGAACAATCCCGAGATCTCCGCCGCCTGGGTCGTCGACTCGCTCAAGTGCTCCTCGGTCGGTGACCGCGTCGTCTCCGTCGCCCCCGCGACCGACATCTTCGGCCCGGACGGCGCTGAGTCGTCGGGCTTCGAAGACCTCACCTCGGAAGACTCCCTCGTGTTGGTGTTCGATGTGAAGAGCATCCTTCCGGCAGCCGAGCCCGCGCTTGATCGCGCCGAGGGCACCGAGCAGCCCGCCCCGAAGGGTTTCCCCACGGTCAAGCTCGCCGAGGACGGCGCCCCGACCATTACGATCTCGAAGGACGCGGCGGCCCCCACGAAGCTGGAGATCGCCACACTCATCGAGGGTGACGGCCCAGTCGTCAAGCCCGGCGACAACGTCACCGTGCACTACACCGGCGTGATCTGGCGCACGGGCGAGACCTTCGACTCGAGCTGGGACCGCGGGGCCCCCGTGGACTTCGCGACGACCGGCGTCATCGGCGGCTTCCAGAAGGCGCTCGAGGGACAGAAGGTCGGCTCGCAGATCATCTCCGTCGTGCCCGCAGAAGACGGCGGCTACGGCGCGGCCGGCCTCGAGGGCAAGGGTTTCCAGAAGGACGACGTCATGGTCTTCGTTCTCGACATCCTCGCCATCAAGTAGCGCGAGCTTCTCGGCGCAGTCGCGGCGGGCAGGATCCGGTGGGCACGTACGCCCGGCAGGATCCTGCCCGCCGCCGGCGTTTCCCGGCGCGCGAGCGCGGCGATCGGCGCACTCTGCTTGAATGGCGGCATGAAACGCGTCACGATTTTGGGGTCCACCGGTTCGATCGGCGAGCAGGCGCTTGACGTGATCCGCCGCCACCCCGACCGGTTCCAGGTGGTGGCGCTCGCGGCGGGCAGCAACCGCGAACGCGTCGCGGAACAGGCCGACGAGTTCAATGTCGACTACACGGGCTTCGGTGCGGACGAGGCCGCCCAGCTGGCGCGCGACGTCGACGCGGATGTCGTGCTCAACGGCATCACCGGGTCCATCGGGCTCGGCCCCACGATCGCGGCTCTGCAGGCGGGCCGCACGCTCGCGCTCGCGAACAAAGAGTCGCTCATCGTGGGCGGCGACCTCGTGACGGCGATGGCGAAACCCGGCCAGATCGTGCCGGTCGACTCGGAACACTCCGCAATCGCGCAGGCGCTGCGCGGGGGACGCGCGGGCGAGGTGCGCCGGCTCGTCGTTACCGCCTCGGGGGGTCCGTTTCGCGGGATGGACCGCGCGGCACTTGCCCGGGTGACGCCGGCCCAGGCCCTCGCGCACCCCACTTGGGACATGGGCCGCATGGTCACGACAAACTCGGCCACGCTCGTCAACAAGGGGCTCGAAGTGATCGAGGCGCACCTCCTGTTCGGGGTGCCCTACAGCGACATCGAGGTGGTGGTGCACCCGCAGTCCATCGTGCACTCGATGGTCGAGTTCATCGACGGATCGACGCTCGCGCAGGCGTCGCCGCCCGACATGCGGCTCCCGATCTCGCTGGGGCTGGACTGGCCGACGCGCGTGCCCGGGGTCGGTGCCCCGCTCGACTGGTCGAAGGCGACAGCCTGGACCTTCGAACCGCTCGATCACGAGGCGTTCCCGGCTGTGGCGCTGGCCAAGGAGGTCGGGCGCTCGCGGGGCACCTTCCCCGCGGTCTACAACGCGGCCAACGAGGAGGCGGTCGAGGCATTCCACGCGGGGCGCATCCCGTTCCTCGGCATCGTAGACACGATTCGTCGGGTCGTCGACGCGCACGACGCCCCGGCAGAGCTGAACCTCGATTCGCTCGCCGAGGCGGAGCGCTGGGCGCGCGCGCGGGCACAGCTCGAACTCTCGCGGGTTTCGTAGCTGCGCCACAGGCGCCACCGCTAGCCTGAGCAGGTGCAAGACGTGCTGCTCTATATTCTCGGAATCCTCATCATCGTGATCGGCCTCGCGGTGTCGATCGGGCTGCACGAAATCGGGCACTTGCTGCCGGCGAAGCTCTTCGGGGTGAAGGTCACGCAGTACATGATCGGCTTCGGGCGCACCCTCTTCTCGCGCCGCAAGGGCGAGACCGAGTACGGGGTCAAGGCGATCCCGCTCGGCGGCTACGTCGCGATGACGGGAATGTACCCGCCGGAGAAGCCGGGAGAGGCGGCCCGCGCCTCGACCACCGGCTTCTTGAATTCCGTCGCCACGGAGGGCAGCCCAGCCCCCGCGCGCGGGCGGATCGCCGCCCTCGTCGACGAGGCGCGCGAGGCGAGCGCCGACACGATCGCCGAGGGCGAGGATCACCGCGCGTTCTACCGGCTGCCGGTCTGGAAGAAGATCGTGATCATGCTGGGCGGCCCCTTCATGAACCTGGTCCTCGCGTTCGTGTTCTTCGCGATCCTGGTCACCGGGTTTGGCGTCCCCCAGAACACGACGACCCTGGGCAGTGTGAGCGAGTGCCTCGTGCCCGCCACCAGCCAGGCCACAAGCTGTGCCCCGGACGACCCGGCGGCCCCCGCGGCCGCGGCCGGGCTCTTGCCGGGCGACCGCATCGTGGCGCTCGACGGCCGCGCGGTGCAGTCCTGGGACGCACTTCGCGAAACCATTGCCGCCTCGCCCGGGTCGACCATCAACGTCGAATTTGTGCGCGATGGCGAGACGATGGACCTCGCGCTCACCCCGGTCGCCAACGAGCGCGCACTGTACGACGCCGCGGGCAAGCCCGTGCTGGCCGCGGACGGCTCGGCGAAGACCGAGCTGGTCGGCATGATCGGCGCGACTCCCACGAGCGAGCTCGTCTCGCAGCCGCTTTCCGCGGTGCCCGGCTATGTGGGCGAGAACGTCGCCCAGGTCGGCAACATGATCTTGCACCTGCCGCAGCGCATGGTCGACATTTGGAACGCCGCGTTCGGTACCGAGGCGCGCAGCGCTGACGGCCCCATCAGCGTCGTCGGCGTCGGCCGTCTCGCGGGGGAGATCGTGAGCCTCGACGAGGCACCCGTCGCCTCGAAGGTGCAGGCCATGGTCGGCCTGCTCGCCTCGCTGAACGTCGCGCTGTTCGTGTTCAACCTCATCCCGCTGATGCCGCTCGACGGCGGTCACATTGCCGGCGCCCTGTATGAGGGGCTCCGCCGTTTCCTCGCGAAGCTCTTCGGCCGCCCCGACCCGGGCCCCGTCGACACCGCGAAGATGGTGCCGATCACCTTCGTGGTGACGATCCTGCTCGGCGCGATGAGTCTCCTCCTCATCTACGCCGACATCGTGAAGCCGGTCTCGCTCTTCGGTTAGGCGCGCTCGGGGCGCGCCCCCGGCAGGATCCTGCCCGACGTACCCGCAGGTGATGCCCGGCCCAGGCGCAGGGTTGGCCGGTAGACTCGGCGCGTGGCAGCAATCAATCTCGGAATGCCGAAGGTCCCTGAAGTTCTCGCACCTCGGCGCAAGTCCCGTCAAATCAAGGTCGGCAAGGTCCTCGTGGGCGGCGACGCTCAAGTGTCGGTCCAGTCCATGACGACGACCCCGACAACCGACATCAACGCGACTCTGCAACAGATCGCGGAGCTCACCGCGTCCGGTTGCGACATCGTGCGCGTCGCGGTCCCGAGCCGGGACGACGCCGAAGCGCTGCCGATCATCGCGATGAAGAGCCAGATCCCGGTGATCGCGGACATTCACTTCCAGCCCGCGTACGTGTACGCCGCGATTGACGCCGGGTGCGCCGCGGTGCGCGTGAACCCGGGAAACATTCGCAAGTTCGACGACCAGATCGGCGAGATTGCGCGGCGCGCAAAGGCCGCGGGCACCTCGATCCGCATCGGCGTGAACGCGGGCTCGCTTGACCCGCGCCTGCTGCAGAAGTACGGCAAGGCCACGCCCGAGGCGCTCGTTGAGAGCGCTGTCTGGGAGGCGTCGCTGTTCGAGGAACACGACTTCCACGACTTCAAAATTTCCGTCAAGCACAACGACCCGATCGTGATGGTGAAGGCGTATCGCCAGCTCGCCGAACGCGGCGACTGGCCGCTGCACCTCGGGGTGACCGAGGCCGGGCCGGCATTCCAGGGCACGATCAAGAGCGCGACCGCGTTCGGGATCCTGCTCTCCGAGGGCATTGGCGACACCATTCGTGTCTCGCTCTCCGCCCCGCCCGTGGAAGAGGTCAAGGTCGGCCTGCAGATTCTGCAGTCGCTCAACCTGCGCGAGCGCAAGCTCGAGATCGTGTCGTGCCCCTCGTGTGGCCGCGCCCAGGTGGACGTGTATTCGCTCGCGGAGGACGTGACCAAGGGACTCGAGGGCATGAGCGTGCCGCTGCGCGTCGCCGTCATGGGCTGCGTCGTCAACGGCCCGGGCGAGGCCCGCGAGGCCGACCTCGGCGTTGCCTCGGGCAACGGCAAGGGCCAGATTTTCGTGAAGGGCGAGGTCATTAAGACCGTTCCCGAGAGCGAGATCGTGGCGACGCTCATCGAGGAGGCAAACCGGCTTGCGGCCGAGATGCCCGCCTCCGAGGCCGGCCGCCTCGGCGCACCGACGGTTGAGACCTACTAGATGGCCTCGCTGGAATCGCAGGCGGAGCCTGCCGTAATCGTCGAGCCGGAGGATGCCGCCTCCCAGGCGCCCGATGAGGCGTACCCCGAGGGGATCCTGTCGTTCGTGCGCAGGAGCGCTCGGCTGACCGAGGGGCAGAAGTGGGCCTGGACCCACCTGTCCGGCGAGATGCGCATTGACGTCCCTCGTGGGCGTTCGGTGACGAGTGTCGCAGCAAACTCAGAGCGCGATCCCGCCGAGTTTTTTGGGCGCAAGGCGCGCCTGGTCGTCGAGATCGGTTCGGGGCAGGGGCACGCGATCGTGCACGCCGCCGAGCAGCGTCCCGACACGAACTTCCTCGCGGTCGAGGTGTTCCGCGCGGGCCTTGCGCGCACTATGGGCTCTGCGCATCGCGCAGGGCTCGATAACGTGCGGGTGGTCGAGGCGAATGCGCCCGAGGTGCTCGAGCGTCTGCTTCCCGCGGCGTCGATTGACGAACTCTGGGTGTTCTTCTCTGACCCGTGGCCGAAGGCACGGCACAACAAGCGGCGCCTCATCTCGCCGGAGTTTGCGACCCTCGTCGCCCGGGCGTTGAAGCCGGGTGGCGTGTTGCGCCTCGCGACCGATTGGGAGGAGTACGCGCTGCAAATGCGTGACGTCCTTGACGCCGCCGAGGGCTTCGAGCGTAATTTCGCGGGGGAGTGGGACGAGCGTTTCGACGGTCGCGTGCTCACCGTGTTCGAGCGCAAGGGCTCGGCTGCGGGCCGCGACATCCGCGATCTGAGCTACCGCCTCCGCTAGGAGCACGCGTCGCCGCGCCCGGCCCAGAAGTTCCTTTTGGTGAATAACTAAAAAGAAGCTATACTGGTGGGTATGGAGACGACCTACGCCGACACGCTGCAGGCCGCAGGCCTGCGCGCGACGGCCGGGCGCCTCGCGGTGTTGGGAGCGCTCGATGCGCGCCCGCACGCCGACGCCGAGCGAGTGTTTCGCGACGTCGTCGCCGCATTGCCGACGACGTCGATCCAGTCGGTGCACAATATCCTCGCCGACCTCACCGGGGCGGGCCTGTTGCGCAGGATCGAGCCGGCCGGCTCGGCGGCGCGTTTTGAGCGACGCATCGACGACAATCACCACCACCTGGTGTGCACGAGCTGTGGGGCGGTTGCTGACGTCGACTGTGTCGTGGGGCACGCGCCCTGCCTGGTGCCGTCCTCGACGGCTGGGTTTGCGGTGCAATCCGCCGAAGTGACGTTCTGGGGCCTGTGCCCCGAATGTCAGGCGGCCGCGTAGGCCGCCGCCTGATCGTCCACAACCCGCACTCTTTCTCGCACTGATGCGCGCCGCACCGACGGTGGCGTTATTCGTCGCGCCCAATGACTTGTCCCGTACCCGAAAATCGAAGGAGCACTATGTCGAACCCCAACCCGACGACCACCCAGACCGGTACCCCGGTTGCGAGCGACGCGCACTCGCTCGCTGCTGGCACCGACGGCGCGATCGCGCTGCATGACCGCTACCTCGTTGAGAAGCTCGCGCAGTTTGCCCGTGAACGCACTCCCGAGCGCGTCGTGCACGCCAAGGGCGGCGGCGCATTCGGTGAGTTCGTTGTCACGGGTGACGTTTCGGCGTTCACGCGTGCGGCGGTGTTCCAGCCGGGTACGACTACGGAGACCGTGCAGCGCTTCTCGTCGGTCGCCGGCGAGCAGGGCTCGCCTGACACTTGGCGCGACGTGCGTGGCTTCTCGGTGAAGTTCTACACGAGCGAGGGCAACTACGACATCGTCGGCAACAACACCCCGGTCTTCTTTATCCGCGACGGCATCAAGTTCCCCGACTTTATCCACTCGCAGAAGCGCCTTCCGGGGTCGGGCCTGCGCGACGCCGACATGCAGTGGGACTTCTGGAGCCTCTCGCCCGAGTCGGCTCACCAGGTGACCTATCTCATGGGCGACCGTGGCCTGCCGCGCTCGTGGCGCAGCATGCCCGGCTTCGGCTCGCACACCTACCAGTGGATCAATGCCGCGGGCGAGCGCTTCTGGGTGAAGTACCACTTCGAGGCGCTGCAGGGCAACGAAGAAATGTCGAACGAGGAAGCCGAGCAGATCGCCGGCGCCGATGCCGACTACTACCGCCGGGATCTGTACGAGGCCATTGAGCGTGGGGATTTCCCCGCCTGGAAGCTCTCGGTTCAGGTCATGCCGTACGAGGACGCGAAGACGTACCGCTTCAACCCGTTCGACCTCACGAAGGTCTGGCCGCACGCGGACTACCCGCTGATCGAGGTGGGCGTGCACACGCTGAACCAGAACCCCGAGAACTTCTTCGCGCAGATCGAGCAGGCCGCCTTCTCGCCCGCGAACACGGTGCCCGGTATCGACATCAGCCCCGACAAGATGCTGTTGGCTCGCGTGTTCTCTTACCCGGATGCCCAGCGTTACCGCGTCGGCACGAACTACAACGAGCTGCCGGTGAACGCTCCGGTCGCGCCCGTCAATAACTACTCGCAGGACGGTGCGACGCGTCACGGCTTTAAGCCGGCAAGCGCCCCGGTCTACGCGCCGAACTCGTTCGGCGGGCCGGTCGCCGATGCCGCCGTCGCGGGCGAGGGGAGCTGGGAAAGTGACGGCGCCCTTCAGCGCTCGGCCGCCGCCCTGCACGCGGAGGATAGCGACTTCGGCCAGGCCGGCACGCTGTACCGGGACGTCTTCGATGACGCAGCGAAGGCTCGCTTCCTCGTCACCATCACGGGCGCCGTTGGTGGCGTGCAGAGCGACGAGATCCGCGAGCGGGCGATCCAGTACTGGACGAACGTCGACGCCGATCTTGGCCAGGCGCTGCGCGCGGCACTCGCGAAGTAGTTCGCGCGCAGAAACAAGTGTGGTGCCGGGGCGGCAACCCCGGCACCACTGTCCGTCATCTCGACCCACCCGAAAGAAGCAGTGTCAATGAGTATCGAACAGAACCCACAATACGACAGCCGAGCGCTCGATCAGACCCAGCGGGCGATGGGAGCCGGCGCACAGCACGAGGTGCTGCGCGCGGCGATGCGGCGTGCGGCCGGCTCGCCGACGCCGACGCTCGACCCGCAGCAATCGGCGATGGGTGCCGAGGGGCAGATTCGTGTCGTGGCACGGGGCCTCTTTCTCGTCGACTAAGTCGTCCTTCGTCTGCGCTGTCGCCGCTCGCCCCGTTTTCGGGGTGGGCGGCGTTGGTGTCTCCGGCGCACATTTTGTAACGAAAGGGTAACGGCGCGTCACTTTTTGCCGACCCACTGAACATCTCCTGTGGAAGCCACATTTGGCTATCAATCACTCGCTTCAGGCCGCAGGTTCGTGGCCGTTGAGAAAAAGGAGACGTTCAGATGGCTGAACGGAAAATGATGCGGCGCGGGGCAGCGATGCTCGGAGCGACCGTACTCGGAATGGTCGCGCTCCTCGGCGCGAACACGACGGCGAACGCTGCGCCGCTGCCGGGGGACTACGGAAACATTGACTTTGACCGCATGGGTTCGCTGACGGTCCACAAGTACCTGCACCAGTCCGGCACCGTGACGGGCGACATCAGCGCGCCTCCGGCGAGTGACGACTTCACTGACCCGGTCGCGGGTGTCGTCTTCACGGCGTACCCGTTGCTCAAAGATGGGTCAGCGCTCGACCTCAGCGTCGCCGCCAACTGGACCGGACTGAAGACGGTTACTCCGGGCGCAGGCTGCACCGCCCCCGCCGGCTTCACGCTCGGCACAGCGGTTGTTCTCCCGGCGACGGACGCCGCTGGCGCCGCGGCCGCCAGCCTCCCCATCGGCGCGTACCAGATCTGTGAGACCGCCGCTCCTGCTGAGATCATCGACCGCGCGCTTCCCTTCATTCTCACGATCCCGATGCCGCACGAGACCGGCTGGGTCTACGACGTCCATGCCTACCCGAAGAACGGCAAGGGCGAGATCATCAAGAGCATCGACCCACAGCTCAATACGGGGCTCGGCTCGGTGATTTCGTTCCCGGTGTCGGTCGTCATCCCGACCAGTGCGGACGTCTGGACCGGCTTCGCCATCCGTGACACGCTCGACTCGCGCCTCACCCCGGTGACCGCGGCGAACACCGCGGTCACGCTCGGTGGCGCTGCGCTGGATCCCTCGCTCTACACCGTCACGGTGACCGGTCAGCAGGTCACCATGAATTTCAATGCGGCAGGCATTGAGTGGCTGAACCTGGACCCGAAGAACGTCCAGGCCGGCAAGACGATCCAGGTTGTCTTCGCAGGTACCGTTACTTCCGTCGGCGACGGCGTCATCAAGAACACCGCGGTGCTGTGGCCAAACAACCCGGGCTTTGATCCGGCGGTTCGTCCGCCGCTGCCCTCGAACGAGGTGAAGTCGAACTGGGGTGACCTGCAGGTGCAGAAGCGCGCCGCGGGCACCACCGGCGCGCAAGGCACCCTGAACGGCGCGGTGTTTGAGGTCTACAACGCGGTCGCTCCGTACGCTGCCAGCTGCACGGGGGCGGTCCAGACCGGTTCCGCGATCACGGTGAACGGCGCAACGCAGTTCACCTCGGAGGGCACAGGCCTGATCACTATTCCCGGTCTGTTTGTGAGTGACAATGTGAACCCGACCAAGGATGCGCTACAGCGCTGCTACGTGCTCAAGGAGGTCGCGGCTCCCGCTGGCTTCGTGCTTCCGGCAAACCCGTACACCGCCGTCACCGTCAAGATCGATGCAACCACGATCGCCGACAACGTGCAGATCTCGAACACGCAGCAGGAAGTCCCCGAGCTGCCGCTCACGGGTGCCGCGGGCCAGGTCCTCCTGATTGCCGGCGGCGCTGCCGCCGTCGCGGTCGCCATGGGCCTCGTGCTCATGAACCGCCGACGCGAGGCCGCCAGCAACTAAGCAGGTCCCCGAGTGACGGGGAGGCGCGGCAAGTCCGCGTCTCCCCGGCACACATCCAGTTCCACCACCCGCGCTTGAGCCTGACTCGCCGGGTGAAGGCCGAACGAATCGTTCGGCGAATCGAAGCTTTGAATGAAGAGAATGAGGCAGCCATGCAGATGCGCGAAAGCCGGGTCAGTCGGCGCAACAGGGCCACAATGAACCTGGGGTCGCTCAGGCGAGCAGCGCAGCTCACGGCCGCGCTGGCTCTCATTTGCGGGCTGAGTCTTGCCGGATCGGTTGTCGCAGCTTCCCCGGCCGCCGCAGAGGCGGCTCCGGTCGAAGAAATGCCTGATACCCCGACCACGACGGACCCGAACTGGGTGAGGACCCCGACTGCGGAAGTGCCTCCCGCCGAAGAGGAAGCAAGCGCTGTCGATGCGGAGGAGATTGCTGCTGCTCCCGATGCCGCCCACTCGAATGAGTCCGCGATCAGTCCGCTCTCCATTCCGGTCCCGACGGCGGGTTCTGCCGTGATCACCGTGAAAGTGGGCGGTGACCGAGTCGCGAACGGCACCGTCGTTGGCCTTGCCGGGGTGAAGCTGGGTCTGTACGGTCCCGGTACTGCGAGCACTGCTGCGAGCTCGGGTGCGAACATGCCGACGCAAGGGGCGGCGGGGACGCGGTACGACGAGAGCTGGTCGTGGACCACTTGCATCTCCGATTCAGCTGGTGACTGCAGTTTCGTTGTGCCGATTCGTTCGGGGAGCACGCCGTCGGCAACGGGTGTGCAGCAAGATACTCGCTTCTGGGTCGTCCAGGAGACGACGCCCACCGGCTGGTATTCGAATCCCACACTGCGCGTCGGAGGGTTCGGGACCAGCCCCGAAACGACGTGGAGCTACCGCTTCCGCACCGATACGCAGCTGCGCGCCGAGACAACGTACGCCTCCACGACGGCGATGCCCTGGAGCGACACTGCAGCTCAAAACAATCCCGACCGGTACTTTATGCGCAACCGCATCGATAGCAACGCAGAGGGGGGGCAATCGTCGAACGTGACCCGGACAACGGGCGTTTGGAGTGAGTCGCGAAACAACCCTGCGCCCCCTGCGCAGTGTGGAGTCGACATTGCCATCATTGCCGACACGTCGGGTTCGCTAGGTGCCACGGGAATAGCTTCCTTGAAGAGCACAATGACGGCATTCGTAGATGCGCTTCGCGGCACCAACTCACGCATGGCCCTCCTATCATTTTCGAACGTGAGTCCTGGTTTGGGTGCGTACGCTCCGGGGACTTCGACGGCGACGAACTTCCCGACGCTCTTGCCCGTGACGACAGCCGCGCAGGCAGCAGCGTACAAACTTCAGTATCGAGACTGGGTTTCGGGCGGAGGAACAAACTGGGATGCGGGCTTCGCCGCCACGGCAAATGCCGCCGCGTACTACGACGTCGCGATTTTGCTGACCGACGGCAACCCGACCGTGATGCGCGGCAACTCCAATGCAGGGTCCAGTGCGTTCAACTCGCTGCAGGATGTCGATGCAGGCATCTTCTCGGCGAACCAGCTCAAGGCCAAGGGCACGCGCGTTGTTGCGCTGGGTGTGGGCCCCGCGCTCACCACCTCGAGTGAGTACAACCTGCGTGCCGTTTCAGGCACGGTTGCGGGCCAGGACTACATCCGTGCGACAGACTTCGCAGCCGCCTCTGCTGCGCTCAAGGCTCTCGCCGAGAAAAACTGCACCGGTGCGATTGAAGTGCAGAAGATGATTGTTCCGTCTGACGGGAACATCGCGAACGCTACGCCGGCCCCGGCCGGCTGGCAGTTCGACGCGACCTCACAAGCCGCCACCGTCACGATCGATGCTCCCGCGTCGAAGACGACGGTCGTGGGCGGCAACGGCGTCGTCGACTTTGGTCTCACCTTCCCCACCGCGACCACGAGCGGTGCTGTTCAGATTCGCGAGACGCAACAGCCGGGTTACAGCATTGTGCCGGTCGGCGCAGGGACCGCGGCCCGCAACGCCGTGTGTGTCAATGCCGCCACCGGCGCCGCGCTGCCAGTGACGAATGCCGGCACTGCGGCTCAACCAGGATTTACCGTTGTCGGACAGAAGGACTACCGCGCCAGCTGCAAAATCTACAACCGAGCACCGGCACCTGGCAATCTGGACATCAAGAAGAGCGCGAACCCGGTCTCCGGCACCGAGGTGAAGCCCGGCCAAAACGTGACCTACACCCTCACCTTCAGTAATACCGGCGGCACGCCCATCGCGGTAGCGCACGACGACGTCCTGACAGACGTGCTTGACGATGCGACGCTGCAGGGCGCCATTACTGCACAGAGTCCGCTGGTGGCCGCGCTGAACACGGCCGGAAATCGCATCCTGATTACCGGAACGCTGGCCCCGGGTGAAGTGAAGACAGTGACGTACACCGTCAAGGTGAATGACCCGATCTCCACGACCAGCAACGGCGTGTTGGGCAACTATGTCGTCAAGACCAGCGAGATGCCGCCGACCACTTGCGTGCCGACTGACCCGTGCACCGTGCATCCGATTGTGGGAAGTCTCACCTGGAACAAGGTGAACCAGACGGGAGTGCGCCTCTCGGGGTCCGAATGGGCACTCACGCCGTACAACGCGCAAGGACAGTTGGTCCCTGCGAACCAGGTTGCGGTCGTGGACTGCGTCGCGGCGTCGGCGGCCGCATGCACTGGGGTCGACAAGGATCCGCAGGCCGGTGAGTTCCTGCTGCAGTCTCTGAAGCTCGGGAAGTACCAGCTGGTCGAGACGAAGGCGCCGGCTGGCTATCAGCTGCTGACGAGCCCCATTGACGTGGTCGTGAACACGAACGTGGCGTATGGGGACATCAAGAACCTGCAGATCGAGGTGCCATCAATTCCGCTCACCGGCGGGGTGGGCAGCTACCTCTTCTGGGGGAGCGCGGGCGGAATTGGCGCGTTGGTTGTTGCAGCACTGTGGTACCAGCGACGACGCACCCAGGTGCTCAGCGAGTAAGGTGCGGGGCAGATTGAGGGGGAGTCCGATGCGGGGAAGCGAGGCATCAGGTGGGATTGACTCGGCGATAGCCGAGCCGATTCCACCGGGCCTGCGGCAGGACTTGGTCCGTCGGCCGAGGGGCCGCTGGCGCCCCGGCATGATCACGTGGTTCATCGCGGTGCTCGCGATCGGGGGCATGGTGGCGGGGCTCTACCCCATGACCGCGGCCTGGCTCACCTCGTACAATCAATCCAAGATTATCGAGGCCTTCGAAGCGAGTCTCAGCACAGTCAAGCCCTCCGTCGAGGAACAACTCGCGCTCGCCCGTCAGTACAACGACGCCCTGAGTGCCGGAGTCGTGCTGGGAAAGAACGCGAACATTCCGACCGGTGACGGCTCGCTGTCTGACTCGTCGCTCGACTACAACTCGATCCTGGCCGCGAATACCGATGGGATGATGTCGCGCATCAAGATCCCCTCGATAAACGTTGACCTGCCGATCTACCACGGGACGAGTGACGAGGCGCTGCTCGAAGGAGCTGGGCATCTCGAGGGGTCACACCTGCCTATCGGAGGTTCAGACACGCGATCGGTGATTACCGCGCACCGAGGGCTCGCCACGGCGACCATGTTTACACACCTCGATCGGGTGCAGGCGGGAGACACCTTCACGCTCGAGACTTTTGGCAAGGTGTTGACCTACCGGGTGCGGGACACGAAGGTCATCGCGCCCGAAGACACGGACACGCTGCGTGCCGAGGTCGGAGAAGACTTGGTGACGCTCATCACCTGCACTCCGCTGGGCATTAACACTCACCGAATTATTGTCACCGGTGAACGGATCACTCCCACTCCCGAAAAGGACGTTCGTGCAGCTGGAATGTCCCCGACGATCCCAGGCTTTCCGTGGTGGGCGGTCATCGGCATAGGCGGGATCGTGGCGATCAGTGTGTACGTTGCGCGGCGCGGCTTCGTCGATTCGCGGATTCGAGCGAGCCAGAGTTGACGCCCGGAAATCCGCGAAACGCTGTGCCGGCCTCCCCGCTCAAAATATTCTGCGGACCCGCGTCACTTTTCTGACTCCGGGTACTCGTATCAGGTAGATGTGCGCGCCGGGCAATACCACCCCCCCCCCGCCCAGCGTGGACATCAGCGGGATGCACTCCCAGAGTCACGATGAAGCGCCGCCCCCGTGCTTCGACTCTGGGGGTGCATTTCTACGCGGGGCAGTCCAAGGTGAACGACTGCGTCGACTCGCACCAGTCTGACCAATCTCCAAAGAGGACTTCGCCCGGCGGCGTAGGCTCGGGCGGAGCAACCACCTCAGACGCAGGTGCCTCAGGCTGCGCCGGGGTCTCTGTCTGGACAGGCGCGGGATCCACAGACGGCGGCGGTGGGGTCACGCTCGGCTCGACCTGCACGACGGGATTGGCTGTGGTGGTCGGTTCCGGCGCGGGCGCAGGTGCGGGCAGCGACTCGACCGGGGGCGCCGCTGGAGCCGCGCTCTGGCCAGAGAACGCTGGGCCGAGCGAAGTTCCCAAGGCAAAGGCCAGTGCGACGGACGCTGCCGTAGCCACTGCCGGCTTGGCAAAACGCCTGTTCCAGCCTTGAAATAGGCCGATCATGCCGGCGCTCGCGAGACCGACGAGGCTCGCCTGGCTCATGAACTGACTCCAACGCCAGCCGCAATTGGGGCACGTTGCGGTGTGTGCCTCAGCTTCCTTGCGCTGCTGGCCGTTTCGTCGCCCCCAGCGCATTTCGGAGAAGAGCGAGACGGTGTCCGCGCATTCCTCGGGCAGGTCGCGACTCGGGTGCATCTGCCCGAGCCAGGAACGGCGGAGACCCTCGCGTGCCCGTTTGAGGAGCACGGTCGCGGCGTTCTGGGACATCCCGTTCTGCTCGGCAAAGTCCTTGACCCGAGTGCCCTTGACGTCTACTGCCTCGATGGCCTCCCGCCAGCGCGGGGGAAGCTCGGACAGCGCGCGCGCGGCCGCCAGCTGTTGCTCGCCGTTCGACAGATGTTCTATCGAGCTCGGTTGCCCGAGGTCCGGGAACTCGAACTCGAACTCGTCGAGAGAAGTACTGCGGTGCTGCTTCTCCCACCTCCGGATGAGCTGGGTGTGAACGGTGCGAAAGAGGTATCCGCGAAAAGAAGTCTCGGGACCGCCGCCCCCGACGAGAGCGTGGAAGACGGAGTCAAACGCGTCGGCTACCGCATCCTCGCCGTTGACCGGGTCCTTCTTCTTTGCCCAGGCCAGTGCGACCGGTGCGTGACGCTTCCAGAGTTCGCCGATTGGCCAGGATTCGCCGCTTCGCGCGAGGTCGCAGAGTTCTTCGTCTGAGCGCTCCTGTGTCTGCTGCATCGTGGAGATTCTCCATTGTCATAGCGGCCCCCCGCGCTAGCTAGGCTACGTCGAGATTCGATCGTTTCCAATTCTCAAATGGCTGAATCACCCCATAAACCGCCTGTCGCCTGCCTGATCTGGATGAGAATCTCGAAGAACTGTGGCACTACTCCGAAAAATCACTACGAACGATTGTGATCTTTGTAGGTTGGCTCGGCAATAATCTTAAACCCTGTCCTGAATTGCGAGGTCGAGTCACTTCCCTCAGACTGGAGTGAGTATCGCGCCAGAATCGCCGAGATGCTCATACCCGGTGGGGGCCGCGGGATACTCTGAAGGGCCGTATCACGTGGGAACCGTCGTCACTCATCGCACTCAAGTTCTAAGGCGAGCACTCGCCCGCATTGCAGTCGCAGCGATCATCATCTCGACATTGCTCCAGCCATCGTCGGCGAGCGCGAGCCCGAATGGTTCTACTCCGGGCGTCTACTTCTCGATGGGTCAGCCGACCCAGCTCATGCGCGCGGACGTGAACCCGGGCGGCGGTTTTGACTTCGTGCCGGTCGGTTCTCCCGATCCCGGCGGATACAACGCGCTCGGGGCGCATCTCCCCACGCGAACCCTCTACGCGGTGGGTGCGGCGAGCCAGTCGCTCGTGTCAATCGATTCCGCCGGGGCGTTGCACGACGAGCTTTTCCTCGGTGAGACGTCGTCGGTCGCTGCCTTTGCTGAGGGGGCGTTGCAGGATCGCTTCTACTACATTCCGCGAAACACGCAGCAGCTCTCGTGGGTGAATGTCCTGACGCATGAGCGCGGAACGACGGCGATGGACGCGAGCTACGCCCCGGTCGACTTCGTCTTTAGCCACGATGCCTTCTGGGGGGTGACCATCGAGAACGACGCGGCGATCCTGGTGCGGGTTGGCCTAGACGGACTGGTCTCGAGCGAGACGATGCCCGATGTGGTCGCATCAGCGTTCCCGAGCAGCGGGTTCGGCGGCGCCTGGAAGTACGGGAACGGCAATCTCGGTTTCTCGAACAACGGCGGGGGGATCCTGCAGATTCGGATCCTGGACAGCGTCGCGATGTCGACCGAAACGGTCGGCTACGCGAGCAGCCCGGCGTCGTCGTCAGTGGATGCGGCCACGCTTCCCTACGCCCCTACCGATCTTGGCGTGCAGTTGGTCGCCGAACGTTCCGGCCCCGGCCAGCCGTTGTCCTTGCGGGCGACGGTCCGCAATCACGGTGCCAGTCCGTCCTCCGGCTATGTGCTCGATCTCGCGCCCGTCGGGGCAGACACCCGAAGTGTGGTTCCGGGCGAGGGGTGCATGGACCTGCGCTTTGGCTCAAACTGCGCAGGAGGGCCGTTGCTGCCCGGAGAAGAGCGCAGCCATACGTTCGTCGTGACCTATCAGCCCGGCGACCCGGACATCTCGTGGTCGTGGCGGGCGGCCGTCCTGGGGTACGAGGCTGACCCCGAGCCTGCGAACGATCAATCGACAATCGCTGATTCGGTCGGAGGTGACCTCGGCATCCGGATCCGTTTGCAGGACAGCAACGGGAACGCGGCGGCCGACCCCGGTGAGACGTACGACGCGTTCGGGGTATTGCGCAACGACAGCACAGTGACGGTGTACTCGATCGTGGTGAATGCGTCAGGGCTCCTCAAGGACTCCCAACGACTCGAACGTCCCATGCAGCCGGGCGAACAACGCACCGTGCGCTTCTCCGGAGTGATGCCCGCAGCAACGCCGGGTGGTCCCACCAACGTGGTGATGGAGTTCCGCGGCGAGGCCGACGGGGTTCCTCTCCTGCTGGGCGAGGACTCGCTGAAGCTTGTCGGGGCCATCGGAACAGGCGGCGGATCCGGCGGAAATGGGCAGTCCGGTGGTTCCGGAGGCACGGGTGGGCAGAGCTCAGATGGATCACATGGATCTGGTGCAGGCTGGGGGTCCGGTTCGGCACGTGCCTCCGACGGCGGAACCGGCGGATCGGGGCTCTCATCGACGGGTGACATCACCGTGCCTTGGGCTGCTGCGGCGGCCACTACGTTCGTCGGTGCGGGGCTGCTCGTATTGTTGTTTCGTCGACGCCGAATGAACATCGGCTGAACGCTCGCCCGGGCGCGCGGGAGGGGCGCCCGCGAGGGGAGTTGGCCCGACCTAGGATTGATCCGGCAGGTGGTCGCCTGCACGGCCGAGCTGACTGTGGGCGGCCGCTCACCGAGAGATGACGCCAATGACCGGTCAACCCGCACTCGCCCGTCACCTCGGCACCACTGACGCCGTGTCGATCGGCCTCGCCTCGATGATTGGCGCCGGCATCTTCGCGGTGTTCGCGCCGGCTGCAGGCGCCGCCGGTGCGGGACTGCTGATCGGTCTCGCGGTGGCAGCGATGGTCGCAGTGTGCAATGCGACTTCCTCGGCGCAGCTCGCCGCGCAGTACCCCACGTCCGGCGGAACCTACGCGTTCGGTCGTGAGCGACTGGGGGAATGGCCCGGGTTTCTCGCCGGGTGGAGCTTCGTGATCGGCAAAACGGCGAGCTGTGCCGCGATGGCGCTGACCTTTGCCGCCTACGCGGTCCCGGCCGGGTGGCAGCAGGTTGTTGCTGTGGCGGCGATCCTGCTGCTCACCGGGGTGAACTCGCTCGGGATCACCCGTACCGCGCGGCTCTCCCGGGTGATCGTCTCTGTTGTGCTGGCGGTCCTGGCGCTAGTGATCGTGCTGGGCGGGGTCGCAGCGAGCCGCGGTGCGGACGGTGACACGCTGAGCCCGCTCACGGCAGGACTGCTCGCCGACGGCTGGTACGGGGTGTTCCAGTCCGCGGGGCTGCTCTTTTTTGCCTTCGCCGGGTACGCCCGCATCGCGACCCTGGGCGAAGAAGTGCGCGACCCGGCTCGCACGATCCCGCGCGCGATCCTGCTGGCGCTTGCGGGCACGCTGGCCCTCTACGCGGTGATCGCTTTCCTGGTACTCACGGTGCTGGGGGCTGAAGGTCTCGCCGCCAGCCCGACACCGCTCGGCGATCTGGCCGCGGCAAGCGGGGCGGGCTGGGCGGTTCCGATCGTCGGCGTCGGCGCCGCACTGGCCTCCCTCGGCGCGCTGCTGGCGCTGATCGCGGGGGTGGGGCGAACGAGCCTCGCGATGGCACGAAACGGTGATCTTCCCCGCGTGCTCGCCGCAGTGCACCCCCGGTACCTCGTGCCTCGCCGCGCGGAGTTCGCACTCGCGCTGGTCGCGTGCGCGATGATCCTGCTCACCGACCTCCGCGGCGCCATCGGGTTCTCGTCCTTCGGCGTGCTCCTGTACTACTTCGTTACGAACCTGTCCGCGCTGACGCAGGATCGCGCCCACCGTCGCTACCCGCGCGTTTTCCCCGTGCTCGGCGCGCTTGGCTGCCTGACGCTCGTGGTGACCCTCCCGCCCGCGTCAATCGGGGTGGGTGTGCTCGTCCTGCTCGCTGGCGTTCTTGGCCGGGTCGTCGCGGGCAGGATCCTGCGAGGCAGGCCCCGCTAAACGATGCCGGTGGTGCCGAGGAACACGCCGATCGCATAGGTGGCGGAGAGCGCGAGCGCGCCTCCAATGACGACGCGGATCGCGGCGCGGGACCGGGAGCTGCCGCCGATATGTGCGGCGACGGCGCCGGTGAGCGCGAGGGCGATCAGCATCGAGACGAACGTCACCGGAACGCGCCACTCGGGCGGCGGCAACAGAATCGCGAGTAACGGCAGGATCGCGCCGAGGGTGAACGCGAGCGCCGAGGCGAGGGCGGCGTGCCAGGGGCTCACGACGTCTTCTTGGTCGATGCCGAGCTCGATCGACAGGTGCGCGGCGAGGGCGTCGTGCTCGGTGAGCTCGGTGGCCACCCGAAGCGCGGTTGCGGGGGAGAGCCCCTTCTGCTCGTACAGCCCGGCGAGCTCGGCGAGCTCCTGCTCGGGCATCTCGGCGAGCTCGCGCGTCTCCTTCGCGATGAGGGCCCGTTCGCTGTCGCGCTGGCTACTGACCGAGACATACTCGCCGAGCGCCATCGAGACGGCTCCGCCGACCGCGGCCGCGAGCCCCGCGATGAGGATGGGGGCCGATGCTGCGGTCGCACCGGCGACACCCACCACAGTGGCCGCGGTCGAGACGATGCCGTCGTTTGCGCCGAGCACGCCCGCGCGCAGCCAGTTCAGCCGCTGAGCGAGCCCGCCACGGTGCGGTTCGTTCGGGTGCGGAAAGGAGGAATTGTCGGCGGCTGCGCTCGAAGTGGACATGGCAGTACTCAAACACAGTCGGGCTCCGGACGCTAGCAAGGCAAGGCTCGGCTTCCCGCCACGATATTCTGCCTCGAGAACACACTGCAGGATGACAGGGCCGAGGAACACGCATATGAATACACGCAGATGGTGGCATCTGGACCCGGGTGGCTCCGTCCTCGGGCTGGTCTGTGCGCTTCTCTCGCTGACTCCCTCACTGCTGCCGCGCCCCGCACTCTTGCAGGGGATACTCGCTGCGCTCTCGCTCGTCTTGGGGTATGCGCTGGGCGCTCTGGTGTGGAAGATGGTACGCCGGCGCGTGCCATGGCGCCCGTCGCAACGGATGCAACGCTCGCTCTGGCTTGGCTACGTGGGGGCCTGGGTGCTCGCGCTCGCCGCACTCACCTCGCTCGGCACGCTCTGGCAGAACGAGGTGCGCGCGCTGGTCGAGATGCCGCCCCTCGAGGCCGCAAATGTTGGGACGTTCCTCTTCGCGTTCGTGGCTCTGAGCGTCGTGCTCCTCGCAGTGGGGAAGGGCCTGCGTCGGCTGTGGGGCTTCGGGCGGCGGCGATACGGCACCATCGGCGCCTCGGTCGGCATGGCGTTTTCTGCGCTCGTGCTCGCGGCGGGCGCAACCTGGGGCGTCACCGTCGCGATTGACGGTGTCTATTTGGAACGAAATGGGCAGCCGGACGCTGAGGCGACCGAACCGGCATCGCAGTATCGCTCGGCGGGCGCGGACTCTGCGATCGACTGGGAGACGCTGGGTCGACACGGATCGAACTTCGTCGGGGGCGGGCCGAGCGCCGCCGAGATCGTCGAGGTCACTGAGGCCCCGGCGATCGAGCCGATTCGGGTCTACGCTGGATTGGCCTCGGCCGGTAGTGCGGAGGCGAGGGCACAACTTGCCGTGTCCGAGCTGGAGCGGACCGGCGCGTTCAGTCGGTCGGTAATGATTGTGGCCACGCCGACGGGCTCAGGATGGCTCGAGCCACAGACCATGGACGCCGTTGAGTACCTGTACGGGGGCGACACCGCGAGCGTCGCGATGCAGTACGCCTACACGCCGAGCTGGGTGTCGTTCGTCTTTGACCCGGATGCCCCCGTAGACGCGGCCCGCGTGCTGTTCGATGCCGTTCATGAGCGCTGGAGCATACTTCCGGAGGACGACCGCCCCGTGCTCATCAGCTACGGTCTGAGTCTCGGCGCGCACGGCAGCCAGGCCGTGTTCGGCTCCGTGGAGGAGATTCGAGAGCGCACGGACGGCGCGCTTTTCGTGGGCAGCCCCAACGGCTCGGCGCTCTGGCGGACGCTCCAAGCCGCGCGCGACAGCGGCAGTCCGGCCTGGCGACCAGTGCTGGACGGTGGGCGCGAGGTCCGGTGGATGTCTCAGGCGGGGGATCAGGAACTGCTCCCCAGCGAGTGGCGTGCCCCGAGAGTGCTCTACCTGCAGCACGCAACTGACCCCGTGACCTGGCTCGGCCCCGAACTGATTTGGGAATCGCCCGAGTGGCTCGCAGACTCGCAGCGCGCCAGCGACGTGAGCCCATCGATGCGCTGGATCCCGGGGGTCACCGCGATGCAGGTGACGGTGGACATGCTGATGGGGGAGTCTGTTCCTGCGCGGCACGGGCACAACTATGGCGACGTCGTGAGCCTGGGCTGGCGCGAGGTGATTGGGTCTCACGGTCAGGACGGCGACGGCTTGAACGATGCAGCGTTCGCGCGGGTGCAGCGCGTGATCGAGGCGTACGCCGAACCCGCGGACGCTGAGTAACGTCGCGGACGAGACAAAAACGGCTCCGATGAGGTGATAAACACCTGATCGGAGCCGTTTTTTAATCGTGCCCCCGGAGGGATTTGAACCCCCGACCTACGGTACCGGAAACCGACGCTCTATCCCCTGAGCTACGGAGGCGACTCATCGAGTCTAGCGCACAGGCGGGGGCCATTGCAGCCGCTCTAGCCCCGGGCGATTCGTTCGCAGCACGAGCGCGGGGCGCGCCGACGCTAGACTTGACCCTCGTGACCCCACAAGAACTTTCCGCTGCCCTCGCCCGCATCATGACGGAGATCGTCGCCGACGCCGGCGCCGACCTCGAGGTCACCGAGCAGGATGCGGTACT
Source organism: Leucobacter sp. CX87 (assembly GCF_018682295.1). NCBI lineage: Bacteria > Bacillati > Actinomycetota > Actinomycetes > Micrococcales > Microbacteriaceae > Leucobacter > Leucobacter sp. CX87. The sequence goes on along the minus strand of NZ_JAFIRI010000002.1, from coordinate 138,186 downwards.
CGACCGTCCGCGGCAGCGCGAACACGGCGACTGGGCGTCGAACATCGCGATGAAGTTTGCCAAGCGAATCGGCCAAAACCCGCGCGAACTTGCCACCGTGATTGCCGCGCGCCTGAGCGAGATCGAGGGGGTTGCCGCCGCAGAGGTTGCCGGCCCCGGCTTCATCAACCTGCGCATCGACGCGGCCAGCGCCGGCGAGACCGCTCGCCGCATCATCGAGCAGGGCGAGAAGTACGGCCACGGCGATGTGCTCGCTGGCCAGCGCATCAACATGGAGTTCGTCTCAGCGAACCCGACCGGGCCGCTGCACCTCGGCCACACCCGCTGGGCGGCGCTCGGAGACGCGACCTCGCGGGTCTTGCGCGCGGCCGGCGCAGAGGTGACCAACGAGTACTACATCAACGATGCCGGCGCGCAGATGAACAAGTTCGGGCGCTCGGTGCTCGCCGCGGCCCTTGAGCGCCCCGCGCCGGAGGACGCGTACCCGGGGGAGTACATTCAGGCCCTGGGCAAGCGCGTACGCGAGCAAATCCCGGGGCTCGCCGAGCTTCCCGAAGCGGACGCGCTCGAGCAGGCGCAGGAGCTGGCTTACCAGCTGCAGCTCGTCGAGATCAAAGACTCGCTCGAGCGCTTCAACGTGCACTTCGACGTCTTCTTCTCGGAGCGCAGCCTGCACACCCCCGGTGAGCACGGCGAGAAGAGCCCCATCGAGGCCGCGATCGATCGTCTGCGCGCGCAGGGCCACGTCTTCGAAGAGGACGATGCCATTTGGGTGCGCACGACCGACTTTGGTGACGACAAGGACCGCGTCTTCACCCGCGGCAACGGCATCTACACCTACTTCGCCGCCGATGCCGCCTACTATCTCTCGAAGATGGATCGCGGCTTCACCGAGAAGATCTACTTGCTCGGCGCCGATCACCACGGCTACATCGGCCGTCTGAAGGCGATCGCCGGGGCGGCGGGCGACGACCCCGAGACCAGCATTAGTGTGCTGATCGGCCAGCTCGTCAATCTGAATGGCGCGCGCCTCTCGAAGCGTGCCGGCAACATCATCGAGCTGGACGACCTGCTCGAGTGGCTCGGCGCCGACGCACTGCGTTACTGGCTCTCGCGCTACCCGGCTGACTCGCCGCTCGCGCTCGAGGGCGAGAAGCTCCGCAGCCGCACGAACGACAACCCCGTCTTCTACGTGCAGTACGCGCACGCCCGCACCTGCGCCGTGCAGCGCAACGCGGCGGCGAGCGGCGTCGATCGTTCAGTGTTCGCACCCGAGCTTTTGACCCACGAGACCGAGACCGAGCTGCTGGGGGCACTGCAGGAGTTCCCGCGGGTCGTGGCGTTCTCCGCCGAGCTGCGCGAGCCGCACCGTGTCGCCCGATACCTCGAGGAGCTCTCCGGCTCATACCACCGCTGGTACGACAGCTGCCGCGTCATCCCGCAGGGCGAGGCCCCGGTGGAGGATGTGCACCGCACGCGGCTGTGGCTCAACGACGCGGTTGGCCAGGTCATTCGCAACGGACTTGACCTGCTCGGCGTCTCGGCCCCGGAACGGATGTAGCGATGAGTGAGCGCCGGCCCCGCTGGTGGCTGCGGATCCTGTCGGGAGTCGCGGTATTGGCGTTGCTCGGCGGCGCGGCGGAGCTCGCGCTGCGCATGATTATTCCGGGGATCGTCTCGGCTCAGGTGCGGCAAGCGCTCGATCTCAGCGCCGATCACCCGGTCGAGACCGAGCTCGGGGGGTCCGTCGCGCTTCGTGCCCTCACCGGCCGCGTGGGCGACGTGTCTGTTCGGGTGCCGGACGCCCCGGTCGTGTCCGGGATCGTCGCCGACCTCTCGGCACATGCCGACTCGGTGCCGTTCAACGTGGCCAGCGGCGAGATCTCGGGCGGCACCGCCCGCATCACCCTCGCCCCCGAGCAGCTGGACTCCGCCATCGCACTGCTGACGCGTGGCGTCGCGCAGACGGGCGAGGTCGATCAGGGCGAGCTCATCGTGGGGCGCTCGGTTGACCTGTTCGGCCAGTCCATTCCGTTGCAGGTCAGGCTCGCGCTGAGCGTTGTCGACGGCGACGTCGTCCTGAGCCCCACCAGCGTTGATCTCGTCGGACTCTCACTGACCGCCGAGCAGCTCTCCGCCGCGACCGGTACGCTGCTCGATCCGATCCTGCGGCCCGCTCCGCTCTGCGTACGTTCCGAGATTCCCGCGGGAATTACGCTGACGGACATTGGGCTCTCCACTACCGGGTCGGCAAGCGTGGACGTTGCGCTCTCGCCTCGAATCTTGAACGATGCCGCCCTGCGCCAGCCGGGTGTCTGCCCGTAAGGCGCGCCTGGGCCGTGAGGGATCGCTTCCCAGGCGATCATGCGACTCGTCACATGCGCCCTCGCGTCGTGCGCCCCGCTAGGATTGAAAGGTCCGATCGGAGCCATGGCTCTCGTTCGTCCGGCTTCAGGGGCCAATCCGGGTCCGCTCGCCACCGTCGCGTGTTGCGGCAGCGTGCGTTCGGACCTTCGTACCCCTGAATTTCCTGGAGGACTTGCATGCCCGCGCAGCACGTCGACCCCTCGCACGCGACCGACCTCACTGACATCGATCCCCGCGTGTTCCCACAGACCTCGCGTCGCGGCTCGAGCTGCGGCGAGCTCAAGGTCGGTGAGTTGAAGGCCTCCGAGCTGGTCGCCCGCTACGGCTCACCGCTCTATGTCATCGATGAGCAGGACGCCAGGTCCCATGCCCGCCAGACCCGCGAGGCGTTCGAACGGGAGTTCGCGCGTATCGGCACCACGGCCACCGTGTACTACGCGGGCAAGGCGTTTCTGTGCGTCGAGGTTGCCCGTTGGATGGTCGACGAGGGACTGGCGATCGATGTCGCGAGCGGCGGAGAACTCGCTGTCGCCCTCGCGGCGGGCGTCGATCCGGCGCGCATCGGCTTCCACGGCAACAACAAGTCGGTCGCCGAAATCACCCGCGCGGTGCAGGGTGGAGTGGGCACGCTCATCCTAGACAGCGAGATCGAGATTGAGCGCGTCGCGGCCGCGGCAGCGGCGGCCGGGCGTCGCCAGCGGGTGCGCCTGCGCGTGAACAGCGGCGTGCACGCGGGCGCCCACAGCTTCCTCGCGACGGCGCACGAGGACCAGAAGTTTGGGTTGCCGCTCTCGCGCGCGGTCCCGCTGGCTGACCGGATCCGGTCGCACGCGTCGCTCGAGTTCGTCGGGCTGCACTGCCACATCGGTTCCCAGATCTTCGCGACCGAGGCGTTTCGCGAGTCGGCCCGTCGCCTGTTGGGAGTGTACGCCGAGCTCGCGGCGGTCGCCCCCGTGCCTGAGCTCAACCTCGGCGGCGGCTTCGGCATCGCTTACACCTCGGACGAGGCGGACGCGCTGCCCGGAATCGACGTGATCGCGGCCGAGATCGCGGACATCGTCGCCGCCACGTGCGCCGAGCTCGAACTTCCGATCCCCGCCGTCGCGTTCGAGCCGGGTCGCTCGATCATCGGGCAGGCCGGCCTGACGCTGTACACGGTCGGCACCACCAAAGCGGTGGCCCTTGCTGGCAGCGACGCCGACGCCGACCCCGCCGACCGCGGTTTCGCCGAGCGACTGTATGTCAGCGTGGACGGCGGGATGAGTGACAACGCTCGCCCCGCGCTCTACGGCGCCGATTACCAGGTCCGCCTCGCCAATCGTCGAAGCGCTACCGCCCCCGCCCTCGTGCGCGTGGTCGGCAAGCATTGCGAGTCGGGCGACATCGTCGTCCCGCGCGACGAGCTTCCCGGCGACGTCGCCCCCGGCGACCTCCTGGCTGTTGCCGCGACGGGTGCCTACTGCTGGTCGCTCTCGAGCAACTACAACTACGTCCCTCGCCCGCCGGTGGTTGCCGTGCGGGACGGGGAGTCACGACTGATCGTGCGCGGCGAGACGGAGGATGACCTCCTTGCTCGCAGCGTCAGCGATCCCCACCCCTTCACGAACGGAGAATCCCGATGAACGGATACCGAGACCTACGGGTCGCCCTGCTCGGCAGCGGGTCAGTCGGATCACAGGTGGCGCGCCTGATTATTGAGCACGGCGACGAGCTCGCGGCCCGCATTGGCGCGCGGCTGACCCTCGCGGGCATTGCGGTGCGCAACCTCGATGCTCCCCGCGACGTCGACCTGCCGCAGGAGCTGTTCACGACCGACGCTGAGCAGCTTGTGCTCAGCGCGGACATCGTGGTCGAGCTGATCGGCGGCATTGAGCCGGCGCGCACCCTGATCCTGCAGGCACTCGAGGCTGGCGCCGACGTCGTGACCGCGAACAAGGCCCTGATCGCCGCGCACGGCACCGAGCTGGCCGAGGCCGCAGAGCGTGTCGGTGCCCAGCTGACCTACGAGGCCGCGGTGGCCGGGGCGATCCCGATCATTCGCCCGCTGCGCGAGAGCCTCGCCGGCGATCACGTCACGCGTGTGCTCGGCATCGTCAACGGTTCGACGAACTACATCCTCGACCGAATGGACCGGTTCGGCGACTCGGCCGAGGACGCCATGCGCGTCGCGGCAGAGCTCGGCTTCCTCGAGGCCGACCCGACGCTTGACGTCGAGGGTTATGACGCGGCGCAGAAAGCCGCCATTCTCGCCTCGATCGCGTTCCACACCGAGGTCCCGGTCTCGGCCGTGCACCGTGAGGGCATCACGAAGGTGACCGCGACCGAGGTCGAAGCCGCGCGCAAGTCCGGCCACGTCATCAAGCTGCTGGCCGTCGCCGAACGGCTGAAGAACGAGGCCGGCGTCGAGGGCATCTCGGCCCGCGTCTACCCCGTGCTCATCGAGCGCCAGCACCCGCTGGCCGCGGTCTACGAGGGCAAGAACGCGGTATTCGTCGAGGCCGAGGCCGCCGGCGAGCTCATGTTCTACGGCGCAGGCGCCGGGGGAGTGGAGACCGCCTCTGCAGTGCTCGGCGACCTCGTCTCGACTGCCCGGCGTCACGTCGCGGGCGGCCCGGGTATTCCGGGATCGATGCACGCGGACCTCCCGCTCCTCCCGATCGGGGATGTCCTCTCGCGCTACCAGATCATGCTCGAGGTCTCGGACGAACCCGGCGTACTCGCGACGGTCGCCGGGATCCTGGCAGAAAACGGTGCGAGCGCTGCGAGCGTCGAGCAGTCCGTGCCGCGTGACGCGCACGGAACGGCTACGCTAGTTATCGGAACCCACACCGCGCGTGAGTCGGCCCTTGCGGCCACTGTCTCCGCGCTGGAGGCGAGCGCCGTGGTCTCGCAAGTGACCAGCGTTCTGCGAGTCGAAGGAAACTCATGACACACCTATGGCGCGGAGTCATCCGCGAGTACGCCGATCACCTGGACGTCACGGAGTCGACACCTGTCGTCACCCTGGGCGAGGGCGGCACCCCGCTGATTCCGGCCCGCGCGCTCTCTGAGCGCACCGGCGCGAACGTGTACATCAAGTACGAGGGCATGAACCCGACCGGTTCGTTCAAGGACCGTGGCATGACCATGGCCATGACGAAGGCGATCGAGGCCGGCGCGAAGGCTGTCATCTGCGCCTCGACGGGTAACACCTCTGCCTCCGCCGCCGCCTACGCGACCCACGCCGGCATCACCGCCGCCGTGCTCGTGCCCGAGGGCAAGATCGCCATGGGCAAGCTGGCCCAGGCCGTCGCGCACAACGCGCAGCTGCTCCAGGTGCAGGGCAACTTCGACGACTGCCTCGACATTGCTCGTGAGCTCTCGGCGGACTACCCGGTGCACCTCGTGAACTCGGTCAACAACGACCGCATCGAGGGGCAGAAGACGGGCGCATTCGAGGTCGTAGACGTGCTCGGAGACGCTCCCGACTTCCACTTCATTCCGGTCGGCAACGCGGGCAACTACACCGCCTACCACCGGGGATACCGCGAGTTCCTGGCCGCTGGCCGCGCGACCAAGCTTCCCCGCATGTTCGGCTTCCAGGCAGAGGGCTCGGCCCCGCTCGTCCTGGGCGCTCCCGTCGAGAACCCCGAGACGATCGCGACCGCGATCCGCATCGGCAAGCCTGCCTCGTGGGAGCTCGCACTCACGGCGCGGGACGACTCGAACGGGTTCTTCGGCGCGGTCTCCGACGCTGAGATCCTCGCGGCTCACCGCATCCTCTCCGCCGAGGTCGGCGTGTTCGTCGAGCCCGCTTCGGCCGCCGGCGTTGCCGGGCTGCTGAAGCGCGCCGAGGCTGGCGAGAACTTCAAGGGTGCGACGATCGCCATCACGGTGACCGGTCACGGCCTCAAGGACCCCCAGTGGGCGATGCACCGTGCAGACGGTGCGGAGTTCCAGCCCACCATCGTCTCCGCGTCCACCGCGGATGTCGCGTCGGTGCTCGGTCTTGCACGCTCGGAAGCCGCGTGAGCGTAGCTTCGGCCCGCCGGGTGCGCGTGCGCGTCCCGGCGACCAGCGCCAATCTCGGCCCCGGATTTGACACGCTCGGGATCGCGCTCGCCTATGGCGACGAGATCGTGGTGTCCGAACGGGCCGAGCCCGGCGTGCTCGTCCGTGTGACGGGCGTGGGCGAGGGCGAAGTCGCGACCGACGAGACGAACCTCGTCGCGCGCTCAATTGCGCACGTCTTCGCGAGCGTCGGTGTGCCGATGCCGGGGCTCACGATCGATGCGACGAACCGGATCCCGCACGGTCGCGGTATGGGTTCGTCGGGTTCGGCGATCGTGGCCGGCGTCATGGCGGCCGCAGGTCTACTCGCCGATCGTCGCGAGTTCAGCGACGACGAGCTGTTGGGCCTCGCCACCGAGCTTGAGGGGCACCCCGACAACGTGGCGCCCGCGTTGTTCGGCGGCCTCACGATTGCATGGACCTCGGCGAACGGGCCGCGCTCGAAGCGCCTCACGGTGCACCGTGGCGTCTCGCCGCTCGTGCTCGTGCCTCCGTTCACGATGTCGACCGAACTGGCCCGCAGCTTGCAGCCCGCTCAGGTGCCGCACGAGGACGCGGTGTTCAACGTGTCCCGCTCGGCGCTGCTCGTCGCCGCGCTGACGCAGAGCCCCGAGCTCTTGTTTGAAGCGACCGAGGATCGGCTGCACCAGAACTACCGCGGTGAGGCAATGCCGCGCACGCGGGATCTCGTCTCGGCCCTCCGGGAGGCCGGCCACGCGGCCGTCGTCTCGGGTGCGGGCCCGTCGATCCTGGTGCTCTGCGACAGCCCGGCCGAGCGCATGGCTGCCGCGGAAACCGCTGCGCGACACGACCCGGAGTGGAAGGCCCTCATGCTGGCGGTTGACCTGATGGGTGCTACAGTGGTGACGATTCCCGAATCTGCAGGCGTGGCCTAGCCACGTCGACTGTGGTCTAGCCACGCGGACTGGTGAATCATTCCTTCATCGAGGCGATTCTTGCCCGATGATCCCCACCGCACACCTGTGCGATGCCGCGGGTTGAACCTTCGGCGAACGGGCATTGCCCGCGCCGCCCCGCGACACGAAACCGTCCTGAAAGGATGACCGTGGAGCAGATCTCCGACGAGACCACCAATGCAACCGCAGAGGTTGCACCCGTAGCCGAGGCGCCCAAGAAGCGCGCTTCGCGCCGCGTGAGCACGAAGACGATCGCGGCCGAGGCCGCGGTTGTCCCGGCCGCTGAGGCTACGACCGCCGCGACCACTGCTGCCGCAGCGCCGGCCGCCGAGGCGCCGGCTGCAGACGCAGCTGCTGCTGAGGCACCCGTGGCCGAGGCGCCCAAGAAGCGCGCCACCCGCAGCCGCAAGAAGGTCGAGCCGGCCGTCGAGGCTGCGCCGGCCGCAGAGGCAGAGGCAGAGGCAGAGGCCGCTGCGGAGCCCGCGCCCGCGACGAAGGCAGTTCGTGCGCCTCGCCGCACGAAGAAGGCCGCAGCAGCCCCCGCCGAGGCGGCCGCAGAGGTCGTTGCCGAGGCCCCCGCAGTCGAGGAAGCGGCGGCTCCTGCTGTCGAGGTCGTCGCCGAGGAGGCTGCTCCCGCGGTCGCTGTGAAGCGCACTCGCCGCCGCGCGGGCTCGAAGGCCGCGGACGCCGCGGCAGAGGCCGCACCCGCAGCGGAGGCAGCGCCCGCTGCCGCCACCGAGTCTTCGGTCGAGAGCGCCCCGGCGTCGACGACTGACGCACCCGAGTCCGATGCGACGTCGGCCGATGCCGCGGCCGCCAGCGATGCCGACGCAGGCGCGGAGCGCTCCGGCAACAGCCGTCGCCGCGGTCGCCGCGGTCAGGGCAGCGAGCGTCAGGGCGGCGAGCAGGCCGCCGCGGACAAGAACCAGAACGAGCGCGGCCGGAACGACCGCGAGAAGTCGGATCGTACCGATCGGGCTGAACGCTCGGAGAAGAACCAGGGGGAGCGCGCAGAGCGCCCCGAGCGCGGCGAGAAGGCTCCGGAGAAGTCGAACGAGCGTAGCGATCGCGGCAACCGTGAGAACGGCCGCGACAACAACCGCGCTGAGCTGGACGACAACTCCGCACGCTCGAGCCGCACCCGCCAGCGCGACCGCAAGCGTCGTGGCGGCGGAGACGACTTTGAGCCCGAGATCACCGAGGACGATGTCCTGCTGCCGATCGCCGGTATCCTCGACGTTCTCGAGAACTACGCCTTCGTGCGCACGAGTGGCTACCTGCCCGGCACGAACGACGTCTACGTCTCGCTCGGCCAGGTCAAGAAGTACAGCCTGCGCAAGGGCGACGCGGTCGTCGGCGCGATCCGGCAGCCGCGCGACGGTGAGGGTACTGGCCGTCAGAAGTACAACGCGATCGTTCGCATTGACTCGGTCAACGGGCGCACGCTGGAGGAGAACGCTGACCGCGTCGAGTTCAGCGACCTCACCCCCCTCTACCCGCAGGAGCGCCTGCGGCTCGAGACCGGTCAGGAAAAGCTCACGCAGCGCGTGATCGACCTCGTCGCACCCATCGGCAAGGGCCAGCGCGGCCTCATCGTCGCGCCCCCGAAGGCGGGCAAGACGATCGTCCTGCAGCAGATCGCCGACGCGATCGCTCAGAACAACCCCGAGGTTCACCTCATGGTCGTGCTCGTGGATGAGCGCCCAGAAGAGGTCACCGACATGCAGCGCACGGTGAAGGGCGAGGTCATCGCCTCGACCTTCGACCGCCCCGCGGAGGATCACACCACGGTGGCCGAGCTAGCCATCGAGCGCGCGAAGCGCCTCGTCGAGCTGGGCCACGACGTCGTCGTGCTGCTCGACTCGATCACCCGCCTGGGCCGCGCCTACAACATCTCCTCGCCGACCTCGGGCCGCGTGCTCACGGGCGGCGTGGATGCTGCGGCGCTGTACCCGCCCAAGCGTTTCTTCGGCGCGGCACGCAACATCGAGAATGGCGGCTCGCTCACCATCCTCGCGACCGCGCTCGTCGAGACCGGTTCCAAGGCCGACGAGGTCATCTTCGAGGAGTTCAAGGGCACGGGCAACATGGAGCTGCGGTTGTCGCGCCAGCTCGCCGACAAGCGGATCTTCCCCGCGGTCGATCTCAACGCGTCGTCGACTCGTCGCGAGGAGATGCTGATGGGCCCCGACGAGGTCAAGGTCACGTGGAAGCTGCGCCGTGCACTCGGCGGGCTCGATCGCGAGCAGGCGCTGGAGTCGGTGCTCGGCAAGCTGCGCGAGACCTCCACGAACGTCGAGTTCCTCATGCACATGCAGAAGTCGTCCGGCCTCAGCTGAGCCAGCGATACCGCGTAAGGATACGAAATGTTTGAACAGGTAATTGGGCTCCTTGAGGAGCACCTGGAGTTGCAGGGTCAGCTCGCTGACCCCGCGCTCCACGCGGACGCCGCGCGCGCCAAGAAGGTCAACCGGCGCTACGCCGAGCTCAGCAAGATTAAGGCGGCCTACGAGTCCTGGGTGCAGGCCGGGGAAGACCTCGAGGCTGCGCGAGAGCTCGCGAAAGAGGACGAGTCGTTCGCCGAGGAGGTCCCTTCGCTCGAGGAGGGCCTCGTGCAGGCGCAGGAGAAGGTTCGCCGACTCCTGATCCCGCGTGACCCCGACGATGCTCGCGATGTCATTCTCGAGATCAAGGGTGGTGAGGGCGGCGCCGAGTCGGCGCTGTTCGCTGCCGACCTGCTCCGGATGTACCTGCACTACGCCGAGTCTCGTGGGTGGAAGACTGAGATGCTCGAGAGCGACGAGAGCGATCTCGGCGGCTACAAGAACGTCCAGGTGGCGATCAAGTCGAACACGGCCGATCCTGCGCAGGGCGTCTGGGCGAGCATGAAGTACGAGGGCGGCGTGCACCGCGTGCAGCGCGTCCCCGTGACGGAGTCGCAGGGCCGCATCCACACCTCGACGACGGGCGTACTCGTCTACCCCGAGGCGGATGAGCCGGAAGAGGTGCAGATCAGCCAGAACGATCTCAAGATCGACGTGTACCGCTCGAGCGGCCCCGGCGGCCAGTCGGTGAACACCACGGACTCCGCCGTGCGCATCACCCACCTTCCGACGGGAATTGTTGTGGCGATGCAGAACGAGAAGAGCCAGCTGCAAAACCGTGAAGCAGGCATGCGCGTGCTTCGGGCTCGCCTGCTCGCGAAAATCGCAGAGGACGCCGCCGCCGAGGCGAGCGTGTACCGCAAGAGCCAGATTCGCACGATGGATCGGGCCGAGCGGATTCGGACGTACAACTTCCCGGAGAACCGCATCGCTGATCACCGCACCGGGTACAAGGCGTACAACCTTGACCAGGTGATGAATGGTGCCCTCGGACCCGTGGTCGAGGCGTGCATCCAGGCTGACGAAGAGGCGCAGCTCGCCGAGCTCGGCGAATCGCGCGGCTAGCTCCCGCATCGCACGTACCGCCCGTGTCGCCCGCGCATTGCGTGGCGACACGGGCGGTACGCTTATCGGTATGCATACCCCCGCAGCACAGTCGCTCTCGGTCGGCCCCCTGGTCACGCTTCGTCTGCCCGAGGAGCGCGATCACGCGCCGCTCGTCGCGACCCTGCACGAGCCTGAAGTTGCGACGTGGTGGGTGGGCTACACCCCAGATCGCGTGCAGGCCGAGATGATCGACGCGCCTGACATCACCCGGATCATCGAGGTCGAGGGCCAGACCGCCGGCATGCTCTACGTCATCCGGGGGAGCGACCCCGAGTACCCCACGACCGTGATTCACCTGTTCCTCGCGACCCGCTTTCGTGGCCGCCGCATCGGCGAGGAGGCGCTCGCTCTCGCCATCCGTGGGGAGTTCGCCGACGGCATCACCCGGATCACGCTTGACCCGAACGCCAAGAACCTGGGCGCCATTCGGAGCTACGAACGGCTTGGCTTTCGGCCCATCGGGATCCTGCGGGATTACCAAGTGCGCCCCGACGGCAGCCTCGACGATGCGCTCTTCATGGATCTCACGCGTCGCGACTTTCCGGACGGCCCGCCGCTGCCGGTGCGAGAATGACAGCGGCGTCCCGGGCACCCTCGGGCGCCTGGGTACGCTGGCTCGTGTGGGGCGTCGCCTCCCTGAGCTACATGATCGCGATTGTCAACCGCACCTCACTCGCGGCACTCGGTCCCGCGGCGCAGGAACACTTCCGCATCGACGCGACGATGCTCTCGATCTTTGCGGTGATCCAGCTCGTTGTCTACGCGGGGCTGCAGATCCCGGTCGGCATCGCGCTCGACCGGTTCGGCGTCACCGCCCTCATTGTCACTGGCGGGTTTGGGATGTTCGCCGGCCAGCTCCTCATGGCGACCGCGGACCAGGTCTGGCTCGCGGTCGTCGCGCGGGTGCTCATCGGCGCCGGCGACGCCTGCACCTTCATTAGCGTCATGCGCCTGCTGGTGGACTGGTTCCCGGTCAGGCAGCTGCCGGTGCTCAGCCAGGTCACCGCCATCATCGGCCAGGCCGGTCAGCTGCTCGCGCTCGCCCCGCTGTCACTCGCGATCGGGGTCCTGGGCTGGACGCGCGGGTTCATGGGCGTCGCCGCGGTCGGCCTGCTCATGACGATTCTGTTCATCGTCGTCTTGCGTGACAAGCCCGGCACGGGCACCCTGCTGGAGCGGATGACGGGGCGGCTCGGCAAGACGAGCCGGGCCGCGGGCATCGCGCTCGGGGGCAAGATGTCGGGGGACTCTGGTGCGCTCCCCGCCGTGACGGGCGCCATCCCCACGATCACGGGGACGATGCAGACCGCGCCGGGCCAGGGCATTTGGGCGAGCCTTCGGGGCCTGTTGCGTCTCCCCGGCGTGCGCCTTGCGTACTGGGTACACTTCACCCCGCCGTTCGCAATGAACGCCTTCGGGCTGCTCTGGGGCACCCCGTTCCTCACGGGTGGGGTGGGCATGACCCCGGCGGAGGCATCGGGGATGCTGAGCATCGCGGTCGTCTCGTCTATCGTGGCCGGGCTGCTGCTCGGCCCCATCACGTCGCGATTTGCGCAGCATCGCGTCGCGGTTGTGGTGTTCGTCACCGTCTGCGTCGCGCTGTCCTGGGGTGCGGTCCTGCTGGTACCCGGCACGCCTCCCACCTGGCTGCTCCTGGTGCTCATGATCGTCGTGCCGATCGGCGGCCCGACCTCAATGATTGCCTTCGAAGTGGTCCGCACGCACGTCCCCGCAAGCCGAGCTGGCCTCGCGACGGGCCTTGTGAACACGGGAGGCTTCACGGCGTCGCTGCTCGTGATCCTGCTGATCGGGCTCGCGCTGGATCTGCAGGGCGCCGGCTCACCAGATGACTACTCGCTCGTTGCGTTCGAGGTCGCCTTTGCGCTCCAGGCGCCGTTTTGGATCCTCGGGATCGCGATGATCCTGGTGGAGTTCCCGAAGGCCCGCCGCTGGTTGCGCGAGCGCGGTCGGCAGCTCTAGGCGCGGTCTGGACCCGCCGGAGGGCCCGAGCGCCTGCAGGTGCTAGATAACGTAGAAGTCTGCGTCGTCCGGTTGTTCTGCCGGGGCGCCCCGGCGTGGCCGCGCCGCGGCAGGGATGCCGACCAGGGTCGTCCACGGAGCCGCAGAGCGCACCACCACCGCGTTCGCGCCGATCGCGCTGTCGGCGCCGATCTCGATCGCGCCGAGCACCTTCGCGCCCGCACCGATCACCACCCGGTCGCCGATCGTGGGGTGCCGCTTGCCGTGCTGGTGGCCCGTACCGCCGAGGGTAACCCCGTGGTAAAGGTGCACATCGTCGCCGATGACGGCGGTCTCCCCGATCACCACGCCCATCCCGTGATCAATGAAGAGGCGCCGGCCAATCGTCGCCCCGGGATGAATCTCGATGCCCGTTCCAAAGCGCACGACCTGCGAAATCGCGCGCGGGATAAAGCGCAGGCCGCGCCGCCAGAGCGCGTTCGCCGCGCGATGCCACCACACCGCGTGAAGCCCCGAGTACACGAAAAACACCTCGGCCGTGCCGCGCGCGGCCGGGTCGTGTGCGCGGGCGGAGCGGATGTCCTCGAGGATGCGGGAAAGGATCGTGTGCTCGCTTTCGTCGGGTGAAACGGGGGAGCGGGGGCCCCGTCTGCACGAAGCCCCCGCTAGGGGTGGAACGGGGTTTCGCCCGTCCGTATTCCGGTGAGGGGGTTAGCCCTCGTTCAGGTCCGCGAAGAGCACGGTCGAGAAGTAGCGCTCGCCGAAGTCGGGGACGATGACGACGATCTTCTTCCCAGCGTTCTCGGGGCGCTTCGCGACTTCGAGTGCCGCGTGCACGGCCGCGCCGCCCGAGATGCCGGCGAGAATGCCCTCGTCAGTGCCGAGCGCGCGGGCGACGCGGATCGAGTCGTCAAGGGTGACGTCGAACACCTCGTCATACACGTCGCGGTTCAGGATGTCGGGAACGAAGTTTGCGCCGAGGCCCTGGATCTTGTGCGGGCCGGCCTGGCCGCCGTTCAAAATGGGGGAGTCGACGGGCTCGACCGCGATGACCTGGAGGTCGGGCTTGCGTTCCTTGAGGAGGCCGCCGGCGCCGGTGATGGTGCCGCCGGTGCCGATGCCGGCGACGAAGATGTCGACCTCGCCATCGGTGTCGCGCCAGATCTCTTCGCCCGTGGTGGCGCGGTGAATGGCCGGGTTGGCGGCGTTGCCGAACTGGTTCGCCAGGATCGCGCCAGGGGTCTCGGCGACGATCTCCTTTGCCTTCTCGACCGCCCCGCGCATGCCGAGCGGGCCTTCGGTGAGGACGATTTCGGCACCGTAGGCGCGCAGCAGCTTGCGCCGCTCAATGCTCATGGTCTCGGGCATCGTCAAGACGACGCGGTAGCCGCGGGCTGCGCCGACGAGCGCCAGAGCGATGCCGGTGTTTCCGCTCGTGCCTTCGACGATGGTGCCGCCGGGCTTGAGTTCGCCCGACTGCTCGGCCGCGTCGACGATCGCGACGCCGATGCGGTCCTTCACGCTGCCGGCCGGGTTGTAGAACTCGAGCTTCGCGTAGACCTCGGCAGCGGCGCCGTCGGTCACGCGGTTCAGGCGCACGAGCGGGGTGTTGCCGAATGCCTGGGTAATGTTGTCGTAGGTCCGTGCCATAACGGATGCGCCTTCCGGTGAGCGAACAAGGGTCGACCCGCGCGAGGCGGGGCCGTGATGAAGCATATCGCGAGATTATCTCAGTCTTCACTGTGTGTTATGAATTGTGTCAACAAAAACTGCGGCGGGCCCGCGGGAAGCGAGGCGGCGTGCTGCTCAAGGCATTGCTTGACGAGATTGAGCGGCAGCTCGCGGACGCCGGAGTGCCAGATCCGCGCACCGACGCGGAGCTCCTGGCCGGTCACCGCCTGGACGCGTCCCGCGGCCGGGTCCAGGTGCTGGTCGCGCTTGGGGAGGACCTCTCCGACGACGACACCCGCGCAATCCGGGCGCTCGCGGAACAGCGCGCTGAGCGGGTGCCGCTGCAGCACCTCACGGGGCGGGCGCCCTTTCGCGGCATCGAGCTCTCAGTGGGTCCGGGCGTCTTCACCCCGCGTCCCGAGACCGAGATGGTGACCCAGTTCGCGATTGACGCCCTGCAGGCGGTACCCACCGCCGAGCCGCTCGCGGTGGACCTCTGCACCGGCTCAGGCGCGATCGCGCTCGCGATCGCGAACGAGCTGCCGACGGCGCGTGTCTGGGCGGTCGAGAAGGACCCGCAGGCGCATGCATGGGCGACTCGCAACGTCGCCGAGCTCGGGGACGGCCGAGTCACCCTCCTCTGCGGCGACCTCCGCGAGTTGGATCCTGCGCACGCGCAGTCGGAGGCTGCCGACGCGCCGATCACCCAAGCGCTCGCACCCCTGCGCGGACGGGTCCACGTCGTGGTCTCAAACCCGCCGTACGTGCCATCGGGCGCGATTCCGCGCGAGCCGGAGGTGCGTGAGCATGATCCCGAGCTCGCGCTGTACTCGGGTGAGGACGGCCTGGATCTCATCCGGGTGATCAGCCGCGCCGCGCGCGGCCTGATCGCGCCGGGCGGCCTGCTCGTCCTGGAGCACGCCGAGGGGCAGGGCGCAGACATTCGCGCGCTGCTCACCCGCGATGGCTGGCGGGCCGCCGCGACGCACCGGGACCTCACGGGGCGCGACCGCGCGACGGTCGCGCACGCGTAGGAAACGGGCCGCGAGACGGCGCGGGATCCGGATCGGTCTCCACGCGAGTAGAATCGTGACTCATGGCCGAGGTCTTTGACTGTTCCGATAACTCCCAGCTGCTTTCCGGCGCCCGCGAGGCCCGTCAGGCGATCGCGCGCGGGGAGGTCGTCGTGCTGCCGACTGACACCGTGTACGGAGTCGCGGTTGATGCGTTTAGCCCACAGGCGGTCGACAAGCTGCTCCGCGCCAAGGGCCGCGGGCGTCAGTCCCCGCCGCCCGTACTCGTGCCGAACACGGCGACGCTTGCCGCGCTTGCGGAACGCGTTCCCGCGCCGGTGCAGCAGCTCGTTGACGCGTTCTGGCCTGGGCCGCTCACGATCGTCCTTCCCGCGCAGCCCTCGCTCGCGTGGGACCTGGGCGAGACCGGCGGCACCGTGGCGCTGCGCATGCCGGACCGTGCGCTCACGCTCGAGATCCTGCGCGAGACGGGCCCCCTGGCCGTGTCCTCCGCGAACCGCACCGGCGAGCCGGCGGCGATGACGGTCGCTGAGGCCCAGGCAATGCTCGGGGACTCGATCGCCGTGTATCTGAACGACGGACCCTCCTCAAGCGACGGCGTCGCCTCCACCATCATTGACGCGACGAAGCTCGACGATGACGGCGGAAGCATCCGAATTCTGCGCGAGGGAGGCGTGAGCCGGGAGGCGATCGCCGAGCTGCTCCCGCAGGTCACGATCGAGCCGTAGCGTGACCCCGTACCTCATCGTCGCAGCCGTCGCGGCACTAGTTTCGGCTGCGGCCTCGATGGTGGTGCTCCGGCTGAGCCGCCGGTTCCGACTCGCCCCCGAGGTGCGCGAGCGGGACGTGCATAGCAACCCGACTCCGCGCCTCGGCGGCATCGCGATGTTCGTGGGGGTGCTCGCGGCATTCGGGTTCGCGAACCTGCAGGAGGAGTTCTCCGGTCTGGCCGCCCGTCCGGCGCAGCTCTTCGCGGTGCTCGGCGCGTGTGCGTTGATCGTCGCGGTCGGCGTGCTCGACGACCTGCTGGACCTGGACTGGATGGTCAAGCTTGCGGTGCAGCTCACCGCGGCCGGCCTCCTCGCCTGGCAAGGCGTGCAGATCGTGTCGCTGCCATTTGGCGACACGCTCATCGTGGGTTCGCCCGTCGTGAACTTTGTGATTACGGTCTTCCTCATCACGCTCGTGATGAACGCGGTCAACTTCGTGGACGGCCTCGACGGCCTCGTCGCGGGGGTCGCGATCATCGCAAACCTCGCTTTCTTTATCTACACGCGCCTCCTCGTGGCCCAATCGGGCTCCGCCGACGCGGTCGAACTCTCGAGCCTGATCGCCGCGATCTTGGTGGGGGTGTGCGTCGGCTTCCTTCCCTTCAACTGGCATCACGCCAAGATGTTCATGGGAGACACCGGGGCCCTGCTGATTGGCCTGCTCATGGCGGTGTCGACAATCTCGGTGACTGGGCAGCTGAACCCAGCCGCGCTCGACCAGAAAGTCGTGCTCGCCGGCTACATCCCGATCATTCTGCCCATCGCGGTGCTCGCGGTTCCGATCGCGGACTTCACGCTGGCCGTCGTGCGCCGCGTGCAGGCGGGAAAGAGTCCCTTTTCGGCGGACCGCAAGCACCTGCACCACCGGCTCCTCGACATGGGGCACTCCCACGTGCAGGCGGTGAGCATCTTCTACCTGTGGACAGCCGTGATCTCCCTCGCGTGCCTGCTCGTCTTTACCCTGCAAGACTTCGTGATTCCGGGAATCGTGTTCTTCGGCGGCGCGCTCGTATGCGTGCTGGTCACCATCTTCCCGCTCAAGCGACGACCGGCTGTAGCTGAATCGAGCGGTCAGCAGGACTTGCTACCGTTGACAGGGCCGGATCCGGCCGATGCACCACACCCCGATGAGAGGACTTCAGCGTGACGGACCCCCAGGAGACCGGCGCCGCCCCGGCGGCAGATTCGGCCCCCGAACCCAAGCGGCCGAGCTCGCAGCCGCTATTGCTGAAGGCGCTGCGCTGGAGCGCGATCAGTGGGATCCTGCTGATCTTGGCCTTCGTCGTCATCGGTTTCCTCATCGACGGTTCGCGCGGCGCCATTGGCGGGGGACTCGGTGCCGCGTTCTCGGTCGTGTTCCTGGCGATCACGGTGGGGAGCATCGCCTTCTCGAACCGCTTCTACGGCCAGGATCTCTACGTCATCATCTTCTTTTCCTTGATCCTCGGGTCCTGGTTCATCAAATTCATTGCTTTTATCGTCGCCGCGGTGCTGTTGCGAGACCAGCCCTGGCTCAACCCGACGATCCTGTTTATTGGGGTCATCACGGGCGTGATCTTCTCGCTCGCAGTGGACGCGATCGTGATCCTGCGCTCCCGCCTCCCGTACGTCAGCGATAGCTAGGAACAAACTTGCTCCTCGGTTTCTCTGAGGGCGAATCTATTGGTAGGATTGAGAAGTTCCCTGCCGCGCGCCCCCTTCGGGTGTGCGCTTGCGGGTGAGGGGGCTCACCATCGTTCGACGCCGTGCGGCCAGAGGTCGCACCCCGAATCAGGAGAAAAGCGCTGTTTGCTAACGCTATGAATCTCGTGGCCCCACTCGTTGCCGCTTCCGAGGGAGGCGGCTTCCACCCGCCGTCGATTGACGAGTTCTTCCCGGAGGGGATCCTCTTTGTAGGAACCCCGTTCGAGATGAACCGCATCATGATCATTCGCGTGATCCTGACGGTGCTTCTCGTGCTCCTCTTCTGGCTGGGCACTCGCCGCATGCAGGTTGTCCCTGGTCGCGGCCAGAGCCTTGCTGAGATGGCACTGGACTTCGTGCGCGTCAACATTGCCGAGGACCTCCTGGGCAAGAAGGACGGACGTCGCTTCCTGCCGATCCTGACCGCCATCTTCTTCATGGTGCTGGCGTTCAACCTCACCGGCGTGGTGCCGTTCTTCAACATCGCCGCGTCGTCGGTGATCGGTGTCCCGCTCGTGCTGGCGCTTGTCTCGTACATCACCTTTATCTATGCCGGTATCCGCAAGAGTCCGGCGAAGTTCTTCAAGAACTCGCTGTTCCCCGCGGGCGTTCCGTGGCCGGTGTACTTCATCGTCACCCCGATCGAGCTGATCTCCACGTTCGTCATTCGGCCGGTCACGCTCACGCTTCGTCTCCTGATGAACATGGTCGTCGGGCACCTCCTCTTGGTGCTGTTCTTTGCCGCGACCCAGTTCTTCCTGTTCGAAGCTGACGGCTTCATGAAGTTGTTTGGCGTCGGCACCCTCGCCTTCGGATTCGCGTTCACGCTGTTCGAGATCCTGGTTGCTGTTCTCCAGGCCTACGTCTTTGCACTGCTTACCGCTGTTTACATCCAGCTCGCGCTGGCTGAAGAGCACTAAATCGGGTTTGGCAACCGCCAAGCTCACTACGGAAGGAAAAACACAGTGTCTGTTCTCGCTGAAATCTCGGGCAACATTGCGACCGTCGGTTACGGTCTCGCCGCGATCGGCCCCGCCATCGGTGTGGGTATCGTCGTAGGCAAGACGATCGAGGGTGTTGCTCGTCAGCCCGAGCTCGCCGGCCGTCTCCAGGTCCTCATGTGGATCGGTATCGCGTTCACCGAGGCGCTCGCGTTCATCGGTATCGCCACGTACTTCATCTTCACTTCCTAAGCAGCCCCTCTTAGTCTCGAAAGGGAGGCTCGATGATCAACGCAGTTGTCGCTGTTTCAGGGCCGGTCGCCGCGGCGTCCCAAAACCCCCTGCTGCCCGCGACGTACGACATCATGTGGTCGGCGGTCTGCTTCATCGTCATCCTCGTCGCATTCTGGAAGGTTTTCCTTCCCAAGATGCAGACGATGCTCGACGCACGCGCTGAGGCCATTGAAGGCAACATCGCCAAGGCCGATGAGGCTCAGGCGAAGGCCGAGGCCGCACTCCAGGAGTACACCGCCCAGCTTGCTGGTGCGCGTCAGGAAGCCGGAGATATCCGGGATTCCGCTCGCACCGACGCCGCGAAGATCGTGGCGAAGGCCAAGGAGGACGCAACGCTCGAGCAGACGCGCATCGCGCAGGCCGCTCAGGCGCAGATCGAGGCAGAGCGCCAGAGCGCTGTTGTCTCGCTGCGCAAGGAGGTCGGCTCGCTCGCGATCGACCTGGCCTCGGGCGTAGTCGGAGAGTCCCTCTCTGACGATGCGAAGTCGGCTGCGCTGGTCGACCGCTTCCTTGCCGATCTCGAGGAATCGCAGAAGGCAGCCCAGTAATGGGAAGCGCGTCTCGTGAAGCTCTGAGCCAGGTGAGGGTCGTCTTGGGCGACCTCACCGGCCAGGCACCCCTCGGCTTCGGCCGCGAGCTTCTCGGTGCGGCGGCGACCATTGCGGCCGCCCCCGCGCTGAGTAGCTCGTTGGCAGATCCGGCGGCAGCAGCTTCCTCGAAGCAGCAGGTCGTTGCGAAACTGTTCGGTTCGCTGCAGGATCCGGCCCGCCGGGTGCTCGACGCAGTCGCCTCGGCGCGCTGGTCGAATGCAGAGGAACTGGTCGACGGCGTCGAGGAGATCGGTATCCGCGCTGAGGCGCGGGCGGCCGAGAACCTGGCCGACGAGCTCGAGGCTGTCGCCGCCATCATTGGCAGCCAGCACGAACTCGAGCTCACGCTCGGCAGCAAGCTGGTCGCCCCTGCGG
The DNA here is from genome assembly GCF_018682295.1 of Leucobacter sp. CX87. NCBI lineage: Bacteria > Bacillati > Actinomycetota > Actinomycetes > Micrococcales > Microbacteriaceae > Leucobacter > Leucobacter sp. CX87. Next base: position 118,023 of record NZ_JAFIRI010000002.1, on the reverse strand, counting down.
CGAAGGCCGAACTGGTCACCAGCCTGCTCAAGGGCAAGGTTTCGACCTCCGCGCTCGCACTGGTCGCCTACTTTGTAGCGAACCCGCGCGGTCGTCGCTTGCGTACCCTGCTGAAGCAGGCCGCAGTGATCGTCGCCGACGAGGGTGGCAGCGCGCTTGCCACCGTCACGGTTGCCGCTCCGCTCGATGCGCAGCGCACCGAGCGTCTTCGGGTTGCGCTCTCCGCGAGTGCCGGTCGTCCCGTCAAGATCACGACCGTCATCGACCCCGACCTCGTCGGGGGCGTGCGGATCCAGATGGCTGACACCGTCATTGACGGCAGCGTCCGGGCCCGCCTCGACGATCTCCGACTGCAGCTCGCAGGCTAGAGCACAACTTCCACCCCGGGGGCGGCGCTTCCGGTACAGACAGAGGAAACGAAATGGCAGAACTCTCAATCAGCCCGGACGAGATCCGTGATGCGCTGAAGGAATTCGCGGCATCGTACGAGCCCAGTGGTGCGGCGTCGACTGAGGTCGGCACCGTCATCGACGCAGCCGACGGTATCGCCCACGTCGAGGGTCTCCCCGGCGTCATGGCCAACGAGCTGATCCGCTTCGCGGATGGCACGCTGGGCCTTGCTCAGAACCTTGAAGAGGATCAGATCGGCGTCGTCGTGCTCGGTGAGTTCACCGGCATCGTCGAAGGCCTTGAGGTCACCCGCACCGGCGAGGTCCTTTCGGTCCCCGTGGGCGAGGGCTACCTCGGCCGCGTGGTTGATCCCCTCGGCGCCCCGATCGATGGCCTCGGCGAGATCACGGGCATCGAAGGCCGTCGCGCCCTCGAGCTCCAGGCTCCCGGCGTCATGCAGCGCAAGTCGGTGCACGAGCCCATGCAGACCGGTATCAAGGCGATTGACGCCATGATCCCCGTCGGCCGCGGCCAGCGCCAGCTGATCATTGGTGACCGCCAGACCGGTAAGACGGCTCTCGCGATCGACACGATCATCAACCAGCGTGCGAACTGGGAGACCGGCGACCCGCAGAAGCAGGTGCGCTGCATCTACGTCGCCATCGGCCAGAAGGGCTCGACCATTGCTTCGGTAAAGGGCGCGCTCGAGGAAGCCGGCGCGATGGAGTACACCACCATCGTCGCTTCGCCCGCCTCTGACCCGGCTGGCTTCAAGTACCTCGCCCCGTACACCGGCTCGGCCATTGGCCAGCACTGGATGTACGACGGCAAGCACGTCCTCATCGTGTTCGACGATCTGTCGAAGCAGGCCGAGGCGTACCGCGCCGTATCGCTGCTCCTTCGCCGTCCGCCGGGGCGCGAGGCATACCCGGGCGACGTGTTCTACTTGCACTCGCGTCTGCTCGAGCGTTGCGCGAAGCTCTCGGACGAGCTGGGCGCTGGCTCGATGACCGGCCTGCCGATCATTGAGACCAAGGCGAACGACGTCTCGGCGTACATCCCGACCAACGTGATCTCGATCACCGACGGCCAGATCTTCCTCCAGTCGGACCTGTTCAACGCGAACCAGCGTCCCGCAGTGGACGTCGGCATCTCGGTCTCGCGCGTGGGCGGCGACGCTCAGGTGAAGTCGATCAAGAAGGTTTCGGGCACGTTGAAGCTCGAGCTCGCTCAGTACCGTTCGCTTGAGGCTTTCGCGATGTTCGCGTCGGACCTCGACGCGGCCAGCCGTCGTCAGCTCGAGCGTGGCGCACGCCTCACCGAGCTGCTCAAGCAGCCGCAGTACTCGCCGTACGCGGTGGAGGAGCAGGTCGTCTCGATCTGGGCCGGCACCACGGGCAAGCTCGACAAGGTCCCCGTTGAGGACATCCTGCGCTTCGAGCGCGAGTTCCTCGACTTCCTCGGCCGCAACTCGGAAGCGCTCACCACGCTGCGAGAGACGAACGTCCTCACCGACGACATCGTCTCCGAGCTCACGGCAAAGATCGAGGGCTTCACCCTCGAGTTCCGGACCTCCGCCGGCCAGACCCTGGCCGAGCAGTTCCAGAAGCTCGATGAGTCCGAAATCCAGCAGGAGCAGCTCGTCATCAAGAAGTAACTCGGCCCCGGGGCGGGGGAGTGATTCCCCGCCCCGACCGGTTACCTCTTGACGAGATCCTCACAGACACAGGAGAGACATGGGAGCGCAACTTCGGGTCTACCGGCAGAAAATTCGTTCTGCTCAGACGACCAAGAAGATCACCCGGGCGATGGAGCTGATCGCAGCCTCTCGCATCCAGAAGGCGAAGGCTCGCGTCGCGGCGTCCACGCCCTACGCGAACGCGATTACTCGCGCCGTGTCGGCCGTTGCCACGCACTCGAACATCGACCACATGCTCACCACCGAGCCGGAGAAGGTCGAGCGCGCAGCGATCGTCATCTTCACCTCTGACCGCGGCCTTGCTGGCGCGTTCAACTCACAGGTGCTGCGCGAGGCTGAGGAGCTCAACGAGCTGCTGCGCGCCGAGGGCAAGGACGTCCAGTACTTCCTTATCGGTCGTAAGGCTCAGGGCTACTTCACGTTCCGCAACCGCAAGGCAGAGCGTGCCTGGGCGGGTGGCACCGAGAACCCCGTGTTCGAGACGGCCAAGGAAATCACGGACGCGCTGCTCGCGACGTTCGCGAAGCCCGCGTCCGAGGGCGGCGCCGACGAGATTCACCTCGTCTACAACCGCCTCGTCAGCATGATGAGCCAGGTTCCTCAGGTACACCGCCTGCTTCCCCTCGAGATCGTTGAGGGTGTTGCTGAGGTCGAGGACAAGGTCGCACAGCCGCTGTACGAGTTCGAGCCCGAGGCAGAGACTGTGCTCGACAAGTTGCTTCCCGTCTACATCGAGTCGCGTATCTTCAACGCGCTGCTCGAGTCTGCTGCGGCGAAGCACGCGGCGACGCAGAAGGCGATGAAGTCGGCGAGCGATAACGCGGATACCCTCATCCGCGACTACACGCGCCTCGCGAACAACGCTCGTCAGGCCGAGATCACCCAGCAGATTTCCGAGATTGTGGGCGGCGCCGACGCGCTGTCCAACTAGTCGCAACGCTAGAAGAGAGAGAAACATGACCGAAACCGCCACTGTGGCGACTGAGGCTGCCGCGAAGGTCGTCGGGCGTATTGCCCGCGTGACCGGGCCCGTCGTCGACATCGAGTTCCCGCACGACGCGATCCCGGGTGTGTACAACGCGCTCGAGACCATGATTGACTTCGGCGACGGCCAGGAGCCCCTGAAGCTGACCCTCGAGGTCGCTCAGCACCTGGGCGACAACCTTGTCCGCGCCATCGCGCTGAAGCCGACTGACGGCCTCGTCCGCGGCCAGGAAGTCACCGACACCGGTTCGTCGATCACGGTTCCCGTGGGCGACATCACCAAGGGCAAGGTGTTCAACGTCACCGGTGAGGTCATGAACCTTGCTGAGGGCGAGACCATCGAGGTCACCGAGCGCTGGGGTATCCACCGCACGCCGCCGGCATTCGACCAGCTCGAGTCGAAGACGCAGCTCTTCGAAACCGGCATCAAGTCGATTGACCTCCTGACGCCCTACGTGCTGGGCGGCAAGATTGGCCTCTTCGGTGGTGCAGGCGTCGGCAAGACCGTCCTCATCCAGGAGATGATCCAGCGTGTTGCGCAGGATCACGGTGGCGTTTCGGTGTTCGCCGGCGTCGGCGAGCGTACCCGTGAGGGCAACGACCTCATCCACGAGATGGAAGAGGCGGGCGTCTTTGACAAGACTGCTCTCGTATTCGGCCAGATGGACGAGCCGCCGGGAACACGTCTGCGCGTCGCCCTGTCGGCACTGACCATGGCGGAGTACTTCCGCGATGTGCAGAAGCAGGACGTGCTCCTCTTCATCGACAACATCTTCCGCTTCACGCAGGCCGGTTCTGAGGTGTCGACCCTGCTGGGCCGCATGCCTTCGGCCGTGGGCTACCAGCCGAACCTCGCGGACGAGATGGGTGTGCTCCAGGAGCGCATTACCTCGACCCGTGGCCACTCGATCACCTCGCTGCAGGCGATCTACGTGCCGGCCGATGACTACACCGACCCGGCTCCCGCCACGACGTTCGCGCACCTCGACGCGACCACCGAGCTGTCGCGTGCGATCGCGTCGAAGGGCCTCTACCCGGCCATCGACCCGCTCACCTCGACCAGCCGCATCATGGACCCCCGCTACTTAGGTGCGGACCACTACCGTGTTGCGACCTCGGTGAAGCAGATTCTCCAGAAGAATAAGGAACTCCAGGAGATCATCGCGATCCTCGGTGTTGACGAGCTCTCTGAAGAAGACAAGATCACCGTGTCGCGCGCGCGCCGCATCGAGCAGTTCCTCTCGCAGAACACCTACATGGCGAAGAAGTTCACCGGTGTTGAGGGCTCGACCGTTCCGCTCAAGGAGACCATCGAGTCGTTCGATGCGATCGCCAAGGGCGAGTTCGACCACGTTGCTGAGCAGGCATTCTTCAACGTCGGCGGTCTTTCCGACGTCGAAGAGAAGTGGGCTCAGATCCAGAAGGAGAACGGCTAAACCATGGCCGAACTTTCTGTCAGCGTCGTCTCGGCGGATCGCGAGATCTGGACTGGCTCTGCCACCCAGATCATCGCGACCACCGTCGAAGGCCAGATCGGTATCCTTGCCGGTCACCAGCCGATGCTCGCTGTCCTCGCCCAGGGCGAGGTGCGGGTGACGACCACCGACGGTGAGAAGATTGTGATTGACGCTGAGGACGGGTTCCTCTCGGTCGACCACAACGCCGTCCAGGTGGTCGCGGGCCGCGCGGCTCTCGTCGCGTAGTTCGCTCCTCTCTCACGCATATGCGGGTATTGCTGCCGCCGTCCGAAACGAAACGTTCGGGCGGCGGCAGCGCTGCGTTTCAGGGGGAGCTGCTCGCACACGCGGACGCACTGGGCGGCACCCGGGCGCGAGTGCTGGGCGCTCTTGAAGCGCTCTGCGCCCCCACCGACGAGGCGGGGGAAGACGCCGCTGCCGCGGTGCTGAAGCTCGGAGTCCGGGCACGTGGTGAGATTTCGCACAATCGGGCGCTGAGCTACTCGCCGACGATGCCCGCGATCGAGCGATACACCGGGGTGTTGTTCGACGCGCTCAACGCGGTGACGCTCGACGCCGACGCTCGCGCCTGGGTTGACGCGCACGTGTCCATCCAGTCGTCCCTCTTCGGGCTGATCCATGCCGGGGACCCGATTCCCGCCTACCGGCTTTCCGCGTCCACCCCGCTGCTCGTGGGGCAGGATCCTGCGGGGGGCGCGTCCACTCGCACCGCGAAGCCCGCCCGACTGAAGGCGCTGTGGCGTGATGCCCACGCCGTCATCCCCTGGGTGGGGGTCCCGTTCATCATCGACCTGCGCTCCAAGGACTACGCGGCGCTTGCCCCGGTGTCGGCGGACGCGAACGCGGTCGTGGTTGAGGTCGCGCAGCGCACGGCCGACGGCCGGACGCGCGCGCTGAACCACTTCAACAAACAGGCCAAGGGCGACCTCGTTCGTCGGTTGGCCGAAAGTGGCGCCGAGATCGGTTCGTCCGCCGAGCTGATTGCCTGGGGGAGCGCGCACGGGCTCGAGTTTGTGCCCGGTGACACTCCACGCGAGATCACCCTCGTCACTTCGCTGGGCGCTCCGCCCGCCCCGCCTGGCTCGGTCGATGCGGTGAACGCGCGCTCAGGGGATACGATGGTGGGCGTGCCAAAAGGACTGGAATCGTGACGATTCGCGGAGAGAACGCATCCCATCGGGTCGTGCGCTTTCGCCCCGACGCTGATTCCGCGGTAGAACTTTCGTGGTTTGGCCTAACCGATGTGGGTCTTCGCCGCGAGACGAACCAGGACAGTTACGTCCTGGCGCCTCCGATTTTTGCGGTGGCCGACGGCATGGGTGGGCACTCTGCTGGGGAGATTGCCTCCGCCGCGGTCGTGCGTCGCCTCGCAGAACTCGGCGGAGATCGCGCCGTCAGCGAGGCCGAGATTTCTGCCGCGCTCAGCGACGCGGTCGATGACATCGAGCTTGACGCCGGGCAGACGGATCTCGGCGCCGGCACCACCGTTACGGGAGTGACCTTTGCCTCCTGCGATGATCATGGCAAGGCGTGGCGCGTGTTCAACATTGGCGACTCGCGGGTGTACCAGTACTTTGAGGGCGCCCTGAGCCAGCTGACGGTCGACCACTCGGTGGTACAGCACCTCATGGACACCGGGGCGATCACCCCGGAAGAGGCCGAGGTGCACCCACACGCGAATGTGATCACTCGCGCGGTCGGCTTCAACGAGGAGCCGTTTCCGGACTACACCGCACTCGCGGTGGTCCCGGGTCAGCGCATTCTCATCTGCTCGGACGGGCTGACGAAGGAGCTCACTGAGCTCGGGATCCGCCACTTCCTGGCGGCCGCCGAGACGGCGGAAGAAGCCGCCCGAACGCTCGTCGCTCAGGCGCTCGCCAACTCCGGCCGCGACAACGTGACCGTCGTGGTCATCGATGTGCACGCGGTGCTCGACGCGGGAGAAGCCGAGGACAAGTCCTCTGCGGAGCCCGAGTCGAACAACGACACGGTCGAGATCGCGTAGCGTCGGGCGGGACCAGCTGAGCTGGCCCACGCCCTGCGCCGTCAGTTGAGGCTAGACCGTCGCCTCGATGCGCCCGACCGGCACGCCGCCGCCCCAGACGTCGAGCCGCAGCTCCTGACGCACCTGATCGCCAGCGTCGGCCGGCAGCGCGCCGGCCTTCGCGAGCAGTTCGATCGCGACGATGGTCGCGGCCCGCGCCGCACCGTCGAGCACCTTCACGACCGCGACGGTGCCGTCGGGCGCCGCGATCACGCTGATGCCCTCGGCGCCGAACTTGGCGAACACCCCGAGGCGCTCGGAGACTACCGTGTCGGGTCGTCCCGGGCCCTCGACGACCCAGGGCTCGGCCCGCGCCGCGCCAATCAATTGGGCGGCGGTGCGGTGCAGCGGGAACGGCGAGTTCGCCTCTGAGGTCGCCATGCGGCGATACGCCTTTGCGAGCCCGAGCAGACTCAGTCCGAGCACGGGCGCGCCACAACCATCGACGCCGACCGGCGATGGCTTCTCCCCGGTGAAGCGCTGCACGGTCTCGCGGATCGCGACCTGGAGCGGGTGCTCCGGGGCGACGTAACCGTCCACGCTCCAGCCGTTCACCTGGCAGGTGCGCAGCATGGCCGCGTGTTTGCCCGAGCAGCACATGAGGATGCGACGGCGTTCGCCGCCCGCGCGCAAGAGCGCGTCCCGGGCGTCAGAGCCCATGGGCCAGTCGGCGGGGCAGAGCAGCTGATCCTCGGCGAGCGAGCCTGCGTCAAGCATGCGCTGCACGATCGTGACGTGCCCGGGCGTACCCGAGTGGCTCGCGAGGGAGATCGCGCGCTCCTCATCGTCCGCGAGCACCAGGCCTGCGGCGTGCATCGCGAGGGACTGCAGCGGCTTGAGCGCGGAGCGGGTGTAGATCGTCGCCGACGGATCGCCGAGCGAGCGCTTCACCTCGCCGTCGGCGCCGAGCACTACGGCTGATCCCGCGTGACGGGACTCGATGAAGCCGTTTCGGATCACGACCGCGAGTTGTTCGGCATCGGAGATGGTCGTCGTGCCGGGCAAGCGGGCGCCGGCGCGGCCGGTCTGTGTCGACACGGGGCTACGCGGCCGCGAGGGCCTGGTCGATGACGGCGACCACATCGGCGGCCAGCGCGTCGCTGAGCTTCAACGAGGGCAGCAGCCGCACGACGTTCCCGAAGATGCCGCAGTTCAGCAGTAACACCCCGTGTTGGGCCGCGAAATCGATGATGTGCGTGGCGAGCTCGGGGTTCACCTCGAGGCCGCCCGGGCGCACGAGCTCGATGGCGAGCATCGCCCCGCGGCCGCGCACCTCGGCGATCACCTCGGGGTACTTCGCCTGGAGCGCGCGCAGGCCCGCGCCGAGCGTCCCCTCGATGCGCCGTGCCTCAACCAGCAGGTCGGCCCGTTCGATACGCTCGAACACCGCGATCGCCGCGGCGCACGAGACGGGGTTGCCGCCGAAGGTGCCGCCGAGGCCGCCCGGCATCGCGCGATCCATGATGTCTGCCCGGCCGGTCACGGCGGCGAGCGGGAGCCCGCCCGCGATGCCCTTGGCCGACAGCACGAGGTCCGGTTCGACCCCGAAGTGCTCGATGGCGTAGAAGGTGCCGGTGCGCGCGATCCCGGACTGCACCTCGTCGGCGATGAAGACGATGCCGTTCGCGCGGCACCAGGCGGCCAGCGCGGGCAGATAGCCCTCGGCGGGGACGAGGAAGCCGCCCTCGCCCTGGATCGGCTCGACGACGAGGCAGGCGAGGTCTTCGGCGCCGGCGGTCTTCTCGAGGAAGCTGATGGTGCGCGCGGCCGCCTCGGCACCGCTCAGACCGTCCCGCAGCGGGTACGAGTTCGGCGCGCGGTAGACGTCGCCGGCGCGGGGGCCAAAACCGAGCGCGTAGGGCGCCGCCTTGTGGTTCATGGTTGCGGTCAGCATGGTGCGTCCGTGGTACGCGTGCTCGAGCACGGCGACGCCGGGACGGCCGGTGAACTTGCGGGCGATCTTGACGCCGTTCTCGACGGCCTCGGCGCCCGAGTTCACGAGGAGGGTGCGTGCGGGGCCAACCCCGGGGAAGCGGGCGGCGAGCAGCTCGGCGACGCGCACGTACGACTCGTACGGGGTGACCGTGAAGAGCGTGTGCGTCATCCGCTGCAGGGCTGCGGTGGCGGCCGCCACGACCGTGTCGTCGGTGTGGCCGACCGTGGTGACGCCGATGCCGCCGCCGCAGTCGATGAACTGATTCCCGTCGACGTCGACGAGGATTGAGTCGTGCGCTCGGTCAATGTAGACCGGAAGCGCGCTGTGCACGCCCGGCGGCACCACCTCGAGGCGGCGCGCGTGGAGCGCCCGTGACTGAGGGCCAGGGATCTCGGTGACGACGCGGCGCTCCTGTGCGATGGGTTCGGGAGTCGGGGCCGTGGGGGTGCGATCGCTCATGATCGGAAGCCTACTCTTCGAATGCATCGGCATCTGGTGGGAGGATGGGCGCATGAAGGATGTCCACGAGTATCAGGTCGAGGTGGAATGGCTCGGAAACCGGGGCACCGGGACGAGCGGATATCGCGACTACAGCCGCGAGCACGCGCTCAGAGCCGCGGGGAAGGCCGAGATCGCCGGATCCGCCGACCCCACGTTTCGGGGCGATCCCGAGCGGTGGAACCCTGAGGAGCTGTTGCTTGGCGCGCTCGCGCAGTGCCACATGATGTCGTATCTGCATATGGCGGTCCGCGCCGGCATCGTCGTGGTGGCGTATACGGATCGCGCGGAGGGTACCATGCGCACCCGGGGTCTCGGCGGCGCCTTTACCGAGGCCGTGCTGCGCCCCGTCGTGACCGTTGCCGAAGCCTCGATGGTCGAGGCCGCACGGTTCGCGCACACCGAGGCGCGCGAGCACTGCTTTATCGCGAACTCCGTGAACTTTCCGGTGCGGCACGAGCCCGAGATTCGGGTCGCGAAACCGCTGGCTTAGATCGGAGGTTTGCTGAGCGCGAGCCGGAGCGCGTCACGCAGCACCACGACCGGGTCGCAGGCCCGCTTGGGCCCGATCTCCATGTCCACAGTGTCGCACGCCCGCCGCCGGGATACGCTTGGCGGGTGAGCGTAGACGAGTTGTCCCCGAGCATGCAGAACTACGTCAAGGTGATCTGGGGGTTGCAGGAGTGGACTGACGCCCCGATCTCGCCGACCAAGGTGTCCGAGGCCGTGGGGGTGCGCCTATCGACCGTTTCGGACGCGCTGCGCAAGCTCGCCGACCAGGAGCTCGTCGACCACGAGCGCTACGGCAGCGTCACGCTGACCGATCAGGGGCGCGAGTATGCGGTCGCGATGATCCGGCGACACCGCCTCATCGAGACGTTCCTCGTCCAGGTGCTCGGGTATGAGTGGGACGAGGTGCACGAGGAGGCGGACCGCCTCGAGCACGCCGTCTCGGACGAGTTGATCACTCGGATCGACCGCACGCTCGGCTTCCCGACCCGCGACCCGCACGGCGATCCGATTCCGACGGCCGACGGGCGCGTACACCGCCCCGACGCCATCGTGCTCGCCGAGGCAGATGCGCCCTGTCGGGTGCGCATCGAGCGCATCTCGGACGCGGACAACGAGATGCTGCAGTACTTCGCGAGCCGCGGGCTTGTGGTGGACGCCGAGCTCGAGGTGCTCGCGCCTGAGCCCTACTCAGACACCGTTACGGTGCGCGTCGCGGGGCGGGAGGAGGCGGTGCGCCTCGGCCAGGCCGCAGCGCGCTCGGTCTGGGCGTCTGTGGCAACGCCCTCCTAACGCCCGCTAATGCGGGTCGCCGACGCAGAACTGGTTGCCGTCCGGGTCTTCGAAGCGGTCCCACCCAAAACCCTCGTAGTCGTGCCGCTCGAGGTGCGTCGCGCCCGCGGCGACGAACGCGGCGATCACGGGCAGGTGTTCGCTCCCCGCCGGGTAGTTGAAGTCGAGGTGCAGGCGGTTCTTGCCGGGGGTGGGGTCCTCCACGAGCTGGAAGCCCAGGAGGCCGGGCACGCCCGGCGCGGCCACGGTATAGAAATACTCGGTATCTGACGGCTGCACCTCGCCGCCGAGCTGCGCGGCCCACCAGTTCGCGAGTGTCAGCGGGTTGGGGGTGTCGATCGTGACCATGCCGAGTGAAATCATCGGGGCTCCTCTGTGCCAGGGCTTCGCGGTGACTCCACGCTAGCCGACCGCCGCCGTGCGCGCTCGGTAGGCTTGCGGGATGAATGCGCGCTGGAACCCTGCAGGAGCCAACCTCGTATTCGAGGGCGACAACCTCCCCGTGCTGCGCTCGCTCCCGTCCGGCACGTTCCGGGCGATCACGCTCGACCCGCCGTTTAATACCGGTCGCAAGCGCCGCGCGGAAGAGGTGCGGGGCACCCGGGTGTCGCCCGCTCCCGCCGATGCGGTCGCCGAGGCAGGGTCGGGCGGGCAGGATCCTGCCGAGGGGCGGCTCGGCTTCGCCGGTCGCCGCTACGAGGTGGTGCGGCAATTCACGCTCGCGTTCGACGACCGCTTCGAGGAGTACTGGGGATTTCTCGAACCCCGGCTCGAGGAAGTCTGGCGGCTGCTCGCCGACAACGGCACGCTCTACCTGCACCTCGACTACCGCGAGGTGCACTACGCCAAGGTGCTGCTTGACGGGCTGTTCGGCCGGGAGTGCTTCTTGAACGAGATCATTTGGGCCTACGACTACGGCGCGCGCACCAAGTCGCGCTGGCCCGCAAAGCACGACAATATCCTCGTCTACGTGAAGAACCCGGATCGCTACGTGTTCAATGCGGAGGCGGTGGACCGGGAGCCGTATATGGCGCCCGGCCTCGTCACACCGGAGAAGGCGGCGCTCGGCAAGCTGCCAACCGACACCTGGTGGCACACGATCGTCTCGCCGACGGGGAAAGAACGCACGGGCTACCCGACCCAGAAGCCGGTCGGGATCGTGCGGCGCATGCTCCAGGCGTCGACCAACCCGGGGGATTGGGTGCTCGACTGTTTTGCCGGCAGCGGCACGGCGGGCGCCGCCGCGCTGGAACTGGGGCGGCGCTTCGTCATGATTGACGAGAACCCCGAAGCGATCGAGGTGATGCGCACGCGGTTCGCGGGCCAGGACGCATTGTTCGTGCCCCGGCCCGCGACGGCCAGCTAGCTACCAGCCGCGCTCGGCGAGGCGGTGCGGGGCGGGGAGATCCGAAACGTTGATGCCAACCATCGCGTCGCCGAGGCCGCGCGAGGCAGCCGCCAGCGCCTGCGGGTCGGAGAAGTTCGCGGCAGCCGCGACGATGGCGGCTGCGCGGCGCACCGGGTCGCCGGACTTGAAGATGCCCGAGCCAACAAAGACGCCGTCGGCGCCGAGCTGCAGCATCATCGCGGCGTCGACCGGGGTCGCGACCCCGCCCGCCGTAAAGAGCGGAACGGGCAGCTTGCCGGCCCCCGCCACCGACACGACGAGGTCGAGCGGGGCCTGCAGCTCCTTCGCTGCGACGAAGAGCTCGTCCTGGGGCCGGGCACTCAGCTGAGCGATCTCGGCCTTGATCGTGCGCAGGTGCTTGGTCGCCTCGGAGACGTCACCGGTGCCCGCTTCGCCCTTCGAACGGATCATCGCCGCCCCCTCGGCGATGCGGCGCAGCGCCTCGCCCAGGTTGGTCGCGCCACAGACGAACGGGACGAAGAACGGCCGCTTGTCGATGTGGTGGAAGTAGTCGGCGGGGGAGAGCACCTCGGACTCGTCGATGAAGTCGATGCCGAGCGCCTCGAGGACCTGCGCCTCCACGAAGTGGCCGATGCGGGCCTTCGCCATGACCGGGATCGAGACGGCGGCGCGGATCTGGTCGATGAGGTCCGGGTTGCTCATGCGCGCGACACCGCCCTGTGCGCGGATGTCGGCCGGCACGCGCTCGAGCGCCATGACGGCGACGGCCCCGGCGTCCTCGGCGATGCGGGCTTGCTCGGCGGTGACCACGTCCATGATGACGCCTCCGCGGAGGCGGTCGGCGAGCGGGGCGATCTGGTCGAGAGCGGGCAGGGTCTGGGTTGTGTGTGCGTTCATGGTTCCAGCCTGGCTGGGCCTTGTGGTCTGCCACCAGATCCAAAACGACCGAGTTCGATTGGACCAAGAGCGAGCAAGCTGGCACCCTGGGGGGCATGCCCTCTGTCGTTTCACACACTGCCGCGATGCCGCCGATTCAGCTGGACCGCGCCGCCGAGTTGCCGCTGCCGACCCAGCTCGTCGCCGCGCTGCGGGGAGCGATCGACGCGGGCCAGATGCGGCCCGGAGAACCCCTGCCCGCGACCCGCGCCGTCGCCAGCAGGCTCGGCGTCTCGCGCGGAACGGTCGTGACGGCGTACGAGCAACTCATCGCCGAGGGGTATCTCGCCTCGGGGCAGGGCCGCGGAACCGTCGTGAACCCCGGGCTTGGCCGGGTGCGGGGGGAGCCGATCGACGCGCGTCTCGCGGCAGCGGAAGCGACCGGCGCTCCACGAGCGCCGCGCACGGGCGTGGGGACTTCGCTCGCCGCACCGCGGCCGGGAGCGGCCAAACCGAACGGGCCCCTTGCCCCGGGCGCACCTCTCACGGACACGATCGAGCGTCCGGCCTGGCGGGCCGCGTGGCGGGAGGCCGCCGCGCACGCGCACGAGACGCCTCCGATGCTCGGAAGCCCGGAGCTTCGCGGCGAGATTGCAGAGCACCTGCGCCGCATGCGTGGCACGCACCGCGCGGCGGGAGACATCATCGTGACCGCCGGCGCCCGCGACGGACTCGGGCTTCTGTTGACCGCGCTGGGCACCACGCGGGGGCGAGGCCTGGTGGTGGGCGTTGAAGACCCGGGGTATCCGTCGCTTCGCGGAGTCGCAGCGCGGCACGGTGCCCGCGTCGTCGCGCTGGAGACCGACGCCGACGGGCTCGTGACGGCGGCGTTGCCCCAGGGCGTCCTCGACCTCGTCATCGTGACGCCGAGCCATCAGCACCCGGTGGGCGCCGCGCTGCCGTTGCAGCGGCGCCGCGAGCTCATCGCCTGGGCCCGGACGTGCGGGGCGATCGTGGTGGAGGATGACTACGACTCCGAGCTGCGCTACGCCGGTGCCCCCGTCCCAGCGCTCGCCGCCCTCGACGACCCTCAGGACGGCGTCGTCGTGACGCTTGGTTCCTTCTCGGCGACAGTGACGCCGGCGCTCGCCGCCGGCTACCTGCTGGCGCCCGCCCAGCTCCGCGCGCACCTCGAGCCGGTGCGCGCCGAGCTGGGTAATCCCGTGTCGTCCATCGTGCAGTCGGCGCTGGCGCGGGTGCTCGCGAGCGGCGAGATTCGCCGGCACACTGCCCGCATGCGCCGCCGGTACGGGGCTCGGCGGAGCCTCGTCCTCGGGGCACTCGGCGACGTGGCGACGGCGAAGGTGCGGCCGATGCACGGCGGGCTGCACGCGGTCATCGAGCTCGAGGCTCGCGGCGGTGACCGAAATGAATCTTCGGGTCGGTCCGGCGCTGAGGCGAGGCTCGTCGCCGCGTGCGAACGCGCGGGGCTCGGGGCGGTCGGGCTCCATGAATACTGGCAGCGTCGGGGCGTCGCGACCGGTCACCCGGGGGTGGTGATTGGCATGGGCGGCCCGGACGAGGCGGTATTCCGGCGAGCGCTTGACCAGCTTGCCGGCCTGATCACGGCCGCCGGGCCGGCCGACGACGGCGCGCCCACCTAGCAGAAGTCGCTGTTCAGCGTCCAGCAAAGTGGTAGTCTCCCTGCCATTACCCAGTCACGCCGCCGGCGTGGACGGAGGGAGCACTACCCATGGCAACCAACACGACCACCGCGGCGGTCCCGACACGTGAGCAATGGACGGGCCAAGTCGGCTTCATCCTCTCGGCGCTCGGTTCGGCCGTCGGGCTCGGCAACATCTGGCGCTTTCCTGGCGTCGCGTATGAGAACGGCGGCGGCGCCTTCCTCATCCCGTACCTGATCGCGCTGATCACGGCCGGTATTCCCATCCTCTTCCTCGACTACGCCATCGGGCATCGCTTCCGCGGCTCGGCGCCGCTCGCGCTGCGCCGCCTCGCCGGCAAGCTGGGCGAGAGCATCGGCTGGTTCCAGGTGTTCATCTGCGTCTTCATCGCGATTTACTACACCGCGGTGCTGGCCTGGGCGTCGAGCTACTTCGTGTTCTCGTTCGACCTGCGCTGGGGCTCGGACGCCACGAACTTCTTCGTGAGCGACTACCTGCAGACCTCGGCATCGCCGTTCACGCTCGACTTCGTGCCGAGCGTGCTGATCCCGCTCGTCATCATGTGGGCCGTCGCGCTCTTCGTGGTCGGCGCCGGCGTGGTTCGTGGCGTGCAGCGGGCAAACGTGATCTTCATCCCGCTGCTCGTCGTGGGCTTCTTGATTCTCGTGATTCGGGCGCTCTTCCTCCCCGGCGCGATGGACGGGCTGAATGCGCTGTTCACGCCGGACTTTGCGGCGCTCGCCGATCCGTCGGTGTGGATCGCCGCGTACAGCCAGATCTTCTTCTCGCTGTCGATCGCCTTCGGCATCATGCTGACCTACTCGTCATATCGCAAGCGCCGCTCGAACCTCACGGGCCCCGGCCTCGTGGTCGCCTTCGGCAACTCCTCGTTCGAGATTCTCGCGGGAATCGGCGTATTTGCAACCCTCGGCTTCTTCGCCTTCCAGCAGGGCATTCCGGTGGGGGACCTCGACACGATGCAGGGCGTCGGCCTCGCCTTCATGACCTTCCCTGCGATCGCCTCCGAAATGCCCGGCGGCCAACTCTTCGGCGCCCTGTTCTTTGGATCGCTGGTACTTGCTGGGCTCACCTCGCTCATCTCGATTCTCGAGGTGATCATTTCGGGCATTCGCGACAAGTTCGGGTTGAGTCGGGCGCAGGCCGCCTACGGCATCGGCAGCATCCTCGCCGTCGCCTCCGTGATCCTGTTCAGCACGACCTCCGGGCTGACCGCGCTCGACACGATCGACCACTGGGCGAACAACATCGGCATTGTCGGTTCCGCGGTCGTCATGACGATCACGGTGCTCTGGATCCGGCGGGCCGGGCCCGAGCTCGGCGGCCACATCAGCGCGCTATCGACCTTCCGTGTCGGTCGCACCTGGCTGCTGCTGGTGTCGGTGCTCGCGCCGATCGTGCTCGGGTACATGCTCATCAGCAAGATTGTTGATCTGATCACGAACGGATACGGCGGCTATGACCCCGGCTACCTCTTGATCGCCGGCTGGGGCTCAGTGCTCGTCATGATTGTCGGCTCGATCGTGCTGACGTCGACGCGGTGGCGGTTCGATCCTGATCGATTCGCGGCCTGGCCCCCCGTGCGCGCGACTGGCGTGGTGGACGGTTCAGGCCGACGGGCCGCGAAGGCAGCCCACGCTGACACGACGGAAGGAACGGACCGATGACCCCCATCGCACTCTCATTTCTGGGGCTTGCCGCGGTGCTGGTTTGGGGCGGGCTGATCGTCAGCACGATCATGCTGGCCAGGCGCGGCGAGATCGATCAGTATCCCGATGGCGGCGAAGACGGTGCCGACGAGGAGCTCGACGACTGATCCCGCACCACCGGTGTAGATTTTGTGTGGCGCGCCGTTCGCGGCGCGCCACACTCGTGTTTTCACCGCTCGGGGCATCGACCCCACTGAGATTGGTTGTGTATGGGCATTCACATCTTTCAGACGGAGGACGAGCTCGGCGAGTTCGTCGCGGGCCGCATCTGCGCGGCAATTGAGCGAAACCCTGCGGCGGTGATCGGGCTCGCGACAGGATCATCGCCGCTGTCGAGCTATGCCGCCTGGGCGCGTTTGGCGGCGGAACGCGGACACTCGCAGGATCAGGTCCGCGGGTTCGCGCTCGACGAGTACCTGGGCCTCGACCCCGCGCACCCCGAAAGCTACGAGAGCGTGATCCGGAAGACGGTCACCGACCCGGTCGGGCTGAATCCGGATCTTGTTCGCGTGCCGGCGGGCACCGGCGATGTCGTCCGGGCCGCCGCAGCGTACGAGGCTGAGATTGCGGCCGCTGGGGGTATCGATGTGCAGCTGCTCGGGCTCGGACGCAACGGACACCTGGGATTCAACGAGCCGGGGAGCGCCTTCGACTCGCGCACGCGCGTCGTAGACCTCGCCGCGAGCACGATCGAGGACAACGCGCGATTCTTCGGCGGGGCAAGAGACGTCCCGACGCAGGCCGTCACGCAGGGCCTCGGTACCATCCTCGAGGCGCGCGAGCTCATCGTGATCGCGATGGGTGCGGGCAAAGCCGACGCCGTCGCGGCGTCGATTGCCGGCGATCCGAGCATCGACATGCCCGGCAGCGCAGTGCAGGGGCACCCGAACGTGGTGTGGTGCCTCGACGAGGCCGCCGCTGCGCAGCTCGTGGCAGGCGGAGTCGCAGCGCGCTGACCGGGCGCTGCGGGCGAGCGCTCGCAGCGGGGATCCTGCCGGGTGTGCGCGGTCCGCGTGTAATCCGCGCGCCGCGCCCCTGGCAACGTCTTAGGATGGAAGCCATGGCCATGCCCTCTTCTTTCTTCGTCACCACGCCGATCTTCTATGTGAATGATGCGCCCCACATCGGGCACGCATACACGGAAGTCGCCGCCGACGTGCTGGCGCGTTGGCACCGACAGGCCGGCGACGACACCTGGTTCCTTACCGGGACCGACGAGCACGGCCAGAAGATCCTGCGCACGGCGACCGCGAACGGCATGAGCCCCCAGGAGTGGGCCGACCGCCTCGTCGAGGACGCGTGGAAGCCGCTGCTGAGCCAGGTCAACCTCTCGAACGACGATTTCATTCGCACGACCGATCAGCGACACATGGACGGCGTCGGCGCGTTCCTCCAGGAACTCTTCGACGCGGGCCACCTGTACGCGGGCGAGTTCGAGGCGCTGTACTGCGTCGGCTGTGAGGAATTCAAGCCCAAGAGTGAGATTCTCGACGGTGAGGGCGCGTACGAGGGCGAGAAGGTCTGCGCGATCCACTCGAAGCCGCTCGAGCTGCTGCAGGAGAAGAACTACTTCTTCAAGATGAGCGCGTTCCAGGACCGCCTGCTCGCGCTGTACCAGGATCGCCCCGAGTTCATCCAGCCTGCCAGTGCCCGCAACGAGGTCATCGCGTTCGTGCAGCAGGGGCTCGAGGACCTCTCGATCTCGCGCACCTCGTTCGACTGGGGCGTGCCGCTGCCCTGGGACGAGGGGCACGTCACCTATGTCTGGTTCGACGCGCTGCTCAACTACATCACCGCCGTGGGCTACCCGCAGGATCGCGCCGAGCTCGCGCGCCGCTGGCCCGCCACGCACATTGTGGGCAAGGACATCATGCGCTTCCACGCCGTGATCTGGCCCGCCATGATGATGGCAGCCGGCCTTGAGGTGCCGAAGCAGATCTTCGCGCACGGCTGGCTGCTCGTCGGCGGCGAGAAGATGTCGAAGTCGAAGCTCACCGGCATTGCGCCGAGCGAGATCATCGACGTGTTCGGCGCCGACGCCTTCCGCTACTACTTCATGCGCGCCGTGAGCTTCGGCCACGATGGCTCGTTCAGCTGGGAGGACCTCGCGGCCCGCTACCAGGCCGAGCTCGCCAACGGTTTCGGCAACCTGGCGAGCCGCGTGCTCGCCATGAACGTCAAGTACTTCGACGGCGTGGTGCCCGCCGCCGGCCCGGAGACCGAGGCGGACGCGGCGATCCGCGAGCTCGTCGCCCGCGCCGCCGCGACGGCAGACGAGAAGATCGAGGCGCTCGCGATTCACGAGGCGATCGCTGCGATCTGGGAGGTCGTCGACGCGCTGAACGGGTACATCACCGAGCAGGAGCCGTGGGTGCTCTCGAAGTCCAACGAGACGCGCGAGCGCCTCGGCACGGTGCTGTACACGGCCACCGAGGGCCTGCGCGCCCTCGCGGAGCTCCTGTCGCCCGTGGTACCCGAGGCCACCGCGAAGCTGTGGCTGGCACTCGGTGCCCACGATGCGCTCGGCGAGCTGTCGGCGCAGCCCATCCGTGAGGCCGGCACCTGGGGGCGCCTGCCCGCGGGAGCCCGCCAGCAGCCGCTCGAGTCGCTCTTCCCCCGCATCGAGCAGGACCTGGCCTAACCATGGCGAAGTCCCTGCGCACGCGCGACGGGGGAGCGGGTCGCGACCTGACCCGTCCCGCCGCGCCCGAACCGCTGCCATTCGCGCTCTACGACAACCACACCCACCTCGAGTTTGAGGACGGCGTTGACCAGCTCACGCCCGAGGACTCGCTCGACGCGGCGGAGGCCGTCGGTGTGCGGGGTGTGGTCCAGGTGGGGACCGACCTCGAGACGAGTCGTTGGGGCGCTGAGCTTGCTGCGGTCGACCGGCGGGTGCTCGCCGCGGTGGCGCTGCACCCGAACGAGGCGCCGCGCCTTGCTGAGAAGGGGCTGCTCTCCGAGCACCTCTCCGAGATCAGCCGCCTCGCCGCGCAGCCGCGCGTGCGGGCCGTCGGCGAGACCGGACTCGACTTCTTCCGCACCGGGGCCGACGGCCGCGACGCACAGCAGGAGTCGTTCGAAACGCACATCGAGATCGCCAAGGCGAACGGGATTGCGCTCCAGATTCACGATCGCGACGCGCACGACGACGTTGTGCGCACCCTCCTGCGCGTCGGCGCTCCCGAGCGCACGGTGTTCCACTGTTTCTCGGGCGACGCCATGCTGGCGCGCATCTGCGCCGAGCACGGCTGGTACCTCTCCTTCGCCGGCACCGTGACGTTCAAGAACGCGCCGGTGCTGCGTGAGGCGCTCGCGGTCGCGCCGCGCGACCGGATCCTGTGTGAAACCGACGCGCCGTTTCTGACCCCCGAGCCGCTGCGTGGGCGCCCGAACGCGCCGTACCTGCTGCCGCACACCGTGCGCCGCATGGCCAGCTCGCTGGAGGTGCCGCTCGACGAGCTGTGCCGCCAGCTCGCCGAAAACACCGAGCGAGTCTATGGCTCGTGGGACACCGATGTAGTGGAGGCGGCAGCGTGAGCGCAGACGAGAATTCACCGGCGGCGCAGCACCCGACCGACGCGGCCGGACTCCTCGGCCCGGCCCAGGTGCGCGAGCTCGCCGAACGCCTCGACGTCACCCCGACGAAGAAGCTCGGACAGAACTTCGTGATCGACCCGAACACGGTCCGCAAGATCGTCCGCCTCGCTGGCGTTCGCGCGGGCGACCGCGTGATCGAGGTCGGGCCCGGCCTCGGCTCGCTCACCCTCGGCATCACCGAGGTCGGCGCCGACGTCACCGCGGTCGAGATCGATCATCGCCTTGCTGCCGAGCTGCCGCTCACTGCGCGCGCGCTGCAGCCCGAGGCGCAGCTACGGGTCATTCGCTCGGACGCGCTCGAGCTGACCGCCGAGCAGATCGCCGAGCTGCCCGCGCCGCCCGAGGTGCTCGTGGCGAACCTGCCGTACAACGTGTCGGTGCCGATCCTGATGCACCTGCTCGAGCTTATTCCGGGCCTGCGCTCGGGGCTTGTGATGGTGCAGGCCGAGGTCGGCCACCGCATCGCGGCCGTGCCCGGCAGCAAGGTCTACGGCACGCCGAGTGCGAAGGCTGCTTGGTACGGCGACTGGTCGATCGCGGGCAACGTCAGCCGCCGCATCTTCTGGCCGGTGCCCGGGGTCGACTCCGTACTCGTCTCGTACGTCAAGCGCGCTGAGCCGCTCGGCACGGAGGAGGAGCGCCAGCGCACCTTCGCGCTCGTCAACGCCGCGTTCGCACAGCGCCGGAAAATGCTGCGCCAGTCGCTGCAGCCGTTGCTGGGCTCGACGGCAGAGGCCACCGCCATCATCGAGGCGGCCGGGGTCGACCCGCAGACCCGCGCCGAACAACTCACCATTTTCGACTTCCTCGCAATCGCGCGGGTGGAGGCCTGACCCGTTGATTTCGGACGGTGTCGACGGTGTTCCAGGCGACTCGGTGAGTGCGCTAGCGTTGAGGGTATGGGGATGAGCGACGCTGCTGCGATCACCGTGCGTGCGCCGGGGAAGATCAACGTATTCTTCCGGGTCGGCGCGCTGCAGGATGATGGCTATCACGAGGTTGCCTCGCTGTACCAGGCGGTCTCGCTGTACGAAGAGGTCACCGCAACTCACGCGGACGACTTCTCGGTGCGCTTCATCGGGCCGATCGACACCTCGGGATTGTCGACCGACGATTCGAATCTCGCGATCCGGGCGGCCCGGCTGCTCGCGGAGCACACGGGCTACGCCGGCGGCGTCGACCTGCTGATCACCAAGCGCGTTCCGATTGCCGGTGGCATGGGCGGCGGCTCGGCGGACGCCGCGGCGACGCTCGTGGCCTGCGATGAGCTGTGGGGGACCGGGGTGGGCCGCGCGGGACTGCACCACCTGGCCGCGGAGCTCGGCGCTGATGTGCCGTTCGCGCTCGAGGGTGGCACCGCCGTCGGCACCGGCCGCGGCGACGAACTCAGCCAGGCGCTGACGACCGGACACTTTCACTGGGTGCTCGCCCTTGACGACTCCGGGCTGAGTACGCCGGTCGTGTACCGGACGCTTGATGAGCATCGGGACCAGTATCGCGAGGCGTTGCTGCCGGCGCCGGCCCAGCCAAGCGTCGACACTGCAGTGTTGCAGGCCGTGCGCCTCGGCAACGCCGCCTCGCTCGCCGAGGCCATGCACAACGACTTGCAGGTTGCCGCGCTGAAACTCTCGCCCCCGCTCGCCGAGTTGCTCGAACTCGGGGAGTCGCGCGGCGCGCTCGCCGGTATCGTCTCGGGCTCTGGCCCGACGATCGCGTTCCTCGTGCCGAGCGCGGTCGAGGCCGCCGAGTTGCAGGGCGTGCTGAGCCGCAACGGCCGGCGCACCCTGATCGTGACGGGTCCCGTCACGGGCGCCCGCGTGATCGAGGGCCGCTAGGCAGGATCCTGCCCGGTCGCTTGCGTGCCGCGCGCTTCCCCGCGCCATCGAGGCGTCTCAATCTGCGGCTTGCCTTGATGCGAAGCCGCAGATTGAGACGTCTCGAGTGAGGATTTCGGCAACCCCCGGGAATACGTCGGTGCCCCACGCGTTATCGCCCTCATGAGCTCTGCCACAATCCACGTCGACGTCTGGTCCGACATTGCCTGCCCCTGGTGCTACCTGGGATCCCGCCGCTTCGCGAAGGGCCTCGCGGTCTTCGCCGATGCCCACCCCGAGGTCGAGGTCGTGGTCGAGTCGCACAGCTACGAACTGTCGCCCGACACCCCGGAGGACTTCGTCGGGAACGAGATTGAGTTCCTGTCCAAGCACAAGGGAATGGCCCGGGATCAGGTCGAGCAGATGCTCGGCAGCATGACCGAACTCGCCGCGAGCGAGGGCCTCGAATTCCGCTTCGACCAGCTGCAACACGTGAACACGCGCCGCGCGCACCGGATCCTGCACCTCGCGAAGGACCGCGGGATCCAGGCACAGGTACTGAGCCGCCTGTTCTCGGCCTACTTCACGGAAGGCCGCACGCTGCACGACGACGAGGTGCTTGTCGAGCTCGCGGTCGAGGCGGGTCTCGATGCGGACGAGGCGCGCGCGGCGCTCAGCGACCCCGCGCGCGGCGAGCAGGTCGACCAAGACATCACCCGGGCGCGTATGCTCGGAGTGCAGGGCGTTCCGTTCACTCTGATCAATCAGAAGTACGGGGTGTCGGGCGCACAGTCGCCCGAAACATTTACCAGCGTGCTCGAGCAGGTGCTCGAGCGGGACCGAGAGGAAGCCGCATGAGCGAGAACACCACCGAGACTGTAGTGCCCGAGGGCATCGTTGACCTGCTCGCAGGCGAAGAGACTGACGCTGCGGCGGGCGGCTGCTGCGGCGGCGCCTGCTGCGCTACGAGCTAGCCGGCGCGCACGAGCGCCCCAAAACGCCGCATCCCGTTTCTGGGGTGCGGCGTTTTTGCGTTCCTCCCGGAGATCCGCCCCGAACATGCACCCCTCCGGCAGGGTGTAGACGCCAAACACTCTGCCGGAGGGGTGCATATTCTGCGGGAGCAGCGCGGGAGCAGCGCGGGAGCGGCGGCCCCCGCGACAGAGGGGAGCGGCAGGGGTAGGAGCCCTACGGCGACGCCCCCGCGTCAGCCTGTGCCGCGCAGTTCGGGGTGGCAGGCTTTCCCGCCCATCGGTCGAGCGACCATGAGACGAGTTGCGGATTGAGCGGCGACCCGTCCGCCACGAGCGACACATGCCCGAGCCCGGGGAAGGTGCGGAAATCGATCTCGATGCCGGCCTCGCAGCGCGCCTGCACCCAGCGCTCCTGCAGTGGCGGGAGTACGAGCTCGTCTGAGAGGCCCTGCGCGACCAGGACGGGCGCCGGGAACGGCCCGGTCGGGGAGTTCGACACGAGTAGGTCGCCGAACTTCCCGTCGAACAGGCGATCCGGGAAGATCTGGTTCGGGATCTGGGTGCCGCGCAGCGCCGCCGCGAGCGCGTCCTGCTCGTTGAAGCACAAATCGACAATCTTCTCGACCCCGCGAGCCGAGCCCGGGGTGAGGTCGCTCGACAGCTTGAGCTCGGGGTAGTACGCGTTCCACGAACCGGCAATGTAGGCCGAGACGACCTTGCCCGGCACGGTCGTCTTGATCGCCTCGGCGAGCCCCTTGAGGTCGCTCGCGGGGGCGAACGCCGCAACACCGCGAACGCCGATCTCCGGGGCGTACTTGCTCGCGATCTGCCCGGTCCACAGCGAGCCCTGGCCGCCCTGCGAGTGACCCCAGACCACGGTGTCCGGGCTGAGGTTGAGCTCGCCCAACTCGTGCGCCGCGCGGAAGGCGTCCAGGACGCCGCGCGCTTCACCCTCGCCGACGAGGTACGGCTGCGCGCCAGCGGTGCCGAGCCCGACGTAATCAGAGATCACCCCGACGTAGCCGTGCTGCGTCACCATCTCGACAAGCGCGGTCCCGGCGCCGTCGGCGAAGGGGGTGTTGCTGAGCGAGGGGGCGCACTTGCGGGCGATGCCCGTCGTGCCGTGGGCGACGGAGATCACCGGCGTCGTGCCCGGCTGGACCGCGGGTGACGATTCGTCGGCGGGATCCTGCGCGGGCGCCCCGGTCACTGCCGCCGCAGGCGCGAGCACCAGCCCGCTCGAGACCGCGGGAACGCCCTCGCGCAGCGTGGTCGTGTACAGGATGCGCCAGGCGACCGCACCGTCGGGCACACCGACAGCAAAGGGTTCGGCGCGCAGTAGCGACCCGGGCTGATCCGGCACCTGCGCCGGGGGCGTGTAGAAGGCGTCCGGAGCGGTGCGCGGGTTGCCGGCGAGCAGCAAGCTGCTGCCGACGGTCAGCAGCATCGCGCCGGTCAGCGCCGCGAACGCGCCCGTCGTACGCCAGAACCTGCGCGTGCGGGAGCTGGCGGGCTGTTTCGGGTTGGCGGCAGCCTGATGCGTGGCCGCTCGGCCCCGGCGGGCGAGCAGGGAAAACAGCACCTGCAGCCCGAAGAAGGCGAGCCAGACGCCCACGAAGAGGCGCAGGAACGCGAGTGACAGCAGTGGCCAGCTGAGGCTCAGTATGCCGAGAACGATCGTGGCTACCGCGAACAGCCCGTTTGAGAGACGTTCGCCCGGGATGCCGCGCAGCGCCCGCGCCACCGAGAGCGCTCCGTACGAGATGAGAGCGATCCCGAGCAGTAGCCCGAGCATGGGTACACCGAGTTCGGTCCACAGGCCGGCGACCAACCCGACGGCGATGAGCAGCGCGCCGCTCATCCAGCGCCAGAGGGCACCCCGTCCGCGGTCGAGAAGGGTCATGAGGCCAGCGACGACGAGACCGCCGCCCGCGAGACGCGCCGTCACGACCGAGCTCAGGTCGACGAGCGCGATGATGCATCCGATCGCGACCGCGGCGACCCCCAGCGCGATCTGGACCGGCATGGCTCGTCCTGCGAGGGCCTGTTTCAGCCTGGTCCCGAATCCAGCATGCGTCGTCACGGTGCCCCCAAGCTCGTTGCGTCCGAGCGCGACGCTGGGCCTAGCGTATCGGCCCGCATGTTCGGCGGTCCAAGCACCCCGGGAAGGCACGTACTCTTAGGGAGTGGCTCATCTACTTGGCGGCGAAAGCCTGCACCTCGAATTCCCGACGCGCGTGATCTTTGAAGGCGTCTCGGTCGGCATCGAATCGGGCGACCGCATCGGCATCGTCGGTCGCAACGGCGACGGCAAGTCCTCGCTGCTCGGCATGCTCTCCGGCAGGATCGAGCCGAACGACGGTCGGGTCACCGTCCGCGGCGGCACCACGATCGGCGTGCTGGATCAGGCCGACGTGCTCGACCCCGAGCGCACGGTCCGCGAGACGGTCGTCGGCGACATGCCCGAGTACCTCTGGGCGGGCGACGCGAAGGTGCGCGACGTCCTCACCGGGCTCCTGGGCAGCATCCCCTGGGAAGCGACGGTCGGCGAGCTCTCGGGCGGCCAGCGCCGCCGCGTCGCGCTTGCGGCCCTGCTCACGGGGGACTGGGACGTTCTCATTCTCGACGAGCCCACGAACCACATGGACATTGAGGGCGTCGCCTGGCTCGCCGGGCACCTCAAGACGCGGTGGCCGAACGGCCAGGGCGGGCTGCTGGTCGTCACCCACGATCGTTGGTTCCTCGACGAGGTCGCCAACGAGACCTGGGAGGTGCACGACGGCATCGTCGACCCCTTCGAGGGCGGATACGCGGCGTACGTGCTGCAGCGGGTCGAGCGCGACCGCCAGGGATCGGTGATCGAGGCCAAGCGCCAGAACCTCATGAAGAAGGAGCTCGCCTGGCTGCGCCGCGGTGCCCCCGCGCGCACGGCGAAGCCGAAGTTCCGCATCGAAGCCGCCAACCAGCTCATCGCGGACGTGCCTCCCGTGCGCGACCCGATCCAGCTGCAGCAGCTTGCGGTGGCGCGTATCGGCAAGGAGGTCGTAAACATTGAGGAAGCGAGCGTGAGCTTCCCCGACCCGAACGGCGGCACGCGCGAAGTGCTGCGCAACATCACCTGGAAGCTTGCTCCCGGCGAGCGCACCGGCATCTTGGGCGTGAACGGCGCGGGGAAGTCGACGCTGCTCGGCCTCGTCACCGGCAAGGTGAAGCCGACGAGCGGCACCGTCAAGCACGGCCAGACCGTGAAGATTTCGACCCTCACCCAGAACTTCGAGCTGCTCGAGGGCCACATGAACGACCGCGTCAGCGACGTGGTCAAGGGCAAGCGCACCGAGTACAACGTCGGCGGCAAGGACATGACGCCGAGCCAGTTGCTCGAGCGTCTCGGGTTCTCGAACGCGCAGCTCTCGACGCCCGTGCGCGACCTCTCCGGTGGACAGAAGCGTCGCCTGCAGCTGCTCCTCGTTCTCCTCGACGGGCCGAACGTGCTCATCCTCGATGAGCCCACCAATGACATGGACACCGACATGCTCGCCGCGATCGAGGACCTCCTCGACTCCTGGCCCGGCACGCTGCTCGTCGTTTCGCACGACCGGTACCTGCTCGAGCGCGTCACCGACCAGCAGTACGCCGTGCTCGATGGCGAGTTCCGCCACCTGCCGAGCGGCGTCGACGAGTACCTGAAGATCGGCGCAGCGAACACTCGCGCCGGGGTCGATGCAGGGTCCGGCGCGGCCGCTGGCGGTGCGCCGGTGGCGGACGGCTCGGTCGCGCGCGTCACGGCAAGTGCCCCGGTGGCCGAGGCGCAGAGCGGCCCCACGGGCGCCGAGAGGCGCACCCTGGAGAAGGAAATGCAGGCGGCCGAGCGCCGACTTGCGAAGCTCGATTCCGAGATCGCCGCCGTGCACGCGAAGATGGCGGCGCACGACCCGAACGACTACGAGGGCCTGGGGGGCATTGGCGACAAGCTCGCCACGCTTCGCGCCGAGGTGACCGAGCGCGAGGAACGCTGGCTCGAGCTCTCCGAGCTCTTGGCGTAGCACCGGGCCACCGAGTCGGGGCCGCCGCCGTTCCTCGATAGCCTGGAGTGAGAACTGGCAGTCGAGCGCACCCGAGGGCGCGCTCACTGCACGACGAAGGGGTTTCAGATGGGGTATCGAGTTCAGGGTGTAGTTGTACGCGAGAAGAACGCGCCGGCAACGATCGAGACGATCCTCGTCCCGGATCCGGGCCCGGGCGAGGCGGTCGTCGATATCATCACGAGCGGCGTCTGCCACACCGACCTGCACTATCAGCAGGGTGGGATCAGCGACGAATTCCCCTTCCTGCTCGGCCACGAGGCGACCGGTCGTGTCGCCGCGATCGGCGACGGGGCGACCGAGATCGCGGTCGGCGACCGCGTGATCCTGAACTGGCGCGCGGTCTGCGGCCAGTGCCGGGCGTGTGCCAAGGGGCAGGCGCAGTACTGCTTCAACACGCACAACGCGGCCCAGAAAATGACGCTCGAGGACGGCACCGTGCTGTCCGCGGCGCTCGGCATCGGCGCGTTCATCGAAAAGACGCTCGTCGCGGCTGGCCAGTGCACGAAGATCGACGAGGAGTCGGACGCCGCAGCAGTCGGGCTGCTCGGCTGCGGGGTTATGGCGGGCATCGGCGCGGCCATCAACACGGGTGAGGTGCAGCGCGGCGAGTCGGTCGCCGTCATCGGCTGCGGTGGAGTCGGAACGGCCGCGATCGCGGGCGCGCAGCTCGCGGGCGCCACGACGATCATCGCGGTGGACATCGACGACGCGAAGCTCGAGCAGGCGCGAAAATTCGGCGCGACGCACACCGTCAATTCGCGTGAGGTCGAGGCGGTCGAGGCGATTCGCGCCCTGACCGGCGGCTTCGGCGCCGACGTCGTCATTGATGCGGTCGGACGCCCCGAGACGTACACGCAGGCCTTCTACGCGCGCGACCTCGCCGGTCGAGTCGTGCTGGTCGGGGTGCCGACCCCGGACATGCAGCTCCAGCTGCCGCTGCTCGACGTCTTCGGCCGCGGCGGCTCGCTGAAGTCCTCCTGGTATGGCGACTGCCTGCCCAGCCGGGACTTCGAGATGCTGATCGACCAGTACAAGCTCGGTCGGCTCGACCTCGACGGCTTCGTGACCGAGCGGATCGGGCTCGGCGACGTCGAGGCGGCCTTCGCCCGCATGGCGTCGGGCTCGGTTCTCCGTTCGGTGGTTGAGCTGTGAGCGCCGCCCGCGTCGAGCGTCTCGTCACGAGCGGAACGTTCTCGCTCGACGGCGGCACGTGGGACGTTGAGAACAACGTCTGGATCGTCGGGAACGACGACGAGGTCATCGTGATCGATCCTGCGCATGACGCTGTCGCGGTCGCGGAGTTCGTGGGGGAGCGCCCGGTCGTGGCCGTCCTCCTCACACACGGGCACGACGACCACATTCGCGCGGCACGCGAGACGGCCGAGCTGCTCGGCGCCGAGCTGTTCCTGCACCCTGCCGATCACGAACTCTGGTCGACGGTCTACGACGAGCTCCCGGACCGCGAGATTGCCGACGGCGATGTCTTCAGCGTCGCCGGGCTGGAGGTGACCGCGCGGCACACGCCGGGCCATTCGCCGGGGTCTACGAGTTTCGTCGCTCCCGCGCTTGCGGCTGTGTTCACCGGCGACACGCTGTTCAACGGCGGTCCGGGTGCGACGGGCCGCTCGTACAGTGATTTTCCGACCATCATCGATTCGATCTCGACGGTGCTGCTCACGCTGCCGCCCGAGACCACGGTCTACACGGGCCACGGCGACACGACGACGATCGGCGCCGAGGCGCCGCATCTCGCAGAGTGGATCGCGCGCGGGCACTAGCCTCCAGCGGGCGTGCGCTCGGCGAGTCTGAGCTGCAGCCAGAGCGTCAGGATCCGGTCCGCATCGGTGAGATCGATGCCGAGGCGCGCGACGGCCTGACGGATGCGGTAGCGGACGGTCTGCTCGTGCAGGTTCAGACGCGACGCGACGCGCGGAGCATTGCCCTGTTCTTCGAACCAGGCCAGCAGCGTGCGTCGCGTCTCCGACTCTTCGTCGCCCAGCAAGGCGGCGGTCTCGGGGAGGAGGAGCCCGTCGACGGTGATCGCCGACTCACACTCCCGCAGGACCAGCTGTGCCTGCACATCCGGGAGCGTGGCAACTGCGATCGATCGATCGCGCGCGCACTCCGCGATGGCCCGCGCGCGATCGATCCGGCCCGCGAGCGAGGCCTGGAGGCGCTGCGGTTCGCTCAGGCCGACGTGGCAGTGGCGTCTGATCAGGCGGAACAGTTCCGGCAAGAGCCGCGTGAAGGAGCGCTCGATCTCGCTGGTTGATTTGCTGGGGATGAGGGCGCATACGGTCTGGTCGAGAACCAGGCATCCGCTTCCCGGGAAGTAGACGGAGAGGTGGCGGGCCATATGTGTGCGGATCTCGCTGAGCTCCGCGGCGCTCGCGACGCCGCCGTCGCAGACGAGCGCGGCGAGGACGACGTGCTGGGTGGGCCGTAGGCCGAGGGCCACTTGGTCTCCCTCCTGAGGGGTGCCCATCAGCAGGCGGCGGAAGGCGGCCTCGCGCCCCCGGCCGTCGCTGTGGTCGAAGCGCCACGCGTCGACCAGGTATCCGGCGGCGAGAATCGCACCCTGCTCGAGGATCTCTTGCTTTTCGACGGACAGCTCCCGCGTCAGGTCGTACCCGTCCGGGTCGATCGCCCAGATCGAGCCCAGCGAGATGTTCCCGGCACGAATGGCGATCGCCGCGCGCGGGGCCTGCGCGTCGTCCTGGGCAAACCGCGCCACCCCCTGCGCCGCGAACACCTGCCGATATCTGATCTCGTTGATCGGTTTGTCGGGGACCTTTCGATACAGGATCCCCGAAGCGCGAAAGTCATCAATCGCCTGCTCGGGCATCGCCGAGTACGCAAGGATGTTTCGCCGGTGGTCCTCGATCGCGACCGAACCGCGAAAGACTCCCGCGACGGAATTGGCGAGGGCAAAGAGTTTGTCCCCGGAGCTGGGCCCGAGCTGCAGGCCGGCACCGTGCTCGCCGAGCAGCCGACTCACGAGGGCATCAAACTGGCGCCAGCCCACAGTGTGCGTGAGTTCAAGGAGGGGGAGTCCGTGATGGGCGCAGGCGAGGACGAGGGCGGACGTGTGCTGCAACTGCACGCCGCGTGCGACAACGCCGCTTGCCCCAGAGGCGATGGCTGACGCACAGAGGAGGTCGAGTTGCTCGGCCGTGAGCGCGGAGTGCGACGTGAGGAGGATGAGCTGACCCGGAAACTGGAGCTCCGGCGTTTCGGCATCAAAAAAGGTCACCCCCTGCACGAAGGGCGAGTCGGGGAGCCGGTCGACCGGGGTCAACGTATCGCTTCCCAGCTGTTCCACGAGCGTCGAGAGCCGCAGCCCGCTCGAAAAGTCAGAGACCGCGATGATGCTCGAAATCGATGAACTCATGACGCAAGTTTATCGAGGTCGATAACGATCTCGCGCGGCGGCGCTCGTACATTCGAACCATCACTGAGAAGGATTGGAGTGTGGCGCGTGAGCGAGAGCGGTTTTTACGACCCACAGTTGGAGCGGGTCTTCCCGAAGTACGCGACCGTCGGGGACGACGGGGTGCTGTCGATCGGGGGATGCTCGGTTCCGGAACTCGCAGACGAGTTCGGCACGCCGCTGTACGTCATGGACGAGCAGGGGCTGCGGGAGCGGATGCGTCACTACCGCGAAGGGCTTGCTGCGCGCTGGCCGAATAGCCAGGTCACGTTTGCCTCGAAGTCCCTGCCCGTGATGGCGCTGTACGCGATTGCCGAGTCCGAGGGCCTCGCCATCGATGTCGCCGGGGCGGGGGAGCTCCTGTTGGCTCTCGAGGCGGGCGTCGACCCCGCGCTCATCCACCTGCACGGAAATGCCAAGAGCGACGAGGAACTCAAGCTGGCGGTCGAGGCCGGTATTGGAACGATCGTGGTTGACGGCGAGGCCGATATCGACCGGCTCGACGCGCTCCTGACCGCCCCGCAGGAGGTACTTCTGCGGGTGATTCCGGATGTGGATCCGCGCACGCACCGTTCAGTCTCGACCGGCGGCGCGAAGTCGAAGTTTGGTCTGCCGATTCCCCAGGCGCAGGCGCTCATCGAACGGTTGCGCAGCCACCCGTTCATTCGGGTCGCGGGCCTGCACCTCCACATCGGCTCTCAGGTGCTCGAGCTGGAGCCGTTCCGTCGCGCGGTGGAGGCCGTCGCCGGGCTCGGCGAGTTCGAGGTCTACAACGTCGGCGGCGGGCTCGGCGCCGACTACAACCTCGACCATGAGGCACCGTCGCTCGACGCGTACCTCGACACCCTGACGGAAGCCGCGAGGCGAGTGCTCCCGGCGGAGGCGAAACTGATTATTGAGCCGGGCCGGTCGCTGGTCGCCCGTGCCGGAGTCACGGTGTACCGCGTGAACAACGTGAAGCGCACCGGCGAGACCTTTGTGGCGGTCAACGGGGGCCTTGCCGATCAGATGAATGTGGCGCTCACAAGCACCCGATTCACCCCCATCGTTGCCGAGCGCGCGAATCAGGTGCCGGACACCACAGCACAGCTCGTCGGGCGACAGTGCGAATCGGGCGACCTCCTCGTCGACCAGGCACGTCTTGCGCAACCGGCGGCGGGAGACACGATCGTGCTCGCGGCCACCGGAGCCTACGGCTACACCCTTTCCAACAATTACAACGGCGCGCTGAAGCCCGCGGTCGTGCTTTGCAAGCAGGGCGATGCTCGCATCGCGGTGCGACGGCAGACGTACGCCGAGTTCCTGGCGCCCCACCAGCGCGAACGGACGACGGCGTAGCCCGCCCGTTCCTTTCACCATCACTACACCGAAGATTCCCCAAGGAAGAGGAAGCACTATGAAGAAAATGACCCTACTTGCCACCGCAGCTGCGATCGCCGCGGCGCTCGGGCTGAGCGCCTGCGCGACCGGTACCGAGTCGGCACCGGCCGCCGCCGCCCCCGCGTTGACCTCCGGTATTGACCAGGCCGCCGCCGACGCGGTGCCCGAGGCGTTTCGCGAGTCGGGCGTCGTGCGCGTCGCGGCGGGAATTCCCTACCCGCCCTTCATCAAGGTGAAGGACGACGGCTCCTTCGAAGGCTTCGACGTCGATATCGCCCAGGCGCTCGGCGAGAAGCTCGACCTTGAATTCAAGATCTCCCACCAGGCGTTCGAGACCGTGATCCCGTCGCTCCAGTCGCACAAGTTCGACATCATCATGGCGGGCATGAACGACACCGTCGAGCGCGAGAAGACGCTGAACTTTGTTGACTACGTCAGCGCCGGGTTCACGATCGTGGTGAAGGCGGGGAACCCCGAAAAGATCGGCACGCTGCTTGATCTCTGCGGGCACTCGGTCGCCGTGCAGAAGTCCACCGTGCAGGGTGAGATCCTGCGCGAGCTCGTCACCGAGTGCGAGGCGGAGGGTAAGCAGGGCATCGACGTGCAGGAACTGCCCGTCGCGAACGACGCGCAGACCGCGCTGAAGGCCGGCCGGGTACAGGCATACGTGACCGACGCCCCGGTGGCCGCGTACACGATTGCTACCGCCGGCGACGGCAAGGACTTCGAAGGCGTGGACGACCCGAAGAACCCGCAAGGGTTCAGCCCCGTGTACTCGGGCATCGGCATGCTCAAGGAGAACGGCGAGCTGACGGAAGCGATCCGCCTCGCCTTCCAGTCCATCATCGACGACGGCGTGTACCAGGAGATCCTCGAGAAGCACGGCATGGGTCACCTGGGCGTACCCGAGGCCATCGTCAACGGCGCGGGCCAGACGGCGAAGTAATGACCGTCAACGTGCAGACTGAACGCGCTGAGCCAGGGGCGGCACAGTACGACATTCAGGCACTTCCGCTTCGCCGCCCGGGTCGTTGGATCTGGGCGACCATCCTGGTGCTGTTCGTGCTCTGGCTGGGCCAGGCGCTCGCGACCAACAAGAACATCGACTATGCGGTGGTCGGGGAGTTCCTCTTCAGCCCGCGCATTATCTCCGGGGTGGGAGTCACCCTCCTAGTCACGGCGATCTCGATGGTCATTGCGACGGTCCTGGCAGTCGTGCTCGCGGCGATGCGGCTCTCCTCGAACCCGGTGATGGTGGCGTTCTCGTCGGCCTTCGTCTGGTTGTTCCGGGGTACGCCGTTGCTGGTGCAGATCGTCATCTGGGGCTACTTCGGACTGATCTTCGAGAAGATCACCTTGGGCATCCCCTTCACCGACATCGTCTTCTGGCAGATCGATACCAACGTGCTGATCTCGGCGTTCGTCGCCGGAATCCTCGCGCTGACGCTCAACGAGGCGGCCTACGCCGCCGAGATCGTTCGCTCGGGCATGCTCTCGGTCGACGAGGGGCAGAAGGAAGCCGCGGCGTCACTCGGCATGAGCCCGTTGTACACGTTCACGCAGATCCTGCTGCCGCAGGCGATGCGCGTCATCATCCCGCCGATGGGCAATGAGCTCATCTCGATGATCAAGAACACGTCACTGCTGTCGCTGATCGCGGTGAGCGAGGTCTACACCGTGGCCACGCAGATCTCGGCGCAGAACCTGCGCCAGGTCGAGCTGCTCATTGTCGTGAGTATTTGGTACCTGATTATCGTCTCGGTCCTCTCGGTGCCGCAGTACTACCTGGAGCGCCGCTTCGGGCGCGGGGCCGCTCGCAATCAGGCTGCGACTCCGCTGCAGAAGGCGCGAGAGTTCACCGGTGCGATTGCCGTGCAACTGCAGGGGAAGAACAAGAAGGAGAAGCGCGATGTCTGAGTTGCGAGATGATGCGCTGGTGCAATTGCGCGGCGTGCGCAAGAGCTTCGGGCCGCTCGAGGTGCTCAAGGGCATCTCGATGGATGTGAATGCCGGCCAGGTGACCTGCCTGCTGGGCCCCTCGGGCTCGGGAAAATCGACCCTGCTGCGCTGCATCAACCACCTCGAATCCATCGACGGCGGGCGCATCACGGTCGACGGCGAGCTCGTCGGGTACCGCGAAAAGGGCGGCGTGCTGCGCGAGATGCACCCGCGCGAGGTGGCCAAGCAGCGCCGCTCGATCGGCATGGTGTTTCAGCGCTTCAACCTGTTCCCGCACAAGACCGCGCTCGAAAACATCATCCAGGCGCCGGTGGGCGTCGCCCACCGCAGCAAGTCGGAAGCCATCGCGGAGGGGCACGCGCTCTTGCGCCGAGTCGGCCTGGACGCGTGGGCCGATCACTACCCGGCTCAGCTGTCTGGCGGGCAGCAGCAGCGCATCGCGATCGCTCGTGCCCTCGCGATGCGGCCGAAGCTCATGCTGTTCGACGAGCCGACGAGCGCGCTCGACCCGGAGCTCGTCGGGGACGTCCTCGACGTCATGCGCGAACTCGCCGACGAAGGCATGACGATGGTGGTGGTCACGCACGAGATCGGCTTCGCACGCTCCGCGGCCGACGAGGTCGTGTTCATGGACGGCGGGGTCGTGGTCGAGAGCGGCCCGCCCGCGCAGGTGATCGATGACCCGCAGCACGCGCGCACGCAGGGCTTCATCCAGAGCGTGCTGTAGCGCGAGCCATCAGGTACGCGAGTTGAGGCCGTGCGCACCTCCCGCCTCCCGGCGGGCGGTGCGCACTGCTGTTCCCGGGGGTCGCGGATGGCATCGTCAGAAACTTCACTAGTGTGGCTGGAGGGGTTGCCCAAAACGTTCGAGCAACGATGCGAATCAACAGGAGTTTTTCATGAGTTTCTTTCTGTCCAAGGATCAAGCCCATTCAGGATTTTCCGCCGAAGATTCGCCGGCGCTTTCTCTGGATCCGGGCACCGGGGAGCGGATCGTGTTTGAGACCTCGGATGACGCGTATGCGGAGTACGCCGCGACCGGGAGCAGCCGCAACCTCACCTCGATGGTCAACCCGATCACCGGACCGGTGTTCGTCAACGGCGCCGAGCCGGGCGACACCTTGATCGTGACCATCGTGGACATTGAGCTCGGCGAGTACGGCTGGTCCGGCTATTTCCAGGGCTCAGGCGCCCTCGCTGCGGTGATGGGCGACGAGCCCTACATGCGCCAGATCCCGATCCGGGACGGCGAAATTCATCTCACGGATACGATTCGGGTGCCGGCCCGCCCGATGGTCGGGTGTTTCGGCACTGCCCCAGCGGTTGGCCGGAACTCCTCGACCGCGCCGGTGTACGCCGAGGGCGGCAATCTGGACCTCACATACGCGACTATCGGTACCCGCCTGTACTTGCCCGTGCGGGTGGCAGGCGCCTATCTCGGTCTCGGCGACATCCACGCCGTGATGGCCGAGGGCGAGGCGTCCGACGTAGCAGTCGAGGCGGCGGGGAAGATTACGGCGACCGTCGAACTCACCCGGGAATTCTCGGTGTCGGCGCCGGTGCTGGAGACGGCAGACGAAATCATCTTCGTGGGGCTGGGAGACTCGCTCCAAGAGTCGCTCGCGCACGGCTATCAGCGCGCGTTCCGCTACCTCACCCGGGTGCATGGGTTCAGCCGCGGTGATGCGTTCACCGTCATGAGCGCCACCGTGCACTCGGCGCTGGGCGGGCCCGCAGGATCCGCCGAGGCCGCGGACGGCTCAGACGTCGCCGCAGGCGCGGTGACGACCCATCACGTGCCGAAGTTCATCCTGCCCACGCAGGGCTAGCGGGACTCCGGGCCGCGCGGCGACTCGGACGCGCGGAGACGCCGGTGCTCGGGCATCAGGGACCGCGCGTGCGCAAACGTCCGCGACCGGATCCTGCGCCCCGCGGAGAACGCCGCGGGTGCGGGGCCCGAGCAGTCGGCCAGGTCCGCGAGAATCTGGCCGACCGCCGGGGTGAACTTGAAGCCCTGCCCTGAAAACCCCGCTCCGATGACGATCGGGCCGATCCGGTCGAGAATGAAGTTCTCATCCTCGGTGCTCGTATAGGTGCAGCTGATCTCGGTGAAGACGCCGGCATCGACGCCGGGCAGCCACTGCCGCGCGTAGTCCGCGAGGGCGCGCAGTTGCCTAGGCTCCGGGGCGAAGCTGCGCCGATCCGGGTCGACAATCTCCCCAGTGCCGTGCCAGCCAGCCTTGACTCCCGCGCCCGGAGTGAACATGCCGTAGACGGAGGAGTAGGCGCCCTCGAACCCGGGCGTCCCGGGGACGATCGAGTGGTTGAAGCCGGGCCAGATTGCACCCTCGTCGGCCACGGCAAAGTGCAGCGGTTGTTCCTGGGTCACGACGAGTCGGGGGAGCGTCGCGCGACCCTCGAGTGCGGGCTCGAGCAGCGCGCGCGTCCAGGCTCCCGCGGTGCAGACCACGGTCCGAGCCCGGATGGTCTCGGATCCCGCCGCGGTCTCGATCGAAATCTCGGCCAGGCCGTCGTCCACGATGCGCAGCTCGCGCACGCGCACACCGTGTCGAATCTCGGCACCGGCCTCAGCGGCCACGCGCTGGAACGCCGGCAGCGCCTCGTCGGGGTTCAGCTGGCCGCCGTCGGGCAGGTGCAGCACGGGGCCCGCGAAGTTGATTCCGCGCCAGCGCTCGCGGGCGGCTTCGGCGCCCAGGTGCTCGGCGCCGATCCCGACGACGGAGAGCGCCCGAGCGATCGCCTCCTGGCTGATCGGGTCGCCAAAATTCACCACACCGGTGCGGGTGATGGGGTCGATCCCTGCCTCCTCGCCCAACCGGCGCCAGAGCGCTACGGACGAGGCGAGCAGCGCGACAAAGTGCGACTCGGAGTAGCCGGGATTGAAGTTTCTGGTGGTGCCGTGGGACGCCCCGTTGGTGTGGCCCGGCGCAAACTGCTCGAGCAACGTCACACTGCGGCCGCGCCCCGCGAGCGCCCATGCCGTGGCGGAGCCCATCGCCCCGCCGCCAATAATTACCGTGTCGAGCGTGTTCACGAGGTCCGCAGAGCTGCAGCGACCCGCGCGAGCACCGACTGCGCGTCACCCGCGTCGTACACGGCGACGAGCACCTTTCCTGCCCCCGCAGGATCCGCCCGGCCGGTCCCCGCCCCGATGAAGCGGGCGGCAAGCTGACTCAGATCTCGTTCGAGGTCCGACCTTGCGGGCGTGGCAGGATCGCGCAGCCAACGTCGGAGCGTGGCGTTGTGGATCGCGACGATCGCGGCAGAGAGGGCCACCACCTCCCAGATCTCGAGGTCAGCGTGCTCGACAAGATACTTGGCGTACACCCGCTCGTAGCGGTGGCTGACGACGAGCTCGCGGTCGCGGAGCGCCGGCGACTCGCGCATGATGTCGGCGCGCAGACGAGTCGTCTCGGGCTGAGCGAGATGGTGCTCCAGTATGCGTCGGGCGCCGACGACGATCGCGGCGCTGGGCGCGAGGGGCGTCGACGAGAGCAGCTCCTCGAGCTCCTCGAGCAGGGTGTCGTGATCGGCGAAGACCGCGTCGCCGGTTGACGCGAATCGGCGAAAGAACGCGCTGCGGCTCATCCCGGCCGCCGCTGCGATTTCGTGGGCGCTCGGGACGTCGGCCCCGCGCTCGGCGAGCAGGCGCACGGCTGCGGCCGAGATCTCGGGGGGATTCAGCGGGCGTTTCTGAGGAGCGGTCACCGCCGAAATCTACCACGAACGAGAACGAAATGGGACTAGGTGCCGCGCGTTTTGTGCCGTTTTTCCGGAAGATCTGCAGCAAGCCGAGCTTGACCTGGAACTGCGTCCCGGCCAGAATCGAGGCATCACGGAAGTCCCACAATCGAGGAGCCACTATGTCCGCAGCTGCACAGCCCCGCATCGCTCTTGGGACGGCCGAGCCCGAGTACGACCTCTGGGAGCCGCTTGATCCGGATCTGGCCGGAGTGTTCGAGAATCTCCCGGCCGAGGACCTCGCGTACCGCGACCGCGCCCGCGCCTTCGTGCAGGACGAGGTGCGTCCGGTCATCGACGGGTACTGGGACCGCGCGGAGTACCCGCTCCATTTGATCCCTCGCTTGGGGGAGCTCGACCTGATTCGTGACGGCCAGGACGTCCCGGGGTTCGCGCCGCAGAGCATCATGGCGGCCTGCCTCACGACGATGGAGCTCAGCCGCGGCGACGGTTCCGTCGGAACAATCGTCGGCGTGCAGGGCGCGCTCGCGCTTCGTTCGATCGCGATGTTCGGTTCGGACGAGCAGCAGACGCGCTGGCTTGAGCCGTTGGCCCGCGGTACCGAGTACGGCGCCTTCGGCCTCACCGAGCCCACCCACGGCTCGGACTCGGTAAGCCTCGAGACGACGGCCCGCTCGGTCGATGGCGGCTACGTCATCGACGGGCACAAGAAGTGGATTGGGAGCGGCAGCATCGGGGGAGTCACGGTGATCTGGGCGCGCGGCGACGACGGCCAGGTGCAGGGCTTCCTGGTGCCGCAAGAGACGCCGGGGTATCGCGGCACCACGATTGAGGGCAAGCTCTCGCTCCGTGCGATCTGGCAGGCGAACATTGAGCTCGACGGCGTGCAGTTGCCGGCCTCGGCGAAGATGCCCGGCGCGAACTCCTTCAAGAACACCTCGCAGGTGCTGCAGGCGACCCGCCTTGGGGTCGCCTGGGCCGGCCTCGGCCATGCGACCGCGGTGTACGAGACCGCGGTGCACTACGCCGCGCAGCGCGTGCAGTTTGGGCGGGTGCTCGCGAAGTCCCAGATCGTGCAGCAGCGCCTGACCGAGATGCTCAGCGAGCTGACCAGCCTGCAGACGCTGCTGGTACAACTCACTCGAAGGGAGGAGGCGGGAGAACTCAGCGGCCCAGCGGCCTCTCTTGCGAAGTACACCTCGACCCGCACCGCGCGACGCCTCGCGAGCAACGCGCGCGACCTGCTCGGCGGCAACGGGATCCTGCTGCAAAACCGCGCGGCACGGCATTTCGCGGACATCGAGGCGCTGCACACCTACGAGGGCACGGAGACCGTGCAAGCCCTCATTATCGGTCGCGAGATTACGGGGTACTCGGCGTTCGCCTAAGAGGTCACTCGCCGACTACTACGCAGAACGCCGGGCCCGTCCACGTGGACGGCCCGGCGTTCTGTGCAGCTGATCGGGTCGACTAATCTTCGTCGAGCGGGTGCGGCACCGTGGGAATGGCGGCGGTCAGCGGCCGCCCGGCCTGCACGAGGCGGCGTTTGCGCAGTTGCCAGAGCACCGTGAGTATCGCAAACCACACCGGAGCTGCGAGGAACGGCAGTCGGGTATCAGCGCCGTACAGCAGGGTGCCGGCGATGAACACGAAGAACGCAAGCACGAGCCAGGGCATCACCGCGGCGAAGGGCAGCTTGAACTTCGATGCGACATGCTTTTCGGGGTAGCGGCGGCGGTACACGATGTAGCTGGCGACGATCGATCCCCAGGTGAACAGGATGAGCGTGGCGCACATCGACGAGACGAAGGTGAACGCGGCGATCACGCCGTCACCCGCGAAGAGCAGCGGGATCGCCGAGAATAAGAAGACACAGGTGAAGAACACGGCCTTGCTGGGGACGCCGCGGGAGTTTGTCCACGAGAAAGCTCGCGGTGCGTGTCCATCCTTGGACAGCCCGAAGAGCATGCGAGTGCCCGAGTACAGGCCGCCGTTGGCGCTTGAGGCCGCCGAGGTGAGCACAACAAGCTGGATCGCAAACGCGGCGAAGCCGAAGCCCGCGAGCGTAAACGTCGAGACGAAGGGGCTTGTGTCGGGGGAGATCTTGTCCCATGGGGTGACGCTCATGATGACGGCGAGTGCGCCGACGTAAAAGATGAGGATCCGCGCGACGATCGAGTTGATCGCTTTCGGCAGCGTCTTTCGGGGGTTCTCGGTCTCGGCAGCTGCGGTGCCGACCATCTCGACGCCGATGAACGAGAAGATGCCCATCTGGAAGCCGAGCACGAAGCCGCTCGCGCCCATCGGGAACATGCCGCCGTGGCTCCAGAGGTTCGAGATCGAGGCCACATCGCCCTCGGGGTTCTGGAAGCGTGTCGCGACCAAGAAGATTCCGACGCCGATCAGACCGAGAATTGCGACAATCTTGATGATCGCGAACCAGAACTCCGTCTCGCCGAAGAACTTCACGGGCTGCAGGTTGAGCAGCGTGAGGACAACCGCCGTAATGAGGGCCGGAAGCCACGCAGGAATGTCGGGGTTGAACCACTGCGCGTAGGCCGTGATCGCGACGATGTCTGCGACGCAGGCGATCACCCAGGAGAACCAATAGTTCCACGAAACGAAGAAGCCAGCCCACGGCCCGAGCATGTCCTTGGCAATGTCGCCGAAGGTCTTGTAGTGCAGATTCGAGAGCAGCAGCTCGCCGAGTGCCCGCATGACGAAGAACACGAAGAAGCCGATCACCATGTACACGAAGATGATCGCCGGGCCGGTCAGGCTAATGAGCTTGCCGGAGCCGAGGAAGAGCCCGGTGCCGATCGCGCCACCAATTGCAATGAGTTGGAGGTGGCGGTTCTTGAGTCCGCGGTGCATTTCTTCTGGTGGTGCGAGGCCGGTGGCGACGGACATGGTGGACACTCCTGTGTGTGGGGCGATGTGAGGTGGGGGAGGCGCGGGGTGTCGCGCCTCGCTATTCGGCGACCACTCGGAAGGTGTCGAGGGCCGCGTCGTTGGCACCGCGAACGTACCCGGACGGGGACGTCGCCGTGCCGCGAAGGAAGGCGATAGCGCCATCGCTGAGGACCTCGCCGGGAAGTACGTTGGGCACTCCAGGCGGGTATGCAGCCAGTGAATCGGCGGAAACCCGTCCTGCGGCTGCAGAATGTGAGACTACCTCAACCTTCCCGAAAAACGCCTCGCCGAGGCCCATGGCGCGCTCGCAGGGATCGGGGAGCGCGCGCATCCGCTCGGGCTCGATATCGGCCTCAGGCAGTGCCCACAGCGAGTGCAGGAAGCGGTCTGTATCTGCCGGCGAGGTAGCGCCGAGGAGGAGGAGGAGAGCTGCAGGAGTGGCGAGCTCGCAGTAGACCCGGTGATCTCGCAGCAGCTGGTACTGGGCGTCTCCGCCGGTGATCCCGGCGCCCCGGGTGTCGATCGCGATCTTGAACGGATCGTTCGCAATAGCGTCGGGGCTCGCCAGGATGTCTGGCGTGGCGTCACGGAATCGGCGATCGGCGCGAATCGCTGCGCGGATGGTCGCGGCCGAATCGAGGGCCGCGCCGATGACGTCTGTACGGGTGACCAGGTGGCGACGCGCCTCGTCGAGTGAGGCCAGAATAAGCGAGCTGCAACTCGTCGACTGGTACGAGCGGACCACGCGGTCCACCAGGCTTTCGAGCTCCTGCGCGAGCGGACCGTGGCCCAACTGGAGCATCGCGGACTGGGCAAGGGATCCGGCCCCCTTCTGGGTGCTCGAGATCACGAGGTCCGCGCCGAGCCGAACGGAGTTCGTGGGCAGGTCCGGGTGCATGCCGAAGTGCGAGCCCCAGGCCTCATCAACGATCAGCGGCACGCCGTGGCGGTGGGCGACCTCCGCGATCGCGGCGACATCGGCAACGGCGCCGAAGTAGCTGGGCGAGACGATGTAGACCGCCGAGCTGTCCGGGTGCGCGGTGAGCGTTTCCTCAACCTCGCTCGCGGTCACCCCGTGTGCGGCCCCCAACCCGGTGTCGACCGCGCCCATGATGAAGTGCGGCACCAGGTCGAACCGTGTGATGCCGTCGATGACGCTCGAGTGCACGCTGCGCTGCACCACCAGCTCGGTGCCCAGCCCCCGCGCGACCGTCGTGGCGATGTGATTGCAACCGGATCCGCCGTTCGTGATGAACCAGGTGCGACTCGCGCCCCAGGCCTCGGCGGCGAGGTCCTGCGCGTGCATCAGCGGGGTGCGGCGTCCGGGGGTCACCAGCCGCCAGGTGTCTTGGTCGACGCCGCTGAACAGCATGGGAAAGTCCATCGCCAGCGCCTCGGGACCCACCAGGCCGGCAACGCCGGGCGCGTTCTCGGACTTGCCCTGGTGCGCCGGGACATGGAGGCGCTGCCAATCATGGCTGGCCAGCGACCGGATCGCATCCGCATACGGTGCAACCCGCTGGTGCGCGGGAGCGGTCGTGAGAGGTGTCGAGGGCAGGGTCGGGCTCGTTCGCATGGTTTCACGTTAGGGCCGCGATCAGATCGACGGAATATCAGCTATTCGCATTCTCTGTCATATCCTGTATGACGTGATCTCGCTGCAGCAGTTTCGTGTGCTTTTGGCCATTCGCGACCGGGGGAGTC
The DNA here is from genome assembly GCF_018682295.1 of Leucobacter sp. CX87. Taxonomy (NCBI): domain Bacteria; kingdom Bacillati; phylum Actinomycetota; class Actinomycetes; order Micrococcales; family Microbacteriaceae; genus Leucobacter; species Leucobacter sp. CX87. Next base: position 76,453 of record NZ_JAFIRI010000002.1, on the reverse strand, counting down.
TGACTCGTGCGGCCGCGGAGCTGCAGTACGGCGTCCCGACGGTGGCGCACCACCTGAGTACTCTCGAACGCCACCTGCAAATTCGGTTGGTCGACCGTGATCGCAGCGGGGCCACGCTCACGCCGCTCGGACTCGAGTTCGCGGCAGAGGTGGAGCAAATTCTTGCGCGCGTAGACCAGGCCGAGCGGCTCGTGGCCGATCGTAGGGATGCCGGGGTGGCCACGCTTCGTGTCGGCACCTTCGCCTCCATCGGTTCGCGACTGCTGCCCGCCGCCATCGGGGAGTTGCAGCGGCGCTCACCCGTGCGGGTGGAGGTGGTTGAGGCGGAACCTACCGAGGTGGTGCGTCTCCTGCGTGGCGGCGAGGTGCACGCGGGGCTGATCTACGATTTCGCGGACGATCCTGCCTTTGTATCTGAGGATCTGGCGCTGACGCCGCTGTTGCAGGAGCCCTATCGCGTGATGGTCGCGAGCGACAGTGAGTACGCGCAACGTGACGAGCTGGACTTCGCCGAGCTCTCAGAGGTCGCCTGGGTGTGCAGCCGGAACGCCGACGAGGCATCCGATCGTTTGCTTCGACGTGTGTGTCACTCGGTGGGCTACGAGGTGCGCGAGCTCATGCGCAGCGACGACCTGAACATGATTCACGGCCTGGTCGCGGCTGGGCTCGGATTCGGGCTCTCGACCGCGGCCGCGGTCGACCCGCGCTTCGGGGTCGTTCTCCTCCCCGCGGTGCAGGATCTGGGCGAGCGGCACGTCTCGTTCGCGACCAGGTTGGGGGCCGCGCCCCCTGCGGCACATTGGCTGGGCGAGATCATGCAGCGGCGAGTGCGCTCGCTCTAGTGCCGAAGCCGAGCGAGAGCTACGCGTCCTCGCCGGTCCCGGGCAGCTTGACGGCCCCGGTCAGCGGCTCACCGTGACGGAGCAGCTGGCGCTTGCGCAGCTGCCAGATGACCGCCAGCCCGGCGAACCAGACCGGCGCGACCAGGATCGGGATCCGGGTGTCCTCCCCGAGGATGAGGGTGTAGACGATGAAGACGAAGAACGCGAGCACCATCCACGGGGCGAAGCGCGACAGCGGCATCTTGAATTTCGACTCCGTGTGACGGGCGGGGAAGCGCCGGCGGTACGAAATGTAGCTCACCAGGATCATGCCCCAGATGAACAGGATGAAGACGGAAGCGACCGAGGAGACGAAGGTGAACGCCGCGATCACGCTATCGCCGGCGAGCAGGATCGGGGCCGCGCTGAAGAGGAATACCGCGGTGAAGAAGACCGCTCGGCGCGGCACACCTCGGTTGTCAGTAATTGAGAATCGGTGCGGGGCGTGCCCGTCCTTGGCCAGCGCGAACATCATGCGCGTGCCCGAGTAGAAGCCTGAATTTGAGCTCGAGGCGGCGGAGGTCAGCACGACGAGATTGATAGCGAAGGCGGCCGCGCCGAAGCCAGCGTAGGCGAGCGTCGTCACGAACGGGCTCTGTTCGGGGTCGATCTCCCGCCACGGGGTGATGGCCATCACAATGGTCAGTGCGCCGATGTAGAAGATCAGGATCCGCACCACGATCGAGTTGATCGCCTTTGGCAGGTTCTTGTGGGGGTCCTTCGTCTCGGCGGCCGCGGTGCCGACGAGCTCGACGCCGATGAACGAGAAAATACCGAGCTGGAAGCCGAGCAGGAAGCCGCCAACCCCGAACGGGAACATGCCGCCGTCGGACCAGAGATTCGAGAGGGCGGCCGAGGTGCCCGTGTCGGGGTTCTGGAAGCCTGAGAAGAGCAAGAAGATGCCGGTAGCGATCAGCGCGAGGATCGCCACGATCTTGATCATGGCGAACCAGAACTCGAACTCGCCGAAGAACCGGACGGGCTGCAGGTTCAAGATGGTGAGCGCGATTGCCGTCACGACCGCTGGAACCCAGCTCGGGATCGTCGGGTTGATGTAGGCGACGTAGCTGGTGATTGCGATGATGTCGGCCACGCAGATGACCACCCAGGAGAACCAGTACGTCCACGACACGAAGAACCCAGCCCAGGGACCGATCAGGTCTTTCGCGATGTCGCCGAAGGTCTGATAGTTCAGATTTGAGAGCAGGATCTCTCCGAGCGCGCGCATCACGAAGAAGATCATGAAACCGATGACGCCGTAGACGAAGAGCACCGACGGTCCGGTGAGGCTGATGATCTTGCCCGACCCGAGGAAGAGGCCGGTGCCGATGGCCCCGCCGATGGCGATGAGTTGAAGGTGGCGGTTCGAGAGCCCGCGCTGCAGTGTGTCGTGCGGCGCGCTTGCGATTTCGGTCACTGCGATCACTCCTGTGTGGTGGGCTATCGGCGAAGGGTGGGTGCGAGTAGCTGCAGTTTTGCCGGAGAGTGGCATGATGGCTGGGCTCCGGCGCAGTGCCCATTCTATTCCCGACAGGATCGGGTCGGTTGTCTCTCGCGCTGCCGTCGGCCGCGGCGCTGCGGCCGCCTAGTGTGCGACGGTCACATCGATCGCCGTATCGATCGCCGCGCGGGCCGCCTCCGCGTCGATCTGGCCCGTGAGCCAGCGGCCGGAGAGGCCCTCCACGAGGCTCGTGAGCAGGAGCGCGGTGTGCCCGGGGCGCGAATCGGCCGGATTCGCTTCGGCGATGAGCGCGGCCATCGCGTCCTGCCAGTTGGCGGTCGAACGGGTGAGCGCCGCGGCGTTCGCCGTGTCGAATACGGCGTTCGCGCGCACCTCGTTCCAGGTGATCGAGCCCTCGCGCACGCCCGGCTCATTGCCAAAGTCAGCGCGCAGCGACGCGCGCAGTCGCGCGAGGGGAGTCAATTCCTCGGGTCCGGCGGTGTGGTTCTCGCCGTTGGCAGCGACGTGGTCGAGCGCGGCCTGGAGCAGCCCCGCGCGATCGCCGAAGTGATACGAGAGGAGCCCGATCGAGACCCCCGCTTCGCGCGCGACATCCTGCATGCGAAACCGTGCGAGGCCGCCGCGGGCGATCACTCGTTCGCACGCGGCAAGGATCCGGTCGGGGGTCGCACCCGGCTCTGTCATCTGGGGCTCCTTCGGCCGGGCGAGCCGAAGACCGGCACGCCGAGAAACTCGAACTGAAAACAATTTCAGTATACGATCGCAGCAGCACGTGCGTGGCACCCCACGCACACGACTGACCAAAGGAGTTCGCCTTGGCTGCGCAGCACGACCCCTTCCACCTGCTGGAGACGAGCATCTCGGAGGTGCTCGCCGCGCTCGCCGCAGGGCGCATCACGAGCGTCGAGCTCACGGCCCGCTACCTGTCGCGCATCGGTGCCTTCGATCGGGAAGCGGCGCGGCTCTGCGCGGTCCCCGTGCTGAACCCCGAGGCGCTCGCGATGGCGGCCGAGTCCGATCGGCGTTGGCGCTCAGGTACCGCCCGCCCGCTCGAGGGCGTGCCGTTCACGGTGAAGGACTCGTACATGGTGCGGGGGTTGACGGTCGCTTCTGGCTCGCCCGCGTTCAAAGACCTCATCGCCCAGCGCGACGCGTTCTCGGTCGAGAAGCTGCGCGAGGCGGGCGCCGTACTGATCGGCAAGACGAATATGCCGCCCATGGCCGACGGCGGCATGCAGCGCGGCGTCTACGGCCGCGCCGAGAGCCCGTATAACCCCGATTTCCTCGCCGCAGCGTACGCCTCCGGTTCCTCCAACGGCTCGGCCGTGTCAACCGCCGCAAACCTCGCCGTGTTCGGCATGGGGGAGGAGACGGTGTCGTCGGGTCGCAGCCCTGCCTCAAACAACGGCCTGTGCGCCTACACGCCGTCGTGGGGCATCCTGTCGATTCGCGGCAACTGGCCGCTCTTCCCCGCGCGTGACGTCGTCGTGCCCCACACCCGATCGATGCCCGACATGCTGCGCCTGCTCGACGTCCTGGTCCAGGACGACGCCGAGACGCGCGGCGACTTCTGGCGCAATCAGAGTGTCGTTCCCACGCCCCTGCCGAGCGAGCACCGCCCCGCGTCGTACCTCGAAGTACGGCGCCCGGACGCCCTGCAGGGTGTCCGCCTCGGTGTGCCGCGGATGTATCTCGGCCAGGATCCTGCCTTCCCGATCGACGTGCGCCCCTCGGTGCTCGCCCGCTGGGAGGCGGCGCGTGCCCGACTCGAGGACCTCGGTGCCGAGGTGATCGAGGTCGACTTCCCCGTGATTGAGCAGTACGAGGCCGACGAGCCGGGAGGCGAGCAGATCGCGCGGCTCGGGGTGCTTCCCGAGGGGTGGATGGACACCGAGTTCACCGAGTTCCTGCCGTTTGGCTGGGACGACTTCCTGCGCGCCAACGGCGACCCGAACATCCCGAACCTCGCGGTCGTCGACCCTGACACGATCTTCCCGACGCCGCCAGGCGCGCTCGAGGACCGCTACACCGAGATCGACGACTACGCGAACCGCTACCGCTCGGTCGTGGAGTACGCGAAGCGCGGCATCCCCGACCCGCGCGAGCGTGCCGACTTTGCGGACGGACTGCGCGCGCTCGTGCAGTTGCGGGTCGACCTCTTCGAGAACTGGCTCGTCGAGCGCGGCATTGATGCGGTCGTGTTTCCGGCCAACGCGGACGTGGGCGCAGAAAGCGCCGACATCGACCTCGCCGCCGCCGACCGCGCCTGGGCGAATGGCGTGTTCTTCTCGAACGGCAACTATGCGCTTCGCCACTTCGGGATCCCGAGCGTGACCGTGTCGATGGGGCAGATGGAGGACATCGCGATGCCGATCGGCCTGACCTTCGCCGGCGCCGCCTACACCGACCCGGCGCTGCTGGGCTACGCCGCGGCCTTCGAGGCGGGGGCCGCGAGCGGCGACGCCGAGTCCACCCGCGCGCTCCGCCCGCTGCCCGCGTTCGCCCCCGAGTTGCCCGCGGACCGCCTCCCGGCTCGCGCCGCGCAGGATCCTGCGGCCGCGCCGCCCGCGGTGACGATCGAGGCGGTACTCGACGAGCACCGGTACCACGAGGGCGCCCAGTTGCTCCTGCTCTCGGGCACCCTCAGCGGCGGCGAGCCGACCGTGACCGTGAACGGTGTCGAGGTGATCGTCGAGGCGCAGGGCGGTCGCTGGTCCGCGAGCGCGGTGCTGCCCGCCGAGGTCACGCCACCCGTGGTCGGCGGCAACCCTCGCTTCGGTCGCGCCCTCGTTGTCGCGCTCGTGTCGGGCCCGGGTGGCGACGCCGCCGCCTTCGCCGACGTGTCGTAGGCGCGGTTAGGCGCGGGCCGGGCCCGAATCCGCGGCGCCGGGCTCGGCCGTGGCGTCTGCCGCAGGCTCTGGTTCGGCGCCCGCGAGCGCCGAGAACCGGTCCACGCTGAGCGCGAGTCGCCGCAACAGCTGCGCGAGGCGCTCGCGCTCGGCGCGGGGGACGCCCGAGAGCAAGATTTCTTCGGCGTCGGTGAGGCGCGTGATCGCGGCGTCGACGAGCGTGATGCCCTTCGCCGTCATCTCGACGAGCACCCCGCGGCCGTCGTTCGGGTCGGTGAGACGGGTCACGAGGTCGCGTTCAACCATCCGGTCGATGCGGTTCGTCATGGTGCCGCTCGAGACCATGGTCTGCCGCACGAGCACCTTCGGGCTCTGCCGATAGGGGTACCCGCCCCGCCGCAGCACGGCGAGTACGTCAAATTCCCAGGAGGTGAGTCCCGAGCGCTCGAAGGCGCGCGCGCGGGCGCGATCGAGGTGCTTTGCGATCCGCATGAGGCGCGAAAACACGTCAAGTGGGGCCAAATCGAGATCCGGTCGGGCCGCGGCCCACTCTTCGACGATCCGGTCTACGACGTCGTGTTCCTTCATGCTTCCCATTATCGGGGCTGCCCGGCGTGGGCCATGACGGGAATCGCGGGCAAAGCGACCTCCAGAATCTGGCAGACTATACGGGGCGTGTGCGAAAGTGCACGATCCGCCTTGGTGTAATGGCAGCACGACAGCCTTTGGAGCTGTTAAGTCTAGGTTCGAATCCTGGAGGCGGAGCGGACCGAGGGATCGCGGACACGCGGTCCGTGCTCGGCAGGCAGTAACGGCGGAGGGAACGCTCAGCATGACGGAGACCACCGGAAACGGCCGCGTAGCGGTTGTCATCTTGGCGGCGGGCCAGGGCACGCGCATGAAGTCGGCGCTGCCAAAGGTGCTGCACCCCATCGGCGGTCGCTCGCTGATCGCGCACGTGCTCGACACGGCGGCGGGACTGACCCCCGAGACCGTGATCGCGGTCGTGCGGCACGACCGCGACCGGGTGGCCGAGGCGATTCTGGACCACGCCCCGAACACCGTGATCGTCGATCAGGACGAGATCCCCGGCACCGGCCGCGCAGTCGAGCAAGCGCTCGCGGCACTCCCCGCCGACTTTGACGGCACCGTCGTCGTGCTCTCGGGTGACGTCCCGCTGCTCGACTCGGGCACCCTCGGGCAGCTCGTCCGCGGCCACCGCGAGGCCCACCGCTCGATGACGCTGCTCTCGGCCATCTTCGAGAACCCCACGGGCCTCGGCCGGATCCTGCGTGGCGAGAACGGTCAGATGACCGGCATCGTCGAGGAGAAGGATGCGAGCGACGACCAGCGTCGCATCACCGAGATCAACGGTGGCGTGTACGTCTTTGGTCGTGCCGCGATCGAGTCCGCGCTCGCCCTCATCGACACGAACAACGCGCAGGGCGAGAAATACCTCACTGACGCCGCGTCGCGCATCCTCGAAAGCGGCGGCAGCGTCGACGCGGTGGCGACGAAGGACACCTGGCTGATCGCCGGGGTGAACGATCGCGCTCAGCTGTCCGACGCGGGGCGCGAACTGAACCGGCGCATCGTGCGGGCGCACCAGCTCTCCGGCGTGACCATTCAGGATCCTGCCACGACCTGGATCGACGCGACGGTGTCGATCGGGCCCGACAGCGTGATCCTGCCGGGGACCTTCCTGCGCGGTGCGACGACGATCGAGGGCGGCGCCGAGATCGGTCCCGACACCACCCTGGTCGACTGCGAGGTGGGGGAGGGCGCCCACGTGCGCCGCACCGAGGCCACCCTCGCGGTAATCGGCGCGGGTGCCGACGTCGGCCCCTTCGCCTACCTCCGCGCCGGCACCGAGCTGGGCGCGGGCGGCAAGATCGGCGCCTACGTCGAGACGAAGAACGCCCACATCGGCGAGGGCAGCAAGGTGCCCCACCTCAGCTACGTCGGCGACGCGACGGTCGGCACCGGCACCAACATTGGTGCGGGCACGATCTTCGCGAACTACGACGGAATCAAGAAGCACCACACCACCGTCGGTGACCAGGTGCGCATTGGTTCGAAGAACGTTCTCATCGCACCCGTTACGATTGAAGACGGCGTCTACACCGCGGCCGGAACGGTCGTGCGTAAGGACGTACCAGCTGGGTCGCTCGGCCTTACGGTCGCTCCCCAAAGAAACATCAGCGGATGGGTCGCCGAACATCGGCCCGGAACCAGCAGCGCCCAGGCGGCGCAGAAGAGCGAGGAAGACGGAGCATGAGCGCGATCGAGATGGCCGGCCAGAAGAAGCTGGTCCTGATCTCCGGGCGGGCGTACCCGGAACTCGCACAGCGCGTCGCAGAGGAACTGGGCGCTGAGCTCATTCCCACCGACGCACGCACCTTTGCCAACGGCGAGCTCTATGCCCGCTTCGACGAGAGCGTGCGCGGCTGCGACGCCTTCGTCATTCAGTCGCACAGCAACCCGATCAATGAGGCGCTCATGGAGCAGCTCATCATGGTCGACGCGCTCAAGCGTGCCTCGGCAAAGCGGATCACCGTTGTTGCCCCCTTCTACCCCTACTCGCGCCAGGACAAGAAGGGCCGCGGCCGCGAGCCGATCTCGGCCCGCCTCGTCGCGGACCTGTTCAAGGCCGCTGGCGCGAACCGCATCATGTCGGTTGACCTGCACGCTCCCCAGATTCAGGGCTTCTTCGACGGCCCCGTCGACCACCTGTTCGCGATGCCGGTGCTGCTCGCGCACTTCAAGAAGACCATCAACCGCGACGACCTCACCGTCGTCTCGCCGGACATGGGCCGCGTGCGCGTCGCCGACGTGTGGAGCGACAAGCTCAGCGCGCCGCTCGCGATTATTCACAAGCGCCGCGACCCGCTAGTGCCCAACCAGGTCTCGGTGCACAACATTGTCGGTGACGTCAAGGACCGCTGGTGCGTCGTCGTCGACGACATGATCGACACGGGCGGGACGATCGCGAAGGCCGCTCAGGCGCTCAAGGACGCGGGCGCGCGAGGCGTGACGATCGCCGCGACGCACGCGATCTTCTCGGGCAAGGCGACCGAGTACCTGTCGGCCGACTTCATCGATCAGGTCGTCGTCACTGACACCCTGCCGGTGCCGGAGGAGAAGCGCTTCGAGAAGCTCACGGTGCTGTCGATCGCGCCGCTGCTCGCCCAGGCGATCCACGAGGTGTTCGAGGACGGCTCCGTGACCTCCATGTTTGAGGGCGCAGCCTAAACGCAATCGCATCGCGATTGCGTAGGCTGCGCGGGCGCCGTCGGCGCCCGGCCCACGGAGCTTGCGCGGGGTGGCGGCCTAGCAAACAGGCATCGCGGAGACCGAAAAGGGGCGCTGAGGAGAAATCCTCGGCGCCCCTTTCGCGTTCCCGGACGCGACGCCGAGGAACGAAAAAGGGCGGCCCAAGGGCCGCCCTGATTCTGCCGCGAGGACCGAGCTATTCGGCGACCTGGGTCTCCGAGCGATCTCCCGACCACTCGGTGTGGAACACGCCGGGGCCGTCGACGCGGCGATAGGTGTGCGCTCCGAAGAAGTCGCGCTGCGCCTGGATGAGGGCCGCGGGCAGGCGAGCCGCCCGCAGGCCGTCGTAGTACGAGAGCGACGAGGCGAAAGCCGGGATCGGCACGCCCGCCAGCGCGGCGGTCGAGACGACCGAACGCCAAGCCTCCTGCGCGCCGCCAGCAGCCGTGGCGAAGAAGGGTGCCGCGACGAGCAGGTCGAGGTTCGCGTCCGCGCCATACGCCTCGGCGATGTGCCCCAGGAAGCGTGCGCGAATAATGCAGCCCTCTCGCCAGATCTTCGCGAGCGCACCCGAATCGATGGCCCAGCCGTACTGGCTTGCGCCCGCGCGGATCACGTCAAAGCCCTGCGAGTACGCGATGATCTTGGACGCGTACAGCGCCTGGCGCACGCTCTCGACGAACGCCGCGCGATCGGCGATCTCGGGCTTGTTCGCGGGGCCGGCGAGGCGGGCGCCGAGCAGGCGCTGCTCGGGGTGCGAGGACAGGCCGCGCGCGAAGACCGCCTCGGCGATGCCGCTGATCGGGCTGCCGAGCGTGAGCGCCGTCTGCACGGTCCATCCGCCGGTGCCCTTCTGGCCAGCTTGGTCGAGGATGACATCGACGAAGGGGCGGCCGGTGCGCGCGTCTTCGTGGCGCAGCACCTCGGCGGTGATCTCGACGAGGTAGCTCTCGAGCTCGCCCGTGTTCCACTCCTCGAACACGTCCGCGATCTCGGTGGGGGTGAGCCCGCCCACGTGGCGCAGCAGGTCAAATGCCTCGGCGATGAGCTGCATGTCGGCGTACTCGATGCCGTTGTGCACCATCTTGACGAAGTGGCCGGAGCCGTCGCTGCCCACGTGCGTGACGCACGGCTCGCCGTCCTTGGCGCGGGCCGCGATGGACTCGAAGATCGGGCCGACAACCGCGTACGCCTCTTCCGAGCCGCCAGGCATGATGCTCGGGCCGTTCAGCGCGCCCTCTTCGCCGCCGGAGATGCCGGCGCCGACGAAGTGGAGCCCCCGCAGGCGCATCTCGTGCTCACGGCGGATCGTGTCGGTGTACAGCGCGTTGCCGCCGTCGATGATGATGTCGCCGGGCTCGAACGCGTCCGCGAGCTCGCGAATGACAGAATCGGTGGCCGCGCCGGCCTGCACCATGATGATGGCGGTGCGCGGGCGGCTGAGCGAAGCCGCGAAGTCGGTGATCGACTCGGCGGCGACGAAGTTCGCTTCGGGGTGTGCCTCGACGAGCGCCCGGGTGCGTTCGGGCGAACGATTCACAACGGCAACGCGGTTTCCTTCGCGGCTGGCGAGATTGCGGGCGAGGTTTGCGCCCATCACGGCCAGTCCAACGACACCAATGTTTGCCTGCGTGTTACTCATTCGGGAGGTACTCCTTACATCTTGGATCACGTTTGACCCCCGGGTAAGGGTATCGGGTAGCGGGGTATTTACAGAGTTGGCGCGGCCCATCGGACCGGACTCGGGCGGCCGTGCGCGAAAAACTCGGTGCCGGACTGCGGTCGGATTCGTGGTCAGGACGGATGCCCAAAGACCATGTAGACTTGGCAGCTGTACTTCGGCGAGGGATGCGCAAGCATCCGTGATCGACGCGGGACCGGGCCACCTTTGCGGGCAGATTCGGATCGCCTCGACCGGCGAGAGATAGATACCAGAACCGGCGGGTCATCCCGCCCTGTCCGGGCCCGCGCGCCCGACTAGGAGAAGCACTATGAGCACCGAAATCAGCAAGCTCGTCGCGACCAACCGCGAGTCGTTCGGCAAGGGTGTGGCGCGCAAGCTCCGCGCTGCCGGATCGACCCCCGCCGTCGTCTACGGCCACGGCATGGACCCGATCCACGTCTCGGTTGACGCCCACGCGCTCAGCCTGATCGTCCGCAAGGCCAACGCCCTGATCTCGCTCGAGATCGACGGCGCCGCCCAGCTCGTGCTGGTCAAGGACGTGCAGCGTGACCCCGTGCGTCAGATCATCGAGCACATCGACCTCGTCGCCCTCCAGACGGGTGAAAAGGTTGAGGTTGAGATCCCCGTGCACATGGAAGGCACCGCGTTCGCCGGCGCCAACGCGCTGCAGGAGCTCAACACCGTCCGCCTCCTGGTGCTCGCAACCGCGATCCCCGAGTCGCTGACCATCAACGTCGAGGGCCTCGAGGCTGGCGTGCAGATCCACGCCGGCGAGATCGAGCTGCCCGAGGGCGCCGAGCTCCTCGACCTGGCTGAGCAGCTGGTCGTGCACATCGCGGCTCCGCGTGGCGCTGAGGATGACGACGCTGCCGAGGCTGCCGAGTAATCATCTTCACCCCGAGCCCGTCGGAACCGTCGTGAGTATTCGCGAGTGGTTCCGGCGGGCTCGACCTGTCTCTCAGGGCAGGTTTGAGAATGGGCAGGATCCTGCCGAGTTTCTCGCCCCGAATATTGAATCTGACTCTCAGGAGGAGCACGCCTTGGCGCAGGACAGCTGGTTGATCGTCGGTCTCGGAAACCCCGGGGCGAAGTACGAAGACACCCGCCACAATGTCGGCCAGATGGTGCTCGACGAGCTTGCCTCGCGCATCGGTGGCACGTTCAAGGCGCACCAGGCGAACGCCCGTGTGGTCGAGGGGCGCACGGCCCCCGGCGCTCCGAAGCTCGTGCTGGCCAAGCCGAACAGCTACATGAACCTTTCCGGCGGACCCGTCGCGAACCTCGCCCAGTACTACGGTGTACCGGTCGAGCGTCTGGTCGTCGTGCACGACGAGCTCGATCTTCCCTTTGATTCTCTGAAGCTCAAGATCGGCGGCGGCCACGGCGGCCACAACGGGCTGCGCGATATCGCCAAGGCGCTCGATACCCCCGAGTTTGTGCGGGTGCGGGTCGGCATCGGGCGGCCCCCGGGCCGGCAGGATCCCGCCGACTTCGTCCTGAAGCCGTTTGCCTCGTCTGAGCGCGACAACCTGCCCATCCTGATCGCCGACGCGGCGGATGCCGTCGAGGGGGTCGTGAGTGAAGGGCTGCTCGCCACCCAGCAGCGATTCCATGGCAAGGCGGGCGCATGAGCCTCGCCGGTATCGAGCGAGCGCTCGAGTCGTCCGAGTCATTCGCTCGGGCGCTGGATCAGTCGGCCGGTGACGCCGACTTCTCGGTCGACGAAGGCCTGCGCGCCCCCCTGATTGCCGGCCTCATCGGCCGCCGCCGTCTTGCCGGGGATACCGGGCCACTGCTCGTGGTCGCGGCAACGAGCCGCGAGGCGGACGCCCTGCGCGAGGCGCTCGGCTCGATCTTGCCCGACGCGGCCACCGTCGAGTTCCCCGCCTGGGAGACGCTGCCGCACGAGCGGTTGAGCCCGAGCGCCGAGACCGTCGGGCGCCGCTCCGCCGCGCTCCGCATGCTGCGCGAGCATGATGGCACGGCCGCACCGCTGCTCATGGTCGCCTCGGTCCGCGCGGTCCTGCAGCCGGTCTCGCCCCAGGTCGCGCACGATCGCCGCATCGTGCTGCGCGCCGGTGCCTCATCGATCGGCCTCGAATCGATCTCGCGCGAGCTCGTCGACCTGGCCTACACGCGCGTCGACATGGTCACGCGCCGCGGCGAGTTCGCCGTCCGCGGCGGGATCCTCGATGTGTTCTCGCCGACCGCCGAGCAGGCCGTCCGCATCGATTTCTTCGGCGATGACGTCGACGATATCCGCCGCTTCTCGGTCGGAGACCAGCGCTCAGCCGGCGACGCTGTACCCGAGATCGTGCTCCCGCCCGCCCGCGAGCTGCTGCTTACCGACGCGGTGCGTGAACGCGCGGCGGCGCTCATCCCGCAGCTCCCCACGATCGCTGGAATGCTCGAGAAGATCAGTCAGGGCATCGCGGTTGAGGGTATGGAGAGCCTGATCCCACAGCTCGTGCCCGGGCTCGCCCCGCTGACCGGTCTGCTGCCCGAGGGCGGAGCCGTCGTCGTGCTCTCTCCGGAGCGCGTCGCGATGCGTGCGGTGCACCTCGCCGAGGCGAACCGCGAGTTCCTCGAGGCCGCCTGGGGCGCCGCGACGGCGGGCGCGCAGTCGCCCATCCCGGTCGACGATAGCGGCCTACTCACCATGGCCGAGGTACGCGCCGCATCTCGTCAGCGCCCGTGGTGGACGCTCTCGAAGTTTGTGCGCGACGAAGAAGCCGACGCGCTGGCCAGCGCCGGCCCCGCCCGACAGGTCGGGGCGCAGGCCGGTAGCGCGGATCCTGCGCCTGCCGGTGTGGCCGAGGCCGACGGAGCGGCGAGCGACGCGGACAGCAATTTCGAGGGCATCACCGACGACACCGTCGCGGAGGCGCACGGCTACGTCGTGGTGCGCGGGGGAGCGGTGCCGTCGCCGCCCGCGCGGAGCGAGCCTGCGCAGGCCGCGATCGAGCACATTGCGGCGCGGCTCGCCGAGGGGTGGCGCACCGTCGTCACCGCGCAGGGCGCGGGCCTCGTCGAGCGCGCTCGCGACCTGATTGCCGAGGCGGGCCTCGCGGCGCGCATCGTTGACCGGGTACCCGAGGAGTTCGAGCCCGGCGTCGCGTACGTGACGACCGGCACCGCTTGGGTCGGGTTCGAGAGCCCCGAGGCGCGGCTGGTGCTTGCGAGCGAGGCCGAGTTCTTCGGGCGTGCCGTCAGTGGCCAGGCCGGCCGCCCCACGAAGCTCGCCAAGCGCCGCGGCCGCAACGTCGTCGACCCGCTGCAGCTGATCCCTGGTGACCACGTCGTGCACGAGGCGCACGGCATCGGCCGCTTTGTGGAACTCACGCAGCGTCTCGTGCCGAACGGCATCGGCAAGGGCGCCACCAAGTCGTTGCGCGAGTACCTCGTGATTGAGTATGCCTCGACTAAACGCGGCATGCCCTCCGACAAGCTCTACGTGCCGACCGACCAGCTCGATCAGCTCTCGCGCTACGTGGGCGGCGAGTCCCCACCGCTATCCAAGATGGGCGGCTCGGACTGGGCCAACGCGAAGAAGAAGGCGCGCAGTGCGGTCCGCGACATCGCGGTCGAGCTCGTGAAGCTCTATTCGGCGCGCATGGCGTCTCGCGGACACGCCTTCTCGCCCGACACTCCCTGGCAGCACGAGCTCGAGGAAGCCTTCCCCTACGCCGAGACGATCGATCAGCTCACCACGATCGACGAGGTCAAGAAGGACATGGAGTCGCCCGTCCCGATGGACCGTCTCGTCTCGGGTGACGTCGGCTTCGGCAAGACGGAGATCGCGATCCGGGCCGCGTTCAAGGCGGTGCAGGACGGCAAGCAGGTCGCCGTGCTGGTGCCGACGACGCTGCTGGTGAAGCAGCACATGGAGACGTTCCAGAGTCGCTTCGCCGGGTTCCCGGTGCAGCTGCGCGCGCTCAGCCGCTTCCAGACGGAAAAGGAATCCCGCGAGACCCTCGATGGCCTCGCCGCGGGCACCGTCGACGTCGTGATCGGCACCCACCGGCTGTTGACCGACAGCGTGCGCTACCGCGATCTCGGGCTGTTGGTGGTCGACGAGGAGCAGCGCTTCGGCGTCGAGCACAAGGACTCGCTGAAGAAGCTCAAGACGAACGTCGACATCCTCGCGATGAGCGCGACGCCCATCCCGCGCACGCTGGAGATGGCGGTGACCGGCATTCGCGAAATGTCGACGCTGGCGACGGCGCCCGAGGACCGCCATCCGATCCTGACGTTTGTTGGGCCGCGCAGCGACAAGCAGATCTCGGCCGCGATCCGGCGCGAGATGCTGCGCGAGGGCCAGGTGTTCTTCGTGCACAACCGGGTGTCGTCGATCAACCGCATCGCGGCGCAGCTCGCCGAGCTCGTGCCCGATGCGCGCATCGCCGTGGCGCACGGCAAGATGAACGAGCACCAGCTCGAGCAGGTGGTCGTCGACTTCTATGAGCGCAAGTACGACGTGCTCGTGTCGACCACGATCGTCGAGACCGGCCTCGACATCGCAAACGCGAACACGATCATCATCGATCAGGCCGACCGGTACGGCCTGAGCCAGCTGCACCAGCTGCGTGGGCGCGTGGGGCGCAGCCGCGAGCGGGCATACGCCTACTTCCTGTACGACGCCGACAAGGTGCTCACCGAGACCGCCCACGAGCGGCTCGAGACGATTGCGACGAACAACGAGCTTGGGGCCGGCATGCAGGTCGCGCTCAAGGACCTCGAGCTGCGCGGCGCGGGCAACCTGCTTGGCGGGCAGCAGTCGGGGCACATTGCGGGTGTTGGCTTCGACCTGTATCTGCGCATGATTGGCGAGGCCGTGAGCACGTTTAAGGGAGAGGACGTGTCGGGCTCGAACGAGCTGGTGCTCGAGCTGCCCGTCGACGCGCACATCCCCGAGCACTACGTCGAGAGCGAGCGCCTGCGCCTCGAGGCGTACCAAAAGTTCTCGGCCGCCTCACACCCGCACGCGCCGGAGGATCACGTGTCGCTGGTGCTTGAGGAGCTGACGGACCGATACGGTGCGCCGCCCGAGGAGGTCACCCGCCTGGCTGAGGTGTCGGCACTGCGCCGTCGCGCCTCGCGCCTGGGTCTCTCTAAGGTGGTGGCTGCGGGCCCGTCGTTGCGCCTGGAGCCGGTGTCGCTTCCCGAGTCGCGGGTGATGCGCCTGTCGCGCATGTACCCGGGATCGAAGGTGGTGTCGCCCTCGGTGATTTCGATTCCGCTTCCCGCGGTGCTCGCTGGCCGTGGCCCGGGCTCGAGTCCGCTCGCCGGGGTCGGACTGCGGCGAGGGCCGGCTTCGGCCGAGGACGGCGACGTGGTGGCCTGGGTGGGCCGGGTCTTTGAGACGATCCTGGAGGAGCCGGCTCCGGCCGCTGCCCCCACCGCCTAGCGCTGCTTTTCGCGGAGAACTTGCCCTGCCCAGCTGTGGGCAAGGCGGGCGAAGCGCGCCGCGGCAGCGGTCTCGGTGTGGCTGGCTTCCGCCCCAATCGTCGACGCGTCAATATCTATCGAGTTGACGCAAAGTACGGGTGCGGTACCCCAGGACCGCAAGGATGTGACGCATCGAAACGAATTGACGCGCGACAGGAGCGCCGACGGGGTCTCGAGTTATCCACAGATTCGATTTCTCCTGCCGTGGGCGTGATGGGTGACGCACAGTTGCTGAATGACGAAGCGTTCCGCTTTCCCGCCACTCGACGGTCCCTCCTACCGAGTGCGTGACCTCCTACGGGCCGGGGTTCCCGCCCGGCGGCTCTATCTTGGGGACATCGCACGTCCTGCGCATGGAATCGTGATCCCGCCGACGAGCGAGATCGATTTGAAAACGATCGACGGACGATGCCGATCGATGCTGCCGGTGTTGTCTCCCGACCAGTTTTTCTCCCGCCGCACGGCCGCGAGCCTGTGGGGCATGCCGAGTTTTGGTGAGGAGCCAAACCTCCTGGACATTTGCTCTATCCACCCTCGCCGCGCGCCGCGGCGGCCAGAGATTGCGGGGCACTCCGTCACGGCCGGCCGCGTCCGCATCCAACAGCTCCGCGGCCTCCCCGTCGCTTCCCCCGAGGACACCTGGTGCCTGCTCGGCTCGATCCTGCCGCACGGGCAGCTCATCGCGATCGGCGACTTCCTCGTCAGCGAGCGACACACCGGTGCCGGGTGGAAGGCGGCCGCGCCGAGCAGTTTCGGCAGGATCCGCGCGGCCATGATCCGGCACCGCGGCTCTCGCGGCATGCGAAGCCTGACGCTCGCGATCCCGAAGATTCGGACCGGAGTGGACTCGCCGGCCGAGACCCAGCTGCGCCTCATCATCGTCGGCGGTGGACTGCCCGAGCCCCGCACGAACTGCCCGGTGCCAGTCAGCGGTGGCGACCTCCACGCGGACCTCGGCTATGACGCGCTGCAGATCGCGATCGAGTACGAGGGCCAATATCACTTCACTGGCGGCGAGTCTCAGGCGCGAAGAGACGTCGAACGCTGGGAGCGAATGACCGATGCCGGGTGGCGCGTGCTGCGGGTGGTCGCCCGGGACCTCCGGGATCCTGCGCCGTTTCTCGGTCGGCTCGCGCGCTCCATCGAGACTGCCAAGGGGGCGCGATAGCATGCCAATATGCGTGATGGAGCAGGCAATACCCACCAGGATCCCCTCGACCAAGTGCGCGAAACGGTGCGGAGGCTGGCGGCGCCAGACGGCTGCGCCTGGCACGGTGTGCAGACCCACGAGTCGCTCACCCCCTTCCTCGTGGAGGAGGCCGCGGAGCTCATCGACTCAATCGAACGGGACCGGCCCGCCGCCGAGGTGTCGGGCGAGCTCGGCGATGTGCTTTACCAGGTGCTATTTCACGCGGCGATCGCCGAGCGCGACGGTGAGGGGTACTCCCTCGAAAGCGTGGCGAGCGCGCTCAACGAGAAGCTCATCGCGCGTCACCCGCACGTCTTTGGCGAGCGAGGGTACATGTCCGTCGAAGAACTCAATGCCGAGTGGGAGCGCCTCAAGGAGGACGCCGCGGGGGAGATCCGGGGCAGTCGGGGTGCGCTCGACGGGATTCCGGCGGGCATGCCGACGCTTGCGCGCGCGGCGAAGGTCGTGGAGCGGCTGAAGCGCGCGCGACTGCTTGACCCGTCCGCCGGCGCCGGGGTCGTGGGTGACCCGCTCGCGCATGCCGTGGGGCCCGACGAGCGCCGCATCGCCGAGGTGGGAATTGGCGACGCGATGCTCGCGCTCGTCTCCCGGGCGAACGCGGCAGGGGTCGACCCTGACCGCGCGCTCAGAGGCGCCGTCGACCGCATGGCCGCCCGGGTGCTGCCGGACATGCTTTAGGCGCCTAGGTTCCCTGCTCTCCCCACACCGCACGGAGCACAGCGATCGCGTCGTCGATCGATGTCCCGCCTCGTTGAGCCGCTTCGGCGAGCGAGCGCGCCCCCTCGACGACGGCCTGCGGGGCAACCCCGGCGCCCGGCGCCACGCGGGTCCCCGCTGCGGTTCGCGTGACTACCAGACCCTCCTGCTCAAGCGCTCGGTACGCCTTGGCCGCTGTGGCCTGAGCGACTCCGAAGTCCTTCGCGGTCTGCCGTACGGTAGGCAGGCGCTCGCCGCTGCCGAGCTGTCCGGTGCTGATGGCTCCGCGAAAGAGTTCGACGATCTCGTCGGCGGTGCGGGGTGAGGTCGACTGATCGGCAGGGAGATGCTCGGTCATGGCCGCTCCCCGGCAGTGGATGCGAGGGCCTCGGGCGCGGAGGATTCAGCTTCAGTGGAGCCCCGCAGCGCCCGCCGCGCACGAACCGTATCGACTGCGAGTCGCAGCAGGATCGCCGCACCGATTCCCTGCACCACGTACCCGCCTTTATGCATCCACGCGGCGATGTCTTGATACCCGGTGCCGACCACAAAGCGTTCCGGAAACGGCCGATCGCCGTTGTCCTCGACCACGCCCACGATGATCTGCCCGATGAAGCCCGTGTGGGCCCACACCGCCCCGAGGGTGAGCAAGAGCCCACCGAGTCCGACCCAGATCAGCATGCGCGCGGTGGACGAGCGTTCCTCGTTCACCTGCGCGGCTGATGCGCGTGCTGGGATTGGGCGATTCGCGTCGTGTCCGAGAGTCAGGATTAGCGCAGCCGCCGCGGCAGCAAGCGTGATGAGCGTGAGTAGGTGGTTTGGCCACCCGGCCCCGGCGACGTAGCCCATGCCGCCCTGCATGACCATGAATAGGGGGAGGTCAGTCGACGCGGGCACGTTTCCGTAGAGGTTCGCGTCTTGTGGGGCGGGGACTCCGATGAGTCCCTGCCAGGCCACCGTGACGAGAAGTAATGCGGCCGCCGAGAGCAAAACACCGAGTAGCGCGCGAGGTGCAAAAGCCCACCAGCGTCGGCGCGGGGTGATCGCCCGTTCGCCCGGGGCGGGCAGTGGCTCGGACCGAAGCGATACAGCGGTGACCGCGATCACGAGCAGGGTCGCGATGAGAGGCGCCGGGCGGCGCCACCATCCGCCGAATCCCGTGGGGTCGGGGAACGCATGCAGGTACGAGAGCCACGTTGCCGCGGTTGCGACGGCGACGATGCCAAGAGATCCCGAGACCCCGACGTGAAATAGGGTCCGCATACGCCGTCCGCTCGTGGGGAGCGAGACGATGCGGCGCGGGCGGACCCAGGTGAGGCCGAAGATGATGATGCCGAGCGTGAGGGCGATCTCCACCGGGGGCAGCGCCAGAACGAGATAACGCAATCCAACGGCGAGCGAATCGAGAATCTGCATGTCCAACCTTCCTCGCAAACTTGTGTGGCAAAACTAGCACAACTTGTGCCGCAAACGCAGCACAATATTCCCAGCGCCCCGAACATGGAAGAATGTTCTCCATGGCAACCCAGGTACACCCTCCCCGTGGCATGCGTGATTTCCTCCCCGCCGACAAGGCGCGGCGCGAACACGCGCTCGGCGTGATCCGCGGCGTGTACCGCGCGAACGGCTTCGACGAGATCGAGACGCCCGTGGTCGAAGATCACGCGCGCCTGCACTCCGGCCTGGGTGGGGACAACGAGAAGCTGTCCTTCTCCATCCTGAAGCGCGGGATCACGCCCGAGGCGCTCGCCGCAGCAACCGAGGCGGGCGAGGTCGAGCAGCTCGCCGACTTGGGCCTCCGTTTCGACCTCACCGTGCCGCTCGCGCGCTACTACGCGACCAACCGCGCCCAGCTGCCGCCCGTCTTCCGTTCGCTGCAGATCGCCCCGGTCTGGCGCGCCGAGCGCCCCCAGAAGGGGCGCTACCGCCAGTTCGTCCAGGCTGACATCGACATCATTGGCGAGTCCGGCCTGCTGGCTGAGGTCGAGCTCGTCACCGCGACGAGCGAGGCGTTGGCGGCGCTCGGCCTCAACGGCTGCGTCATCCGCGTGAACGACCGCCGCATCCTCTTCGGCCTCCTCGAGCACTGCGGCTTCGCCGCCGACACGCACGAGCGCGCGCTCATCACGATCGACAAGCTCGACAAGATTGGCGCCGAGGGCGTGGTTGCCGAGCTCGCCGAAATCGACGCGGCGGCGGCAGCGAGCATCGGCTCCGTCTTGAACGACATCGCGCCGCGCCTCGAGGGCGACGGAATTCCGCTCACCGAGCAGGCAATTCGCGAGGTCCTGCCCGCGGGGGCAGCTGAGGAGGGCGTCGCCAGCCTCGCCGAGCTTGGCGCCGCCCTGGAAGGGGCGCTCCCAAACGGCGTGACCGTCCGCTTCGACCCGTCGCTCGTGCGCGGCATGGGCTACTACACCGGCACGATCTACGAGATCGCGCACCCGGGCTCGGGCAGCTCGGTGGGCGGCGGCGGCCGTTACGACGGCATGATCGGCCGCTTCCTCGGCGAGGACGTGCCGGCCGCCGGCTTCTCGATCGGCTTTGAGCGCGTCGTCGACCTGATCGACGTGCCGGGCGAGATCGGCCCCGAGTCGATCGCCCTCGTCTACGACGCCGACGCGGCTCCTGCCGACCTCGCGGCGATCAAGCGGGAGCTCGTGAGTCGCGGGCACCGCGTGCGTCTCGAGAAGCGCCAGAAGAATATGAAGACGCTGCTCGCGCGCATCCGGGACGCGGGTTTTACGCGCTTTGCCTCGGTGCGTGCGGGTGTGAGCGACGCGGCCGCGCTCGAGCTTCGAGAGGTCTAGCGGCAGGATCCTGCCCGGGGGAACGCGCCCCTGGGAAACCCGGCGGGATCAGCCAAACCTCTTGACCGTGGGCCGCCAAGGGCGCACGATGGTGGGCATCGGCGCGGACCGCGTCGCCCGGCAAGGAGGCCACGTGACCAGTCAAGTGTTCGTCAATCTCACCACTCGTGATCTCGCGCGTTCGCAGACCTTTTACGAGGCGCTCGGCTGCACGATCAACCCGCAGTTCTCAGATGAAAACGCGATCTGTGTGATCTGGAGCGACGAGATCTATTTCATGATGCTGCTCCCCGAGTTCTTCGACAGCTTTGGCGGAAAGCCGATCGCTGACCCCGCACAGTTCACGCAGGTGCGCACCGCGTTCAGCCGTGATTCGAAGGTGGCGGTTGACGCAATTGTCGATGCGGCGCTCTCGCACGGGGGCGCGCTGACCGGCGAGACGCAGGATCTCGGGTTCATGTATGGCCGCGCGGTCGAGGACCCGGACGGCAACATCCTCGAGTTCTTCTTCATGGACATGGAAGCGGCCGCAGCCGGCATGGAGGCCGAGTAGGCGCGCCGCGCGAGGCGAGTGTCAGTGTGCGCCCGGTACACTACCGGGGACGGCATTTTCTGCCTGAAACCCCGCATTCATTCCCCACGCTAAGGAGCGCCCGGTGGCATTTATCGACGCAGTGATCGCACGCGAGATCCTCGATTCGCGCGGCAACCCGACCGTCGAGGTCGAGGTCGGCCTGACGGACGGAACGGTAAGCCGTGCGGCGGTGCCCTCGGGCGCATCGACTGGCGCGTTCGAGGCATTTGAGCTGCGCGACGGCAACCCCGACCGTTACGCAGGCAAGGGTGTCTTGAAGGCAGTCGACGCTGTCTTTGACGTGCTCGGCCCGGCGATTGACGACTTCGCCGCTGATGACCAGCGCCTGGTCGATCAGGCGCTCATCGAGGTCGACGGCACGGACAACAAGTCGAAGCTCGGCGCGAACGCGATCCTGGGCGTCAGCCTCGCGGTGGCGAAGGCCGCTGCCGAGTCGGCCGCGCTTCCGCTGTACCGCTACCTGGGCGGCCCGAACGCGCGCACGCTGCCCGTGCCGCTCATGAACATCATCAACGGTGGCGCCCACGCCGACACCGGCGTCGACATTCAGGAGTTCATGGCGGTGCCCCTCGGCGCCGAGAGCTTCTCGGAGGGCCTGCGCTGGGGCGTCGAGGTGTACCACGAGCTCAAGGCGCTGCTCAAGGAGAAGGGCCTCACTACTGCCCTCGGTGACGAGGGTGGCTTCGCCCCCGATCTGCCCCACAACGCCGCGGCCCTGGACTTGATCGTCGAGGCGATCGAGCGTGCCGGCTATGTCCCGGGCACCGACGTCGCGCTTGCGCTCGACGTCGCGTCGACCGAGTTCTACGAGGACGGTGTCTACACGTTCGAGGGCCAGAAGCGCTCGGCCGCAGATATGATCGCTTACTACGCCGACCTCATGGCAAAGTACCCGCTCGTCTCGATCGAGGATCCCCTCGCCGAGGACGACTGGGAGGGCTGGAACCAGCTGACCGCCGAACTGGGCGACAAGGTGCAGCTCGTGGGTGACGACCTCTTCGTCACGAACCCGAAGCGCCTCGCCGACGGCATCGCGCAGGGAACCGCCAACTCGATCCTGGTGAAGGTCAACCAGATCGGCACGCTGACCGAGACGCTTGACGCCGTGCAGATGGCGCAGCGCGCCGGCTACACCGCCGTCATGTCGCACCGCTCGGGCGAGACCGAAGACGTCACGATCGCCGACCTTGCCGTCGCGACCGACTGCGGCCAGATCAAGACCGGCGCCCCCGCGCGCAGCGACCGGGTCGCGAAGTACAACCAGCTGCTCCGCATCGAGGAGGAGCTGGGGAACGCCGCAGCGTATGCCGGCCGAGGTGCGTTCCCGCGCTTCACGGCCTAAGCAGCCCACGAACCGATGACACGGGAGCCGAGAGGTCGACGCGCGCGGGAGGATGTCGCCGAATGGCTGGGCAGCCTCCGCTTCAGCGGGTTTACTCTCATGCTCGTCGGGCTCACGATCGCCGGTGCGGTGATCGTGAGCCCGAGCGTGTCGACGTTCGTGCAGCAGCGCCGTGAGATTTCCGAGTTGCGCGAAAGCGTCCGGCTGCACCGCGAATCGGTCGAAACGATCGACCAAGAGCGCGTGAAATGGAAAGACCCGGCCTATATTCGCGCCCAGGCGCGAGACCGACTGTTCTACGTGCTGCCGGGCGAGACCCAGCTCAGCGTGATCGACGATGTCGTGATCCCGGACGGCTCAGACGACGTCCCGAGCGCCGAGCTCACCGCCGTTGAGCGGAACTGGGCAAAGACTTTGGTGTCGTCGGTGCTGATTGCCGGCACCACGGGCCACACTCCGGACGATGCGTCCGGTGACATACCCCCTGCTGCGTCAGGGACGAAGGAGACATCGAAATGACCAGGCTGCCCCTGCCCTTGCCCGAGCCCACCGAGGCCGACATTGCGGCCGTGAGTGAGCAGCTCGGTCGCCAGGCTCGCGGAGTCGTCGGCATCGCCGCGCGCACGCGCACCGGCGAGCCCACCGTTGTCGCGACGGCGCCCCGTCTGGACGACGGCACCCCGTTCCCCACGTTCTATTACCTGAGCCACCCGGGTGCGGTCACCGCCGCCTCGCGCCTCGAGGCCGAGGGCGTCATGGTGGAGTTCAACCAGATGCTGCAGGACGACGAGGAACTGCGCGCGAAGTACGCCGCCGCGCACTTGGCATACATCGCTGACCGCGAGACCGTCGGCGAGGTGCCCGAGCTGCACGGAGTGAGCGCCGGGGGAATGCCGACCCGCGTGAAGTGCCTGCACGCGCTTATCGGACACGCGCTCGCGGCCGGTCCCGGTGTCAATCCCATCGGTGACCTCGCGCTCGAACGTGCGGACTGGCGACCGTAGGTCCGTCTACTCGGCCGAGATCGGCGCTCCCGTCGCAGAATGTGCGGGAATGCGGCCGTGGTTCCGCGAGGTGTGCGGCTCCGTGCCTGATCGCGGATAGGATGGCTAAGTTCGGGTGCGCCTGTGCCCGACCGCGTGCGCGGTCCATGGCCGGATCGCGCGGATCCCTGTGCTGATTCGTGTTCCAAGGAGCGACTTTCGTGTCGAAGAAAATTCTGATCGTTGGCGGCGGCTACGCCGGCTTCTACACTGCGTGGAAGCTGGAGAAGTGGCTGCGTGCCGGTGAGGCCGAGGTCACGATTGTCGACCCGCTTCCCTACATGGCGTACCTGCCCTTCCTGCCCGAGGTTGCCTCCGGCTCGATCGAGCCCCGCCACGCGGTGGTCGCTCGTCGCCGTCACCTCAAGAGCACCGCGAACATCGCGGGCAAGGTCACCGCGATCTCGCACGCAAACAAGTCCGTTACGATCACCCCGAACGTCGGCGAGGCATTCGACTTCGCGTATGACCACATCGTGATCGCCACCGGTTCGGTGTCGCGCACGTTCCCGATCGCCGGCATCGCCGACAACGCGATTGGCATGAAGACCATCGAGGAGGCCGTCGCAGTGCGCGATCGCCTGGTCGGCAACTTCGAGCGCGCAGCGAGCCTGCCCAAGGGGTCGGCGGAGCGCGAGCGCCTGCTCACGGTCACTGTCGTGGGTGGCGGCTTCGCCGGTATCGAGACGATCTCCGAGCTGCGCTCGTTCGCGTCGTCGCTGCTGCGCCGGTACCCGGAGCTCAGCTTTGACGAGACGAAGTTCCACCTCATCGAGGCCATGGGTCGCATCATGCCCGAGGTTTCGCTTGAGACCTCGCTTTGGGTGATCAAGGATCAGACCCGTCGCGGCGTCGAGATTCACCTCGACACGCAGCTTTCCTCCGCTGTGGACGGCAAGATTGAGCTCTCGACCGGTGAGTCGTTCGAGTCGGACCTCATTGTCTGGACCGCCGGCGTCATGCCCCGTCCGTTCCTGCGCGGCACGGACCTCCCGATTGGCCCCCGCGGCCACGTCATCGGCAGCCCGGAGCTCCGCATCACCACCGAGGCCGGCGAGGCACTCGAGGGTGCCTGGACGGTCGGCGACACGTCGCAGACCCCCGACATCTCTTCGACCCCCGGCCCCGGCGGGTTCTGCGTTCCGAACGCACAGCACGCGGTTCGCCAGGGCAAACTGCTCGCGAAGAACATCGTCGCTGACCTGCGCGGCGAGGGCGTGGTGGAGTACAACCACAAGAACTTGGGCGCGGTCGCCGGCCTCGGCGTGAACACCGGCGTGTTCCAGTCGGGCAAGTTCGCGCTCACGGGCTACTTTGCTTGGCTCGCGCACCGCTTCTACCACGGCCTCGCGATCCCGTCGTGGGAGCGCAAGTGGCGCGTGTTCGGTGGCTGGGTCGGACACTTCTTCCTCGGCCGCGACATGGTGAACATCGAGGCAGTGCAGCAGCCCCGCGCACTGTTCGAGGAGTTCGCCTCGCGCCCCAAGGCGTAGTCGACACCGCACGACCACAGCGCCGCGTGACCCGAAAGGGCACGCGGCGCTGTGGTGTTTTTCGGCCCAGCCTGGCCCTATTGTCGCCCACACGCGATCGAATCGGCAGATTGATCGCATGAGCATGTTGCGCCGCCCTGATCGTCATGTCCGAGGCGCCCCTCACGTCAGTACGTTGTTCACTGGCGCGGATTCACGTCGCGATTTCGAACGGTTTCGGAGCGCGCGCGGCGCCGAGACTCAAGGAGGAGGCACACATGAGTGCAGGAAAGAGCGGGCTGAAGCGAGTACTGTCGCTGAAGCACCTGGTGGCGTTCGGGTTTGCCTATCTGGCGCCCACGGTGGTGTTCAATTACTACGGCGTCGCGACCAGCCTGACCGGCGGCATGATGGCGCTCGCCTATCTCATCACCATGGGAGTGATGTTCTTCACCGCGTACGCGTACGCGCAAATGGTGCGGGCGTTTCCCGTGTCGGGTTCTGCCTACAGCTACGTGCGGCGAGCGGTAAACCCGTGGATCGGGTTCGGCACCGGATGGGTGTTGCTGCTCGACTATCTCTTGCTGCCAATGATCTGTTTCCTGCTCTTCGGTATCTACATGAACGAGTACGTGCCAGCGGTCCCCACGGTGATTTGGGTGGTGCTGGCCGCCGCGTTCGGGGTGACGATCAACATTCTGGGCGCGCGCATTTCCGGCCGGATCAACATCGTCCTCGTATCCCTGCAGGCGGTCTTTTGCATCGTGTTGATCGGACTCATTGTGGGCTTCGTGGCGAGCGGCGGGGGCAGTACATCACTGATCGTTCCTGAGGCGATCGTCGATGTCGTGCGCCTCGACGGAGGAAGTCTGCTCTGGGCCAGCTCAATTCTCGCCGTGTCGTTCCTCGGCTTCGACGCGGTCACTACGCTCGCCGAAGAGACCGAGGAACCGGCAAAGACGGTGCCCCGGGCGATCATGATCGTCTGCTTTGGTGCCGGCATCGCGTTCGCGATAATCGCGTACTTCCTGCAGATCGCCTGGCCCACGGCGTACCGCGACCTGGCAGATCCAGACACGGGCATTTTTGAGCTGCTGCCCATGATTGGTGGGGAGTCGCTCTCGCTCACCTTCTTCGTCACCGATCAGCTGGCGAGTATTCTCGCGGGCACCGCGGCGATCGCAGCGGTCTCGCGCGTGCTGTACAGCATGGGGCGCGACGCGATCCTGCCGCAGCGGTTCTTCGGGCAGGTGTCTCAACGTTTCGGCACCCCTGTCAACAACATCCTGCTTACCGGGGCGCTCTCGCTCACTGCGGTCTTCTACGCCGACAACCTGCTGGGGGCGGCCTCGCTGACGAGCTTCGGCGCCATCACCGGCTTCATCTTGGTGAACTACGCGGTGATCAGCCACTACGTGATCCGTGAGGGACGACGCAGCCGGGCGGACCTGTGCAAGTTTCTCGTGCTGCCCGCGATCGGGATCCTCGTCAACCTGGTGCTGTGGTGGAACATCGACCTGCAAGCCAAAGTCCTCGGCGGCATCTGGCTCTTCGTCGGAGTGATCTATCTTGGAGTGATCAGCCGAGGGTTCCGCACGCTTCCGGGCGAGATGCGATTCGATGATGGGGATACTGAGGCGCCTGCCAACGCCGCTGCCGCACGAGTCTCGGAGCACAGCGCGTGAACTTCCTCCTCACCGGTGGCGTGATTCACACGCAGGACGCGACGAACCGCGTCGTAGACACCCTTGCGGTCGTCGACGGCAGGATCGTGTTCGCGGGGGAGCGCGACGGATTCGTCGCGATGCGCGATGCCGCCTGCGCCGCGCCGGTGCTTCGCGAGATCAACCTCGGAGGACGCGTCGTGGTTCCCGGCTTTATCGACAGCCACACTCACCCCGAGATGGTGTCGAAGAGCGCCTGGCATACCCGCTTGCCGTGGACGGACGACGTCACGGAGATCCTTGACTTCGTGCGTGACTATGCGGCCGCACATCCGAGGGAAGAAATGCCGTTTCTGTACTTTGAGTACTACCCCAGCACCCTGTTTGGCGACGGGCAGCCGACCAAGGAACTCCTGGACGCCGTGGTCTCGGACCGCCCGGTCTTGCTGCAAGACTTCAGTGAGCACGCGAGCTGGGTGAACAGCAAGGCGCTCGAATACATGGGGGTGAACCGGGACACCCCTGATCCGGTGCCGGGGCTCGAAATGTTCGTGCGCGACGAGCAGGGTGAGCCCACCGGACATCTTCTGGAGCTGGTGCAGCTGCGCTTCATGGACACGATGTATCGCAACTTGGGGTGGACTCCTCCCGAGCAGATGACGCCTGAGACGCTGGAGACATTTCTGAGTTTTCTGGCGAAGAGTGGCGTCACGGCCCTCTTTGACGCCATGCTGGCTGATGAAGACGTCGTGAAGTCGCTTGCCGAGCTCGACCGCAGGGGCGAACTCAACCTGCACTACGAGGGCGCCCTTCGCTTTCGCTCGCGTGCTGATCTCCCCGCGGCGATCGCGCGTGCGCAGCGGCTGAACGCCGAGTACGGGGGCGATCGGATCCGTGTGAACGCGCTCAAACTGTTTCTCGACGGCACCAACGAGACGGGGAACAGCGCGGTGCTCGAGCCGATGTGCGGGGGACACTCGCCCGCGGACGGGGCGGTCGACCTCGGTGAGATCCAGATGGACGTCGCCGAGTTACATGCCTGTCTCGAGCTGTGCAACCGCGAGCGCATCGACGTCCACATCCACCTCGTCGGCGACCGCGCCTTCCGCACCGCGTGCGACGCCGTCGCACTCGCCCGAGCGAGTGCCGCGGAGGCCGGCGAGTCCTGGGACACACAGGTCACCTTTGCGCACTGCGAACTCGTCGATCCCGAGGACATGCATCGTCCCGCCGAACTCGGGATCTTCATCAACTGGACCCCGCACTGGTCGGGTGGCTACTTCGGCGAGGGCGCGATCGCGCACCTCGGCGAGGACCGATGGAGCCGGATGTACCAGTTCAACCAGATGGTCGACAGCGGTGCGATGCTGACGCTGGCGAGTGATGTCACCACCCGATACGAGATGGAGCGCGCCGCCCCACTCTTCGGCATGCAAGTCGCTTCGACGCGGGTCGACCCCGACTACCCGCTCGACGGGAACCGTTACCCCGGAAGCGTGCGCCCCGCGCCGGAGGCCAGCCTCTCGCGCGAGCTGCTCCTGGCGGGGTACACGACGCACGGCGCGAAGCAGCTGCGGATTGACCATCAGGCGGGATCGCTCGAGGTGGGCAAATTGGCGCACCTGGCAGTTCTCAGTGACGATCTGTTTGCGGTCGAACCGGGCGCTCTCGGCGACATCCACTGTGAGGCCGTGGTGTTTGAGGGGCGCCTGATCTCGGGCACACTCCCGGGCTGGTGACAGGCGCGGGTTAAACTGCTGTCTGTGCGAATGCGGCGGGGAGACAGTGGGATTTCCGTCGAAGCCTACGCGGTGAGAACGACTTCGGTGCACCGGCATCCCGAGGTAATCGAGCTCGTCTACGTGCTGCGCGGCGAGCTCAGCGTGCGGGTGAGCAGTGAACGGTTTGTGCTGGAGGAGGGCGACTACGCCCTGCTCAACGCGGGTGACATGCACGTCTTCGAGGGCGGCGAGGACACGCTGATCGCCGTCCTGCAACTCGAGCTTGCTGCCTTTCTGCCGGGATTCCCGCAACTACACGGCGCGATCTTCGCCTGCGAGTCGTTCGACCTGCCGCGGTACCTGGGCACCGAGACGTCCCAGCGCGAGCAACTCCTGGCGATCTTCTGCGCCGAGCCCGCGGCGCGCATCCCACTCGTTGAGCGCTTGCTCGGGGAGATGCTCGATTCGTACGGCGTCGAGCACTACTACGATCGGCGCCGCACGCTCAATCAGAGCCGCCGATCGCTCATTCGCGCGGTCACTGCGTTGCTGCGCGAGCACGCGGCTGAGCGCAACGTGCTCGACCTCGTGAGCGAGCAGCTGCATTACAGCAAGAGTGCGTTGTCCCGCATCGCCCGCGAATCGACAGGGATGAGCTTTAGCGATCTCCTCACGAACGTCCGGCTGTGGAGGGCGGAGGTGTTGTTGCTCGAGACCGAAGACACGATGGTGAGTATCGCTGCCGCGTGCGGCTTCTCCGACGTGAAGTACTTCACTCGGGCATTCAGGTCTTGGTTTGCCTGCACGCCCTCGCAGTATCGCAGGGAGAACCTGGACCGCCTCCGCGGCCAGGAGAGCGTTGAGCCGCTCGCGGCGTTTCCCGTCGAGGTGTGTGCCGGACACCTGCGCGGGGAGCTGCCGAGCGGCCGACCGGTCAGGCGCAGCGTCACTCCCATCGACGTCGTCACCATTGCCGCAGAGCGCGATACCTTCGTGGAGGCCGCGAGTTCCACGACGCTCGCGAGCCTCATGCCGACGGGTGCGTCGCCCGAGGCGCCGTCCGCGCGCATGCTCCCGCACCTGCTGCCCATTCGCGCCGACGCGGAGGGATTCCGGCACGCCGACTGGCAGCACATGCTGCGGCTCGCCGACCGAGATCTCTACCGCCCCGTGCTGATCGTCTCTGCCACGCGCGCGGTGGAGGCCAGGGCGGTGGCGGAGCAACTTCGAGCGCTCGCGATCGCCGATGTTGACCTCTGGGTGTCGTATCGCTTTGGCGACGAACACCTCGCCGAACACCTCTCACGGGAGCTCGCCGATCACCACGGCGTGACCGCGGTGCCGATGTTGACGGGCTGACCCGCCGGTCCCCGCTGTGCCTCGGAGCGGACGATCCGCAGGACGCGCCTTCTACTCGGGCGCGTGACGGGTGAGGAACTCGTACATCACGGTGTCATCGACACCGGGGAACGAGCCGGTCGGCAGGGGAGCGAGCACGTGGGCGTGCATGCGCGCGCTCGGCCAGGCGTGATCCTGCCAGCGGTTCAGAAGCTCCGCCTGCGGGGTGCGGCAGCATGATTCGTCCGGGCAGGTCGAGAAGGTGCGAATACCGGTATCGCGGCCGCGGAACCACTTCGCGTCGTCGAATGGCACGCCAAAGCTGATGGAGTATGTGCCGTTGGGCCCCGCGTCACCCGTCTGCACGCTCTCCCAGAAAGTGCCATCGGGGGTGTCGGTGTACTGGTAGAACTCGCTTGTGCGGTTCGTGCGTTCAAACGCGGTGCGTGCGGGCCACTTCCGGCACAGGATCTGCCCCTCGATCGATCCGGTCGGGTCTTCGGGCAGTGGCATGCCGTCGTTCTCGTACCCGCGAGTGAGGGCCCCGTCCGCGTCGGCGCGCATGAAGTGCACACGCAGGTCGAGGTGCCGGGTAGCGAGGTTCGTGAACCGGTGCGCAGCGGCCTCGTGCGTCACGCCGAAGGCGTCGCGGAAGTCCTCGATCGCGAGATTGCGGTTCTCCTTCGCCTGCAGCAAGAACTCGGCTGCGGGGAGCTCGGGCATGAGGCAAGCCGACGCGAAGTAGTTGATCTGCAGGCGCTGAGCGAGGAACTCGGCGTAGCTGACTGGCCGGTCGTGCTGCAGCACCCGGTGGCCCATCGCCTGGAGCGCGAGCGAGCGCAGGCCGTGCCCACCAGGGATCGAAGCCGGGGGCAAATAGATGCGCCCGTTCTCAAGGTCGGTGATGCTGCGCGTGTTCGAGGGGAGGTCGTCCACGAAGATCAGGGTGAAGCCGAGGAGTTCCGCGAGCACCGCGACCATTCGGTGCGTGACGGCGCCGCCGGTGTGGCCGACACGTGCCATGAGTTCCTCAGCAGCACGTTCGATATCTGGCAAATAGTTGTTCTTTTCGCGCATCTGGTGCCGGATCGCGGTGTTTGCCCGGCGGGCCTCTTCGGGCGTCGCCGCCGCCGCGCGCGAGCGGCGGCCAAGTTCGCGGTGCAGCCCGACGATGGCCTCAAGCGAATCGTCGCCGAGTGACTTGGGGGAGCGAATCAGGGGGAGACCGAGCTGGAGGTAATTTTGGCTGGCCTGGGCGCGCTCGAGTTCGATCTCGAGCGCGCTGCGATGATCGGGAGCCTCGCTGCTGAGGAGCGCGCTGAGGTCAACGTCGAGTTCGCGCGAGATGCCCTGGAGGAGGGACAGCTTGGGCTCGCGGCGGCCGTTCTCGACGAGGGAGAGCTGACTCGCCACGACGCCCACGCGATTGCCGAGCTGCTCGAGCGTCAGGCCTGCTTGAGTGCGAAAGTGTCGAATCCTTTTGCCGAGGATCAGCCGATCGGTGGCTGCTCGAGACTGAGCTTCATGAACCTCTGGTGCCATGTCTTGACTATACGTGAATTTTCGCCAAAGTTTACAACTCGTTTGGTGCTATTTCTCGGGTACGGGCGGTCACAATAGACATAACGCGGTTTCTTGACCCCAGTAGGAGTTTCCTGAACATGACTATCGCACCTGAGACGCAGCTCCCCATTGAGCAGCGCGTCACGGCCGAAGCTACGACAGAGAATACCGAGATCTTGGCCTGGGTAACCAGTGTTGCCGAGCTCACGCAACCTGACTCTGTGTATTGGTGCAACGGCTCGCAGGACGAGTGGAACCTGATCAGCGAGGGCATGGTCGCGGCCGGCTCCTTGATCCCGCTCAACCGGGACCTTCGCCCGGGCAGTTTCCTGGCTCGTTCGCACCCTGCCGATGTGGCACGTGTCGAAGACCGCACCTTCATCTGCACCGAGAACGAATCGGATGCGGGCCCCACGAACAACTGGCGCGCCCCTGCGGACATGCAGGCCGAGCTCGAGCCCCACTTCCGCGGTTCGATGCGTGGCCGCACGATGTACGTTGTGCCGTTCTCGATGGGCCCCGTCGGCGGTCCCATCTCGCAGCTCGGCGTGCAGCTCACCGATTCGCCCTACGCAGTGCTGAACATGCGCATCATGACCCGGATGGGCCAGGAGGCGCTTGACGGCATCGTCGAGGGCAAGGAATGGGTGCGCACGGTCCACTCGGTCGGCGCTCCCCTCGAGCCTGGCCAGGACGATGTGGCGTGGCCCTGCAGCGACACGAAGTACATCACTCACTTCCCCGAGACGCTCGAGGTGTGGTCGTTCGGATCGGGATACGGCGGAAACGCGCTGCTCTCGAAGAAGTGCTTCGCCCTGCGCATCGCCAGCGTGATGGGACGCAACGAGGGCTGGCTCGCCGAGCACATGCTGTTGCTCAAGCTCAGCAACGAGGAGACGGGCAAGGCCTACCACCTCTCGGCCGCGTTCCCCTCGGCGTGTGGCAAGACGAATCTCGCAATGCTCCAGCCAACGATTCCCGGCTGGAAGGTCGAGACGATCGGTGACGACATTGCGTGGCTGCGCCCCGGCAGCGACGGACGGCTCTACGCGATCAACCCCGAGGCCGGATTCTTCGGCGTCGCGCCGGGTACCGGCGAGACCACCAACCCCGTCGCGATGGAGACCCTGTGGGGCCACACCATCTTCACGAACGTCGCACTAACCGACGACGGTGACGTGTGGTGGGAGGGCATGACCGAGGAGACGCCCGCACACCTCGTTGACTGGCTCGGTGAGGACTGGACTCCCGAGTCCGGTCGCCCCGCCGCGCACCCCAACTCGCGCTTTACGGTGCCGATCCAGCAGACGCCGACCCTGGCCGATGACTGGTACCAGCACGACGGGGTCGCGCTCGACGCGATCCTGTTCGGCGGGCGCCGCGCGACCAACGTCCCGCTCGTTGCGCAGTCCCTCTCCTGGGAGCACGGCGTGTTCATGGGAGCGACCATTTCCTCGGAGAAGACCGCGGCCCAGGAGGGCACCGTCGGCGAGCTGCGCCGCGATCCGTTCGCGATGCTGCCGTTCTGCGGCTACAACATGGCGGACTACTGGGGCCACTGGCTCGAGATTGGCGATCAGCTCGGCGACAAGGCCCCGCAGATCTTCCAGGTCAACTGGTTCCGCAAGGGCGACGATGGGCGCTTCCTGTGGCCTGGTTTCGGTGACAACTCGCGTGTGCTCGACTGGGTGATTCGTCGCGTCGAGGGCGAGCACGCAGCGCGCGCGACCGCAATCGGTCACGTGCCCGCGCCGGGAGAGCTGAACCTCGATGGTCTCGAGCTTCCCGAAGCCGACCTCGACGAGCTGTTCTCGATCGACGCCTCGTCCTGGCTCGCCGAGTGCGACCTGACCGAGGAGTTCTTCGCCAAGTTCGGCGATCGCGTGCCTCCCCGCCTGAGCGCGGAGCTCGCCTCGCTGCGCAGCCGCCTCGGCGCATAACCCTTGCCGGGGTATCCCCGGCTCATTGACTGTGGACCTTGAGTTCTGCCCAGCTTGAGGTCCACACCCTGATACACGAAGAAGCCGGCCAGATCACCTCTGGTCGGCTTCTTCGCGTGGGGCGGGCGCCCCGGGCCGAAGTCGCGCGCAATCTCTGGCAGTATTGATCCGCGCCCCCATAGCCCAATTGGCAGAGGCAGGCGACTTAAAATCGCTTCAGGTGTGGGTTCGAGTCCCACTGGGGGTACCAAGCCGCGCCGCCGCGCGCCTGATCCCGGGGAGGATGCCCAGTGCTGATTGCCAAGCTGCTGCTCATCGTCGTTGTGGTGCTCGTCATCGTGTTCGCGATCTGGGGAAATATCCGTCGTTGGTGGGGCGCCAAAGTTCGCCGGAATGGCCGTCGCCCCCGCTAGGATCACGACCATGTCACTCACGCTTGATGATCCGGAGCTGGTGCTGCGCGCCGACGCGCAGCCGTGGTTGGAACCTGCCGCCTATTGGGAATCGATGACCGAGGCCACCCGTGATCGTTCAGCCCCGGTGGTAGCGCTGTCGCTCGAAGCGCTGTCGTGGAACGCCCGCGACCTGACGCGGCGGGCCGGGGGCCTCCCGATCCGGGTGGCATCGAAGTCGGTGCGCGTCCGTGCCGTGCTCGACGCCGTCCTCGCGCTGCCCGGCTACCAGGGCGTATTGGCCTACACGGTTGCCGAGGCGCTGTGGCTCTCGGAGACCATCGACGACGTCGTGGTCGCGTACCCCTCCGCAGACCTGGCTGCGCTAGCCGCACTCGGCCGAGACGAGCGCGCAGCGGCGCGCGTCACCATCATGGTCGACTCGGTCGACCAACTCGATCTTGTGGACAAAGCGATTGCTCCCGGCGATCGGTCAGCCATCCGTGTGTGCCTCGACCTGGACTCGTCGTGGCGGGCGCCGGCGCTCGGCCACATCGGGGTGCTCCGCTCGCCCCTGCACGAGCCGGGCGACCTGCGCCGACTGGCCGAGCGTGTCGTTTCGAGGCCCGGGTTCACGTTGGTCGGCATCATGGCCTATGAGGCTCAGATCGCCGGTGTCGGGGACAACCCTGAGGGCAAGCCCGTCGACGCCGCCCTCATGGGGTGGATCCAGCGTCGAAGCGCGGCCGAGCTCGCCGACCGCCGCCGCGAGGCCGTTGCGGCGGTTCGTCAGGTTGCCGAACTCGAGTTCGTCAACGGCGGCGGTACCGGTTCGATCGAGCGCACGGTGAGCGAGGCGGCGGTCACCGAGGTTGCCGCGGGCAGCGGCCTGTTCGGCCCGCACCTCTTTGATCACTACCGCAGCTTCCACCCGGCGCCCGCCGCCGCATTCGCCCTGGACGTCGTGCGGCGACCGGCGGCGCGGGTCGCGACGCTGCTCGGCGGCGGCTGGACCGCCTCCGGGGTGCCTGGCGCCGATCGGTCGCCGCTTCCCGTCTGGCCAGCGGGGCTCACCTTTGCCCCGCGCGAGGGCGCCGGTGAGGTCCAGACCCCGGTGCTGGGCGCCGCAGCCGACGCGCTGCGACCCGGCGACCGCGTCTGGATGCGGCACACGAAGGCCGGCGAGATCGCCGAGCACACGAACGAGCTGGTACCGGTGAGTGACGGACGCTCCCAGGATCCGGTGCCGAGCTACCGAGGAGAAGGGAAATGCTTCCTGTGACCGGAGGGAAAGCCCGCTGGCGGAACTGGGCCAGGAGCGAGTCGTCCCGTCCCGAACTCGTGATCGCGCCGCGCTCGATCGAGCAGGTGGTGCTCGCGGTCGAGCGTGCACGCGAGACCGGCCATCCGGTGAAACCCATCGGGGGCTCGCACAGCTTCACCGGTATCGGGGCGACGGACGGGATCCGGCTCGATTTCAGTCGCATGCGCGGGCTCGTCTCGGCTGATCGTGCGCGCGGCCGCGTGACCCTCTGGGGCGGCACACACCTCTACGAGCTGCCTGCACTACTGGGTCCGCTCGGGCTTGCCCTGGAAAACATGGGAGACATCGACCGGCAGACGATCACCGGAGCAACGCAGACGGGCACGCACGGGACAGGTCTCGCTTTCGGTGGACTCTCCACGGGCATCGTCGGCGCGACACTCGTGACGGGCACAGGTGAGGTGATCACGATCGACGAGGACCACTCGCCCGAGCTGCTGCCGGCGGTTGCCCTCGGGCTGGGCGCACTCGGGGTGCTGGCGACCGTCACGCTGCAGTGCGTGCCCCAGTTTCTACTCCGCGCCGAGGAAGCGCCGGCGCCGCTCGACGAGGTGCTGAGTACCTGGGGTGAGCGAGTGCGTGCCGCGGACCACTTCGAGTTCTACTGGTTCCCGCACACGCGCGGGACCCGAACGAAGACCAACACGCGCTTGCCGATCTCGGCGGAGGCCGAACCCCTCGGACGGGTCGCAAAGTTCCTCGACGAGGAGCTCGTGAACAATCAGGCTTTGGGCGCACTCGTCGCCGCAGAGCGGCTCGTGCCGGCAATGACCCCGCGCGTCAATCAGATGATCGAGGGCCTCTCCAGCCGCCGCACCTACAGCGATCTCTCGAACCGGGTGTTTGTCACCCGGCGAGCCGTCCGCTTTCGCGAGATGGAATACGCCCTCCCGCTCGACGCCGTCCCGCAGGTGATGCGTGAGATCGGCGCGATGATCGAGCGCCAGCAATTCCGGATCTCGTTCCCCGTGGAGGTGCGCGCGGCGGCCGCAGACGACCGCTACTTGTCGACCGCCCACGGCCGCGAGAGCGGGTACATTGCGGTGCACCGCTACTGGCGGGAAGACCCGACTCGGTACTTTCGCGAGGTCGAGGCGATCTTCCAGGATCACGATGGCCGCCCGCACTGGGGCAAGATGCACACGCTGGGCGAGCAAACCCTGCGCGAGCGCTACCCGCGGTTCGACGACTTCGTCGCGGTGCGAGATCGACTCGATCCGGATCGCGTCTTCCGCAACGCTTACCTGGATCGGGTGCTCGGCGCGTAGGGCGAAATCACGGCGGAGTGGCAGCACTTTACGGGGTGCAACCGATAGAGTAACCGCATGGCTGGCATCTCAATTCCTCTGATCATCGTCATTGCGCTCGTTGTCATCATTGGCATCTACTTCTGGGCGACCTATAACTCCCTCGTCACGTTGCGCGTGCGGGTCGACGAGGCGTGGAGTGACATTACGGTCCAGCTCAAGCGTCGTGCCGATCTGATCCCGACGCTCGTCGAGACGGTGAAGGGCTATGCCACGCACGAGCGTGAGGTGTTCGACTCCGTCACCCGAGCTCGCGCCGAGACGATCTCCGCGCAGGGGCCGGCCGAGGCGTCAGTCGCCGAGGGTCACATGCAGCAGGCGCTGAAGAGTATCTTCGCGGTCGCCGAGGCCTACCCGCAGCTGCAGGCCAGCCAGAACTTCTTGCAGCTGCAGGGCGAGCTCGTCGATACGGAGAACAAGGTGCAGGCAGCTCGTCGCTTCTACAACGGCGGCGTTCGTGAGCTGAACACCAAGATTCAGGTGTTCCCGAACAACATGGTCGCGAAGATGTTCGGTTTCGCGCAGCGGGAGTTCTTCGAGGTCGAAGACATCGCTTCGATCTCGGAACCGCCGCGCATCCAGTTCTAGGTCGGGGGAGCGTTGTACCGCGCGATACGTCGGAATAAGGTCAATTCCGTTCTCATCATTCTGGGATTCCTGCTGCTCATCGGCGGCCTCGGCGCGCTCGCAGCGTGGATCTATCAAGACACCACGATTGTGCTGATCACGCTGGGATTTGCGACCGCGTACGCGGTCTTCCAGTACTTCATGGCCGGCCGCCAGGCGATTTCGATGGCCGGGGCGCAGGAGATCGGTCCGACGGATCATCCGCGCCTTTACCGGATCGTGGAGAACCTGTCGATCACGACGGGTTCGCCCATGCCGAAGGTCTACATCGTGAACGACCCGGCACCGAACGCGTTTGCCACGGGACGTGACCCAGAGCACGCCGTCGTCGCGGCGACGACCGGTCTGCTCGATATCATGACCGATCCCGAGCTCGAAGGCGTCATGGCGCACGAGCTCGGCCACGTGCGTAACTACGACATCCGCGTGTCGATGATCGTCTACGGCCTCACTGTCGCCGTTGGCATGATCGCGGACATGATGTTCCGGATGGCGTTCTTCTCGCGGGGGAACAACTCCAACGGCAACCCGATCGTCTTGGTATTTGGCCTCGCGGCGATGCTGCTGGCCCCCGTCGTCGCGACGATTGTGCAACTCGCGGTGTCGCGTCAGCGCGAGTACCTCGCCGACGCGACGGGCGCGATGACGACGCGGCACCCCGAGGCCCTCGCGAGCGCGCTGCACAAGCTGTCCGAGTACGGGCGCCCGCTGCAGAAGCAGAACTCGAGCATGGCGCACCTCTGGATCGCGAACCCGTTGAAGCCCGGCGGCCTGCAGGCCCTCTTCTCGACCCACCCTCCAATCCCTGAGCGGATCCGCCGCCTGCTCGACATGGGCGGGAAGTTCTAGCCCGCGACTGGGCCCACGGAGGTGCCCCTCAGCAATGATGCCGATGTTTCGATCGCTCTCGATCCGCAACTACCGACTCTGGTTTCTCGGCGCGCTGATTTCAAATGTGGGGGCCTGGATGCAGGCGACTGCCCAGAACTGGGTGGTGCTGACTGAGCTGACCTCGGGCGACGCGCTTGCGGTGGGCGGAACGATGGCGCTGCAGTTCGGCCCGCAGCTGTTGCTCGTTCCCGTCAGTGGACTGATCGCCGATCGCTTCGACCGGCGAAAAGTTCTGATTGCCACGCAGACCGCGCTCGGCTTGCTCGCGCTCGGCCTCGGTGCCCTCCTGATCTCGGGCGCCGCGCAGCTGTGGCACCTGTTTGGGTTTGCGCTCATGCTCGGGATCGTGAACGCCATCGACACCCCGGCGCGGCAGGCGTTCGTTTCTGACCTCGTGCCGCACGCGGGACTCGCGAACGCGGTCGCGCTGAACTCGGCTTCGTTTAACACCGCGCGGTTGATCGGACCGGCGGTGGCCGGGTTGCTGATCGCGGTGGTCGGATCGGGCTGGGTGTTCGTTATCAACGCCGGGTCCTTTGCGGCGGTGCTCCTTGCTCTTCTTGCCATCAGGATCGATCGGCCGCGAGAGAAACGCGACGCGGGACCGCGCGCCGGGCAACGGGCGCAGTTGGCGGCAGGATTCCGCTACGTGCGACGCAGGCACGACCTCGTGGTCGTCTTCGCGATCGTGTTCTTGATGGGCGCGTTCGGCATGAATTTCCCGATCGTCTCGTCGACCATGGCGGTCGAGTTCGGACGCGGGGCGGGCGAGTATGGCTTGCTCTCTTCCATCCTCGCGATCGGCTCGCTCACCGGGGCGTTGCTCGCGGCGCGACGGCAGGACGCGCGGCTCCGAGTCGTCATCCTCTCCGCCGGTGGATTCGGCCTCTCCTGCGTGGTCTCGGCGTTGATGCCGAGCTTCTGGTCGTTTGCGGTGTCGCTGGTGCTCATGGGCTTCATGACGGTGACCCTGCTCACCACCGCGAACGGGTTCGTGCAGACCACGACCCCGCCCCATCTGCGCGGGCGGGTCCTCGCCCTCTACCTCGCGGTGTTGATGGGAGGCACGCCCTTGGGAGCGCCCATCGTCGGCGCCGTCGCGGACGCCTTCGGGGCCCGCTGGACCCTCGGCGTCGCCGCGATCGCGGGCTTGCTTGCGTGCGCAATCGGCGTGGTCTGGCTGTTCCGTGAGCGCGAGCTGCGCTTTCATTTCGGCCCGCGGGGCAGGATCGCCGTGACCCATCTGGGTCGGCCCGGACTCGGGGATGATCCTGCGCAGCAGACCGAAACGCTGACCGCGTCGATCGAGGTGCTGCGCCGCGGGCCGCTGCTGACCGGCCCGTCCGACTCGGCCCCGCAGGACGTGCCATCGGTCGAACCGATGACCGGCCCCATCACTCGACCAGACTCGCCGAGGGAAGAGGGGTAGGCTTGGTCACGGGCGCGCCAACGGCGCCATACGGTTCGACACCAGGAGCACTGACACGTGACTGACTACATGTCCACCCAGACGCGCACGGAGACCGATTCGCTCGGTAGCGTGGAGATTCCCGCAGCTGCGTACTGGGGGGTGCACACGGCGCGTTGCCTCGAGAACTTCCCGATCGCGCGCCGGCCGATCTCGGTCTACCCCGACTTTGTGCGCGCGTTCGCGTGCGTCAAGCAGGCAGCGGCTCGAGCAAACCTCGAGATTGGCTCGCTCGACGAGCAGCGGGCGACGCTGATCGACCGCGCATGCGAGGAGATCAAGACCGGCATGCTCCTCGACCAGTTCCTGGTCGGCGTCGTGCAGGGCGGTGCGGGCACCTCGACGAACATGAACGTCAACGAGGTCATCACGAACCGTGCGCTTGAGCTCGCAGGTCACCGCAAGGGCGACTACGCGTTCATCAACCCGAACGACCACACGAACCACAGCCAGTCGACCAACGACACGTACCCGACCGCGATCAAGATCGCGCTTGCGTTCTCGCTCACGAGCCTCCTCGAGCAGCTCGAGCTCCTCGCCGAATCCTTCGCCAAGAAGGGCCGCGAGTTCTCGCACATCATCAAGGTCGGCCGCACGCAGCTGCAGGACGCCGTTCCGATGACGCTGGGCCAGGAGTTCAACGCCTTCGCCGTCACGCTGCGGGAGGACATCGAGCGCCTGGGCGAGGCCGTCACGCTGCTGCGCGAGGTCAACATGGGCGCGACCGCCATTGGCACGGGCATCAACGCCCCGCGCGGCTACAAGGAATCGGTGGTCAAGCACCTCCGCGAGATCACGGGCCTCGAGCTCGTCACCGCGGGTGACCTCGTTGAGTCGACGAGCGACACCGGCGTGTTCATCACGTTCTCGGGTGCGCTGAAGCGCTCCGCCATCAAGCTTTCGAAGATCAGCAATGACCTGCGCCTGCTGTCGTCGGGCCCGCAGGCGGGCTTCGGCGAGATCAACCTGCCTGCCCGCCAGGCAGGCTCATCGATCATGCCGGGCAAGGTCAACCCCGTCATCCCCGAGGCGGTGTCGCAGGTGGCCTACTCGGTCGCAGGCGCCGACGTCACGGTGACCATGGCCGTCGAGGCCGGGCAGCTGCAGCTGAACGCCTTCGAGCCGATCATTGCGCACTCGCTGTTCCAGTCGATCACCTGGCTTGAGCGTGCCTGTGAGACGCTGCGCGTGAACTGCGTTGACGGCATCACGGCGAACGAAGAGCGCCTGAGCGACATGGTGGCCCGCTCGGTCACCGTGATCACGGCGCTCGCCCCGGTCATCGGTTACGCGGAGTCGGCGAAGCTCGCGAAGGAGGCCCTCGCGACGAACGCGAAGGTGTCCGAGCTGGTCGTGTCGCGCGGCCTGCTGGGCCAGGCAGAGCTCGACGAGCTGCTGCAGCCGGCGCGCCTCGCGGGCCTGATGCCCGAGACGGGCGCAATCCCGATCATTGAGGCAGAGGCTGAGCTCGAGAAGTAACCAGCTCCGCTGCAACGACCAAGGGCCGGTGAATCGCGAGATTCACCGGCCCTTGGTCGTTGCCCCGAACGGGGCAGAGCGACTGCCCGCTAGCCGGGAACGCAGTACGAGGTGAGAGAACCGAGCTTCGAGATCGAGACCGTCACCTCGGTGCCGGGAACCAAGAAGAGCTGCGGCTTGCGCGAGCGGCCAGCGCCGCCGGGCGAACCGGTCGAGATGAGCGTTCCGGGCAGCAGCGTGAGCCCCTGCGAGATCGCCGAGATCAGCTGCGCGACCGTGTTCACCATGAACTTCGTTGACGAGTCCTGCACGCGCAGACCGTCCACATCAGTCGTGATGTGCAGGTCCTGCGGATCGGGAATCTCGTCCGCGGTCACCACGAACGGGCCGACCGGGGTGAAGCCGTCGAAGGACTTGCAGCGGCTCCACTGCGGCTCGCGGAACTGCAGGTCGCGCGCGGTGATGTCGTTGATGACGGTGTACCCGAAGACCGCGTCGAGGGCCTCCTCGGGGGAGACGTCGCGCACAGCCTTGCCGATGATGACTCCGAGCTCGCCCTCGTAGTCCACCTCGGTCGAGATGTGCGTAGGGATCGGTACCTCGCGACCGTGGCCGTTGAGCGAGTTTGGGAAGAGGGAGAACAGGACCGGGCCTGAATCGTTGTCGAGTGCGAGCTCGCTCGCGTGCTCGTCGTAGTTCAGTCCGACGGCGAGCGTGATCGGCGGACGAATGACCGCGGCAGAATAGATAGCGTTCTTCAGCGGTCGCCCGGCGTCTGCCGAAAGGTGCGACGCGGCCTGGCGCACGCGATCGAGCGTCTCGGGCCCAGCCTCAATGAGCTGCTGGAGCGTGGCAAACTGCAGCGCGTCGTCGAGCTCGCGCAGCGGGACTGCGCGGTCACCCAGGACGAGCGACAGCTCTGGAGTCGAGTCGGCCGTTTCGGAAAGATGCGCAAATTTCACATTTCCCAGGCTATCCGATTCGGAGCCGCCGTGCAGCGCCCTCCCCGAGCGAAAGAGTCGTCGTGGCAGGATGGAGCCGTGACTGTCGCCGCCGATCTCGCTCGCCTGTTGGGAACTCGTTGGGTGACCGGCGATGCCGAAGTCCTCGCCATGCGCTCCGACCGCAGCGGAATCGTGCGTGAATCTCGCCCGCTGGGCATCGCAGAGGCGCTCCACACCGACGAGGTATCCGAGATTCTGCGCATCGCCCACGCACGCGGCGTCCCGGTGGTGCCGAGGGGAGCCGGAACCGGCCTGTCCGGAGGAGCGGCCGCGGGCGGCGGGGAGATCGTCCTCTCGCTCTCACGCATGAACCGCATTCTGGAGATTGACCCGGTCGACCAGGTTGCCCGGGTCGAGGCTGGCGTCCTCAACGCGGACATCAGCCATGCCGCCCTCCCGTACGGCCTGTTGTACGCACCGGATCCCGCCAGCCGAGCGATCTCGACGATCGGTGGCAACATTGCGACGAACGCGGGCGG
Organism: Leucobacter sp. CX87; assembly: GCF_018682295.1. Taxonomy (NCBI): domain Bacteria; kingdom Bacillati; phylum Actinomycetota; class Actinomycetes; order Micrococcales; family Microbacteriaceae; genus Leucobacter; species Leucobacter sp. CX87. The sequence goes on along the minus strand of NZ_JAFIRI010000002.1, from coordinate 34,491 downwards.
CCTGCGCTGCGCGAAGTACGGCGTGACCCGGGAGGCAGTACTCGCGCTGACCGCAGTGCTTGCCGATGGCCGCGTCATCCACACTGGACGGCGCAGCCTCAAAGGCGTGACGGGGTACGACCTCACCGCCCTGCTGGTCGGCTCCGAGGGCACGCTCGCGGTCATCACGGAGGCGACGGTGCGCCTGGTGCCGCTCTCGAGTACCCCGCCCACCACCGTCGTGGCCGTGCTCCCGGGACTTCCCGCGGCGCTCACGCTCTGCAGCAGGATCCTGTCGGGAAGCAGCACGATCCTGTCGGATGACAGCAGTATCGCCGCGAGCGAGCGGACCGCCGCGCCGGAGCGCCCGTCGACCCTCGAGCTCCTGGATCCCTCGACCGTGACTGCGGTGGACCAGTACGTGCCCGCGAACGAGCGCGACGGGATCCTGCAAGACATCAGGCCGGGGGCCGCCGTCGTGATTGGTCAGTGGGACACTGCCGACTCGGCCGACTGGGCCGAGCGAGCGGCGGCGATGGCAGAGGCCGTAGGCGGACGTGCCGAGGTGCTGGTGGGAGAGGCGGCGGGGGAGCGCGCGCTCGACTTTCGGCGGGCGCTGAACCCGGCGCTGAGCTCGCTCGGGGACGCGCTGATCGAGGACGTCTGCGTCCCGCGCAGCAAGCTTCCGGACATGTATCGCGAGATCGCACGCATCGAGGCAGAGACGGGGCTGACGATTCCCGCGGGCGCGCACGCCGCGGACGGCAACCTGCACCCTCACTTCCTCGTGCCGGCCGCGGAGCGGGAGAGTGACGGCGGCGTGCCCCAGCTGGTGTGGGATGCCGCGGACGCCCTTTTCCGCGCGGCGCTCGCGCTCGGCGGCACGCTGACGGGTGAGCACGGAGTCGGACTCCTCAAAGCGCGGTGGCTCTCGGCGGAGTTCGGCGCGGACGAGCTGGACCTCCAGCTCGGGATCCGTGAGCTCTTTGACCCGACGCAGATCTTGAACCCCGGCAAGGGGGTGATCTGATGTCAGAGACCGCCATCGCGAATCGGCTGACGCTGCCGAAGCTTCGGGGTGACCGGAGCACGGGGGAGCTGGTCGCGTTCGCGATCGCGCTCGTGGGCCTCGCCGTCATGGTGCTCGTCATCATCGCGGTGCTTGCGGCGTCCTTCGGCACGCTCGGGCTGCTCATCTGTGGTGCCGCGGCGCTCATCCCGCTCAGCATCGTGTTGCTCGGCGTGCGGTGGGTCGACCGGTGGGAGCCGGAACCGCGCTCGGCAACGGTCAGCGCGCTGCTCTGGGGAGCGAGCGCGGCGGTGATCTTGGCGCTGCTGCTCGGCCTCCCCGCCGAGCTCATGGGCGTCCGCCTGAGCGATTATTGGTTGTCGGTGGCCGTCGCTCCAGTGACGGAAGAGGCGGCGAAGGGCCTCGGCCTGCTGCTCGTGTTCCTCATCTGGCGGACGACATTCACCGGCGTCGTGGACGGCCTCGTCTATGGCATGACGATCGGCGCGGGCTTCGCCTTCACCGAGAACATCCTCTACTTCGGCGACGCGCTCTCGACGGGCGGAGCCGCCTCGCTCAGCGCCACCTTCGTCATGCGCGGCATGCTGTCGCCCTTCGCGCACGCGATGTTTACCGCAGTGCTCGGGATCGCGGTGGGGTGGGCGGTCGGCACGGGCCGCCCCGTGCACCGCTGGGCGATCGGCGGTTTGGCCGGAGCGGTGGCGCTCCACGCGCTCTGGAACCTAGCCGCCGGGGTGGACTTCTTGCTGCTGTACGTCCTGGTGCAGGTGCCCATGTTCATCATCGGCACCGTGTTTGTGACCCAGCTGCGTGCGCGCGAGCGCGCCCGCCTGCGACTGGCGCTCGAGGACTACTGCGCCGCGGGCTGGCTGCGCTCGGACGAGGTAGGCCTCATCGCGACCGCCGCCGGCCGCCGGACGCTCAGGCGCTGGGCCGCGGCGCGCGGGCCCGCCTACTCGAGCGCTGCCGGGGAGTTTGTGCGGGCGAGCACGGAGTTGGCGGTGGTGCGCGAGCGAGTGCGCGCCGGATTTCCGAGCGAGCGCTCTGCCCGCAGAGAGTTCGAACTCTTGACGCATCTCACCGAGGTGCGTCGGACGCTCTTCACGTAGTCGGGATGAACTTCCCCTGAGAGCGAACGCAGGCCCGAGCGCCGCCGATTCCGGCAAGAATGGGGGCATGACTGATGCACCACTGACTAAGCCCGAGATCGAGTTCCCCGAAGGCTCTGCCCCCGCGGAGCTGCAGATTGTCGACATCACCATCGGTGCTGGCGACGAGGCTCTCGCGAGCTCGACCGTCGACGTTCACTACCTGGGCGTCGAGTTCGAGTCCGGCGAAGAGTTTGACTCCTCCTGGAGCCGTGGCGAATCCATCAACTTCCCGCTGCGCTCGCTCATCCAGGGGTGGCAGACCGGCATCCCCGGCATGAAGGTCGGCGGACGCCGCAAGCTCATCGTTCCGCCCGCTCAGGCGTACGGAACCGCTGGAGGGCACCCGCTTTCGGGCAAGACCCTGATCTTCGTGATCGACCTGCTCGGCGTGAGCTAGGCAGTGCGCTTTTCCGGTCAGCTCGCGAACGTGAGCTGACCGACCACAGTGCCCGTCGTGCTCGCACGGCGGGCACTGTTGCGTTCGCTCGGCAGGATCCTGGTAACTTCAGGTGTATTGCGCCTGGACAGGGGCGCCGAGCAATCAAGGAGCCCGGGTGTCAGTGGACGAACGGCAGCTGAAGGACGTGAAGGTCGGCGCGATCGATCGGTTCTTCGAGATCACGCAGCGAGGGTCCACGGTCGGGCGCGAGCTCCGCGGCGGCATCGTGACCTTCGTCACCATGGCGTACATCGTGATCCTCAACCCGCTCATTCTGGGCGGCGAGGCCGCCGCCGATCTCACGGGCGACTTCCTCGACCCCGCCCAAGTCGGTGCAGCGACCGGGCTCGCTGCCGGCGTCATCACGATCCTGTTCGGCATTGCCGCGCGCATGCCGTTTGCGCTCGCGGCTGGGCTCGGCATCAACTCGTTCCTCGCGGTCGCCGTCGTCGGCCAGGTGAGCTGGCCCGAGGCGATGGGCCTGGTCGTCATCAACGGTGTGATCATCGTCCTCCTCGGCGCCACCGGCGCGCGCACGGCGATCTTCCACGCCGTGCCGCAGCCGCTGAAGTCAGCGATCGCGGTCGGCATTGGCTTCTTCATCGCCTTCATCGGGCTTTTCGACTCGGGCTTCGTGAGCCGCACCCCGGGCGGCCCGCCGGTCCAGCTGGGCGATGGCGGCTCGATTGCGTCGGTGCCCACGCTCGTGTTCGTCATCGCGCTCATCACGATCGGCGTGCTCGTCGCGCTTCGCGTTCCGGGCGGGATCCTGATCGGGATGGTCGCGTCGACGCTCCTCGCGATCGTGTTGCAGGCGCTCCTAAAGCTCGGTCCCGCTGCCGCGCAGCCGGGCGGCTGGCACATGACCATCCCCGAGCTTCCGCAACAGCTCGTGACCCTTCCCGACTTCGCGCTGGTCGGCCAGTTCGATCTCTTCGGGGCGTTCAGCCGCATCGGCGGACTGGCCGCGACGATGCTCATCTTCACCCTCGTCTTCACCAACTTTTTCGACGCCATGGGCACGATGACCGGCCTCTCGAAGAACGCGGGCCTCGCCAACCGCGACGGCTCGTTCCCGCGCATCCGCTCGGCCTTCGTGGTCGAGGGCCTCGGCGCAGTCATCGGCGGCGCGACGTCCACATCGTCGAACACCGTCTACGTCGACAGCGCCTCGGGCATCGGCGAGGGTGCCCGCACGGGCCTCGCGTCGGTCACGGTCGGCGTGCTCTTTCTCGTCTCGATGTTCTTCACGCCGCTCACGCTCATCGTGCCGATCGAGGTGGGCTCAGCGGCCCTCGTGGTGGTCGGCGCCATGATGATGACGCAGATCGTCGAGATCGACTTCGCCAACTTCCGTGTGGCGCTGCCCGCGTTCCTGACCATCGCGGTGATGCCGCTCACCTACTCGATTGCAAACGGAATCGGCGTCGGGTTCATCGCGTGGGCCGTGATCCACGTCTTCTCGGGCCAGGCGCGCAAGGTCCACTGGTTGCTCTGGATCGTCGCCGCCGGTTTTGCGGTGTACTTCGCGCGCGGGCCCATTGAGGCGATGATCGGCGGGTAGCTCGACGGCAGGATCCTGCCGGAAAACTGACGACGCCCCGGCCCGTGATTGCGCGGGACCGGGGCGTCGCTGTCGCTCGCGGGGCTAGTTGCCGAGCACCTTCTGGTAGGCCTGCGTGTAGCGATTGTCCTCGTCCGAGGAGAGCGAGCGCACGTCGAAGATGCGGGCGCTCATCTCCTCGTCGGGGAAGATGAGCGGGTTCTCGGCCAGTTCCGGCGCCAGCTGGGCCATTGCGTCCTGTGCGCCCTTCACGGGCGTCACGTACTGCACGTACGCGGCCACCTCCGCGGCCACCTCGGGCTCGTAGTAGTACTCGATGAGCTCCTGCACCAGGTCACGCTTCTCGGTGGCGACCGGCATGCAGAACGAGTCGACGAAGAGGGTCGCGCCTGCATCGGGCACCACGAACTTCCAGATCTCCTCGCCGGCGTCTTCGTTCAGGATCGCGACGTCGCCCGACCATGCCATTCCGGCGTGAATCACTCCCTGCTCAAGGTCCTGCGTGTACGAGTTCCCCTTGACCGTCGCGATCTGCTGTGACTGCAGCTGTGCTTTCACGACGTCGAGCGCGGCCTCGAATTCATCGTCGCCCCAGTCGCCCTCGACGTCGACGCCCTGCTCAAGCATGATGAGGCCGAGCGTGTCGTCCATCTCGCTGAGTACGCCGACCTTGCCCTTGAGTGCCGGGGCCCAGAGGTCGGAGACGTTGCGGACGCCCGCCGGGTAGAGCTGCGTGTTGTAGACGAGACCCGTCATTCCGGCCTGGTAGGGGACGGAGGAGATCCGGTCGGGGTCGAAGTTCGCGCGCTGCACAATGTCGATCATGTTCGCATTGGTGTTCGGCATCGCCGCGCGGTCAAACTCTTGCAGTTCCTTCCGCTCGAGCAAGCGCACGACCGAGGTGTCGCTCAGGCAGAAGGTGTCGTAACCGGTGTCCTGGTGCAGCTTGAGTTGGTCTTTGATCTTGCCGATGAAGGTGTTGTTGTCCTCGATGTCCTCGTAGTAGTTGACCGTGATGTTGGTCTGCTTCATGAAATTGTCGAGAGTGGTCCAGCTGCCTGTCTCCTCGTCGAAGTCGAGATAGTAGGTCCAGTTGGCCCAGTTGATCTCACCGCCGGAGCCGTCGCCGGGCCCGGCGGCAGGCGCACATCCGGCCAAGGCTGTGGTGCCCAGAGCGGCCGCGCCAAGCGCGGTGCCGGTGAAGAGCTGCCGGCGACTCAGGCGCATGCCGCGAGCGCGGCGTACGAGTTCGCTGATCAGGGGATCCGTGGGGAGAGGTCGGGTCATGTCTCGGCACTCCTTTGTGCTTCAGGACTTGCATGACGGCCTGGGTGGCCGATGTCAATCATCCTGACATACGGACGGCCGGGGCGCATCAGGGCACACCGACCGTTATCGAGGTGAGGCCTGCGTGCTGCGCTGAGACGGCGGCTGCGGGGGAGCGGCCACCGGACTACGCGAAGTGATCCACCCGCGCGCGGAGCGCGTGCGCGAGCAGGGGCGGGCCGGCCACCAAGAGTGGGTCGCCGGGAGCGGTGCCGTCACCGCGACCCAGGACGGCTCCGCCTGCCTCGGTGACGATCAGAGCGCCCGCCGCGTAGTCCCACGGCTGCAGGCCGCGCTCGTACAGCGCGTTGAGGCGCCCCGAGGCGAGGAGGCAGAGGTCGTACGCGGCGGAGCCGGTGCGACGGATGTCGCGAACGTCTGGCAGCAACTGGGCGACGACCGCCGCCTGCTCGGCGCGACGCTCTCGCGTATAGCCGAAACCGGTTCCGACGAGCGCGGTCTCGAGCGGGACCTCCTCAGACACGGCGATCGGCTCGCCGTTGCACCGCGCGCCACCGCCCTGCCAGGCCTCGTAGAGTTCGTCGAGCTCGGGGAGGTAGATCGCCCCGGCGATCGCGCGGCGGCCGTCGGCGAACGCGTCGACGTCGGGCACGGTGGCCGCGACGCTCACCGCGTAGAGGGGCAGCCCGTACAGGTAGTTCACGGTGCCGTCGATCGGATCCACCACCCAGGTGATGCCGCTTTCGCTCGCTCGGGTGCCGCCCTCTTCTCCGATGAGCCCGTCCTGGGGGCGCGCCACCAGGAGTGCCTCGGCGAGCATGCGCTCGGCGGCCCCGTCAGCCTCGGTCACGACGTCGTTGATGCTCGACTTCGTCGCTGCCACATCGACGCCGATCCGGCGTCGGCGCATGATTTCCACCCCAACCTCGCGAGCTAGCGTGCCGGCAAGTTCGGCCAGGTGCTGGGAGAGGGCGGGATCGTGTGCAGTCATGCTCCCGAGCCTACTCGCGTGTGTCGCGTGTTCCGCGCGAGTGCGGTAAGCTGTACAGGTTGCCGTCTAACGGCCGCGGATAAAGAGAGCCTGGGCATTCCGCCTTCGGCGCCGCGCAACGAAGAGAAGGGGGTCCCCAACTATGGCACTCGAAGCAGATGTCAAGAAGGCGATCATCGAAGAGTACGCGACCCACCCCGGTGATACGGGTTCCCCCGAGGTTCAGATTGCGCTGCAGACGCGTCGCATCCTGGATCTCACGGAGCACCTCAAGGAGCACAAGCACGACCACCACTCGCGTCGTGGCCTGCTCCTCCTCGTCGGCCAGCGCCGTCGTCTCATCGGCTACCTCCAGAAGGTAGACATCAACCGCTACCGTACGCTCATTGGGCGTCTCGGCCTGCGACGCTAACTCTTCGAGTAGGGTCGTTTTCGCGACTTGCTCGACAACGCCCGTCACCGAAAGGTGGCGGGCGTTTGTGCGTCCGGGCCGGCCCGGGTTCCGCTCTCGCCTCGGGCCCGCCTCGCCCGTCAGACATTTCGGAATTGGCAATCATGACGGAGGGATCCTGCCCATTGTGTGCCGCATGATTCTCGTTCCCGACATGCGTGGCAGGCCACGCGACGAACCCCGTTCACAGGGGGTGACGAGGCGCAGACTCAGGTGAAGTCTGTGGAAACGTGCTCAATGCCGATGAGACAACCGAGCATGGGCGTATGCACATCGCAAATGAGATTCGAAAGTGGAGCGGAGTTGTCCCGTCGCGGGCACTCATCGAAGCAGGGTTCAGCTATCGGGCCCTGAATCGCATGTGTCTATCGGGCGAGTTGCATCGGGTCAGGCAGGGCTGGCTCGCTGCGCCTGGCGCAGACGCCGAGTTGTTGATCGCGGCGCAAAGCGGTGGGGTGCTCACCTGCGTGACTCAGGCGAAGCGGCTGGGTCTCTGGGTGACTCACGTGGGGCCTCAGACGCACATCGGCCTTTCGGCAGGTGCGCGAACACCGCGGGACGACAGTCTCTGTCTGCATTGGAATGCCCCCATCATGCACCGGGATAGGCGCCAACTCGAGGACAACTTAGTGAATGTGCTCGCAACGGTCGCACTCTGCCAGTCGACGGAGGACGCGCACGCGATCTGGGAATCAGCGCTTCGTGCGGGGCAGATTGAACTCGCCGAACTGCGCCGACTGCCCTTCACCGGACGAGCGAAGGCGCTGGTCAAGGACGTGTTCCCGCACCTTGATTCAGGGCTCGAGTCCCTGGTGCTGCGGCGAATGAGGCGGTTTCGAATCCGCATCAAGCCTCAGTCGTGGGTCCTTGGGCATTACGTCGACTTCTTGATCGGGGACCGGCTGATCCTGCAAATCGACGGCGGCACTCATGTCGGGCCGCAGAGAGCCTCTGATATCGCTCACGATGCGCAACTGCTGCTCAATGGCTATCACGTGATCCGAGTGGGTTACGACCAAGTCGTTCACCACTGGCCCGAGGTTCAAGACCTCATTCTGCGTGCGATCGCGCAGGGGCTCGCAGATGTGAGCTGAGCCGCTGCGAATCACGACGGAAATGACAATTGCGTCGGAGAACATGCCCGACTTCGGTGCAGAATGATTCGCGTTTCCGACATGTTTGGCGCGGGGTGGTCGGGCCACCGGGGCGGGGCACCGGGCCACCGGGTGCGTGGCGGCTGTCCCCAGACCGGGCCGCCGGGCAGGATCCTGCGGGCGCAGCGCGCCCCGGGTACGCAAAAGGCCCGCCCTGCAACAGCAGAGCGGGCCCCAGGCTCGAAAGACTAGATCTTCGAGGACGCGTCCTTCAGGACGCTGCGCAGGATGGTTCCCATCTCAGCGAACTCGGCCGGACCAATGGTCAGCGGCGGAGCGAGCTGGATGACGGGGTCGCCACGGTCGTCGGCGCGGCAGTAGAGGCCGGCTTCCCACAGCGCGGGGGACAGGTAGTCGCGGAGCAGACGATCGGATTCCTCCGCGTTGAACGTCTCCTTCGTGGCCTTGTCCTTGACGAGCTCGATGCCGAAGAAGTAGCCCTCGCCGCGCACGTCACCGACGATGTCGATGTCGAGCAGCTTCTCGAGCTCCGCGCGGAACAGCGGGCTGTTCGTGCGCACGTTGCCGTTGAGGTCTTCTTCCTCGAAGATGTCGAGGTTGGCCAGGGCAGCAGCGGCAGCGGCCGGGTGGCCACCGAACGTGAAGCCGTGGTAGAAGGTGTTGTCCTCAGACGCGAACGCTTCCGACACCTTGTCCGCGACGAGCATGGCACCGAGCGGGACGTAGCCCGAGGTGATGCCCTTCGCCGACGTAATGATGTCGGGCTCGTAGCCGAGCGCCTTCGACGCGAAGAAATCACCGATGCGGCCGTAGGCGCAGATGACCTCGTCCGAGACGAGCAGCACGTCGTACTGGTCGCAAATCTCGCGGACGCGCTTGAAGTATCCGGGGGGCGGCGGGAAGCAGCCACCGGAGTTCTGGACCGGCTCGAGGAAGACGGCGGCAATGGTGTCGGGACCCTCGAAGAGGATGGCCTCTTCGATGCGGTTCGCGGCCCACTGTCCGAACGTCTCGACGTCGTCGCTCGGGGCGCCGTTCTCTTCTGCGCGGTAGAAGTTCGTGTTCGGGACACGGTGACCACCGGGGGTCAGCGGCTCGTACATTTCCTTCATGCCGGGGATGCCGGTGATGGCAAGGGCGCCCTGCGGGGTGCCGTGGTAAGCAACCGCGCGCGAGATGACCTTGTGCTTCATCGGCTTGTTGCGGAGCTTCCAGTAGTGCTTGGCCAGCTTGAACGCGGACTCGACTGCCTCGCCACCGCCGGTGGTGAAGAAGACCTTGTTCATCTCGCCGGGAGCGTAGCTCGCGAGACGCTCGGCGAGCTCAACCGCTGCGGGGTGTGCGTAGGACCAGAGCGGCATGAAGTCAAGCTGCTTCATCTGCTTGGCTGCAGCATCGACGATGCGGTCGCGGCCGTGGCCGGCGTTGACCACAAAGAGACCGGAGAGGCCGTCGAAGTACTTGCGACCCGCAGCATCGTAGATGTGGTGGCCCTCGGCGCGGGTGATGACGGGGATGCCGTCATTGAGTACCTTGCTCGAGGTGAAGTGCGGCCAGAGGTGGCTCTTGGCCTTGGCCTGAAGGGCAGCGGTATCGTGCGTGCCCGTGGGATCGTATGACATGTTTATCGGGTTCCCCAGTCGTACTTTTGCTTCTTGAGTTCGAGGTATACGAACGTCTCGGTGGAGGCGACCCCGTCAAGCACCCGAATGTGTGTGTTCAGGAATTCGATGAGACTCGCGTCGTCCTCGCACACGACCTCGACCATGATGTCGAACGATCCGGCGCTGAGCACCAGATACGACACCTCGGGGAGGCGGGCGAGATGATCGGCGACGACCCTGGTGTCACCGGATACGCGAATGCCGATCATGGCGCCACGGTGAAAACCAAGGCGCATCGGGTCGGTCACGGCAACAATCTGCATGACCCCGGCATCGGTGAGTTTTTGCACGCGCTGCCTGACAGCAGCCTCGCTCAGTCCAACGGCCTTCCCAATCTCGGCATACGAACGGCGGCCATCGACTTGCAACTGCTCGATGATGGCCTTCGACGTATCGTCGAGCGAGGGGGAACTCCGTGTAACGCTCACGATCCAGATTCTCGCAGCAAAAACGCAAAAACGCAAAGGAATCCGAAGCGACTGTTCGAATTCGCAGATCATTTGCACACTCTGATTGGTGACGGGCCGCCGAGAATCGCCTAGGCTTCGGGTATGCGTGTACTACAGAACTACATCAATGGGGATTTCGTTCCTGCCGAAACCAACGAGTACTTCGAAGTGCTCAATCCCGCCACGGAGGAGGTCATCGCGAGTTCGCCGGTCTCGACCGACGCCGACGTTGACCGCGCCTACGCGGCCGCTTCCGCCGCGTTCGCGGGCGAGTGGGGGGCAACCACCCCGCAGGATCGCTCCAACGCCCTCTGGCGTATCGCCGCCGAGATGGAGCGCCGCGCTGCTGATTTCGCCGATGCCGAGTCGCTTGACTGCGGCAAGCCGCGCGCGACGATCATCGCCGACGAGATCATGCAGTCGGTGGACCAGATCCGCTTCTTTGCAGGTGCCGCTCGCAACCTTGAGGGCAAGGGCGCGGGCGAGTACCTCGCCGGCCACACCTCCTATGTGCGTCGCGAGCCGATTGGCGTCGTGGGCCAGATCACCCCGTGGAACTACCCGCTGAACATGGCCGTGTGGAAAATTGGGCCCGCGCTTGCCGCTGGCAACACGATCGTGCTGAAGCCCGCGTCGACGACTCCGCTGTCGACGCTGCTGCTGGCTGAGGTCGCCGGGCAGTTCCTCCCGGCCGGCGTGCTGAACGTCGTTCTCGGGAGCCGCGTCACCGGCGCCGCCATGACGGACCACCCGACGCCCGAGCTCGTCGCCATCACCGGATCTGTCCGGGCCGGCATGGAGGTCGCGAAGTCCGCGATCGAGACGATGAAGCGCACCCACCTCGAGCTGGGCGGCAAGGCCCCCGCAGTGGTGTTCGCTGACGCCAACATCGAGCAGGCCGCAGAGGGCATCGCCTCCGCTGCCTTCTTCAACGGCGGCCAGGACTGCACCGCCGCGACCCGCGTGATCGTGCACGAGAGCGTGCACGACGAATTCGTCGCAGCGATCAAGGCACACGTCGAGGCCAACGTCACGACCGGCGCACCGGATCAGGGAGCGTTCTACGGCCCGATGAACAACGACCGCCAGTACGCCAGCGTGCTCGGCATGCTCGAGCGTCTGCCCGAGCACGCCGTCGTCGTGACGGGTGGCAAGGCGAAAGACGGCGCCGGGTACTTCATTGAGCCCACGATCGTTGACAACATGCGTCAGGACGACGAGGCGGTGCAGGAGGAGATCTTCGGGCCGGTGCTCACGGTGCAGACCTTCAGCACCGAGGCCGAGGCGCTCGCGCTCGCGAACGGCGTCCGCTACGCGCTGGCCGCGTCCGTCTGGACCACCGATCACGGCACCGCGATGCGCCAGGCGAAGATGCTCGACTTCGGCTGCGTCTGGGTGAACACCCACATCCCGTTCGTGTCGGAAATGCCCCACGGTGGCTTCAAGTACTCGGGCTACGGCAAGGACCTCTCGATGTACGGCTTTGAGGATTACACGCGCATCAAGCACGTGATGCACTTCCTCGGCGAATAGTCGCAATCAGAAGGGCGGTGTACCGGCGGATTCTCTCGCCGGTCACCGCCCTTCTTGCATGCTCTCCCGCGGATTGGTAACCGTTGCGTGAAGATTTCGCGTCAGCGGCCCTGCGTATTTTGTCTGGTACCGAATCTATGTCAGTATTCGAGACATACCCAGGCGATGGCGCTTGCAGCGCAGGTCATTTCTTGGGCAATTCACCGACAAAGATGTCAAGGAGTGCTCTCGTGGTTCAACGACTTCCCGAAGATCCGATGGTTCAAAGGCTGATTGCCTACGCTCGCAGCGCGCAGATGTCGCGCCGTGGCCTCATGAAGGGCGTCGGAATCGGTGCTGCCGGCGCCGGCGCGCTCGCGCTGAGTGCCTGCGCCCCCGGGGCCGGCTCACCGGATCAGGGTGACGGCTCGGCCGGCACCATCGTGTGGGGCAACTGGCCCTTCTACCTCGATTTCGACGAGGAGAGCGGCACGTACCCCTCGCTCGATGCCTTCATGAAGCAGACCAACATTCAGGTCGACTACCTCGAAGACATCGACGACAACAACACCTTCTACGGCAAGATCAAGGACCAGCTCAAGCTGGGACAGCACACGGGCTACGACGTCATCACCTTCACCGACTGGGTGAACGGTCGCCTCATCACTGACGGCCAGATCCAGGAGCTGGACAAGGCCAACATGCCGAACACCTCCCGCCTGCTGCCGACCCTCGTCGACAGCCTCGACCTCGACCCGGGCCGCAAGTTCACGATGCCCTGGCAGGCACCCGCCGCCGGTGTCGTGTGGAACACGAAGGAAGTCCCGGACGGCATCCGCACCCTCGACGACCTGCTGCGCCCGGAGCTGAAGGGCAGGGTGGGCGTGCTCTCCGAGATGCGCGACACCATGGGAATCATCATGCAGGCGCAGGGCGTCGACATTACGCAAGGCTGGGGCGACACCGAGTTCGACGCGGCGCTCGGCTGGCTTGACGACGCGCTCAAGAGTGGCCAGATCTCGAAGGTGAAGGGCAACTCCTACACGCAGGATCTCGAGAACGACGAGACGCTCGCGGCGATCGCCTGGACTGGCGACATCGCGATCCTGAACTCTGAGCAGGGCGATCGTTGGACGCTCGACGTCCCCGAGTCGGGCGGCACGATTACTGCCGACTCATTCGCGATTCCGAACGGCACCGAGGCGGCCGAGAAGAAGCTCGCGGAAGAGATGATCAACTACTACTACGAGCCCGAGGTCGCGGCCATGGTCGCCGACTACGTCTGGTTCGTGACCCCGGTTGACGGCGCGCGCGAGGCGATGGAGAAGGTCAATCCGGATCAGGTCGACAACCCGTACATCTTCCCGGACGAGGAGATGGCGAATCGCCTCAAGACCTTCCGCACGCTCACGCCGCAGGAAGATAACACTTACACCAAGCAGTTCAACAACGTCCTGGGGGTCTAAGCAGCGTGAATGACGGTACTTTCGCTGAAGCCGGTGCAGACCTCGAACTCGTGGGGATCGAAAAGCGGTTCCCCGGGTTCACTGCAATCGAGCATTTGAACCTCACCATCCCGGCAGGATCCTTCTTCGCGTTGCTCGGCCCCTCGGGCTGCGGCAAAACGACGACGCTTCGCCTGGTGGCCGGCCTCGAAGAGGCCACCCAGGGCAAGATCTTGATCGGCGGGGAAGACGTCACGTCGCTGAAGCCGCACAAGCGGCAGGTGAACACCGTATTCCAGTCGTACGCGCTCTTCCCGCACATGACCGTGCTCGAGAACGTCGCGTTCGGCCTGCGCCGCCGCAAGATGGGGGATCCGCTGGGTAAGGCACACGAGGTGCTGCGCCTCGTGGAGCTCGACCACATCTCGGACCGCAAGCCCTCGCAGCTTTCGGGTGGTCAGCAGCAGCGCGTGGCCCTGGCCCGTGCCGTCGTCAACCGCCCGGCGCTGTTGCTCCTCGATGAGCCCCTGGGGGCGCTCGACCTCAAGCTGCGTCGTCAGATGCAGCAGGAGCTCAAGCAGATCCAGCAAGAGGTCGGACTGACCTTTCTGCACGTCACACATGATCAGGAGGAGGCCATGACCATGGCTGACACCGTCGCCGTGATGAATAAGGGACGGATCGAGCAGATGGGCGCGCCTGAGGAGCTGTACGAACTGCCGAAGACGGTGTTCGTCGCGAACTTCCTCGGCCAGTCCAACCTCTTTGCCGTGCAGGTGACGGGGACGACGGACACCGCGATCCACACCAACTTCAATGGGCACCGCATCACGGTCGACCGGGCGCGCAGCGAACGCGACTCGGGCTCGATTACCGTGGGCGTTCGTCCGGAGAAGCTGCGGCTGCACATGAGCGCGCCCGCCGATACGGCCGGGATCAACGTCGTGGGCCCTGGCCGCATTACGGACGTCTCGTTTATTGGCGTGAGCACGCAGTACACGGTGAGCTCGGACGAGTTCGGCGACGTGCAGGTCTTCGCGCAGAATGTCGAGTCTGGCCCGGTGGGCAAGCGCGGCGATGAGGTCTGGTTGAGCTGGCTCGCAGAGCACACCTTCGGTTTGCTTGACGACCACCTCGAGACCGGTTCGCTGACCACCGAGGCGTCGACCAGGGCCATCGCGGCCCAGGCCGCAAAGTAGGCTCCCATGGCATTTACCGCATTTGCGAGCGGCAAGGTCGTCGAACAGGCGCCGCGGAAGGGGACCTGGGTCGCGCTGCTCTTACTGCTTCCCGGTATCGCCTACATGGTGCTGTTCTTCGTGACGCCGTTCATTCAACTGTTCCTGACCTCGCTGCAGGCTCCGGCCGCCTCGGGCGGCATCGGAGATTACGTCGCAGCGACGCAATTCAGCAACTACTGGGCGGCACTCGCTGAGTACTGGCCCCAGCTGGTGCGCTCGTTCACGTACGCGCTGATCGCCACCGTGGTCGCGCTCGTGATCGCGTATCCGCTCGCCTACATGATCGGAGTCAAGGCACGTTCGAAGCCTATGTTGCAGGGCATTCTGCTGATCCTGGTGGTCGCGCCCTTCTTTATCAGCTTCCTGCTGCGGACGCTGGCCTGGAAGCAGATCCTTCCCGGCGAGTGGATCGGCACGGACTTCTCCGTGATCTTCGGCCTGGTCTACAACTTCATTCCGTTCATGACCCTGCCGATCTTCGCCTCACTGCAGCAGCTCGACCTGCGCCTGGTAGAGGCCGGTTCAGACCTCTACGCCTCGCCGGTCACGACCTTCCGCAAGGTCACCCTGCCGCTGTCGATGACGGGAATCGTCTCGGGAACGCTCCTCACCTTTATCCCGATGTCGGGCGACTACGTGAACGCGTCCCGCGAGTTCCTGGGATCAACGAACACCCCCATGATCGGTAACGTCATCGAGGCAAACTTCTTGCAGACGCAGAACTACCCGATGGCGGCGTCACTGTCGATCCTCCTGATGATCATCATCCTGATCATCGTGGCGACGTACGTGCGCAAGAGTGGCACGGAGGACCTACTGTGAATTCGAAGTTCAGTCTCGGAAAAGCATTCGTCCCGGTCGCGGCCATCATTGCCATGGTCTACCTGCTGCTGCCCATCCTGTACGTGTTCGTGTTCTCGTTCAACGATGCGGGACGCAACAACATCACGTGGCGCGGGTTCACTCTCGACAACTGGACGAACCCCTGTGGCGCGCCCATGGTCTGCCAGGCGTTCGGGAACAGCCTGCTGATCGGCGTCGTCTCGACGGTCTTGGCAACGGTGCTCGGCAGCGCGATCGCGATCGCCCTCGTCCGGTACCGCTTCAAGTTCCGTTCGACCATCAGCCTGTTGCTGTTCACCCCGATGGCGACCCCCGAGGTTGTCCTGGGTGCGGGCCTCGCCGCGCAGTTCCTGCTCGCCGGTGTCGAAAAGGGGATCGGCACGATCATCCTCGCGCACACAATGTTCTGTATCTCGTACGTGGTCGTGGCGGTGAAGGCACGCGTGGCGAGCCTCGACCCGGCGATCGAAGAGGCGGGGCGTGACCTGTACGCACCGCCGAGCCAGGTGTTCTGGCGGATCACGCTGCCGATGCTCATGCCGGGCATCATCGGCGCCGCGCTGCTCTCGTTTGCGCTGTCGTTTGATGACTTCATCATCACGGCGTTCAACTCGGGCACGGCGACGACGTTCCCGAAGTTCATCTACACCTCGGCGCTGCGGGGGGTGCCGGCACAGGCCAATGTGCTGGCGTCAATCGTGTTCTTCGGAGCGCTGATACTGGTGATCGGTGTGCAGATCGCCCGCATCAGCCGAGACAAACGGCTCGCGAAGCAGTAAGTTCGAATAGTTCAGGGGGCTGCACGGCCGTGGTTGATCGGTCGTGTAGCCCCCAATTTTTGGCCGGATCAGTGTTCCGGCCGACTGGCATCGCCGCCGCGATATGCGGTGAAGCCAGGTTCTTCAAAGGAGTAGAACATGACGGCAACCGCCACGATGCCACGCGCTGGCAGCGGAACACTCAAACGCAATCTCGGCCTCTGGGCGATTGTGGGCCTCGGCCTGGGATACATGACCCCGACCGTTGTCTTCGACACCTTCGGCATGGTGGCGAGAGACACCAACAACGTGGTTCCGGCCGCCTACCTCGTTGCGCTCATCGTGATGGTGTTCACGGCAATCAGCTACGGCAAGATGTCTGGCGCAATTCCGAGTGCCGGATCGGCGTACACCTACGTGCGCGAGTCGATCCACCCGAACGTGGGGTTCCTGGTCGGCTGGACCGCCCTCATCGATTACATGCTGCTTCCGATGGTGAATTGCCTCATCATCCGCAGCTACCTCGAGGCCATTTTCCCCGGGATCCCGGGTTGGATCTGGGTCGTCGTGTACTGCGTGTTCGTGACCACCCTCATCTACCTGACGATGCGCGGTACCTCGAACATCAACATGATCCTGCTGGTCTTTTCGATCGCCGTGATGGCGGTGTTTGTCGTGATGGTGATCGCGCAGCTCATGCGCGGCGAGGGCCAGGGCACGGTTGCCTCGATGATGCCGTTCCTGCACGACGAGGTGACCATGGCCGCGGTGCTTATGGGCGCGACGATTGTCTGCTTCTCGTTCATCGGCTTTGACGCTGTGACCATGTACGCGGAAGAGGCGAAGTCGCCGAAGATCATGCCCCGCGCGATCCTGCTCACCGTCATCATCGGGGGCGCGATCTTCCTGATCGCCGGCTACTTCACGCAGCTGCGCTTCCCGAGCTCGGACGCGTTCCCCGCGGCCGCCATCGAGGACAGCACGCTGCCCGAGATTGGACTCCAGGTGGGAGGCCCGGTATTCCAGGCAATCCTCACCTCCGCAGGGTTCGCGGCGACGCTCGCCTCCGGTCTCGCCTCGCACGCCTCGGTGTCGCGCATGCTGCTCGTGATGGGGCGCAATAACGTGCTGCCGAAGAAGTTCTTCGGCTACATCAACCCGCGCACGCACACGCCGACCTTCAATATCGTGCTGACCGGCGCGATCAGCCTCCTCGCGATGTCGTTCACGCTTGAGATGATTGCCGCCTACATTAACTACGGGGCGCTCATCGCGTTCACCTTCGTCAACATCTCGGTGATTGCCTGGTTCGCGATCCGCAAGGGCCGCCGGAAGACCGCGAAGGACATCTTCACCTTCATCGTGCTGCCGGGCATTGGCATGCTCCTCACGGGTCTGCTGTGGGCGAACCTCCACATCGACGCGCTTATCGGCGGGCTCATCTGGACCGCGATCGGGTTCATCTACCTCGTCGTGCTCACGCGGGGCTTCCGTCGCAAGGTCGCGGCGTTTGACGAGAGTCAGCCGGTGACCGGGTTCAACAAGGTACCGGAGTTCGGCGACAACGACCGATAGTTTAGGTCGACCGCGGCGAGCGGGCTGCGGGCAGCGGCGGGGCGGGGTCTCTGGACTCTGGCCCCGCCGCTGGCGTCTCGCGGGTGCGCCAGCGTCGGTCGAAGAGCGGCAGCGTGAACGCGCAGAGCGGGCCAATGAGGACGGCGAACGCAAGGGTGCCGACGCCGACGTTTCCGCCGAGGAGCCAGCCGATCGCGACCACGGTGAGCTCGATAGCGGTCCGGCCAATCCAGATCGGGGTACCGAAGCGCAGGTGAATGCCCGTCATCAGACCATCGCGCGGGCCGGGGCCGAGGCGTGCGCCAATGTAGATGCCGCTCGCGAAGGCCAGCAACACGAGGCCAATGGCGAAGTACAGCACCCGTAGCCACAGCGCGTCGGGGACGGGCAGGATCCAGAGCCCGAGCTCGATGGCCGGTCCGACGAGCAGGATGTTGAGCACCGTGCCGATCCCGGGTTTCTGCCGAAGCGGGATCCAGAGCAGGAGGACGGCGAGCCCGATGAGGTTGGTCAGGATCCCGATGCCGAAGCCGGTGTGTACCGAGATGCCCTGGGCGAACACGGTCCAGGAGTCGACGCCGATCGCCGCGCGGATCATGAAGGCGTCGGCGATGCCGTAGAGGAGGAGTCCCGGGACCAGCTGCAGGAGTCTGTTACGCATGCTGACCAGTCCACATCAGATTGGACTGGCTCTCAAGAGGCCAATTGGCCTACAGTGGCCTCATGATTGCGCAGCGACTCACCGCACGCGGGCTTGCACGCCACCTCGGGAACTGGCGCGGCGGGGGCCTCGCCTATGCCGAACTGGCCGAGAGTATCTCGTTGCTGGTGCGCGACGGCAGGATCCTGGCGGGCACCGCGCTGCCCGCAGAGCGCCCGCTCGCAGAGGAGCTCGGCGTCTCTCGCACGACGGTCGCCGCGAGCTACCACCAGCTTCGGGAGACGGGGACGGCGCAGTCGCGGCGCGGCTCCGGCACGGTCATCAGGCGTGCGCGCGTAGGGGAAGCGGAGCCGTGGGCCGAGGGGTCCGTGTCCGGGATCGATCTGACGCGCGCCTCCCCGCCGCCGTGGGCTGGCCTCGCCGAACTCGGCGCGCGTGCGCTCACGGAGCACTCCGACGCGTTCACTAGTAGCGGCTACGACACCGTCGGACACCCGGCGCTTCGCGCCGCGATCGCCGACCGATACACGCGGCGCGGTCTGCCGACCTCGGCGGAGCAGATTATGGTGACGCTCGGCGCGCAGCACGCCATCTTTCTCATCGCCCGGACGCTGCTCGGTCGTGGGGACCGCAGCCTGATCGAGTCGCCGAGCTACCCGCATGCCCGCGAGGCGCTGGTTGCGGCCGGAGCGCTCGTGGCTGAGCTGCCCGTAGGGGCGGACGGCTACGACGCGGCAAGTATCCTCGAGATCGCGAAGCGCACGTCGCCCCGGCTCGCCTATCTGATTCCCGACCACCACAACCCGACCGGGTTGAGCATGCCGCAGGAGCTGCGGGCGAGCCTCATCGCGATGCTCACCGCCCAGGGCACCGCCGTCATCGCCGACGAGACCACGGC
This sequence comes from Leucobacter sp. CX87, assembly GCF_018682295.1. NCBI lineage: Bacteria > Bacillati > Actinomycetota > Actinomycetes > Micrococcales > Microbacteriaceae > Leucobacter > Leucobacter sp. CX87. The sequence continues at coordinate 15,438 of NZ_JAFIRI010000002.1, read as the reverse complement.
GGAGCTGACCCTGGGCGACCCTCGTCTCGTGACCCCGTTTGCGGCCTCAGCCGAACACGCGCATCAACGCGATTTGATCCTGACGGTCGGCTCCCTGGGAAAGACGGTGTGGGGCGGGCTGCGGGTGGGCTGGATTCGCGCAGCCCCGGATCTCCTGGCCAGGCTGGAGGCCTCGCGTCGCGTGAGCGACCTCGGCACCGGGACCTGGGAGCAGGTGCTCGCGCGCCTCGCCCTCGAGCAGTACGACGAGATCCTGGCGATCCGCACCCGGCAATTGACCGCCGGGCACCGGGCGCTCGCGGATGGCGTGGCGCAACTGCTGCCCGGCTGGCGGCTTTCGGCCGCGCGGGGCGGGGTCGGGGTGTGGGCCGACCTCGGGGAGCCCAGCGGTTCGCGGCTGTGCCGGGAGAGCGAGCGCCGGGGCGTGCAGTTGGTGCCTGGGCCGAGATTTGGCAGCCCAGGTGTGTTCGAGCGCTACGTGCGGCTGCCGTTTACGGCTCCGGCTGCAGAGCTCGCGCGCGCGGTGCCGCTCCTGCGCGAGGCCTGGGCGGACCGTGGGCAGGGGATCGATGTGGCGACCCGGCGCGCGACGATCATCTAGCGGGGCCGTTTCGCGCGGTAGGCTACAGGGATCATGCTCGACCTCGATCTCACCTCCCGGATCCGCGCCGTCCGCGGTACCTTCGCCGACATCTTGCAGGTGTCCGACTTAGCCAAGCTCGAGCGGGAGGCGGCGGAGTTCGAAGAACTGGCCGCGGCGCCTGACCTCTGGGACGACCTGGCGGAGGCGCAACGCATCACGAGCGGGCTGAGCCACCGCCAGGCACAGATCGCTCGGCTGCGCGCCATCGAGAGCCGACTCGACGACCTCGACGTCTTGGTAGAGATGGCACAGGACGAAGATGACGAGGCCAGCGCCGAAGAGGCCCGCTCGGAGCTCGCCGAGATCGAGTCCGTCGTCGGGCAGCTCGAGGTGCAGACGCTGTTGGCGGGGGAGTACGACGAGTATTCGGCCGTCATGACGATTCGTGCCGGCGCCGGTGGTGTCGATGCTGCGGACTTCGCCGAGATGCTGCAGCGCATGTACCTGCGCTGGGGCGAGAAGAACGAGCACCGCGTCACCGTGATGGAGACGAGCTACGCCGAAGAGGCGGGCATCAAGTCGACGACGATTCAGTTCGAGGGGCCGTACGCGTTCGGAACCCTGTCGGTCGAGGCGGGAACGCACCGTCTCGTGCGGATGAGCCCGTTCAACTCTGCGGGCAAGCGTCAGACCAGCTTCGCCGCGGTCGAGGTGATTCCGCTGATGCCAGAGGCGGTCTCGGTGGAGATTCCCGAAGGCGACCTGCGGGTCGACGTGTACCGCTCGAGCGGGCCAGGCGGGCAATCGGTGAACACCACGGACTCCGCGGTGCGCCTTACCCACCTCCCGACGGGCACCGTTGTCTCGATGCAGAACGAGAAGAGCCAGATCCAGAACCGCGCCGCCGCCATGCGTGTGCTGCAGTCCCGCCTGCTCATCCTGCAGCGTGAGGCCGAGGCGGCGAAGAAGAAGGAACTCGCGGGCAATATCACCGCGAGCTGGGGCGACCAGATGCGCAGCTACGTGCTCGCGCCCTATCAAATGGTCAAGGACCTCCGCACGGAGCACGAGGTGAACAACCCACAGGCCGTGTTCGACGGCGACATCGACGGATTTATCGCGGCGGGCATCCGCTGGCGCTCGCTCTCAAAGGCCTAGCCAAGCGGGCGGGATCCTGAAAGCTCGCGCCTTTCCAGCGAGTCGCGAGGGCGCGGGCGAGCCGGGTGCGTAGGGTCGAAGCGCCATGATCCGATTTGAGAATGTCACCAAACAGTACCGGGGTACACAAAAGCCCGCCCTTGACCGGGTGAGCCTGACGATCAACCGGGGGGAATTCGTTTTTATTGTCGGCGCCTCCGGGTCGGGAAAGTCGAGTTGCCTGCAGCTGATGCTGCGCGAGGAGCAGCCGACCTCGGGCACCGTGCACGTGCTCGGTCACGAACTCGGCAACCTGTCGACCCGCAAGGTGCCGTATTTTCGGCGCAACCTCGGCGTCGTCTTCCAAGACTTCCGTCTGCTCACCGGCAAGACGGTCTATGACAATGTTGCGTTCTCGCTCCAGGTGATCGGGAAGTCCCGTGGGTTCATTCAGGAGGCCGTGCCCGACACCCTCGAGATGGTCGGACTGGGCGGCAAGGCGAAGCGCTACCCGCACGAGCTGTCGGGTGGCGAGCAGCAGCGCGTGGCGATTGCGCGCGCCATCGTCAACAAGCCCGCGGTGCTGCTCGCCGACGAGCCCACGGGCAACCTCGACCCCGCGACCAGCCTCGGCATCATGCAGTTGCTGCGCTCGATCAACGCCGCTGGCACGACCGTGGTCATGGCGACCCACGAAGCGGCCTTCGTCGATATCATGCAGCAGCGCGTCATCGAGTTGTCGCAGGGCGTCATCGTCCGCGACGAGCAGCGCGGCGGATACGGCGAGACTGCGGCGATTTCGCTCGCCGAGATCCCTGAGGCGCAGCGCACCGCCCTGCGCACGACCGAGGACGCGGTCAAAGCCGTCCTCGCACCCGACACCTCGATCGCCCCGATCGGCGGGCCGGCGGTGCAGGATCCTGCCGCTGCTCAGTCCGCGCAGCAGCAGCCGGCTCGCCCGGACACCCCTGCCGAGGTGGCCGCCCCTGCGCCCTCCCGCTCGACCCCGTCGATTCCGGTCATCGCGCCGCGTGCCGCGGCAGAGTCCCCGGCCCCGGCCGAGCCGGTCGCTCTCCCGGACACCGTGAACGACGAGACGGTCAACGCGAAGGCGCCGCAGGCTGACGGGCAACGCAAGCTCCCGAGATTCCTTGATCCGCATGTGAAGCGGGATCCGGTAGAGCTGTCTGAGACCGGAAACCTGGCGCAGTCGCTGGGGCTCGGCGGCAGCGCGGGAAACAATGATGAGCAGACTGATGTGGGGCCCGTGCGATGAGAATTGGTCTGGTACTCGGCGAGGTCTTCTCTGGCCTCCGCCGCAATGTTTCTGTGGTGATCTCGGTCATTTTGGTGACCTTTGTGTCGCTGACGTTCGTGGGCGCCGCAATCTTGATGCAGCTGCAGATCCAGCAGATGAAGACGTTCTGGTATGACCGGGCGCAGGTAGCGATCTACCTCTGCACCGACTTCGACCAGAGCGAGACCTGCGCGGGAACCGACGCGAACGAGGAGCAGATCCAGGCGGTCGAGGACGCGCTGCGTTCGGACGCCCTCGCCCCCTACGTGTCCGACTTCTTCTTCGTCGATCACGACGAGGCTTACACGGAGTTCACGAAGCAATTCGCCGACAACCCCGTGGTCGACATCACGCGGCCGGAGCAGCTCAACCAAACATTCTGGGTGAAGCTCGATGACCCGTCGCAGTCCGCGATCATCCAGGAGACGTTCTCGGGCGTCCCCGGTGTGCAAAGTGTCTCGGATCAGCGCAGCCTGCTCGACCAGATCTTCTTGCTGCTCGGGATCGCCAGCTACACGGCGATCGGCATCGCCGGGCTCATGCTGATCGCGGCAGTGTTGCTGATCTCCACGACGATCCGCCTCTCGGCGTTCTCGCGCAGGCGAGAAATCGGCATCATGCGCCTGGTGGGGGCATCGAACCGGTTCATCCAGACGCCGTTCATCCTTGAGGGAATCATCGCGGCGCTGATCGGGGCGGTGCTCGCAAGCGCGGCTTCGGTCGCGATCGTGAAGTTCTTCGTGCAGGACTTCCTGGTGGTCAACGTGCCGTTTACGAGCTACATCACGGTCGAGCAGTCGCTCATTGTGCCGCCGATCTTGATCGCAGTCGGGATTGTGCTCTCGGCCTTCGCTGCGAAGGTTGCAATCACACGCTACCTTCGCGTCTAACGGCGCTCGTCCGTTAGACTGTGCGGTCGGGGCGCTCGCTGCTGGGCGCCCGCGGTCGCGATTGTCAGGAGGGACCAGGATGCCCAAAGAAACCGGGATAAAACTCGTCGCTTCGAACAAGAAGGCGCGGCACGACTACCTCATCATCGACACCTATGAGGCGGGGATGGTGCTCACCGGCAGCGAGGTGAAGTCGCTCCGCGAGGGGCGTGCGTCGCTCGTCGACGGGTACGTGTTCATCGAGAATGGTGAGGCGTGGCTCGATGCCGCCTACATCCCTGAGTACTTGAACGGTTCGTGGACGAACCACGCGCCGCGGCGCAAGCGGAAGTTGCTGCTGCACCGCCAGGAGATCGACAAGCTGCATATGAAGACCCGCGAGGGCGGCATGACGATCGTGCCCCTGCGCCTGTACTTCTTGAACGGGCGCGCGAAGGTTGAGATTGCGCTTGCCAAGGGCAAGAAGGAGTACGACAAGCGTCAGACGCTGCGAGAGCGGCAGGATCGGCGCGAGGCCGACCGTGCCATCTCGAGCCGGAAGCACATGGGGGAGTAGCGCTATAAGAAATTGCCCATTTCTGGGCAATTTCGCGCTACTCCCCGCAGCCGTCTCGGCTGCGGCCGCGCTCAGAGAAAGCGCCCATTTCTGGGCAATTTCGCGCTACTCCCCGGTCTCTGCCTACAGTCGGTCCAGCGCGCGGCTGACGTCGAGCAGGATCCCGTCCTGTTGGCGGTCCCATTCCGAACCGGTGGGATCCGGCCAGGTGGAGAGCTTGACGATGACGGAGTCGGTCAAGGGATCGAGCCAGAGGTTCTGGCCGTGGATGCCGATGCCGCTGACGTTGCTTCGCTCGTTCCCGGTGGACCACCACTGGCGGGTGTACGAACCATTCGGGTAGAACGACGTGTAGCCCTCGTCGGTCATGGCTTTCTGGTTTCCGCCGGCGAGCACGCTCTGCGCCCATGCCTCAGAGACGACGCGGCCGCCCGGAGCGACGCCGCCGTCGAGGATCAGCCGCCCGACCCGTGCCAGGTCACGCGCGGTGCATGAGATGCCGCCGTTGGCGTAACCAAACCCGACCCGGTCGACCGTGAGAGTCGCGTCGAGATCGGCCCCCAGCTTGCTCCAGAGGCGCTCGCTCAGGGCATCGACATAGCGCTGGCCCGTTACCCGCTCGATCACCCAGGCAAGCACGTCGGTGTTCGCCGAGCAGTACTGGAACTCGCCGGTGCTGCCGTTCCCGCGTAGCGTCGTGAGGAACTCGGTATTGCTGATCGGGTCGCCGGGCAGGGGGCTCCGCCAGCCGGCCGCCCGATCGTGGGTCTGCACCTCCGAGTTCGGGTCGGTGTACTCCTCGCGGTAGTCGATCTGGATCTCCATGTCGAGCACCTGCTGCACGGTCGGACCGTCATACACCGAGCCGGTGAGTTCAGGGACGTACTCGGTGACCCGACACCCGGGGTCGAGGAGCCCGTCGAGCACGAGGGATCCGATCAGCGTGCTGCAGAGCGACTTTGACACGCTCATGAGGAGGTGGCGGTCGTCTGCGGCTACGCCGGGGCCGGAATATTCCGCAACGATCTCGTCCCCACGCAGCACGAGGAACGCGTTCGTGTAGGTCGCTGCGAGGCGCAACTCAAGGTCGGGGACCTGTGTGGTCAGCGCCTGCAGGCGGCTCTGCGTCTCGTGGGCGGCCGGTCGAGCGTGTCGCGAGATCGTCGCGGACGGCACGAGCTCGCCCAGGTGGGTGAATGCCCACCGACTTTGGGGCGGATCCTGCCAGCCGTCGAGGCTCGGCTCACCAGCAGGCGCGCCGGGATAGCGTGGGGTGTGCGGCAGGCCTGAACCGCGGGTCATGCCGCAACTCGAGACGTCGTCGTGGTCAGGGCACGCATGGATCGGCGCGAGCACACGGCGTAGACGAGTGCGGAGACGGCGAGCCCCACGGGCACCGACAGGTCGATGTAGCCGATCGCCACCGCGAGCGGGCCGGTCCAGACGTCGGTGGAGAGGAAGAGGGCGGTCGCGATGCCCCCGGCCAGCGCGGCGGAGATTCCGGGGATGCCGAATCCTCCTAAATACCAGAACGGCCCGCCGGGGGATTCGTCGAACAGGTCGAATCCGTTGTATCGGTTGCGGCGCAGGAGGATGTCCATGACGTATACGGCCATGGTCGGCACCGAGATGATCAGTAGGAACTGCAGCATGAGGTTCACCGCATCGATGAGGCTCGTGGCAAGCGCCAGCACGATGGTGAAGATCGTCCCGAGGACGCCGATCGTGATCGCGGAGGGGATGCGCTTCATGCGCACCCCGATGGACTGGAAGACCATGCTCGCCGTGTAGGTGGTCATGCCATTGAGTGCGATCGTGTTGACGATGACGCCGAGGACGAAGATGGGGCCGAGCCATACGGGCAGCATCTCGAGCAGCGGGTACTCGATGCCGAAGGCGAGGTCTTCCGGTTTCACTGCGGTGCCGAGCAGCGCACCAACTGAGGTGAAGAAGATGCCGGGGAGCGCACCGCCCAAGGCGGTCGCCGCGACGATGTGCGACGGCTTCGTCTCGCGGGGCAGGTAGCGGGCAAGGTCCGCGCTATTGGAGAACGAAAGTGGCGACGATGCGAGGATCGCGAAGCCGATGCTCACCGAGGTCCACAGTCCCACGCCCTCGAGCGGTTCCGGCTGGGTAAAGGCCCAGTCGATGTTCGGCAGGATGAAGCCGACGACGAGGACAAAGATGGCCAAGAGGACCGCCGTGACGACGGTGTACGCGCGGAGGATGAGCGCGTGACCGTAAACCGCGACGAGCACGGTGATCGTCGACACGACGACGCTGACAAGAAGAATGTTCAGGGTGTCGTTCGCCCAGCCCATGCGGCGCAGCAGCTCGGCGCCCATAAAGGCTGAGGCCACCCAGTTCAGCGCCAGGAAGACGCCGGAAATGAACCAGCCGTAGAAGGCAATGATGAACTTGTTGCCACGCACCCCATAGATCGCGCGGGTGATGACCGAACCCGAGGTTCCCGCCGAGGGTCCGCTGATGGCGACGATGCCGGGGAGCACCCAGAGCAAGGAGGCGGCGATGATGACCAGGATCGCCTGCCAGATCTCGAGTCCGAGGACGAGCGTGAGCGTCGCGCCCATCGTGAATGCCAGGACGCTCACGTTCGGTGCGGCCCAGACGGCGAACAGGTCGCGGGCGCGGCCGTGACGCTCAGCGGGCTGAATCAGCTCGATGCCACGCGTCTCAGGCTGAGTCGCTGACTCGAGCGGGCTCTGCTCGGCTAGGCCAGCGGTGGTGGGAGGTGTCACGAGGGATCCTTTCGGCGCCAGCGCGCCAGGAACCCAGTGGTCGGGAATCGAAGCGACGCTGCTATTGGTTGCAAGACCAATGTCTTATTGAGCACTTATCCAATATGATGCTGGGCATGGTGTCAAGTTCGCAGGTGACCCGGACCCGCAAGCGTCCGGAAGAGCGGCGCGCCGAGATTCTGGCCGAAGCGGCGCGCATCGCTCTCGCCGAGGGATTGGAGAAGGTCACGCTGCGCGCAGTCGCCGATCGACTGGGCGTTCGACCCGGCCTCATCAGCCATTATTTTCCGGCGGCAGAAGACCTCGTCAACGCCGCCTTCGCGCTCGCGATCGGCGAAGAGCGCGCGCACCTGTACGGGGGAGTGGGATCCGCTCTGCAGCGCATCGCCGAACTCGTGGCGCGGGTTGAGGGCGGGCGCGAATCGGGTCTTGATCGCCTCTGGCTCAACGCGCGCCACCTCTGCCGCTTCCGTCCGGCGCTTCGCGATGTGCTCGAAGAGCAAGAGGCCCTCGATCGCGATCAGCTGATGGCGATCATCGCCGACGGAGTCGCCGCGGGGGAGTTCGAACTGATCGATCCGTTCACCGCGGCCGTCGAAATTCTCATTGCGGTTGACGGCGTCGGAGCCTACGCGAACAACGACCAACCGTTTGAGCATGTATCGTTCACCCGCTACGTGCGCACTGCGACGGAACGTGCGCTCGGTCTTGCGCGTGGGGGCCTCGACCAGGCAATTGAGGTGCACGTGCGCGCCCGCGCGCTGGAATCTCACAGCGACCCGCGCTAGCATTGAGGAACCGGTAAAAGCCGGGTTGAAAACTCCACAGTGCATGATTCATTCGACCTCCCGGCGGACTTGTCCGCCACACACGGGGCCGATCGGTTTCGACACGTCGTTGTGAAACCGTGGGAAGCGGGTCGAGGATGCGAAGTTATCTCGTAAACGCTCTTCGCAAAACATAGGTGCAAACGCTAAGCGCACCGACTTCGCTCTCGCCGCCTAAGGCAGAGTAGAAAGTCCGTCAGACCGGGTGTGCCCCTGCCCCGGATTCTGGCGTCATTAAGGGGGCTTGCTCACACACTGTGTCTCAGGGTGTGTGGGGACTTTTTCTGTGGCTGGGCCTGTCGTCCTAGATGTTCGTGACAAAGGACGGGGCCGAGTAGAACGTTTCCACGAACTACACCCGTAGAAGACACGGAATTGCCGAAGTGGACCGGGGTTCAATTCCCCGCGGCTCCACGAGTCTTGAATGAATCATGCACTGAGGTGAGAGGGGGTGGGGCGTAAGCCCCACCCCCTCTTCTTATGCCTGCGAGCTGCGAGCGGCGCCCGTGCCCTCGCCGGCACCCTCGAGCGCTGCTGTTGCCGTCGCACGGACACCGGCCTTCCAGGTGAGGAAGCCGCCATCGAGATTCAGGGCGTCGATCCCGAGCTGTCGGAGCAAGCGAGTTGCCGTGTGTCCGCGTTGCCCCACTTGGCAGTGCACGATGACCCGGCGCCCTGCGAGCTCGCCATGGCGCTCGCGCAGATCGTCGACCGGAATGTTCGTCGCGCCAGGAATCGTCTCTCGAGCGAATTCACCCGCCGAGCGCACGTCGATCAGGAGCGCCCCGGCGGCGAGCTCGCTCTCGAGCTGATGCCACTGAACCGCAGGGCTCGACCCGTTGGCGCGCCCCTCGGCCACGTATCCGAGCTGATTCACCGGGTCCTTTGCGGATCCAAACTGGGGAGCGTAGGCGAGTTCGAGCCTCGAAAGCGCCGAGGCGGTGATGCCGCCCACGATTGCCGTTGCGATCACATCGATGCGCCGCGCGGCGCCCTCGGTGCCTACGGCCTGCGCGCCGAGAATCTCATCGGTCTCGCTGTCCACCAGGAGCTTCAAGGTCAGGGTCGTCGCGCCAGGATAGTAGCCGGCGTGCGATGACGGGTGGATGTGCACCGCATGGTGCGCCCGACCAGCGGCGATCAGGCGCCGTTCCGACCAGCCCGTGGACGCTGCCACCAGGCCGAACAATCCGATCACGGAGGTTCCCAGCGCCGGTGCGGCGGTGGTCTCCATGCCGGCAATCGTGTCCGCGGCGGCGCGGCCATGCCGATTCGCGAGCCCAGCGAGGGTAACGATGGTTGTCTGCCCGTCGACGGCATCCACCTTCTCCGCGGCATCTCCGACGGCCAGAATTGCCGGATCGCTCGTGCGTTGCTGCGCATCAACGACGATCCCCCCGGACGGCCCAATGGCGAGTCCAGCCGCTGCCGCCACCTGGGTGTTCGGGCGAACGCCGATCGCGTTCACGACCATCGCCGGCCGGTGCGTGCTTCCGTCGCTCAGGACGACTTCCCCGGCCTCGATGCGATCGACGCGGGTACTGAGCCGCAGGTCGACCCCATTGTCGCGGAGCCGATCGGTGAGGAGCGCCGCCATCTCTGGGTCAAGTGGAGCGAGGACCTGTGGCGAACGCTGTACTAGTGTGACCGGAATTCCGCGGTGGACGAGGTTCTCGGCGACCTCGAGTCCAATGAACCCCGCCCCCGCGACGACGACTGGGGTGCCGGGTGTGGCGTCAAGCGTCGCGAGCATCGTGTCAAGCTCGGGAACGGTGTGTAGCGCGACCACGGGGACGCTGTCATCGCTCGGCAATCTCACCGGTGAGACGCCGGGGGAGAGGATGAGTGCGTCGTATGGTTCGATGCGAGTCTCGCCGCTCAAGGTATCTGCGACGAGGATCTCGTGGGCTTCGCGATCGATGCTCAGGACCTCGTGGTTTACTCGCACATCGAGGTCGAACCGTTGTGCGAGCGATTCGGGAGTCTGCAGCAGCAGTGACTGGCGTTCCTCGATAACGCCGCCGAGCGCATACGGGAGCCCGCAGTTCGCAAACGAAACGTGAGGGCCACGCTCGAAAATGACGATCTCTGCCTGCTCGTCAAGCCGGCGAAGTCGCGTTGCCGCAGACATCCCCCCAGCGACGCCACCCATGATAATTACTCGCACCACAGTCCCTTCCGTTGGATACCTGGACTCTAGTGTATACCCCCGGGGGTATTTTTCGGAAGGGGTGTCCAGGGCCAGACGGCGGTCTCGCGGGTGTGAGCGGTTCGCCTGCTGCGGGCCGTGACCTTAACGGCTGTCTGCTGAAGGCCGGCGAAGCCGGCGCGCGAGCGCGGCAATGCCCCGCCAGCCCAGCAAGAGAACCGCGAGAGTGATGGTCGCGACAATGATGAACGGGAGTGCGGCCCCTTCGCCTGTAGCCAAGCGGAGCAGCATGCCGATGGCGACCGTGCCGACCCAGAGGGCGACACCGGGCCACACGATGCCGAGCGGGCGGCGCCAGGCGCGAGTCGCGGCCCAGGTGATCACGAGCCCGACGAGGAACGGCCAGGCGGTCGCCCACACACCTGCGACGTCGAGCATCTCGGCGTGGCTCGCGCGTCCGGTGACCGCAAACACGACAACGAATAGTGCGTCGAGCACACACGGCAGGAACGCGCCGAATCTCGCACGGATCGACGGATTCATGGGGGTCGAGGTGTCGGGAAGCGGCGAAGCTGCGGGCGCGTGGGACATGCCGAAAGTCTACGCACGTGCGGCTGGGCCCCAGAGCCGGTTACTCTGAAGTGAGTGCCGGAACTCCGGCAGAGACCGCGAGAGGGAGACGCCGTGACTGACGATGCGCAGCCGAACTGGCTGAGTCCTGATGAACGTGCGCTCTGGTTGCAACTCGTCAGCCTCTCGATGCTGATGCCCAGTGCAGTCGAAGCGCAGCTCAAGCGCGAGGCTGGCATGAATCTCTTTGAGTATCACGTGCTCGCGATGCTGTCCGATGCGCCCGAGCGTGCTCGATTGATGAGCGACCTCGCCTTCCACACCAACTCGTCGCTTTCGCGGCTCTCTCACGTGGTCACGCGGCTCGAGAAGCAGGGCTGGGTGCGTCGTGAGCCCTGCGCGAGCGACAAGCGCGCAACCAATGCGGTGCTCACAGACGCGGGCTTCGCTCAGCTTGCCGACTCGGCGCCCGAGCACGTCGGCGAGGTTCGCCGCCTGGTGTTTGACGCACTCGATCCGTCGAAGATCACCGAGTTGAGCGCCCTGTTGCAGCCGGTGCTCGATCAGATCGACCCCGAGCGGCGACAGATTCGCGACTAGTCGGCAGGATGGGCCATCGGCCCAGCCGAGCGCGGGCTCAGCCGTGGGCGGGCTTCGCCTCCGCGACACACTCGATCACCGCGGCGTGGAGTGCGCCGTTCGTCGCGAGTGAGCTGCCGTTCCACGCGCTCTCGTTGCCGTCGATATCGGTGAAGCGGCCGCCGGCCTCTCGAACGATGGGCACGAGGGCCGCGAGGTCGTACGGCTTGACATCGAATTCGGCCACGACGTCCACCAAGCCCTCTGCGAGCAACATGTATGACCACATGTCCCCGTACGCTCGATCGCGCCACACGGCCCGGCTGAGTGCGATGAGCGGCTCGAGGTATCCCGCGAGGTCCCACTGCTCGATGCTCTGGAAGCTGAGAGAGGCGTGCTCGAGCCCCGAGACGCCGGAGACGCGGAGTGAACGGGGTGCCTCGCCCGTCGCCTGGCCCCAGGCGCCGCTACCCGTCTCGGCCCACCAGCGGGCGCCAAACGCGGGTGCCGAGACGACCCCGACTGTCGGGTCACCGTCGACCTCGAGCGCGATCAGCGTCGCCCAGTTGGGGACGCCGCGGAGGAAGTTCGAGGTGCCGTCGATGGGGTCCAGGATCCAGCGCCGCGTACCCTGGTCGACGCGCCCCGATTCTTCGCCGAGGAAGCCGTCGCCGGGACGATCCTGCTCGATGCGCGCGCGCAGGGCCGCCTCGACGGCGCGATCGGCGTCGGTCACAAAGGTCCGGTCGGGCTTCGTGTCGATCGCGAGGTCTGCCGAGCGGAACCGGTCGAGCGAGATCGCGTCGGCAAGGTCCGCGAGTTCGAGCGCGAAGCGCAGGTCTTCCGAGGGGGCGGGGGGATGCGCCATGACGAACTCCTTCAGTAATTCACTGGGAAGTCTAGCCAGACGGCGCTCTTTGGCGGACCCGACAGGCCCTCGTTACCCGTTGTTCACCCCGAGCGGGCGGGCTAGGGTACGGCACGGTCCGCGGTCCGGAGATCGGGGTGGATTGCGACCATGCGGCGCTCGGTGGCGATCGGATGCCAGGTCATCAGGAGGAACCGTGCCTCGCCCGCGGTCGAAGTGACCCGCTGCACGATCGCCTTGGGCTGGTGTGCGCTCTCGCGCATGATCACCCAGGTGTCCGCATCGACCTGAATGGGCTCACGTGTGTCGGCCATCGCTCTCCTCAAAAGTAACTCGAGGTGATCGTACGGTGGGGGTCCGACATTTGAGTCCAGCGGGGTGGGCGGGACGCTAGGAGGAGTTGGCCGAGAGGACTGCAGCAAGGGCCTGCTTGCCGACGGCGGGATCAGGGCCCCAGCTGAACTCGGATATCCAGATGTTCCCTCGGAAGAGGTGCGTGAGAAAGTTCGGGCCGAGCCCCTGAACGGGGCCGTTGGTGTACAGGGCCACGTCCCCCGCGAGTTGGTGTGCGAAATCAGAGTCGTTCAAGGCGGCAGTGAACGTGGCCTTCGCCGGGTCAGTGATCTCTGCGACGACGATCTGTACGAAGCCGTCCGAATTCGGGATACCCCAGACGCAGGCCTGAGATTGAATGGCGTTGCGGAGGGTCTCGGCAGCTACGGGGCCCGTGTGCGCGCTCGCGAGATCGGAACCCTCGAGGGGAATGAGCACGTACCGATCGTCGCCCACCAGCGCACGTACGTCCTCGAGTGGGACGAGCTCGTCACAGCTCGGGATGCGAATTGGCTGCGAGTTGGGGGATGGCTCCTGTGAAGCCGTGGGCGAGGGAGTGGCCGCAGGGCCGGGAGGGGCCGCAGGCGGCTCCGGTGGGGGCGCGGCGCAGGACGCGAACCCGAGTGCGAGAGCGCAGCCGGATACGGCGACGAGGGCCAAGGACAAACGCGACGGTGCCATGCGGCCGAGAGTAGTCGACGCGAAGCCTGTCCCGGCGCAAGCTCGCAGGGAAGGGGGATCACGATTCGCGTGTGCCGGAAACACGCAGAAGGCCCGAGATCGGGATGATCTCGAGCCTTCCGTGTGACTTACTTGTCGCGAAGGTCTTCCTTCAACTCGTTCTTCAACCTGACCGAGTCGCGTTCCGCTTCAGCCTTCTTGAGGTCGGCTTCAGCATGCAGCTCATCAATCTTGTCCTTCGCTCGATCTACGCCGTCCTCGACGGATCGGCTGATCTTCTTCGCTGCCGAATCAGCGGCTTCTTTCGCATCTTCAAGAATTCCCATGGTGTCCTCCGTGTGGTGTCTCAAGCGCCGCAGAGTGTCAGTGTGACGGTCATGCACACTATGTGGTCCGTTTGCGCCCGACCGTCAATCCCCAGATGAGCAGTACGACGATCGAACCACCAATCGCGAGTGCCCACGTCTGGAGCGACCAGAACTCTTCAAGCGATGCGCCGAAGATGAGCGAGCCGAGCCAGCCACCGAGTACTGCCCCCACGACGCCCAGCACGAGCGTCGCAATCCAACCCCCACCTTGTTCGCCGGGCAGGATGGCCTTCGCGATTGCTCCAGCGATGAGGCCCAGCAAGATGAATGAAATGAATCCCATTTTTGCTCCTTTCGGGTTACCCAACATCGTGCCGAAGGCTCGACTCGGAAGCGGAAGTCTTTGTGGGGACTGCACAAATCTGCAGAAAATCGGTCTCCAAGGATGTTGCAAACCGGAGAAATTCGCTCTCTCGGTTGCCCGGTCTACTCATGATCGCTACCGGGTTTTCGAACCTGGGTGCTGTCGCAATGTGCGGCGATGTGGCCCTTGACGGGGATCGGAAGCCTGCTCAATAGTGGTGGGACACCGCGAGGTCAGGAGGAAAATCGTGCATCGCAGCGACCGTTCAGCACCACACACTGTCCCCGACGAAGCAGCGAACGACGTTGCAGAGCGGCCGGGTACTACACAGGTTCCACACGAGCATGCGGACGAGCTCGCGGACGAATGGGGCGAAGATTCGTTCCCCAGCAGCGACCCCCCTGCGCACTACTAGTCTGCGCCGTCAAGCGACCGGATCCCGGTGACGGTTGGCTGTGTTGCCCCCGTCTCCCTCCGGGAGGAGGGGGGTACCTTTCTGTGCATGTGGCGGTGAAGTATTCACCGGTGCCCCGGGTTCCTTCCGCAGGGCTCGCTTGCCTGGCTCGAGAGAAAGGTCGTCGCTTCGGGTCGCGTGCACGGAAACAATGGTCGTCGGCCTGCACGGTGCACATGGCCGCGAGAGGGGTCGTGAATCCTGTCGAATCCTGGCAGTCTCGTTTCTGCTCCCGTTCCAGGCGTACCGTGAAGGCATGTGGATCGTGTTGCTTGTGCTAGCGGTGGCTTGGGTGATCCTCGCCATCGTGGGGTTTGCCATCGAGGGGCTTCTGTGGCTGGGAGTGATCGGCGTCGTACTCGTGGTCGGGACGCTGCTGTTTGGCATTCTCAAACAGCGCGATTCACGGAAAAAGACTGGCGCGTAGTCGCTCAGGCGAAGCGGGAATGGAGAGAAGAGTCATGAAGACAGTCGGCGAAGGTCTCAAGCGGGCCGCTGAAGGAACGAAGAACGTTACTGATAAGACCGTCAACGCGGTGGAATCGAAAGTGAACGAGGTCACCGACATCATCGAAGACGCGGTTCACGATGTTGGCGAAAAGATCCATAAGGCCGCAAGCAAAAAGTAACGGCAGGTTCTGCCCCCACCTCCATGGTCGGCGTCTGGGCGTCTTCTACCGATCACCGTTCGAGACTTGCTCCGACGTGGGGCGCGGTGTGCGGCACTCGGTTCCGGTGTTTCCGCGGGATTGGTCCCGTGGGTGAGAACGATTCACTCGCAAACCGGGAATCAGTGAAGACCATCGATAACCCGGAAAAACAAAAAAGGCCCGAGATCATGATGATCTCGGGCCTTGTCTGTGCGCCCCCCCGGACTTGAACCGGGAACCCATTGATTAAGAGTCAATTGCTCTGCCAATTGAGCTAGAGGCGCCTGTTTGGGATCTCCCCGAACAAGGTAAAACTCTATCATCGGGTCGGGCGCAAACGAAATTCGGCCACTCTTCCCGGGCGTGGCGCGGCCCCGTTACCCCGGAAAACTGGGGGGGGGGGGCGCCGGCCGCCCCGATTTATATGGACCCG